>JAJYDK010000072.1 GCA_021777555.1 Pseudomonadota bacterium | reverse complement strand
GTTTCGGAGTCTCTCGGGACGCGGGCTGGATGCGCTCATCGGGAGGTGGTCACGCGCCCCGAGAAATGATCCTCAATACACACCAAAAGACATTGATTTAAAAGATCTTTTCGACTCATCAGACTCGGTCTCGACGGTCGTCGCGGTGCATGGGGCCGGACCGCAATTGACCGTCGCTCACGCCGCTTCGCGGTCTGTGCCGAGGACCCGGACAGTCGCCGTCACGTCGGCGCGTAACTTTTTTTTCCGGAGGAGGGTATAAATTGGGCACCGAGTGCGATCTTTGAACAACGAATGCACAGGTCTCTAGCGCCGATCGCCCATGCCGCCGGATAAGTCCCCGAGCCTCGCTGCTGCGCTCGCACACTCTCAGGGCGAGCGATTGCGGCGTTTCTTCTCCTTCCGGGTCCGTAACCCTGCGGACATCCCGGACCTGACTCAAGAGGTATTCCTGCGGATGCTGCGCGTCCCCGATGGCGATGCGATCCGCTCCCCGGAGGCCTACCTGTTTACCGTCGCATTGCATGTCGCGCAGCAGCATGCGCTGCAGCATTCCGCCATCCCGCCATCGGTGCAGGCCGAGGAACTGCTGGCGCAGCTGCCGGCCTCGCCGGATGCCGACCCGCTCCTGCAGGCCCACGGTCAGCAATGCCTGGAAGCCTTCACGCACGCGCTGGAGCGGCTCTCCCCGAAGGCGCGCGCCACCTTCGTGCTGCACCGCCAATACGGCATGACCCTGAAGGAAATCAGCCGCGAGCTGCGCATTTCGTTTCCGATGGCCAAGAAGTACCTCGCCAAGGCGCTTCAGCAGCTTCACCAGCATCTCGATGCACAGTAGGCAGAGCGTGAGCGCACGTATCGGCAAGCGGTATTCGCAAGAGGTCTACGAGCAGGCCTGTGTGTGGTTCGTGGAATTCCGTGCCGCTACTGCAGACGAGAGGACGCGCCAGGGGTTCTGCGCCTGGTTGCAGCAAGCCCCGGCGCACATGACGGCGTACCTGGAGGTGGCCTCGCGATGGAACCGCGCCGGCGCTCTGGACGTCGGCGCCCGATTCTCCAAAGAGGCGCTCATCGCCGAAGCGACAGACGCCGACAACCTCGTCCCGTTTCCGGGCGCTGCCCCGCCGCCCGTGCCCGCTCGACACCGGCCCCGCTGGTCGACGCCGGCCCGCCTGTCCTGGGCGGCCGGAGCGCTTGCGCTCATCGGAGCGGGGCTGATCACGCTCTGGGTCCGCGCCGGCACGACCTCGTACGCCACGGGCGTCGGCCAGAAGCGCAGCATTACTCTTGCGGACGGCTCGGTCGTCGATCTGAACGCGCGCTCGCGGATCATCGTGCGCTACACCGAGCACGAGCGGGAGATCGACCTGGTGCGCGGCCAGGCGCTCTTCGCCGATACGTACGAAGCCCATCGACCGTTCATCGTGCGCACCCGTGCAACCGTCGTGCGCGCGATCGGCACGCAATTCGATGTGAACTTGCTTCACGCCGAGGCGATCGTCACCGTCATCGAGGGCAAAGTCGTCGTTGCGCGTCCCCGTCCGCTCGATGTGCCTGCGTCGAATCCGCTCAGACCCTTGGCCATTCGCGGCCCAGCGGGTCGCTCCACGGTCTACCTGACCGCCGGTCAGCAAGTGACCGTTTCCCCGACGCGCCGCCTGCAACCGGTACCGGCGAACACGCGGGATGCCATCGCCTGGGTCCAGCGCAAGCTCATCTTTGCCTCCACCGATCTGCGCAACGTCGTGCAAGAGTTCAACCGCTACAACGCGCGGCACCTGGTCATCGCGTCGCCTTCGCTCGAGACCTTCAGGATCGATGGGGTGTTCGCCTCGACCAATCCGGACTCTCTGATCGCCTTCCTCCGGCAGTACCCCGGCATCAAGGTGACGGAGGTCGGCGGGCAGGTGCTGATCACCCGTCAGGCGGTCCGATAAGTTTTCGCCCCACGGGGGGTATAAAACCGCCCCCTCCACGCTCATATTGCGCAGAGAGCCGGCGTTGCGGCATTGCGCGTGACGTGGGCCGATCAGAATCGATTAGAACAAATTGGGGAGACAGGTTATGCGGGCCGAAGTCATCGCCGTGGCGTTGGGTATGGCTGTGGCCGGAGTGCCAGCGGGTGCGGTGGCGCAAACCGCGACCACCCGGATCAGTACCGATATTCCGCCGGAGCCCCTGCGCCCGGCGCTGCGCAGCCTCGCGCAGGAGTTTGGCTTCCAGATCGTCTACCCCTCGACGGAGGTTGCCAGCCGCCGCAGTCCCGGGGTGATCGGAAGCTTCACGCTCTCTGAAGCCCTCCAACATGCGCTCGCGGGCACCGGCTTGACGTTCCGTTACATCGACGTGCACACGATTACGATCGTGCCTCTGGCGGGCCAGACGGCGGCCGACCCGCCGGCCACCGGTGTGCCCGCAGGAGCCGATCCCAAGGTGGGCGATCCGCAGGCGCTGAATGCGCATGGCGCTCCTCAAGGCCACAGCACGACCTTCGCCGGGGCCGCTGCCCGCGCGGCAGCGGATCCACCGCCGGCCACCGGCGGCTCGAATGGCAGCCTCACCACGCTGCACGCGATCGTGGTCACCGGTACGCGCATCCGCGGCGTCGATACGCTCAATGCACTGCCCGTGCAGATGCTGAGCCGGCGAGACATCCGGCTTTCGGGTGCGACCAGCGTCCCGCAACTGCTGCAGCAAGTGACCTCGACCAGCAGCGTCGGAAGCGTCACGTCGGCGCAGGCGACCGGGTTCACCACCGGTGGAATCGAGACGGTCTCACTGCATGGGCTCGGCGCGGCCCGCACGCTCGTGCTCGTCAATGGGCTGCGGATGCCGGTCAGTACGGCGGGCGATACGGTCGACGTCGGCTCCATTCCGCTCGCTGCGGTGCAGCGCGTGGAAGTCCTCGAGAACGGTGCGTCTGCCGTGTACGGCAGTGATGCGATCGCGGGGGTGGTGAACTTCATTCTGAAATCGGATTTCCAGGGTCTGGACGCGAGCGCGACGATCGGGTCCCCGACCCAGGCGGGCGGCGGCACCGCCGAGGACATCTCGGTCTACGCCGGCACCGGATCACTCGAACGAGACCGCTACAACATTGGCATTGGACTCGAGTACGACCACAAATCGCCCATCATGGGCTCATCGCGTTCCTACGCCAGTCGATACAGCCCGGGTTACGGCAATGACGTCACGTCATTTTTCGCCTTTCCCGCGAACGTGCTCATTCCGCCCAACGCAGTGCTGCCCCACGGCGGGGTCTACAGCCCGGAAGTCGGCAATTGCGCCCCGACGTCCCTCAACGACGCGAATTACCCGACGCAGTGCCGATTCGACAATTCGCCCTACGACTCGCTGCAGCCGAAGCGCTCCCGCTACAGTCTCATTCTCAACGGCACCTACCGCCTGACTCACTCCACCGAGCTCTACGGCAACGTGCTGTTCTCACAGGTGCGCCAGACGACCTATACGCAACCGGTGCCGCTTGCCTTCCTCAATCCGCTGTTGCCCGGAAACCCGTATATCGCCTATCTGTCGAACCTGCTCGCGACGCAGTATCCGGGCTACAACAATCCAAATGCGAAGCCGGGGCAGGGCGCATTTCTGTTGCCGCCCTCGAGTCCCTACTATCCGACGGCCTGGGCGGCGTCCCATGGACTCGCCGGGCAGCCCCTGAACCTCATCTACCGCGATTTCGCCAATGGCATCCGTGAGACCTACGACCGCACAAACACGACGCGAGCGGTCGCCGGGATCAAGGGAAACGCCATCGGCTGGCATTACAACGGCTCGCTGCTGTTCGGCCAAACGGCCTTGTCCGACAATCTGCAGCATGGCTGGCCGTTGTATTCAACGATCATGCCGCTGCTCGACTCCGGCGTCATCAACCCGTTCGGACCGACCCAGGACGCAAGCGCACTCGCGCAAGCGCAAGCGGACCAATTCATTGGCCAGGACTATTCGACCAAGACCACACTGACCAGTGTCGATGCGAGCGCGAGCCGCAAGATCGCGCAGCTGTCGGCCGGGGCGCTACGGCTCGCCGTGGGCGCAGAGCTGCGTCGCGAGACGTACGACTATTCGCCGGCGACGGTGCTGCAGCAGGGCAACGTTGGTGGTCTCGGGGGCAATTCGCTGCCCGAATCCGCCTCGCGAACCGCCCAGGCCGCGTACTTTGAGCTGAACGGCTACATCGTGCATTCCCTGCAGGGAGACATTGCGGTCCGTTGGGATCATTACCAAACGGTCGGCAGCACGGTCAATCCACAACTCTGGTTGCATTGGAAGGCGTTGCGGTGGTTGCAGTTGCGCGGATCGGCCGGAACGGGCTTCCGTGCGCCATCGCTCCTCGATCTGTATGCCCCAGAGACGTTCAGTGTCACCTCGAACGGAACGCGAGATCCGGTGCAGTGTCCGGTGTTCAACCCGAACAATCCGGCCTGCAGCGAGCAGTTCACGACGGTCACGGGCGGCAATCCGAACCTCAAGCCCGAGAAGTCGATCAACTACACCCTCGGCATGGTGCTCGAGCCGACGCGCGGCCTGCGCTTGGATCTGGATTCGTTCTGGATTTACATGCGCAACGAGATTGCAAGCGGCGGCCTGCCGTATTCGGTCATTCTGCAAAATACCCAGACGGCTGCGGAGTTCTCGCGCTTCGTCACTCGTGACTCATCGGGCAATATCGTCTCGATCAGCCAGACGGCCGCGAATCTCTTCAAGACCTACCTCAGTGGTCTTGACGTCACGCTCAGCTACGACAAGCGGTTGGGGCCCGGAGACGTCTTCGTGCGGGCCAACGGTGCGTACTTCTACAAGTATGCGGTGCAGAACTACAACGGCACCTGGACCGACGTCGTGAACCAGGGTCTCTCGTCGGTGGGTGAGACGGGAGGCGCCGTCATCCGGTGGCGGCACACCGTGACCGTGGGGTATAGGACGGCGTCCTGGGAGTTCTCGGCGACCCAGAATTACCAAGAGGCCTATATGGATACCCCCTCGACGATCACACGGGTTCCGCGTGACGTCGCCGCGTACGACACGATCAATACGCAGGTGTCCTATTCCGGTGTGCGTCACTTCGATTTCACGCTGGGGGTGATTAACCTGTTCAATCAGAACCCGCCGTACACGAACTACGGTTCGATTGCGAACAATTTCGTGGGCGGGTATGACCTGACCTACGGGGATCCGCGCGACCGTTACGTGTATGCGACGGTGCGGTATCACCTGCGCTGAGGCGCGCAGATCGCGCTCAGCCTCGTGAGGGACTCGCCGGTAGCGCCCACCCCCCTGGCGCTACCGGCGAGGGTTCGGTCCGGATGGACCCGGATTGACCCGGAGGGACCGTATGGAGTGCGCAGAGGGCGCAGACCGATGGGCGCCGCGTCATCGCGCCGCGCCCATCGGTGTCGCATCGATTAGGCCTGTGCCGCGCGCCGACGCGACTCGGCAATCCACAGGAAGAGGAAGGGGATCAAGTAAATGAGCACGTTGCCGAGCACGTTGCCGCGGACCCCGGTGCCGGCGCTCGAATACGGACCGCCGAAGGCCTCCGCGGTCACCCAGACCGACAGCGAATAGGCCATGCCGAAGGGGATCGCGAGGCGGAGCCACTTGCCGCTGAGCAGCGCCAGCGCCACCGCCGTTTCGGACAGGCCGACGAGGATGGCGACCGGGACCGGGCCGACCGCATGGACGAGGGCGGCGACGAATCCGAGCCACACGGCGATCCAGTGCGGCTGACCGGGAATCACCCCGGTGATCTGGCTCGTGAAATGAAGCAGAAACGCCGGCAGCCACTTCAGGAACGCATCGAACAGCCACAGCACTGCGAAGCTCAGGCGCGCCACTTCCCACAGGCGGTTCGCGCTCTTCGGCTCATCGGGACCGCGTCCCTCGAGCACAGGCGCGACCGACCAGACGAACAGGAATGCGATCGCGTACGCCACGAATACGCCGGGATCGGTCTGCCCGCCGCTATAGGGGTAGCCAAAGCCGTTGAGGAAGATCCAGCAGAGGACGCTGTAGCACACGCCGACGCGGGCCGCCCATGCGACCTTGCGCCCGCTGAGCAGTGCCGCGCCGAGCAGAACCGCGATCGCAACCATCAACAGCGCAACGGGCTTCGGGCCCACCGCCTGCGCGCCGTGCAGTGCGGCCAGCAGCAGCGGACGCACGACCGCAGGGACCTTCGAGGCGGGCTTTGCGAGCGCGTGCAGGAAGTTCCCATGCGCGTTCGCGACGACCAGCCAGGCCATGGCCTGGAAGCCCGCGTTCACCAGCCAGACCAGGCCGAATACCCGGGTCAACAGGCGCAGCGCGTTACGTTGCGTGTCATCAAAGTGATCGTTGTTCATAGTGAGGTCCGTCGTGGAAAATGCGTGATGCTGCACGCCAGAAGCGCTCGAGTTCTCGGGTCGCATGCCGGCTGAGCGACGCGCGAGTGCCCGAGAACGGCAGCGACCGAGGCGCGCAGCGGAAAATTCATTGACGCAAGGATGCCGGTCGCGGGCGACCCGGTTCGGCTGATCGACGGGCTCGACGCCCTTCGGAATCGCGGGTCGGCGCACGAGTGCTGGCGGATGCCGGATCCTGAGCGCCTGTCCGGGTCGCACACCGGGTTGCGTTCACGGTTCTCGGCAGCGCGCACGCATCGCCGGCAGGGAGCGCGCGCAGCGAGAATGCGGCCCTGGCGGCCGTGGCCGGTGCGTCGCTCCAGCGAGGTGTGATCATGCGAAGGCCAGTCCCGAGACGGCCCCAAAATCCACGTGAAGGGCTTCCGAACCGACATCCCAATGACGGCATAGACCTGATCCCCCAGTCAAGCGGGCCGACCCTAGCACGTTGTGCGAGGGAGGGATACCGCGCGCCACGGACGTATTGCCGTGATCGTGCCGGACGCTGATCGCGGGCATCGTGACCCCGAAAAGAGTGCCGCGTTCGACTCTCGACGGTTTCCGCCGAGGCCGACCCTACAGACCCGCGGCAGCGGACAGTGTTCCCTTGGACTGACAAATCCGGGCTGGCCAATCCGCAGCGCGGGAGACCGACCCCGAATGGGCCCCAAACGGCGCAGGGGCGCGGCGGAGACCGGCCGTGGATAGACGCGAAGGACCTCTTTGAAATCAATTGATTACGATACCATTCGTCAGAAGCGTCACCGCGATTGGCGCCACGACTCGATGTGAGGTCTCCAGCCCATGGGCGTTGCGCGCGCCTGCGGCTCAGTGTGCCGGGTATCGCCGTGGCCCGATGAGATCACGTGCCATTGCGTGGCGTGCGGACACCCGTCTGACATGGCGCAACGAGCGGGTGACGGAACGAAGGAGGGGGATCAACAGGACGTCCAGAGTCCTCAGCACCACTGACGCCTGGCCTAGTTGATCGGCTGCACGCTATTGCGTTGAACGGTGATGCATTTGGACGCGCAACCCAGCGTTCCCGTCGCACTCCTCCATGTCCTCGCGCTGCTGTAGGCGATTTTTTCCGGCGGCCCGTATACACCGGTCGGAGGCCGAAACAGCCAGGAGACGCCATTGACGACCGCATGCCCGATATGGCGCAGAACCGCGTAGACACCGGACGTGTGGGGTGCTCGCGGTGCAGTGGCCGATGCCGCCACACCCATTGGGGGCATCGTGATCACCTGATGCGACGCCGTAAGGTTCGGTTGCCGGGTGCTGGCACATCCCGCCAGTACGACCGCCAAGGCTGCGGCGACAATCATGGTACGACCGAATTCGCCGACACGCATCAACGCTGCCCTTTGCATGACATCCTGAAGGACGCCGCGTCGAGACAACTTCGCCATGGAACCTGTGGATACGGGCTACAAGCATGACCGAGAGCGAGGCTTGCAGTTCGTCCTAGCGTCACCACGGACCCTGAGACTACGCGCCCGATTCCCCGCTCGCAAGCGCGCTGCGCGCTTGCGAGCGCCGCAACGGACTCGTCTTCGGGACCTACATAGGGTCGTGAGCGATCTGCCGTCCGTGCAACTCGCAGCGTCGTCGCGGCGGAATTCCGTCATCACGTCATGCGTGCGTGAACACGAGGACACGAGGTGAGCATTGCGCGGGGATTCCCGATACGTTAGCATGCTAAGCATTATTCTTCTGCAAGACGTAGGGCCGTCGCCTGCGGTGATAGAGAGTGTCCCGATCTCTCCGGGCACCCCTATACGGCAGTTTCGTCAGATGTGCTGAGGATGCAGCCCAATTACCGTTACCCAAGAGTGGTGTGCGCGCGTGCTCGGATGCGGCGCTGCACTGGAGCAGGCATGACAAGAAGCACTGCTGCGATCTGGGCAGTAGCCTGTACCAGTGTACTGAGCCTGGCGGGCTGTTCCTTCGCGCCCCGGTACTCGCTACCGGCGGTGCACACGCAGTCGTACACACGCGCCCCTTCGCCACACACCACCGTGAGTGCCGTCGGGCCTGCGGGCCAAGCCCAGCAATTCAATTACGGCGCCTCGCCCGCGGCGCAATGGTGGCGGCAGTTCCATTCACCAAAACTCGATGCCCTGATCCGCCAAGCACTGGCGAACAATCCCGGCCTGGCGCAGGAACAGGCGAATTTGCGTGCGGCGCGGGCCGCGATGGCGGCTGCGGCCGGCATTTTCTATCCGCAGGTGAACGGTGACCTGAGTGCCTCACGGCAGAGAACGTCCTCGGCGAGTTCCGGCGGATCCTTTCCCGGGCGGATTTACTCGCTGTACTCTGGCGGACTCGCGGTCAGCTACTACCCGGACTTTTTTGGCGTCAACCGGCTGATCTACAGAGGCGAACACGCGCAGGTCGACTACCGCCGCTACGAGCTCGATGCGGCCCGCCTGACCCTGATTGGCAACGTCGCCTCGGCCGCGATCAGCGCCGCTTCGGTGCGCGCGAAGATTGTGGCGACGCGCTCCATCATTGCGCGTGAAAAGACGCTGTTGGCGCTCACCGAAACACAATACCGATACGGCGCCGTACCGTATCTGAGCGTCCTCACGCAGCGCGGTAATGTGGCCTCGAGCGAGGCCACGCTACCGGCGCTGGAACAGCAGTGGGCCGTCTATCGACATGAGCTGGCGATTCTGGTGGGCCAAATGCCCGCGCAGTGGCGCGATCGCTCGCCGCGCATGAACGAAGTGCGACTGCCGGTACGGATTCCGGTCAGTCTGCCGTCTACGCTGCTACGCCAGCGTCCTGACATCAGCGCCGCAGCGGCCCAGCTGCGGTACGCGGACGTCGAGATCGGTGTGGCGAAGGCGCAGATGTACCCGGCCGTGACGCTGACCGCTCAGTTCGGTCAGGAGAGCAGCGCACCCGGGGCCTTCGTGCACGCTGCGAGCAACATCTGGAGCGTCGCCGGCGATTTGGTCATGCCCCTCTTTGCAGGCGGCACACTCGAGGCGCAAAAACGTGAGGCGATCGCCTCCTACGACGCAACATTTGCGGCGTACCGACAGACGGTATTGGGGGCCTTCCAGCAGGTTGCCAACGCCCTGCGGGCGCTCGAGCACGACGCTCAGACTCTGCGCGCCGAGCAGAATGCGCTTGCCGCCAACCATGCGGCCCTGCAGGTTGCCGAGACCAGTTATCGGGATGGTGCGGTCGATTACCTCTCGCTGTTGACCGCAGAGGTGCAATACAACAATGCGCGGTTGAGCTACATCCAGGCGCAATCGCAACGATATTTGGACACCGTGAGTCTGTTCGTCGCGCTCGGTGGGAGCTGGTCGGCGCAGTCGCCGACCGTCGCCAGAGGAACATCCAGAATGGCTGAGGAGAATTGATCGATGGCGAATCCTGAGCGACGCATCCTTTGGCGCACAGTACTCCTCGTCGCGGTGGCGATTGCGCTGATCGGCGGCATCAAGCTCTGGCGTGAGCATGCCGCGCGCGCAGCCCAGGCGCACCAGGGGCCGTACGAGGTGAGCGTCTCGGCGGCGACGGTGGTCGAAGTGTCCTGGCGATCGGAGATTCACACGATCGCAAGCCTCGTGGCCACCTCCGGCGTGCATCTCACGCCGCAGCTCTCCGGGCAGGTCACGGGCATCTATTTTCACTCCGGCGAGCACGTGAGGAAGGGCCAGCGGCTCGTTCAACTCGATGA
>JAJYDK010000034.1 GCA_021777555.1 Pseudomonadota bacterium | reverse complement strand
GACTCTGCTCGCGGCGGTCGTCGTGAAGCCGCTGCCGCCGACGCCAATTGCCGCCTTCGACCTGAAGCCACTGCCGCCGACGCCGATCGCGGCGTTCGTCGTGAAGCCGCTGCCGCCGACGCCAATTGCCGCCTTCGACCTGAAGCCACTGCCACCGACACCGATCGCGGCGTTCGTCGTGAAGCCGCTGCCGCCGACGCCGATCGCGGCGTTCGTCGTGAAGCCACTGCCACCGACACCGATCGCAGTGCTTGACTTGAAGCCGCTACCACCGACGCCAATTGCCGCCTTCGACCTGAAGCCACTGCCACCGACGCCAGTCAGGGACACCGCGCTCTGAGCCAGGAACAGTCCGCCACCGGTTGGCTGTGTTCCCGCAATCTCAACCAGCTCGCCGGTCGTAACCTGCTGCGAGTCACTGGTCAGGGTTGCATTGACGTCAACAATCAGGTTGCCGATCTTGATCTGACCGATCGGTGTCACCTGCGACACGACGCCCGTGACCATCAATGGGGTTGCCCCCGGAACGTCGAGTTGAGGAAGGGCAGTCACGCTCTTGATGATTGCCTTGCCTGCCGCCGTCTCGGTCCCATCAACGGACACCACGGTATCCGGCGCGAGGGAACCCAGCGATATCACCGCTCCGGCTTGGTTACGAACGGAGACCGAGGGGCCGATATGGTAGACCTGGCCCAGGACAACGAGGGTTGATGACTTGAGATTGACCTGTTCAACAGGACCAACGGTCAACGTGGCGGCGTGCGCCTTCCCAACGAGCGCAGCAGCCACGAAAACTGCCACTGCGGACATGGTGAGGCTGCGCAAACGTGCCTGTTCGAACCGAGACATCTGAACCTCCTGGCGAACCGCGCCGGGCGGGGCCGGCAGCTTATTAATTACATTATGTAATATCAAGCGCTTCTTATGTAAGGTAGGGTACCAAGAAAGTGTGAATTGGGTCAAAGAATTACGGAAAACCGAAGCTAGACCGGAAGCGCTGCTGTACAGGCATACGGCGCTTCGGCAGGAAGCAGAAGCGGGCTGCGACGAACTGATCGAAATGAAGCGGCTGGCCGACTAGCTATTTAGGGCCGTTTTGGCTTCTGAATTGCCGGCGAGAGCGGCCAATGGGTCTTCTTCGGCTGGGGGGCATACATAGAAGAACACGTTTACCCCGAGGTCGACTCGTTCACCTGAGTCCGCGTCAACGTCCGCATGGGACGCAAGCCAGTTGTCCAATTCCAGCAAAAACTCGACCGACTTTTCGCGCACATGCTTCTCGAATGCTGGAATGGCTTCGAGCGGGAGACCGCGATCGGCGGTAACACGCCGGTCCAGCCGCTTCCCGGCGTGCTTCGGATCCATATTGTATTCCATCGTCGCCGCCAGGCGAGATAGCGTCCTCCCGAAATGCTCGATCAGGTTGGGAGAAGTGGGGTCCGGCATCATGAAATAACGAGACACGGCTCGAAAGTGCTTGTCCCCGGTCTGCATGATGGCGCCGGCGCGGCGAAGCTCATCGAGGACGGCGTGCGGATTTACCTTGGGGTCTACGAGCGCGACCAGACTGCGAAAGCAACGGTCCGACGGCGTGTCGAATTCCAGATCGAGAGCGATGCCGTATGGCCCCACGTAATCGCCATTGGTGTGCCACTTGTGGAGGACTTCAAGCAGCGTGCCCGTTAGTGTGGGTGCAGCAGTGGCCAGCGCTCTTTCGTTGTCTACGTAATAATCGACTTGGTGGCGAGTCAATCGAGTAAGCGCCGCGATGCGCTCCCTGCTTGGGAGGACGCCGTGGTGGTCCGAGTCGCGGATTGCACTTTCGACGTAGATGGATTGAGCCACGTCGGTGAATTCCTCGTAGCGAATGCCGGCCCGGATCAACATGCGTGTCACGGGGCGCAGAGCTCGCCGCAGCGCATGAAGCAGTAGCTTTGTCGTATCTCCGGAATTCATGACGCCCGGGAGCCATCATGTCGAGGCCGTCGAACCAAGGCCGAGAGAGGCTCATCGTCCGACGGCGGTTCTAGATAGAGAAACACGTTCAAGCCCGTGTCCGCCCGTGGGCCTGGTTGGCTGGCATTTGCGTCCGAGTGGCGGGCGAGCCAGTCGTCTAGATCCGTGAGAAACTGGCTGGTGCGGTCTTTCGCGTAAGCTTCAAAACTCGATATTGAGCTCCGGGCAAGGCCTTTGTCAGCGGACACGAAGCGCTCAAGGCGCTTGTGGCTTGCATTCGCCGGATTGAAGTTGTACTCGAGCGTGTGAGCCAGATCGGCCAGCGTGATACCGAAATATTCGATACTGGCGGGGCCTCCCCCGAGCCATATGAAATGGCGAGTCAGGGCGCGGATGCGCATCGATTCCGAGCGCGCCACGGATCCGGCGCGCAGCAATTCTTCGAGCACCAACGCCGGATTGACCTCCGCGTTGATCTCGGCGACGAGGCGCTGGAAGCTGGGTCCGCTGGGCGCTTCGTATTCCAGCTCCAGGGGCACGCTATCGGGCCCGAGATATTGCGGATCGGTGTGCCATTTGTGCAGGACCTCGGTCATGCCGTCCGTCAGCGTCGATTTTGCGGTGGGCAGCGCACCTTCGTCATCGATGTAGTGATCGACACGCTGCCGGGGAATGCCCGTGATCAGGGCAATTTGCTCGCGCGTGGGCTTCGGACTGGCTGCGATGCCGTCGCGCACCGCGCTCTCGACATAGGCGCCGCGGGCCACATCGGCGAACTGGTCGTAGCTGATGCCACTGCGGATCAGCAGGCGGATGATGGGTCGCAGCACGCGCCGCAGAGCGTGCAGGAAGTGCCGGCGAGCATCGATCGAGAGGCCAGGACCGACGCTGGACATGGTCAAGTGCGCTCCGCGGGGTCGAACAGCCGCCGATGCTCGAGGATCGCGTAGCGGTCGGTCATGCCGGCGATGTAGTCCGCCACGGCGCGGGCGCGTCCGGCGATGCCGCGGTCGGCTTCACCCCGGCCGGCGAGCGCCTGGTGTTCCGGGGGCATGAGGCGGGTCTCGTTCATGAAGGCATCGAATAGCTCGCGCACCACCCGGCGGGCCTTGGTCGTCATGCGCAGCACCTTGTAATGACGGTACACGTGCTCGCGCAGGAAGCGCATCAGTTCCCGGTGTTCTTCCAGGGTGTCATCCCCGAGCGAGACCAGAGGGTGCGGCTGGGCGCGCACCTCTTCGATGGAAGCGGGCGCGGCCCGCTCGATCCGCGCGTGGCTGCAACGGATCAAGTCCACCACGATGTGGTTGATCATGCCGCGGATGATCTCGTGGATCAGCCGGCGGCCGCCGAGCCCGGGGTGGCGAGTGGTGACTTGCTCATACTGCCGGCGGAACAGGCGCATCTCCCGCAGCTGCTCGAGATCAACCAGGCCAGCGCGGATGCCATCGTCGACATCGTGATTGTTGTACGCCATCTCGTCGGCCAGGTTGGCGATCTGCGCCTCGAGACTGGGCTGGCGGTGATTCAGGAACCGCTCGCCCACATCGCCCAGCTCCCGGGCGACACGCGCCGAGCAGTGCTTGAGGATGCCCTCCCGGCACTCGAACGTCAGATTGAGCCCGGGAAAGTCCGCGTAGCGTTCCTCGAGCTCGTCCACGACCCTCAGGGACTGGAGGTTGTGCTCGAAGCCGCCATGCTCGCGCATGCACTCGTTCAGTGCGTCCTGACCGGCATGGCCAAAGGGCGTGTGTCCCAGGTCGTGCGCGAGGCAGATCGCTTCGGTGAGGGTTTCATCGAGACGCAGCGCCCGAGCCACCGAGCGGGCGATCTGCGCCACCTCGATGGAGTGGGTGACGCGCGTGCGGTACAGATCGCCTTCGTGGTTGACGAACACCTGGGTCTTGTACACCAGGCGCCGGAAGGCGTTGGAGTGGATGATGCGGTCGCGATCGCGCTGGTATTCGCCCCGGAATTCCGGCCGCGGCTCCGGGTAGCGCCGCCCGCGAGAACGGTCTTCATGCGCCGCGTAGGGCGCGAGGGTTTCGGCGATGGGTTCCGGGTGGCTCATGGGAGGGCGTCCCGATCTCACCCCAGGTGCGATTCCAGGGCGCGGCGCAGGCACCCTTCATCATACTCGGCCGTGACGAAGGCGGCGCCGATCCCGCGCAGCAGCACCAGGCGAATGCGCCCCGCCTGCACCTTCTTGTCGATGCGCATGTGCTCGAGCACCACCTCGGGCGTGAGGCCGGGGACACGCACCGGCAGGTCCATGCGCGCCGTCAGCCGCATGATCCGCTCGAGATCCTCCGCGCCGAGCAACCCGCTTTCCTGCGACATGCGCGCGGCCATCACCATGCCGGCCGCCACCGCTTCCCCGTGCAGCCACTGCCCGTACCCGGTGGCGGATTCGATCGCGTGCCCGAAGGTATGTCCGAGGTTGAGCAGGGCGCGCTCGCCGTGCTCGCGCTCGTCCTGGCCCACGATGGCCGCCTTGATCTCGCAGGAGCGGCGGATGACCCGCGCCAGCGCTGCCTGATCGCCGGCGAGCAACGCCTCGACGTTGGCCTCCAGCCAGGCGAAGAACACGCTGTCGCAGATGAGGCCGTACTTGATGACCTCCGCCAGCCCCGCCCGCAGCTCCCGCGCGGACAGTGTCGCCAGCGTGCGGGTATCCGCGATCACCGCCTCGGGCTGGTGAAAAGCCCCGATCAGGTTCTTGCCGCCGGGATGGTTGACACCTGTCTTGCCGCCCACGGCCGAGTCGACCTGGGCCAGGAGCGTAGTCGGCACCTGTACGAAGGCGACGCCGCGCTGGTAGATCGCGGCGGCGAAGCCCGCCATGTCCCCGACCACTCCGCCGCCGAGCGCCACGACGGCACAGTCCCGCGCGAATCGATTGGCGATGAGGACATCCTCGATTCGGGCGACGGTGCTCAGGGTCTTATGGGACTCGCCATCCGGAAGGAGCGTCGCGACGACTCTGCGCGGCCGCAGGCTCTCTTCGAGGGCACTCAGGTAAAGCGGCGCAACCGTGGTGTTGCTCACGATCAGAATGTCGCGGAAATCGACGTGTCGGCGGAACACATCAGGGTCCCTCAACAGATCCGGCCCGATCAGAATCGGGTAGCTGCGGCTGTCCAGGTCGACGTTCAGCGTATCCATGGGTGGAATCTAGCGGATCGTCTGGATGATGTCGCGCACGACGGCTTTGATCTGCCGTCCATCGGTCGCGATCGTCAGATCGGCGACGGACTCGTACAACGGATCGCGCACCTCCATCAGCTCGCGAAGCCGGCCGGTCGCATCGTCCACCCCGTTGAGCAGCGGGCGGTGCCGGCCGGGCTTGACCCGCTCGGCCTGTTGCGCGACCGAGGTGCGAAGGTAGATCACCCAGCCGTTCTCGGCCAGCAGGCGGCGGTTCTCGGGATGCAGGATCGCGCCGCCGCCGGTGGCGAGCACGATGCGGCGCAGCTGGGTGAGCGCTGCGATTGCCTCGCGCTCGCGCTCGCGGAAGCCCGCTTCGCCTTCCTTCTCGAAGATGAACGGGATATCGACGCCGGTGCGCCGCTCGATCTCGGCGTCGCTGTCGTAGAACGGCACCCGCAGATGGCGCGCGAGGCTGCGCCCAACCGCGCTCTTGCCGGAGCCCATGGGTCCGACGAGGAAGATATTGGGGGGTTTGCTTGCCATAGACCGGGCCAAGCATACCAGGGCAAGTCCCGATCAACCGCTGAGCGACCGAACCTGCGGTCCGTCGCCGCGCGAGCCCCCGGGGCCGGTGGCCGGCCCCGGGGACGCCGTCAATGCACCGAGAGATTCTGGCGGACGATCTTCGGCGTGATGAACACCAGCAGCTCGTCCTTGTTATTGGTCCGGTCGGTGCTCTTGAACAGGTGCCCGAGGACCGGGATGTCGCCGAGCCACGGCACCTTGTTCTGCACGTCGCGCGCGGTGGTCTGGAGAATTCCGCCGAGCACCACGGTCTGACCGTCGTTGACCAGCACCTGGGTGGTGATCTCGCGGGTATCGATCGCCGGCACATCGACGCCGCCGGAGGCCACGAACGTCTGGCCCACCTGGTCGTCACGCACCTCCAGGTCGAGGATGATGCGGTTGTCCGGCGTGATCTGCGGAGTGGCCTTGAGCAGCAGCACCGCCTTCTTGAAGGCGATGGAGGTCGCGCCGCTCGAGGCGGACTGCTGGTAGGGGATCTCCACGCCCTGCTCGATGGTCGCCTCCTTCTGGTCGGCGGTGATCACGCGCGGCGAGGAGATGACCTTGGCTTCGGTTTCGGCCTGGGCGGCCGAGAGCTCGAGGTCGACCAGGTAGTTGCCGCTGAGGATCCCGAAGGCGATCGAGCCCACGGGGTTCGAGACCGGCAGGTTGATGTTGTAACGGTCCGCGGCGCTCGAGCCCGTCGGGACGTTGACCAGAGAGTCCGCGGGCTTGCCGCCCTGGACATTGGTCAGGGCGGAGCTGAGCATCGTGTCCGTCCCGGCCGCCGTGCCCGTGGTGACGCCGATCCCGTTGGTGCCGATGGGCGTATAGTGCGTCAGGCCCAACCGAGTGCCCAGCTGGCGCTCGAAATCGTTGTTGACCAGCACGATGCGCGCCTCGATGAGCACCTGGCGGATCGGCACATCCAGCCGCTTCACCAGGCTGTTGATCTGCTCGAGCCGCTGCGGGGTATCCTGCAGCAGCAGCGTGTTGGTGCGGTTGTCCACTGAGACGCTGCCGCGCTTCGACAGGAGTGAGTTCCCCTGCGACTTGATGAGGGAGGCGAGATCGGCCGCCTTGGCGTAATTGATCTGCAGGTACTCCGAGCGTAGCGGCTCGAGCTGCTGCACGGCCTGCTTGGCGGCGAGCTCGGCCTTTTCCCGATCGGCGAGCTCGGTCTGCGGCGCCACGAGGATCACGTTCCCCTGCTTCTCCTCGCCGAGCCCCTTGGTCTGAAGGATGAGATGCAGCGCCTGGTCCCAGGGCACATCGTGCAGGCGCAGCGTCACGCTGCCGTGCACCGAGTCGCTCACCACGATGTTCTCACCGCTCGCATCCGCGAGCAGCTGCAGCACGGCGCGCACCTTGATGTCCTGGAAATTGAGCGACAGGCGCTGGCCGGTGTACTTCGGCTGCTCGACTAGAGCCTGCGCCTGGTTGAGGGGGCGCAGCTCCACGACGTATTCGGTGTCGGCCTGGTAGGCCATCTCATCGAACGCCCCGTTGGCGTCGATGGTGATCCGCGAGCCCCGGGCGGTGCGGGTCACGTCGAAACCGGTGACCGGCGTGCCGAAGTCGGTCGCATCGTAGCGCCGCAGCAGCGTCGTCGGGACCGCAGTCTTGCCGAAATCCACGATGACATGGTTGCCGAGCTGGCTCAGGTTGACTGGAATGTGCGGATCGGAGAGCTGGACGATGACCTTGCCGGCGCCATCGGTGCTGCGCCGGAAGTCGATGCTGCGGATCTGCCACGGAGCCGATCCGAGCGGGGCGGGCGCCGCCGCCGAAGCCGCCTCCGGCGCCGCCTGGGCGCTCTCGCTCGTGTTGCTCGCGTCGCTCGAGGTCGCCCCGAGGGTTACGAGAATGTCATTCCCCTCACGCTGCATCGAGTAGGCCGTCATCTCATCGAGCGTCAGCACCAGGCGCGAGCGGTGCTTGTTTTCGGCGGCCACGATCGACTCGAGTCCGCCCGATTTGACGCTGATCAGGTCCGAGGCGAGCGCGAGCTGGGTCGCGGGAAGATCGATGACGATGCGCGCCGGGTGATCCATCGTGAAGGAGAGCGGCTTCGGCGCCGGGCCCGAGAGGTGCAGCGCCAGCTGCATCTGCGCGTGTGGCAGTGGCTGCACGTCGATGGACTTCAGTTGCGCATCGGCGGAGGCGCGCGCCGGCAATGCCGGCAGGGCCAGCAGCAGGGACAGGGCGGCTGCCTCCAGGATCCGGAGTCTGGGTGGAAGGCGTTTCATTCTTGCAACCCCTGCTCGAGCATGTGCTGTCTGTTGGTTCAATGACTGAGGCCCAGAGCGGCCGGGCGCTTCATGTACCCGCCGAGTCCGTCGGGCACGACTTCGACCAGGCGGATCTGGGCCGGTGTGATCTGAACGACGCGGCCGTCGTTCTGACCCATGTAGTTGCCGATCGTCACCCGGTGGACGATGCCGTCCTTGGTCTCGACGAGTCCGTAGAGCGTCGCGCCGATGTGCAGCGTACCGACCATCGAGAGCGTATCGAGCGGGAACTGCTCGAGATACTGGCGCGGACGCGAGGTGCTCGGGCGCACCGCATTCATGCCGGGGCCCTCGCTCGGCACGAACGGCGAGCGCTTGGCCTGGTCGGCGTAGGTGTACGCCTGGTACTTCGGAACCGCCGGCAGCGGCTTCACGTAGCTGCCCGGCTGTCGCTCGGTCTGCGCGATGAAGTGCTGCAGGTTGTCGTCGGCGCTCGAGCAGGCCGTGAGGACCAGGCAGCCGAGTACCGCGCACACGCGCGCCAGAGCGCCGGGTCTTGGATGGAGGGTCATTACCTTTGGCTCCTTCGCGCCGTCAGCCCGGACCGCGGTGCGGCGGATGGACGAACTTGCCCTTGTGCGATTTCGCATGCTGTTCGGCCATCTCGTCGGCGGTCAGGTAGCGATAGGTGTTGGCGGTCAGGGTCAGCGAGAGCGAGTCGAAGCCGCCTGCCTTGGCCAGCGGTTTGATCTCGATGTCGTGCAGGGTGACGATGCGTGACAGGGCGGCGATGTCGCTCGCGAACACGCCGAACTGGTGGTAGCCGCCCGTGAGCACCATCTTGATGGGCAGCACGGCGTAGAAGGTCTTGTCCATTTCCTTGCCCGGCTTGAACAGCTGCTGCGAGAGTCCCGCGGCGCTCGCGGTGTCGGAGATGTCCTCGAGCAGGCTCGGAACCTCGGTCTTGCTCGGCAGCTGGCGCAGGAGCGCCCCGAAGGAGCGGCGCAGATCCTGAAGCTGCTGCTGGTAGACCTTGAGGTTGGCCGCCACGCCGTGCTTGATCACGAACTCCTGGCGGAGCTGGCTCTCCTTGGCCTCGCTCGCCAGCAGCCGCGGCCGCACCGATTGCCAGACGAAGAGGTACACGAGGATCAGCGTCAGCAGCAGGAACGTCACCGCCACGGCGCCGGCGCGTACGGCGAGCGGCCAGCGGCCCGGATCGCGAGGATCGAGGTCGCGCAGCTGGTCGAGGACTTCCTGGACGTTCATCGGGCGTGCCCTCCCGCCGTGGGGTGGCCCGTCGCGGCGCTCTTGATGCCGTTACCGGCCTCGCCGCCGGCCGCTTTGGGCGAGATCACCTTGGCATCCAGCGTGAAGGTGGAGCCGGGCACGCCCTTGCCGGCCTTGATCACCTCGAGCTGGGCGTTGGTGAGCCACTGCGACCCGTCGATGTTGCGCATGAAATCGGAGACCCGCGTGCTCGATTGGGCGACGCCCTTGAACTGGATGTGATCACCCTTCTCCAGCACTTCGGTGAGGTACAGGCCATCCGGGACGGTGTTCACGATCTGGTCGAACACGTGCACGATCTGCGGCCGCGAGCGCTGCAGCCGCTCGATGACCTGCATGCGCGCGATGAACTGTCTTTCGGTCTTCTGCAGGGTGTTGATCTTGCCGATCTGCTGGTTGAGGCGCTGGATCTGCGCCTGCAGCAGCTGATTGCGGGCGTGCTGGGCGTCGATCATCGCGGTGTACATGAGGTGCACGGCGAAGGTGGTGACGCCCGCGCCGAGGGCGGCGGCCAGAAGGGCCACCAGGAAGCGCTGCTTGCGCTCTTTGCGCTCCGCCTCGCGCCAGGGCAACAGGTTGATGCGTGGCATCAGTCGAAGCTCCTGAGGGCCAGACCGCAGGCGGTGAGCAGGGCGGTCGCGTCGCGCTGCACCGCCTGGGTGCGCGCGCGCGCCGACAGTTTCATCTGGCCGAGCGGCTCGCCCCTCTCGGCGGCGATGCCCACGCGGCTCGCGATCACATCGGCGACCCCGGGAATGTTGGCGCAGCCGCCGCACACCAGGATCTTCTCGGGCTGCTCGCGGCCGGAGCCGGAGGCGAGGTAGAACTGCAGCGAGCGGTTGACCTGCTGCGTCATGTCGTCGATGAAGGGATCGAGCACTTCGGACTGGTAGTTGCCCGGGAGCCCGCCTTCCTTCTTCGCGCGCCCGGCCTCTTCCAGGGACAGGCCGTAGGTGCGCATGATCTCCTCGGTGAGCAGCTGTCCGCCGAAGGCGAAATCGCGCGTGTAGACGACCTTGAGATTGCGTAGCACGCTGAAAGTCGTGCTGCTTGCGCCGAAGTCGACTACCGCGATGGTCCGCTCGACGCCGCCATCGGGCATCTGGTGCGTCATCAGCCGGCACGCGTTCTCGAGCGCGAAGGCCTCCACGTCGACGATCCGGGTGGTGAGACCGGCAGCCTTCACGGCCGCCTGCCGTTGCTCGACGTTCTCGGTGCGGGTGGCAACGAGCAGCACGTCGTTGGTTTCCGGCTCCTTCTCCGAGGGTCCGATCACCTCGAAGTCGTAGCTCACCTCGTCCATGGGAAAGGGGATGTATTGATCGGCCTGCATCTGGACCTGCGCCTCGAGGTCGTTGAGGCGCAGGGATCTCGGCATCTGGATGATCTTGGTGATGGCCGCATCGCCGCTGATGGCGAGCGCCACCTCGGTGTTCTTCGTGCCGGAGCGCTTGACGGCGCGACGCACGGCTTCGCCTACCGCCTCGGCATCCACGATGCTCTTCTCGTTGATCGAGTTGGCAGGCGTGGGCTCGGCAGCATATGACTCGACTCGATACTGACCGCCGGCCGCGCTGAGCTCAATGAGCTTGATCGAGGACGTGGTTATGTCAAGTCCAATCAGTGGCCGGTACTTCCGCGGGAAGAGGAACATTTTTTTCCTTTTCAGGGTCTTACGCCTGAAAATCGCCACCCCTCGTGAACATTGCTTTCAATATATATCAGCAGAAGGTTAAATTGAACGTGAGCCGCCTCACGAATCTGCTGCCACCCCCTCCGGAGGGCCCGCCCCGGGGCATGGGAAGGGCCCGAACTTCCCCCGGGCGGGAAGGTCTTTGAGTTCGGCATCCCAGGCCCGCATCGGCGGGGTGGCAGGGCGGCTGTGCTAATATCCAGCCCGCCGAAAGGCTTTTCAGGCCACCGGCAAGCGGCCGGCACGGTTCCAGCGGGTCCGCGGAATGCGGATCTGGTGCGGGGGACTCGGCAATCGTGGGTTGAGTACAGGTACATGGCGCGTGCCCGGGCTGGAACGGTAGCCTGCGGATCGGGAGAATCCCCTGACCCCAGGGAGGGGGGAGACGTTAAAGCACAGAGAGTTCTCATTCCGTGAACTGGAAGCGTTTTCGAGTTCCTGCCCTGCTCGTTGCGGCAGGGGTGGTGGTGGCGCTGGTCGGCCTCTACGCCTATGCCTGCACCTATGTCTATCTGGAGCCGTCTCTCCCGACGCTGGCCCAGATGCGTCACGTCGAGCTGAAAGTACCCCTGCGCATCTACACCACGGGTGGCGATCTGATCGCCCAGATCGGTGTCGAGCAGCGCACCCCGGTGCGCTTCGACCAGATTCCCCTGAGGGTGCGCGAGGCCTTTCTCGCGGCTGAGGATCACCGCTTCTACCAGGAAGGGGCGATCAACCTGGGGAGCCTCCTGCGCGCGGCGATCATCAATGTCATCGAGGGCCGCAAGGCCCAGGGCGGCAGCACCATCACCATGGAGGCCGCCCGGAACCTCTTTCTGACGCTGAACAAGACCTGGCGGCGCAAGCTCCAGGAGAGCATCGTCGCGTACCGGCTGGACCACAGTTTCAGCAAGGACGAGGTCTTCCGGCTCTATCTCAATGTCATTTACTTCGGAGAGCGCGCTTACGGCGTCGCCGCGGCCGCCCAGACCTACTTCGGCAAGCCCCTGGACCAGCTCACTCTGGCCGAAGCGGCCACGCTGGCCGGCATCGTCCAGGCGCCCTCGCTCTACAACCCGGTCGTGCACCCTCACCTGGCGGCTCTGCGCCGCTCGTACGTCCTCACCCGGATGCTCGATCTTGGTTACATCGATGCGGCAGAGGCCCAGGCGGCCGACCGGATGCCCATCGAGGCCCGACTGCACGCGCCTCACGTCGACGTGCAGGCTCCCTACGTCGCCGAGATGGTGCGGGAGCAGATGCTGCAGCAGTTCGGGCCGACGGCCGAAACCGATGGGTATCGCGTCTACACCACCCTTGACGGGCGGCTGCAGGCGGCGGCCGACCGGGCCGTGCAGCTCGGCCTGATTTCCTATGACCGGCGCCATGGCTGGCGCGGGCCGACGGGGCACACCGTGCTCGCGGGCAACGCCAATGCGGGGCAACTTCAGACCCTGGTCGATGAGTACGCGCCCATCGGCGTGCTCTCCCCCGCGGTGGTGGTGCAGGTCGGCAACCAGAGCGCCACCGTTTACGTGCGTGCGCACGGGTTCGCCAAGATCCCCTGGAGCGGGCTCTCGTGGGCGGACAAGGAGCTCGGTGAGGGGGAGACGGGGCCCGCGCCCAAGACCGCCGCCGATGTGCTCTCCCGGGGGGACATCGTGTATGTGGTATGGCATGAGGCCGGCGATGCCGATCTCGCCCAGGTGCCCCAGGCCCAGGCCGCCCTGGTGGCCCTCGACCCCGATGACGGGGGAATCGCCGCGCTCGTCGGCGGGTTCGATTACTTCACCAGCAAGTTCAACCGCGCCACCTCGGCGCTGCGCCAGCCCGGCTCGGGATTCAAGCCGTTCTATTACTCTTCTGCGCTGCACGACGGGTACACCGCGGCGAGCACCTTTCTCAATGCTCCGCTGGTGGTCGGCGGCGCCGGCATGGAGTCCACCTGGCGGCCGCACAACGACACCCGCTCCTTCGGCGGCCCGGTGCGGCTGCGGGTGGCGCTGGCGCATTCGCTCAACCTGGTGTCCATCCGGCTGATGCGCGCGCTCGGAACTCCGTATGTCGCCCAATATGCCGCCCGCTTCGGGTTCGATCCCAAGGTCCTGCCCCAGAACCTGACGCTGGCGCTCGGTACCCTGGAGGCCACGCCGCTTCAGATGGCGACCGGCTACGCTGTGTTCGCCAACGGTGGCTATAGCGTCGCGCCGTACCTGATCGAGCGCATCGAGAACGCCTCGGGCAAGGTCATCTGGCAGGCCACCCCGCGCATCGCCTGCCACGGATGCAACCAACAGGCGGCTCCGGCCGGCCTGGTGCCGGCCTCGCTCGGCGGATCGGCGCCGACGCTCGATCCCGGGGCGCCGTGCACCGCGGTGGCCCAGGTCGGGGACGGCTCGGCCTACCTTCCGGCCGGACAGATCGCGCCCCGGGTCATCAGCGCGGACAACGACTACATCATGACCTCGATGATGAGGGATGTGATCCGCTACGGCACCGGCGTGCGCGCCCTCTCGCTGCACCGCGATGACATCGCCGGCAAGACGGGCACGAGCAACCAGTGGCGGGACGCCTGGTTCAACGGCTTCACGCCAAAGCTCGAGGCCACCGTCTGGACGGGGTTCGACGACAATCGCTCCCTCGGATACGGCGAGGAGGGGGCGCACGTGGCGCTGCCGATCTGGATCCGCTTCATGCGTCACGCGCTCGAGGGTGTTCCCGAGTGGCGGCGGCCGATGCCCCCGGGCATCGTGACCCTGCGTATCTCCCCGAGCAGCGGTCTGCTCGTGAGTGACGAGAGCCCGGACGGCATCCCGGAGGTGTTCATGGCCAACCATCTGCCGAGCGCCCAGAGCGCCCTCTCGAGCGGTGAGGGGACCCAGGGCCAGAGTTCCGCGACCTCGATATTCTGATGAACCGCCGAGGGACATCCCGCGAGGAGAACCTGCGGCGCGTGCTCGCGCAGGAGGCCGCGCGCATCATGGCCGAGCACGGGATCCGCGATTTCGGAGTGGCCAAGCGCAAGGCGGCGGAACGGTTCGGCGCGCCCGAGGGTGCGGTGTTGCCCAAGAACACCGAGATCGAGACGGCGCTCGCCGAATACCAGCGTCTCTTCGGCGGCGCGATGCACGAGGAGTCGCTCGAGGCGCAGCGACGCGCGGCGCTTGCTGCGATGCGCCGCCTCGGCGAGTTCGAGCCCAGGTTGGTCGGGCCGGTGTTGAGCGGCACCGCCACCGAGTACTCGGAGGTGCAGCTGCATCTGTTTGCCGATTGCGCCGAATCGGTGGTGCTCAAGCTGATGGACTTCGGCGTGGCGCACGAGGTGACCGAGAAGCGCGTGCGCATCAGCCCGGAGCGGGTGCTCGCCTATCCTGGCGTGCGTTTCGAGATCGACGATCAGCCCATCGAGGCCACGGTCTTCCCGTGCGACGGGATCCGCCAGTCACCGGTCAGCCCGGTCGACGGACGCCCGATGCGCCGCGCGAACGCGCTGGAGGTCGAGAGCCTGCTCACCTCCCGCGCGCAGGACTGACGGGGGTCGCCGCGGGCGAACCCCATCCGGAATGCGCAGCGCCTGGCCGCGAGGGGAAGTTACGCCCTCTTGCCGATCTCGCGATAGTCGCGCCGGGTCGGGCCCGTGTAGATCTGTCGCGGGCGACCGATGCGCATCGCGGGGTCCGCGATCATCTCCTGCCAGTGCGCGACCCAGCCGACCGTGCGCGCAATCGCGAACATCACGGTGAACATGGAGCGCGGAATGCCGATGGCGCTGTAGATGATGCCGGAGTAGAAATCGACGTTCGGGTAGAGCTTGCGCTCGATGAAATACTCGTCCTGGAGGGCGATCTCCTCGAGGCGCAGCGCGAGCTCGAACAGCGGATTGTCCGAGCGGCCGAGGCGTGAGAGCACCTTGTGGCACATCTCGCGGATGATCTTGGCGCGCGGATCGAAATTCTTGTAGACGCGATGACCGAATCCCATCAGGCGCACGTGGCTGGTCTTGTCCTTGGCCTGGGAGAGGAACTTCGGGATGTTGTCGACGGTGCCGATCTGCTCGAGCATGGTGAGCACCGCCTCGTTGGCGCCGCCGTGCGCTGGACCCCAGAGCGCGGAGATGCCCGCGGCGATCGCCGCGTACGGGTTGGTCCCGGTGCTGCCCGCCAGGCGCACCGTGGAGGTGCTGGCATTCTGCTCGTGGTCGGCATGCAGGATGAACAGCAGGTCGAGCGCCTGCGCGGCCACGGGATCCACCTCGTACGGCTCGCACGGCACGGCGTAGAGCATGTGCAGCAGATTGCTGCAGTAATCGAGATCGTTGCGCGGATAGATGTACGGCTGGCCGAGCGCGTGCTTGTGGGCGGCCGCGGCGATGGTCGGGATCTTGGCGATGATGCGATGGGCGAAGATCTCGCGCTGCCGCGGGTTATAGATGTCCATCGTGTCGTGGTAGAACGCGGACATCGAGGCCACCACGGCGGACACCATCGCCATCGGGTGCGCGTCGTAGTGAAATCCGTTGAAGAACCGCAGCAGCGACTCGTTGATCATCGTGTGATGACGGATGCTGCTCGTGAACTCGTCGATCTGCTTGCGGGACGGCAGCTCGCCGTGCAGCAGCAGGTAGGCCACTTCCGTGAAGGTGCTCTTCTCGGCGAGCTGCTCGACGGGGTAGCCGCGATAGAGCAGCACGCCGGCATCACCATCGATGTAGGTGATGCGGCTCTCGCAGGCGGCGGTGACGCCGAATCCGGGGTCGTACGTGAAGACGCCGAGCTCTCTGTTGAGCGGGGCAATGTCGACGACGGATGGGCCGATGGTGCCCGGGCGCACGGGCAGACTCACCTTGCGGTCGGAGGCTCGGTCGACGAGCTCAAGGGTCTTCTGGGTCATTCGGTGGACGCTTCCATTGTTGAGCGGATGGCGCCCAAGCGGGGGGGACTCGAGCGTCGGGGGAACGAAGCGGGAGGTTTACACGGTCCGCGTCTCGAATCAAGGTACAAGTGGGCGGAGCAGCTTACCGGCCGGTAGGCAGACCCGCGAGTGATCTAAAATGTGGCGTCAATCCTCGTACTATTGCGGCCGCAGGCAGCCTTGACCACCGTGCTCGACACCCCACCGCTCGCGCTCTACGTGCACTTTCCCTGGTGCGTGCGCAAGTGTCCGTATTGCGATTTCAACTCATATGCCGCGCGCGATGGATTCGCGGAGGACGCTTATGTCGAGGCGCTGGGCGCGGATCTGTCGGCCCAGGCGCCCGCCGTGCGCGGACGCGAAGTGAGCAGCATCTTCCTCGGCGGGGGCACGCCGAGCCTGTTCTCGCCGCGCGCCATGGCCCGTGTGCTCGAGACGGTCGGCCGCCACCTGCGCCTCGCCTCCGATCTCGAGGTGACCCTGGAAGCCAACCCAGGGACCATCGAGCGTGGTCGGTTCGCGGAATACCGCGCGGCGGGTGTCAACCGCGTGTCCCTCGGCGCGCAGAGCTTCGATGCCGAGCGCCTGCGGGCCCTCGGCCGCATCCATTCGCCCGAGGAGACTCGCCGGGCGGTCGAGGAGCTGCACGCGGCCGGCATCGCGAATTTCAACCTCGATCTGATGTACGGCCTGCCGGGGCAGGATGCCGAGGGCGCGGAGCGGGACGTCAGGGAGGCGCTCCTGCTGGCGCCGGCGCATCTTTCGCACTACCAGCTCACGATGGAACCCGGCACGGTCTTCGCCGCCCGCCCGCCGCCGCTGCCGGACGAGGAGGTGATCGAGAGGATGCTGGCGGTGTGCGAGGAGCGGCTGCGCGTGGCGGGCTTCAGCCGGTACGAGGTGTCCGGGTATGCAACGCCCGGCCACCGGTGCCGCCACAACCTCAACTACTGGCGGTTCGGGGATTACCTGGGGCTTGGCGCCGGGGCACACGGCAAGCTGACCCAGGCCGATGCCCGAGAGATCTGGCGGTCCGCCCAGCCGCGGGAGCCCCGGCGGTATCTGGCGAGCGCAGGCGCAGGCGCAGGCAATCGCAGGATCGTGCCTGCCGAAGATCTGCCGTTCGAGTTCATGCTGAACGCCCTGAGGCTGGTGGAGGGGTTCGAGGCCGGGCTGTTTGCGCGGCGAACGGGGCTCGACTGGGAGGCCGTGAGGCCGACGCTCGATCAGCTCGTCGGCCGGGAATTGATCCTGCGGGAAGGGATGTGCTACCGGGCGAGCCCTCTCGGTCTGCGCTTCCTGAATGATGTGCTGACGCATTTTCTCCCGGAATCGAGGCAAACGGGCGGCTAATTTAAATTGTCAACGGTTCCGGGGGAGTTTCTGGGCTCTGCCGCGCGCCTTATTCACAGCGCTCCGGGCCTCTTTGGGAAATGAGTGAATTAGCTCCCAAACCAGCCAAGTTGCTCCATGAGGTACGCGTAACCCATTGATGATCAAGGTAGTAATGGGGTGGTCATTTTTTCGTCATTGCAACAAAACCGCAATATGGCCGCCAAATCGCATGACCCTACCTGGAGTATTCCACAGAGTTATCCACAGCTTTTGTGGATAATGCCTGACGGCCTGCGGCAAGCCGTACGAGCCCTCGCCGGAGTCCCTTCTCGCCTTCCGTGGGCACTCGCGCTAGCAGCTCGAGCGAGGACGGTGCAAGAGTCCTCAAGGTGCTTGAGGAAGACGGCGAGTAGGGCTACACTTCGCGCCCTTTTTTCCAAACCAGGGCACTCCAGGCCGGACCGCTGCGCCTCACGCGCACGGGAGGGCCGCCCGAGCCTTCCCATGAAAGCCGACATCCATCCCGAGTACAAAGAGATCGCGGTCACCTGCACTTGCGGCAATTCGTTCCAGACGAAGTCCACGCTGGGGCACGATCTGCAGGTCGAGGTGTGCTCGAACTGCCACCCGTTCTACACCGGCAAGCAGAAGATCGTCGACACCGCCGGCCGCGTGGACAAGTTCCGCAAGAAGTACGGCGTGGCCACCGCTGGCGCTGCCAAGTAGCGCGCAGCGCCCGCTCCCCGCCGCGCGGGCGTTTCCGGCGCGTCGGCTAGCCGACGCCGGTGACTTTCTCCGCCACCAGTGTGCGCAGCTCCTCGACCACCTCCGGGTTGGCGAGCGTCGTCACATCGCCGGGGTCGCGACCGGTGGAGATCGCCGTCAGTACCCGGCGCATGATCTTGCCCGAACGGGTCTTCGGCAGATCCGGCACCAGCCAGATGAAGCGTGGGCGCGCGATCGGGCCGATCTGATCGATGATGGCGGCCGCGATGTTGCGGCTCACTCCATCGTCCGCCGACACGCCCGGCTGGAGCGACACGTAGACATCCGGCATCGCGCCCTTGATCTCATCCGGCACGGCGACCACCGCCGCCTCGGCCACCTCCGGCACGGTGAGGCACGCTGCCTCCAACTCCTTGGTGCCGAGCCGGTGACCCGCCACATTGATCACGTCATCGATGCGGCCCAGGATGCGGATGTAGCCGTCGCTGGCCTGTAGCGCGCCATCGCCGGTGAAGTAGGGCCAGTCGCGCCAGTCCGTGCTGTCCGGCTTGCAATAGCGCGAGTAGTAGGTCTTGACGAAGCGGTCGTCATCGCCCCAGATGGTGAGCATGCGGCCGGGCCAGGGATTGCGGATGCAGATATTGCCCGCCACGGGGCTCCCCCGCGGGATCAGCAAGCCGTTCTCGTCGAAGATCGCCGGGTAGATCCCCGGTACGCCGGGTCCTGCGGACCCGGGCTTCATCGGATGAATGCCGGGGACGGTCGCGCACAGGTGTCCGCCCGTCTCGGTCTGCCACCAGGTGTCGACGATCACCGCCTGCTGTTTTCCGACCATCTCCCAATACCACCGCCAGGCCTCCGGCTCGATCGGCTCGCCCACCGTCGTCATGTGCTTGAAGCGGTGGTTGTACTTGGCCGGGGTGTCGGGTCCGGCGCGGCGCAGGGCGCGGATCGCCGTCGGCGAGGTGTGGAAAATGTTGACACCGAGCTCCTCGGCGATGCGCCACAGGCGTCCGGCATCCGGGAAGGTGGGCACCCCCTCGTAGATCACCGAGGTCGCCGCCAGCGCGAGCGGTCCGTACACGATGTACGAATGTCCCGTGATCCAGCCGACGTCGGCCATGCACCAGTAGACATCTTCCGGGTGGAGGTCCTCGATGTACTTGGAGGTGCCGGCGACGTAGGCGAGGTAGCCGCCGGTCGAATGCTGGGCCGCCTTCGGCTTGCCCGTGGTGCCCGAGGTGTACATCAGGAACAGGGTGTCGTTGGCGTCCATGATCTCGGGCGCCACTTCCTTGCCCCGGTACTCGGCCAGCGCCTCATCGACGAAGAAGTCCCGCTGCTTCAGCATCGGCGCCTCGCTCCGGTACTGTCCGGGGTATCGGCGCCAGAAGAGCACCTTTTCGACCTCCACGCCCTCCTTGGCCGCTTCGGCGACCGTCGGCGCGGCCTTCTTGCCGTGATCGAGCAGCTTGCCTCCGCGGTGGTATGCATCCATCGTGATGAGCACGCGGCTTGCGGAATCGACGATGCGGTGCGCGCAAGCGGAGGCGGAGAAGCCGCTGAACACCTGCGAATGAATCACGCCCAGCCGGGCGCAGGCGAGCATCGTGATCGGCAGCTCGAGCGTCATCGGCAGATGCAGCGTGACGCGGTCGCCGCGCTTGAGTCCGCAGAAGTCCCGCAGCATCGCCGCCACTTCGTTGACGCGCCGGTACAGCTGTTGGTACGTGAGCGCGATGATCGGCTCGCCCTCCTGCTCGGGCACGAAGTAGAAGGCCGTCTTGTTGCGATGGCTCGCCAGGTGCCGGTCGACGCAGTTGTGGCAGGCGTTGAGCTTGCCGCCCACGAACCATTTGAAAAACGGCGGGCGGGAGCTGTCGAGGGTCGTGTGCCAGTATTGTTTCCAGTCGAGAAGGTCGGCGTACTCCCGGAAGCATTCCGGGAAATTCTCCTCCGAGAACCGCTCGAAAACGGCCGCATCCGTCAGGTAGGCCTGGCCGACGAATCGTGACGGCGGAGGGATGTGGTTCTCCTCGCGCCAGTGCGCGGCGATGATCGCTCCATCGGCTACAACATCGATCTTGCTCATGTCGCTCACTCCGCGTGCGAAGCCTGATCGGAACACTCCGGGCGGGGCTGCCGGCGGACCGCGGCGCGCCGCAACCGGGTGTCGCATCACGTGCCGCCATCTTACGGCAGGCGGCCGCGCCTGCGCATACTGGGGCCGCCCGAAGGGCGCCCGAGGCTCAGTTGGAGCTTCAAGGCGCGCAGCGTAGAATGCCGGCGCATCGGCGCCGAGGGTGAGACGCGTTGCGTGCCTCCCGGGCCGCCGTTCGAACTCGGACCGAGGAGTCACCGATGAGGCGGCAATCGCGAGCCACGACAGCCCGTGGACTTGACGGGGAGCGCGCAGCCCCCGGTATCCTCGCGCGTGGGGTCGCTCTGGCCGCAGCGCCCTGGCTGCTGGCCGGCATGGCGGCCGCGCATCCCCCGCCGACACCTCGCGACTCCACCGTTTCGGTGATGCAGGGTGTCAGGGTCCACGACCCCTATCGCTGGCTCGAGCAAGCGCGCAGCCCGAAGGTTCAGGCGTGGATCGCGGCGCAAAACGCCTATGCGGACCGGGTGCTCGGCCGGTATTCCGGTGCGGCGGCGGTCTCGAGGCGGGTGCGGGAGCTCGCGATCACGACGCCTCAGCGGTATGCGCCGAAGCTCGTCCACGGGACGCTGTTCTACCTGCGCGAGCGGCCGCCGCAGGCGCAGGCGGTGCTGGTCTCGCAGCCCTGGCCTCGAGGTCCGCAGCGTGTGCTCGTCAACACCAACCCGTCGGGCGGGCATGTCGCCATCGGGCGATTCTGGCCCGCGCCCTCGGGTCGCTACGTCGCCTTCGGCACCTCGCTCAACGGCAGTGAAGCGACGACCATTCGCGTGGTGAGCGTCCGCACGGGCAAGCTGCTGCCCGATGCGCTCGTGGACGCCGGGGGCGGGACGACCCCCTCGGCGCTCGCATGGGACCCGGACGGGCGCGGCTTCACCTACGCCAGGCTCCCCGCAGGGTCGCCCTACGGCATATCGCTCTACCATCACCGACTCGGCACGCCCCAGTCGAGCGATCGCCCCGAATTTGGCCAGGGCCTCTCGCCCGTGGCGGAGTACCGGCTGCTCAGCTCACCGGGCGGGCGGCTCGCCGCGGCGCTCGTGCAGTTCGGCGACGGAGTGCCGTACCGGGTGTATCTGCGCAATGGCACGGCCTGGCGCCGAGTGTTTGGCCCTGGCGAAGGCGTGGAAGCGGCGGCGTTCGAGGGTAACCAGCTGCTGCTCGTCGCCTTCGGCAAGAGTGATCATGGGCGCATCGTGGCGGTCAGTCCCGACGGGACGGTGAGGACGCTGGTGAAGGAGGCGCCGAACTGGGTGATGCAGGACGTCGCGCCGATCAAGGGCGGGTTTCTCGTCACCAGACTCTGGGGGCCGGACTGGCGGGTCGATGAGTACACGCGTGCGGGGCGGTTCGTGCGCCGGGTTCCGCTGCCGCGCACCGGGATCGGCATCGGCGCCATCGCCTCCGATGCGAGCGCACCCGAGGCGCTCATCGCCTATTCCGGCTGGACGATCCCGAGCCGATGGGCGCTCTACGACAGCCGCGGCGGCTCGCTGCGGACCGTGTTCGAAGTGCGTCCGCCCGATCGGGGCTACGCGAATGTGCGCACCTACCGGCTCACCGCCCTCTCGAAGGACGGGGCGCGCATACCGGTGACGGTGCTGGCGCTCGCCTCGACGAAGCGCAGTCCTGACACACCGCTCATCCTGACGGCCTACGGCGGCTTCGACATCCCGGTCGCGCCGCATTTCATCGGAACGGAGCTCGCGTGGCTGGAGCACGGAGGCGTCTACGCCGTTGCGAACATCCGCGGCGGTGACGAGTTCGGGGAATCGTGGCACCGCCAGGGGATGCTCACCCGGAAACAGAACGTCTTCGATGACTTCGCAGCGGCAGCGCACGCGTTGATTTCCGCCGGCTGGACTTCTCCGGCGCATCTCGGCATCGTCGGCGGCAGCAATGGCGGCCTGTTGATGGGTGCCGAGCTGACGCAGCACCCCCATCTCTATCGGGCGGTCGTGAGCTTCGTCGGCATCTACGACATGCTGCGCCACCAGCTGTTCCCGAATGGCCGGTACAACGAGACGGAATACGGGAGCGTGGCGAACGCCGCGCAGTTCCGTGCGCTCTACGCCTATTCGCCCTACTACAACGTGCGTGCCCGCACGCGCTATCCGGCGGTGCTGCTCGAGACGGGTGAGAACGATCCGCGCGTCGCTCCCTGGCAGGCGCGCAAATTCGCGGCGGCGCTTCAGGCGGCGACGGTGTCCCGCCGGCCCGTGCTGTTGGTGACGCGCCGCAGCGAGGGCCATGGAGGGATCGGTGCCTCCTTCGCCCAACGTGTGGGCAACGCGGCCATGGAGCTCATCTTCTTCGAGAACGAGCTGCGCTAGACCGCCGAGAGCGGCGTCGCGACCGATCAGTGTCTCAATTCGCCCTGGGCGCCAGGGCGGGGCTTGCATCAGCGCTCCCGTCTTCGCGGAGCGGGGGGGGAGGTGGCGCGAACCCAGGGAATCGAGTCCGAAGCGGCACGCGTGGTCGTACGCGTCGCTGCTCAGAAATTTCAACGAGACGGTGTATGAGGGAGGAATGGCGATTCATCCGTGCGCGTATCGGCCCAACTACACGCAAGACGGGGCGCTGACGGACTCCTCTTGTGGGTTCCCCGCGGGCCCGGCACGTCGCGGCGATCTACTATTCACCCGTTGAATCATGCAAGGCGAATTCAGTCAATCCAATGACGTACCTGACCTGCATCCTCAACAACGCGCGCAACAAAGCCGCGCAGTTGCCGATCCCGGAAGGGTTTGCCACTCTCAGCACCGCCCCGGACGGCGGGTGCGCTCCTGGACTATCTGGAGTAGGATCACGCGGCAGGCAAGACGCGGATTGCCGGACGGAATCGAATATTGGCTCGACAGCGCATGTCCTCCCGGGCTCGATTTCGGCCGCGCCTCGAGACGCAGCGCCCGAGTACGTCCATCGCTTGCCAATACCCGTCGCCAAGGGAATGATCTGCTTGCCGAGCTGCCCGTCGCGCTCGCGCACGCTTCGCGGGATTGGAGCGTTGGAACTGGGCCCTGATTGAGAATGACGACAGCTCCGGAAAGCTAACATCATGTCGCACTCCGCTGACTCCGTGCTCGCTCCAGGCGCGGCAAACAGACGCACAAGGTCCTTCGGATCGACCCTTGCAATCCTCTGGTGGTCTGCCATCGTCGGCGCAATCGGCTACTACGTGCACCGGGACGCGCTTCACTACCTCTTCGACTACACGCCCGTCAGTTTCAAGCACTTCTGGCCCGAGCGCTGGGTGATCCGCTCGCACATTGCGCTGGCTATGTTGATGATCACCTCCGGCCCCCTGCAGTTCTCATCGTGGCTGCGTCGACGTCACGCGACAGTGCACCGATGGAGCGGCTATGTATTTCTCTCGACGGCCTGCGTCGTTGCCGCCACCGCGATGTACATGGGATTGCACCCGGTCGAGGGGGATGTCGTCTATGGAGTTGGGCTGTTTTTCAACGCCTTCTTCTTCCTCGTATCGGCATCCATTGCGTATTACGCGATCCGCACAGGGAATATCCAGGTTCACCGGGAGTGGATGCTTCGCGCGTTCGTGCTCGCCTATGCGGGACTGGTGATCGTGCGGGTCATCGAGGACATGTCCTTTCTCGAGCCGTTGATCGGCGCCGTGGCGCTCAACGATCTGAGCACATGGGTCAATTGGACCGTGCCCCTGATGATTACCGAGGTCGCCTTACAGGTGTCGCGGATGCGCGTGCGTACGAATGTCACCGCGTAATCTGGCGGCGACGATCCCGGGCGCCGCGGGCACATCCCGGAGCGGCGGCCTTCGCGGCGGCGTTCAGGGTGAAGCGTACACTGCTCATCGGCGGCGACGGCATTTTGTCGGAAAAATTCCTGCATCGGCCCATCACCGACTGACTGGCGCACTGACATCAGAGGATCGAGATGGCACAACGAAAGGCGACGGATTCGAAACGAGTGCGATCGCACAGTCGATCGGACTCCCTCGGGGCGCTGCGTAGCGCCTTGCGCCAGTTTGCGGCGGAGCGCGACTGGGATCAGTTCCATCTCCCGAAGAACCTGGCTATCGCCCTCAGCGTGGAGGTGGCGGAGCTGCTCGAGCACTTCCAATGGATGCCGGATCGGGAATCGGCCGCGTTGCCACCCGGCGAGCGAGCGAAGGTGCGCGAGGAGCTTGCGGACGTGCTGCTCTACCTGATCCGACTGGCCGACAGACTTGACATCGACCTGGTGTCCGCGGCCGTGGACAAAATGGCGGTCAACGCACTGAAGTACCCGGTACACAAGGCGCGGGGCACCAGCAAGAAATATACGGATCTCTGAGCTGCCGGCATGATCGTATACCAGAACAGCAAGGCGGGATTTCTCCAGGACGCGTTCAGCAAGGACATCGAGGACCTGGTGCTGCGGGACTTCAGGGCGCGTACCGGTAGAAGCGTGGCGCGCTCGGAGGTGCGATCATGGAAGGAGTCGCTCCTCGCCGTGGCCAAGGTCCTTCATGACGAGGCGATCCCGGGGGACTGCGGAGTCGCCATCGAATACGGCATTCCGCAAACCTCGAAGCGGGTCGACGTCATCATCACCGGAGAAAGCGGTGAGCGCGTCGAGCAGATCATCATCATCGAGCTCAAGCAGTGGGAAAGCGCCCGCAAGACGGATCGCGACGGCATCGTCAGCACCCGATTCGGGCATGGCCAGGCCGACGTCAGTCATCCGTCCTATCAAGCGTGGTCGTACGCATCGCTGCTCAGGAATTTCAACGAGACGGTGTATGAGGGAGGGGTGGCGCTTCATCCGTGCGCGTATCTGCACAACTATACGGAAGACGGGGTGCTGACGGATTCCTTTTACGCGCATTACGTGGTGCTGGCGCCGGTTTTCCTGAAGGGAGAGGAAGAGCGGGCAAAGCTTCGGGCGTTCTTGAAGCAACACGTCCGGTACGGGGACCGGAGATCGCTGCTGTATCGGATCGAAAATGGCCGGATCCGGCCTTCGAAAGGGCTCGTCGAAAGCCTCAAGGGCATGCTGGCCGGCAAGCCGGAGTTCGTTCTCGTGGACGACCAGAAGGTGATCTACGAAACGGCGTTGTCCCTGGCGGCGCGGGCCGCCGCCCATTCGAAACAGGTCGTGATCGTCGAGGGCGGTCCGGGCACCGGCAAGTCAGTGGTCGCAATCAACCTGCTGGTCGCCCTGACGGGACGGCGGCTGGTGGCCCGATACGTTACCAAGAATGCTGCTCCGCGCAAGGTATTCGAGAGCGTCCTGGTCGGAACGCATCGAAAGTCCCAGATCTCCAATCTGTTCTCCGGATCGGGGTCGTTCACGGAGACGCACGCGAACACGTTCGATGCGTTGATCGTAGACGAGGCGCACCGACTGAACGAGAAATCCGGTCTGTACGGCAACCGGGGAAACAACCAGATCCAGGAACTCATAGGGTCGGCGAAGTGTTCAATTTTCTTTCTCGACGAAGATCAGCGGGTGACGCTCAAGGATATCGGGGACCGGATGGAGATCGAGCGCTTCGCGCGCGAAGCGGGGGCGCAGGTGACGACGTTACAGCTTGCGTCGCAGTTTCGATGTAGCGGATCGGACGGTTATCTGGCTTGGCTCGACGACACTCTCGGAGTCCGGCCGACAGCCAACGACAAGCTCGACCCCGGCGAGTTCGACTTTCGGATATTTGCATCTCCCGAACACCTGCGGCGCGAAATCGTGGAGCGCAACAAGACCCGCAACAAGGCCCGAATGGTGGCGGGATACTGCTGGGACTGGCGCAGCCGCAAGGATCCCTCGGTGCAGGACGTCGCATTCCCGGAGCACGGCTTTGCCATGCGGTGGAATCTGACCAAGGACGGGGGTCTTTGGATGGTTGCACCCGAATCCATAAACGAGATCGGCTGCATACATACGTGCCAGGGCTTGGAAGTCGACTACATCGGGGTGATCGTGGGCCCCGATCTCGTCTTCCGGGGCGGCCGGGTGATCGCACAGCCCGAGATGCGATCTTCACACGATAAGTCACTGAACGGATACAGGAGCCTGTTGAAGACCGAGCCCGCGAAGGCGAAGCGGAAGGCGGAGCTGATCATCAAGAACACGTATCGAACGCTGATGACCCGGGGGATGAAAGGCTGCTACGTGTACTTCACCGACAAGGCGTTGGAGCACTTCGTGCGGAGTCGGTTGACCTGCGGTTCGCAAAGCACGGAGGGCATGTTGAAAGTTGCTGAACCCGTCATGCCTTATGGCATTGAGCCGGACTCCGACAGCAGCTGATGCGCTACTGGTGGGTCAACCAGAATCAGACCTTCCGCCAGGAGATCGACGGCGGCTATCTCTGGTCGCCCAAACGCAATAAGAACGGCCACCGCAATCCCTTCTACGAGTTCATGCGTGAGGTGGCCCCCGGCGATCTCGTCTTCTCGTTCTGTGACACGCGCATTGCCGCGCTCGGCATCGTCAGCGGCTATTGCCGGGAGAGCCCGAAGCCGGAGGAATTCGGCACCGCCGGCACCAATTGGAGCCAGATCGGCTGGCGCGTGGGCGTTCGCTGGCAGCGCCTTTCTAACGCCATTCGTCCCAAGGATCATATCGGACGGCTACGATCGGTCTTGCCACGGCAGTACGCGCCCCTGACTCAGGACGGCAATGGCCTGCAGGGCATCTACCTGACTGAGATCGGCCGGGTGCTGGCGTCGGAGCTCTTTTCTCTGATCGGTGCCGAGGCCAACCGGGTGGCGGACGCGGGGAGGGAGATCAGTCGAGTCGAGCGCGACTCCCCGGCGCCCGAACGGGACATCGAGGAATGGGAGAGGCGCATCGAGGTCGCCATCGACACGAACGCGAGGATCCCGCAGACCGAGAGGACGGCGCTGGTCCAGGCGCGCCGCGGTCAGGGGATCTTCCGAGACAATGTACGCTCGATCGAGCGCGCCTGCCGCATTACCCGAGTGGAGCGCATGGAGCACCTGATCGCGAGCCACATCCAGCCCTGGCGCGACAGCAGCAACGAGCAGCGGCTCGATGGCGAAAACGGCTTGCTCCTGACCCCGACCGTGGATCACCTCTTCGACAAGGGGTTCATTTCCTTCGAGAACACGGGACAGCTCATTGTGTCGCCGGTGGCTGACCCGGTGTCGCTCAAACGGATGGGAGTCGATCGCGAGGCTCAGGTGAATGTCGGAATCTTCTCGGAGGGGCAGAGGCGGTATCTCGAGTTTCATCGTGAGAACGTCCTGCGTATGGCGCGCGGAGTCTCGAGGCGCTGATCCAGAGTCTCGATCGATATCCGCTCTCAGCCGGCGTACACCCTCGCCGAGGCTGCCCGCTACCTGAAGGTGGCGCAAGCGACGCTGCGGGCGTGGCTTGTCGGTCGGGATTATCCCAAGGGGAGTGATACGGTTCATTCCAAGCCGCTGATCCAGCCGGCAATGAATCCCCTGCCCACGCTGTAGTTCTGGAACCTGATCGAGGCCCACGTGTTGCGCTCGCTGCGTACTGATCATGGCGTGAAAATGGATGCTTTACGTCGTGCCATCCATTACGCAGAGCAGCATCTTGGGATCGACCGATTGCTACTGAGTCCGGCGCTGCGTGCCAATGCCGGTAAGCTGCTCCTCGAGCGGTATGGTGAGTTGATCGAGCTGTCGGCCTCCGGGCAGGTCGCCAAGCCTATTGCGATCGATCCAAAGATCGCTTTCGGCCGGCCGGAACTTGTCGAAAAGGGGATTCAGACCCACACCATCGTCGAGCGGATCGATGCCGGGGAATTCATCGAGGATCTGGCCGAAGACTATGACCTGACGCCTGAGCAGGTCGGGGAGGCCGTGCTCTACGAGCGCGCCGCGTGAGGCAGGGCCGGGTCTTCTTCACCGACCGAGACCTGGGTAAGAAATTTCCCGTCATCCTGTGTGAGGGTGGCCTGACGGTAGAGCGTCATGCGGACCACTTCGCAGCGGACTGTCCGGATGAGAATTGGCTGCGGGAAGTCGGCAGAAAAGGCTGGATCGCCGTCACCCATGACCGGCGCATCCGCTACAAGCCAAATGAGCGGGCGGCGGTCATGGATAATCGAGTGGCGTTATTGGTCGTGATCGGGCAGGCACCCTACCCGGAGCTGGGGCGGGCATTCATCACCACCTATCCGTGTACCGCTACTCCGCGTTCTGCACCTGCTCGCGCATCTGCTCGATGATGACCTTCATGTCGACCGCGGTGCGGGTGGTCTCGAGGTCCTGGGACTTCGAGGACAGGGTGTTGGCCTCGCGGTTGAGCTCCTGCATGAGAAAGTCGAGACGGCGTCCCGCGGGCTCGTCGGCGGCGATGACGCGGCGGACTTCCGTGATGTGGCCGGTGAGGCGCTCGAGCTCCTCGTCCACATCGAGGCGCTGCAGGAGCAGCGCGATTTCCTGCTCCAGGCGGTCGGGATCTGCCGTCGAGGCGAGTTCCTTGACGCGCTCGCGCACGCGCGTGGTGAGGCGCGTCTGGATCTCGGGCAGCCTCGCGTGCACCTGCTTGACGAGGGCTTCGAGCCCGGTGCAGCGCTGCTCGAGCACCTCGCGCAGCTTCTCGCCCTCACGCGCCCGGGCGGCCTTGAGCTCATCCGTCGCCCCGTCGAACAGCGACCGCGCCGCGGTGAGGAGCTCCTCTCCGCTCGGCGTCACGTCCTTGAGCACGCCCGGCCAGCGCAGGACCTCGAGCAGATTGACCGTGCCGACCGGGATGACCCGCTGCAGCTCATCGAGCCGGGCCGTCAGGCGCTCGAGCACCTGAGGGTCCACCTCGAGGCTGGCCGCGGCGGCGTGCGCGGCCCGGTAGGCGATGGTGCAGTCGACCTTGCCGCGGCGGATGTCGCGCGCGAGGCGGGTCCTGAGCTCCCCTTCCAGGGCGCGCAGCTCCTCCGGCAGGCGGAAACCCGCCTCGAGAAAGCGGTGATTGACGCTGCGCAGCTCGCACACGAGCATCCCCCAGGGGCCCGAGAGCTCGCGGCGTGCGAAACCGGTCATGCTGGAAATCATGGGGAAGCGCTACGCTGTCAGCGTCCTGTGATGATATAAAGCGGGCCCCACAGCTTAACAGATGCGCGGATCATCCTTGCGGATCGACTATGCCGACGTCAGCCTGCTGGGCGGGCGCGCAGAGAACCAGGACCGGGTCGCCACCGTCGTGACCGAGCAGGCGTCGCTCCTGCTCGTCGCCGACGGTATGGGCGGATACGCCAATGGCGCGCGCGCCGCCGAGATCACGCGACAGGTCGTGCTCGAGGCCTTCAAGCAAGTGCCGCGGCCGCTGTTCGATCCCATGGGGTTCCTGCACCTGGCCCTCGGCCGCGCTCACGATGAAGTGGTCAAGCTCGGCGAGTCGCTGCCGATTGACCAGCGGCCGCGCGCCACCTGTGCGCTGTGCCTCGTGCAGCAGGAGGCATCCTGGTGGGCGCACGTCGGCGACAGCCGGATCTACCATGTGCGACGCGGCAAGCTCGTGGGACGCAGCCGCGACCACAGTCACGTGGAAGGACTGCTGCGTGACGGCCTGATCACCGCCGAGCAGGCGCAGGCTCATCCGATGCGCAATTATGTGGAATGCTGCCTGGGCGGCATTCCGATCCTGCCCGACATGGCGATCACCCGCCGCGTCGCGCTCGAGCCGGGCGACACGTTGCTCGTGTGCAGCGATGGCCTCTGGGGTGGACTCAAGGAGGGCGAGCTGGTGGCCGCGCTGGGCTCGGGCACGCCGCTGCGCGAGACGGTGCTCGAGCTTGCCCGGCGCGCGGTGAAGCGCGTCGGCGCCGCGAGCGACAACACATCCGTCGCCGCTTTGCGGTGGCTGGACCCGAAATGACCGAAGTTTGAGAGAGACCGGAAAAGACATGCGACCGAGTGGACGCGCTCCCGATCAGATGCGGCAGGTGAGCTTCACGAGCCGTTTCGCCAAACATGCCGAAGGCTCCGTGCTGGTCGAGTTCGGCGACACGCAGGTGCTGTGCACCGCGAGCGTCGAGGACTCGGTGCCGGCCTTCCTGCGGGGCAAGGGTCAAGGCTGGGTCACGGCCGAGTACGGCATGCTGCCCCGTGCCACGCACACGCGATCCGCCCGTGAGGCGGCTCGCGGCAAGCAGGGCGGCCGCACACTCGAGATCCAGCGACTCATCGGCCGCTCACTCCGGGCGATCATCGACCTCAAGGCGCTCGGCGAGCGTACCGTCACCGTGGACTGCGACGTGCTGCAGGCCGACGGAGGGACGCGCACAGCCTCCATTGCGGGCGGCTACGTGGCGCTCGCACAGGCATGCCGCCTGCTGCTCAAACGACGGCAGATCGCCGCGAATCCGCTGCACGGTCAGGTGGCCGCGATCTCGGTCGGCATCGTGGGCGGCGATCCGGTGCTCGACCTCGACTACCGGGAGGACTCTCAGGCCGAGGTCGACATGAACGTGGTGATGAATGACGGCGGCGCCTTCATCGAGCTGCAGGGCACCGCCGAAGGGCACGCGTTCCGCCGGCACGAGCTCGATGCCATGCTCGCCCTGGCGGCCGGCGGCATAGAGCGACTGTTCCCGCTGCAGCTTCGCGCCCTGGAGAATCCATGAGGGACTCGATCAGGCGTCCTGCCGGCGCGCCGCGCCGCCCTTCGTACGGGGTACGCGCCGTGTCGAGTCCCGTTCGCTCTGCATGCAGCGCATGAAAATCGTCCTGGCCAGCGGCAATCCCGGCAAGCTGCGCGAGCTCGGGTCGCTGCTCGCCCCCACGGGCCTCTCGGTCGTGCCGCAGAGCGCCTTCGGCCTCGTGCCGCCGCCCGAGACCGGAACGACTTTCCTCGACAACGCGCTGCTCAAGGCCCGGTATGCCTCGAAGAGCACGGGGCTGCCGGCGCTTGCGGACGATTCAGGGATCGAAGTGGACGCCCTGCAGGGCCGTCCCGGGGTCTACTCCGCCCGATTCGCCGGGGAGGGCGCCAGCGACGAGGCCAACCTGCGCAAGCTCCTGGCCGATCTGGCCGGGGTGCCCGAGGCGCGACGGCAGGCCCGCTACCAGTGCGTGATCGCCCTGGTCCGGCGCCACGACGATCCCGAGCCGCTCATCGCCCGCGGGACGTGGGAGGGGCGCATCGCCGAGGCCCCGAGAGGCACGGGCGGATTCGGCTACGACCCGATCTTCCTGCCCGCCGGCTCGAGCCGTACCGCGGCCGAGCTCGATGCGCAGGACAAGAACGCCCGCAGCCACCGCGGACAGGCGCTGCGGGCTTTGGCCGCGGGCGTGGGCGCCTGGCTTGGCGCCTCGACCTCGGAACCCGGCTCTGCCAGCGCCCGTGGCCGGTTGTACGTGCTCGCTGCGCCCTCGGGCGCCGGCAAGACCTCCCTGGTCCGCGAGCTGCTGTCGCGCCTGCCGGAGCTGCGCCTGTCGACCTCGCACACCACCCGCGCCCGGCGTCCCACCGAGACTGAGGGCCGGGAGTACTACTTCGTCTCCGTGGCGGAGTTCGAGCGGATGGTGGACGAGGGCCGCTTTCTCGAGCATGCCCGCGTCTTCGACAATTGCTATGGGACGGCTCGCGAGCCGGTCGAGCGCACGCTCACGCAGGGCCAGGACGTGGTGCTCGAGATCGACTGGCAGGGCGCCCGGCAGGTGCGGGCCGCCCTGCCCGCCTGCCGGACGATCTTCGTGTTGCCCCCTTCGCGGGAGGCGCTGGAACAACGGCTTCGGGGCCGCGCCACGGATGCGGCCGAGGTGATCGCCCGCCGGCTGCGGGACGCGGTGAGCGATATGTCGCACTGGAATGAATTCGACTACGTCGTGGTGAATGACGATTTCGAGCGCGCGGTCACGGACCTGATGCGGATCGTCAAAGGACAAGGCGAGACGCTGGCGGCCGGCAGGCCCGAGCTGGCACCGCTCCTGAGGCGCCTGCTGGCCTGATGAGGCCTTCTTGACGTATAGTACGGTTATCTTGCGCGCCGGCCGCGCCCCTTAAGTTCACTGAGTTCCCGCACGCCATGGCTCGAATCACCGTCGAAGACTGCCTGCAAAACGTCGATAACCTCTTCCAGCTGGTGATCCTGGCGGCCCAGCGCGCCCGGCGCATCGCCAACGGCGCCGAGCCCACCGTTCCCATGGAGAACGACAAGCCGACCGTGGTCGCGCTGCGCGAGATTGCCGCGGGCAACGTCACGGCCGAGATGCTGCGCGAGCCCGAGCCGCCGGCCGAGCAGGCCGCGCCCGCCGTGCCGGAGCTGGACATGCAGTCTGCCTTCCGCGCCCCGCAGTTCGGCCTGAGAGAATGACGCCCAGGGGGCAGCGCTCTCCCTGACTCCATATGGATTATGCGTCTTCTCTCCTGGGACTGCTCCCCGGCGGAAGGCGCACACCCGGGCTGAAGGATCTGCTCGCCTCGGTCGGGCGTTACCTGCCGCCCGAGCAGGTCGAGCGCGTCCGCGAGGCGGCGGAGTTCGGCGCCTCCGCCCACAAAGGGCAGAGACGCCGCTCGGGCGAGCCCTTCATCGCCCATCCGGTCGCCACGGCGGCGATTCTCGCCGACCTTCATCTCGATCCCGACACGCTGATCGCCGCCATCCTCCACGACGTCATCGAGGATACGCGCACGCCGAAGGACCAATTGGCGGAGCGCTTCGGCGCGGATGTGGCGGAGCTCGTGGACGGGGTGACCAAGCTCGATGCCATCCAGTTCAAGAGCCGCGAGGAGGCGCAGGCCGAGTCCTTCCGCAAGATGCTGCTCGCGATGGTGCGGGACCTGCGCGTCATCCTGGTGAAGCTCGCCGACCGCACGCACAACATGCGCACCATCGACGCGATGCCGCCGCACCGGCGGCGCGCGATCGCGCGCGAGACGCTCGAGATCTATGCGCCCATCGCCGAGAGGCTCGGGCTCTACAACCTGAAACTCGAGCTCGAGGAGCTGGGGTTCCAGGCGCTGTACCCCCGGCGCTACCGGGTGTTGGAATACGCCCTGCGCAAGGCTCGCGGCAACCAGAAGGAGTTCCTCAAGAAGATCGAAGAGCAGCTGTCGGCGGCGCTCGAGAAGCGGGGCATTGGGGCGCGGGTCGAGACCCGCGAGAAGCATATCTACAGCATCTACAAGAAGATGCTGCGCAAGCGCACCTCCCTCTCTGAGATCGTCGATGTGTACGGGCTGCGCATCGTGGTCGATGAGTTCGACACCTGCTACCGGGCCCTCGGGGTGGTGCACTCGGTGTTCAAGCCCATGCCCGGCCGCTTCAAGGACTACATCGCCATCCCCCGGGTGAACGGTTACCAGTCGCTCCATACGACGCTCTTTGGTCCGAACGCCGTGCCCATCGAGGTGCAGATCCGCACCGAGGACATGCACGGCGTGGCCGAATCCGGCATCGCCGCCCACTGGAAATACAAATCCGGCGGTGGCGCGGACTCCATGCAGCAGCAGCGGGCGCGGGAGTGGCTCTCGAGCCTGGTGGAGCTGCAGGAGGACGGGAGCTCGGAGGAGTTCCTGGAGAGCGTCAAGGTCGATCTCTTCCCGGACAAGGTGTATGTCTTCACCCCCAAGGGCAAGATCCTCAGGCTCCCGAGCGGGGCCACGGTGGTCGATTTCGCCTACTCCGTGCACACCGACGTCGGCAACCGCTGTGTCGCGGCCAAGGTGGACCGGCGCCTGACGCCGCTGCGCACCGTGCTGCGCAATGGACAGACGGTGGAGATCATCACCGCCAAGGGCGCGGTGCCCAACCCCGCCTGGGTCGGCTTCGTGGTCACCGCCAAGGCGCGCAGCGCCATACGGCACTATCTGAAGAGCCTGCGGCGCACCGAGGCGATCGAGCTCGGCCACCGGCTGCTCTCGCAGGCGCTCGCGGAGTTTCATCTGTCCCTCGAGGACGTCGGCCCCGAGAGCCGGGATGCGATGCTCGGGGAGTTCGGCATGAAGAACTTCGACGAGCTGCACGAGAAGATCGGCCTCGGCGAGCGCCTGGCGCCGCTCGTGGCGCGTCGCCTGCTGCCCGGGGCCGCCGTGGAAGCAGGCGCGAACAAGCCCGCGCCGCTTGCGATCGCCGGCACCGAGGGGTTGCTCGTCACCTATGCGCGCTGCTGCTTCCCGTTGCCCAACGACCCGGTGTTCGCATTCCTCTCGGCCGGGCGCGGCGTGGTCATCCATCGCGACCGCTGCGTCAACGTCGAGGACTATCGCAAGCACCCCGAGAAATGGCTGCCGGTGAGCTGGCAAAACGCCCCGGATCGGCTCTTCAGCTCGGAGATCCGCGTGAACGTGGCCAACCGTACGGGCGTGCTCGCCGGGGTGGCCGCGGCCATTGCCAGCGCCGACACCAACATCCATCATGTCTCGATCGAGGAGCAGGAAGGTGATGCGTCGATCCTCACCTTCCAGCTCAAAGTCCGCGATCGCAAGCAGCTGGCGCGCGTGATGCGCGTCATCCGGCGATTGCCGGACGTGACCCGCGTCAGCCGGACCATCGCCGCTCATGCGCGTGGCGGTCGCGCCGAGGACGATTTCGACGAGCAGGATTCGAATCCCGAAACTCCATGAGGACCCCATGAGCCGCACGATCATCCACACCGACAAGGCACCGCAGGCGATCGGAACCTATTCCCAGGCGGTGCGCGCGGGCGACACCGTGTACCTCTCCGGCCAGATTCCGCTCGACCCGGCCACCAAGGAGCTCGTCGGCGGTGGCATCGAGGCCGAGATCCGCCAGGTGTTCGAGAACCTGAAGGCGGTGGCCGAAGCCGCGGGCGGGACTCTGGCGCAGGCCGTGAAGGTCAACCTCTACCTGACCGATCTCAGCCACTTCCCCAAGGTCAACGAGATCATGGCGCAGTACTTCCCGCAGCCCTATCCGGCGCGGGCGGCGGTCGGCGTCGCGCAGCTGCCGAAGGGCGCGCGGGTCGAGGCCGAGTGCGTTCTGCACCTTGGCTGAAGCCGCGCGCAGTCCGGGTGCCAGCGAGCAGCGCCCGGTCACGGCGCTGCGCGGGGTCGGCGCGGCCCTTGCCGAGCGGCTGCGCCGCCTCGGCGTCACGCAGGTGCAGGACCTGCTGTTCATCCTGCCCGTCGATTACGACGACCGCACCGACTGCAAGCGCATCGGGCAACTCGTCCCGGGCATGCGCGCGCTCGTCGAAGGCGAGGTGCAGCTGACGGAAGTGGCCTTTCGCCGGCGGCGCCAGCTGCTCACCCGGCTTTCCGACGGCTCGGGATTTCTCACCCTGAGGTTCTTCCACTTCTCGGCCAGCCAACAGGAGGGCCTGGCGCGCGGCACGCGCCTGCGCTGCTTCGGGGAGGTGCGGCGCGGCCCGCAGGGGCTGGAGATGATCCACCCCGAATACCGACGGGTGAGCGAGCGGTCCGAGCCGGTGGAGGATACGCTGACACCGCTCTATCCCCTGACCGAGGGGGTGACTCAGGGGCGGCTGCGCATGTTGATCGCCCAGGCGCTGCGCGAGCTCGATACCGCGGAGATTCGCGACTGGCTGCCACGGGAGCTGGTGGACAGCATGGCCTTGCCGTCCCTGCGCGAGGCGCTGCGCTACGTGCACCGCCCCCCGAAGGACGCGCAGCTGGCGGAGCTGTCGGCGGGACACCACCCCGCGCAGCGGCGGCTCGCGTTCGAGGAGCTGTTGGCGCACCAGGCGAGCCTCAGGCTCCTGAAGCGCACGGCCAAGACGGATCCGGCATGGGCTCTCGAGGACACCGGGGGACTCTCGGCGCGGCTGATGTCGTCGCTGCCGTTTCGCCTCACGGGGGCGCAGGCCCGAGCCCTCGGAGAAGTCGAGGCCGACCTGCTCTCCGATGTGCCGATGGTCCGCCTCGTGCAGGGCGATGTGGGATGCGGCAAGACTGTGGTCGCCGCCCTCGCCGCGGCGCGCGCCGCCGGCAGCGGCATGCAGGCCGCGCTCATGGCGCCTACCGAACTGTTGGCGGAGCAGCACTGGCGCAACTTTCGCGACTGGTTCCAGCCGCTCGGACTCCCCGTGGCGTTGCTCTCGGGCACGCAGCCGGCGCGGGTGCGGCGCAGCGCGCTCGAGACCGTCGCTTCGGGCGAGGTGCGGGTGGTGGTGGGCACGCACGCGCTGTTCCAGGAAGGCATCGAGTTTGCGAACCTGGCGCTGGTGATCGTCGATGAGCAGCATCGCTTCGGCGTGCAACAGCGGTTGCGGCTGCAGGAAAAGGGCCGCAGGCACGGGCGCTTTCCGCACCAGCTCATCATGACGGCGACCCCCATCCCGCGCACCCTGGCCATGACGGCCTACGCCGATCTCGACATCTCGGTGATCGACGAGTTGCCTCCCGGGCGCACGCCCGTGCAGACCGTCGTCGTGCCCGAACAGCGCCGGGACCAGGTGGTGGCCCGGGTGGAGCAGGCGTGCCGGGCCGGCCGCCAGGTCTACTGGGTCTGCCCGCTCATCGAGGAATCCGAGGAGCTGCGCTCGCAGGCGGCGGAGGAGACCGCCGAGGCGCTGGCCGAGGCACTGCCGCAGCTGCGGGTTGCCCTGGTGCACGGCCGGATGCCCTCGGCGAAGAAGGATGAGGCGATGCTCGCCTTCAAGGCGGGCCGCACCCAACTGCTCGTGGCCACGACGGTCATCGAGGTCGGGGTCGATGTGCCGAACGCCACGCTCATGGTCATCGAGAACGCCGAGCGCATGGGACTCGCGCAGCTGCATCAATTGCGTGGCCGGGTGGGGCGGGGCGCCGCCGCCAGCAGCTGCGTGCTGCTCTACCGGGCGCCGCTCTCGCCGCTCGCGCGCAAGCGCCTCGAGGTGATGCGCGAGACCAATGACGGTTTCGAGATCGCGCGGCGCGACCTCGAGTTGCGCGGACCGGGTGAGTTGCTCGGCACCCGCCAGACGGGCTTGGCGCAGATGCGCGTGGCGGACCTGATCCGCGATGCGGACCTGCTGCCGCGCGTCCAGCAAGCCGCGGAAGTGCTGCTGGCGCGATACCCGGATAATATCGCCGCGCTCTCGGCGCGATGGATCGCCGGGGGCGAGCAGTATGGCAGGGTAGGATGAACGACGATGTCAGCCACGATTGAGCCGCTCGGCGCCGGCGCACGGTCCGCGGAAGCGCCCTTCCATCACCGCCTGGCCCGGCGGCTGCAGGAATATGGGCGGCTCGCACGCATCGATCGGCCGATCGGGACGCTGCTGCTGCTCTGGCCGACCCTGTGGGCGCTGTGGATCGCAGGCGACGGCCGACCTCGCCAGAGCGTCCTCATCATTTTCGCGGCGGGCGTGATCGTCATGCGAGCCGCCGGATGTGTCATCAACGATTTCGCGGACCGCAACATCGATCCGAACGTCAAGCGCACGCGCGACCGGCCGCTCGCCGCCCGGCGCGTGTCGCCGATGGAGGCGCTGGTGTTGTTCGGCGTGCTGATGCTGATCGCGTTGTGGCTGGTGACCCGGCTGAATGCGCTCACGATCCGACTCGCCGTGGTGGGGGCGGTGCTCACCGCCTCGTATCCCTTCGTGAAACGGTACTTTCCGCTGCCCCAGCTGTACCTCGGGCTGTCCTTCGGCGGCTGGAGCATCCCCATGGCCTTCGCGGCGCAGCGCGAGGCGGTGCCGCGTATCGCCTGGCTGATGTACATCGCGGCGGTGGTATGGGCGGTGGTCTACGACACGATGTACGCCATGGTCGACCGGGACGATGACCTCAGGATCGGTGTGCACTCGAGCGCCATTCTGTTCGCGGACCTCGATCGGGTGCTGATCGGGGTGCTGCAGGCGGTGATGCTGGCCGCGCTCGCGCTCCTCGGCCGGGACATGAAATTCGGCCACTGGTACGAGGCGGGGCTCGTGTCGGCGGCGCTGCTGTTCCTCTACCAGCAATGGCTGATGCGCCGGCGCGAGCCGGCCGCCTGCCTGCGCGCGTTCCTCAACAACAATTACGTCGGTATGGTGATCTTCATCGGGCTCGCGCTGCAGTACGTATACCGCAGGTAGGCGAGCTGCAACTTTGCGGGCCTGCGGGTGTTCTCGTCTCAGACGGCCGCCGGGAGCGCAGCGCATGGCCGGAAAGTGGCCGAGGCTCGAACGGGAGCGTCGGCCGGGGGCGTCGCGGTTTCAGGCTCAGGGGAGGCATCGTGAATACGGCGAATACTCAGATGGTCCATTGCCGGGCGTGCGGGCGCGAGATCCACATCAGCGCACCGACCTGTCCCGGGTGCGGCGCGCGCCAGGTCGGCGCCGGCGAGTCCGAGAGACTCGTCCTGCCGGCCTTCGTGCTGTGCTTTTTCCTGGGCTACCTCGGCGCCCACCGCTATTACGCGGGCAAGATCGGCACCGGCCTGCTGATGCTGGTCACCGCGGGCGGTCTCGGCATCTGGTGGCTGATCGATCTCATCGTGATCCTCTCCGGATCGTTCCGGGACATCGACGGAAAGACGATCAAGCGCTGGACCTGACTCCCGGCATGAACACCCGGTACCGCTCGAAGATCGATGGCAGGATGTGGTTCGTGGGGCTCGCGATGCCCTGTGTCGCGCTGATCGCGGTCGGCACGAGTGCGGGCCGCAACGACGGGCCGGTGTTGCTGCTGGCGCTCCTCACGACGTTGGTCGCAGCCGTGGTCGTCTGGATCGTGCTGTCGACCTACTACGAATTCACCGCCGATCAGCTCGTGGCGCATTCCGGGCCATTCTCCTGGCGCATCCCGCTCGAGGATGTCACCGCGGTGCGCGAATCGAACAGCGTGCGCTCGGGTCCGGCGCTGTCCCTGGACCGCCTGGAAATCGCCTGGGGCGGGCGACACGTGCTGCTGATCTCCCACGAAGACAAATCGGGCTTCCTCGCGGCGCTGCGCCGGCGCGTGCCGCACCTGGCGGCACTCGAGACACGGGGTCGGCCCGAAACTCATTGACCGCCACCGCGGACCGGGACTCGCTCCCGAGCCTGCGACCGGGCGCCGGGATCGGTATCTGCGCCGGACGCCGCGGCGGCCGATGAGGTTCGTTCCAATCGAGGAGCGCAGGCATGATCCGCAAGTCGAAGCGGCCCGCACGAACCGCCCGCTGCGATCTTGAGCGTCCTTTGCCGGGACGTGTGCGACGGAGCCATGAGTGACCGGTCATGGCTCGAGATCGCCGTTGGGCGTCGAGCCTCAGACGGTGCCGGCTCGAGGCATCCGGTCGGGTTGCATCGTGGAGGTTGGTGTCCGGGAGAGGCGGTGCTCCGCGAGTGGAGCAGGCGTTTGACGGGCGGCGTCGCCCTGGGCGCATCTGCCGGGGCTTCCACTGACCAGGGTTCGCGCCTGGAAAGCCCGGCTTCGGCCTTCCGCGCCTACGATCGCGTGCGCTTCGCCGAGTCGGGCTCAGCCTGCGACAGCCAGTGATGCGCGGGAGCCGGACCCGCTACGACCTCTACGATGTCGTTCATCGCAACCAATGCGAAGTGACCCATCTGTTTGGCCTGCGGCATGAAGTCGAACCGCTTGAGCCATTCCGATCCGCGGATCCGCAGCAGCGGATAGGTCCATCCCTTCCACTTGCCGGATGACAATTGAGGAAGGGGCTTCGGCCACTGAACGGAAACCGAATGCAGGGATTCATTATGCCAGGTCAGGGCGTATGCCTGGCCGAAGACTATTTCAAGGTCGTTTGGCAGTCCGCCACGCACCGACGAAAAATGCATCGTGACACGAAGCGCCCGATCAGGCAGACTCGCGAATGATATGTCCGCGCATGGCGCTTCGATCTGCGCGTCAATTTCCCAAGGCGTGATGTTTTGACTCATGGTGGCCGATGATACGACAGTTCGATTCGGAGTCGTTCACTGTCCGGCGCAACGGGTTGCGTCCTGCCGTTTCGCGCCTGTGTGGCGCTCTCACGATCATTGCATGCCTGCTCGCAGTAGTCGGCTGCGTCACCGTGGTTTCGGCCCCGGGTGCAGACCAGGTGCGGCTGACCGAAAATCCCGCGGCGGTAGTCGGCTGCGCTCCCGTGGGCAATATCCAACCGTTGCCCAACGCGCCGGCCTCCTCGGCGAGAATCATGTTTCGCAATCGCGTGATCGGATTCGGCGGAAATACCGGCCTGATCACCCGCTACTTCTTCGCCGAACCGATCGAAGGCATTGCCTACCGCTGCCCGAGCGGGAACGGGACTGCGGCAAAGTAGTGCCGGGCAGTGTCAGGCGCGACGGACCGCGTTTTTGGGTGGGGGATGCTAACCACCCGCTGCGATCAAAGCGCCGACCATGAGCAGGAAGATTGCGAACACGCGCTCGAGCACAGCGCCTGGGAGGGCGTGTGCGGCGCGTGCGCCCACGGGTGCAAGCGTCATCGATCCAAGCGCGGCGACCGCTGCGGCCGGAAGGTACAAGTAGCCGACCGATCCCCACGGCAGAGCCTGGAGCGGGGAGTGCACCGACAGCGCGTAGCTCAACGCGCTCGAGATCGCGATTGCGAGCCCGCATACCGCGCTGGTGCTGACCGCCTGCACGGGTTTGACGCCGAGCGATAACAGCAAAGGCACGGTCATCGACCCGCCGCCGATGCCCACCATTGCCGAGATCGCGCCGATCCCCGTGCCGGCGGCCAGCAGCCAAGGCGAGCGCGGCACTTCTTCGGGCCCGTCGGCGCGCACCGCGCGCTTCCTGCTCGATGCCATCCGCCACGCGGTCACGGCGCAGAACACCGTAATGCCCCAACGCAACGCCTGGGCCGAGAGCAGCTGCGCGACATGCGCGCCCGCAAAGCCGCCGATCACCATGCCGGGCGCAAGCCACATCCCGCTCGCCCACGCCACACTGCCTCGACGGATGTGCGCGGTGGCCGATGAGGCGAGGGTCAGCACGATCGTGGCCATCGAGGTGGCCACCGACACGTGCATCACTTCCGCCCTGGGCACCCCGAGCGCCGGCAGCGCCAGACTGAGGGCCGCGACCACCAGCAGGCCGCCGCCGATGCCGAGCAGGCCGCTGAGAAAACCGGCCGAGGCGCCGGCGACGAGCAGTACGGCGAGGGAAAGCAGCATCGGCAGGCCAGGAGATGCGAGGTGAGGGACCAAAGCGTAGCGGATTACCGCACCGTGCGCTGCCGCGCGGCAGAGCGGCCTCATCGTGCAGAGCGAGGAGCCGTCCCCTGGGCCGCGCGTGGCCGCACCGAGCCCGCCGCAGGCGGCAGGTCCATGGCGTTCGATGGCCGGGGCCCAGCCTCGCTACTTGCGCTGCGCCTTCGCCATCTGGTCAATGGCGCGAGCCATGCCGCTGGTGATGCCGAAGATGTTGCGTCTCTCCCGCGGGGAAAGGGCACGCCAGTCATCGAGGCAGCCGACGCCCGCGGCCATCATGCGATCGAGAAGGTATCGCTCGCTGTACTCCGGGGACTGTCGCGCGCCGATCCCATGATCATGCAGATTTCCGGTCATGACGCTGCCCTCTCTGCCTGTTGGCGGGACCCTGACAGAGTTCGCGGCGCTGGACAGTGACCCTCATCCCATGTCGGTGCGGAGTGCGGACCTGATTTCACATATTCGCCCGGCGATGCGCTCGCGGCCGTCCCGTTGGATGTCGCCTGTCCGGTGGTCGTGGCGGCCAAGGGCCATGTTCTCCAAATCAGTCAGATGACGCTCACATTTCCCGCGTCACCTTCTCCAGGCTCCGCGGTGCGCCACATATCATCCGAAGTCTGCACCGTCAGTCCATCGAGACATGGAGCAACCCTCCCGCCGCCCCGCAGACAGCGCCCAAAGTCTGGAGCGCCGTGGCGCCTCGATGGACTCTCCTTCGACGATGCGAGAGCGGGCTCGACCTGCGCGGATGGCGCAAGGCGTGGTTACGTTAAATCGGGTGCTTGTGGTGGCTTTCTGACGTGTCGAAAGTCTTTACACATCGCCGGGGTGGAACCACCGCAAGGAATACAAGCGACTGAATTTGCGGGAAATTTCAATCATGGCATGGAGGTTGCTCGTTGGTTTGCAGTCAATGAGGGAAATGCAATGCGACCAACGAGCAACGATGAGCGGATGAGCACCTGGGTAGTTGATTACAGTGCGGCCCGGGCGAGGGCGATCGCCTGGCTGGGTGATCGGTACCTGCTGGCGAAGCCCGTCAAGCGACTGCCCGTGACGGCATCTGTCCAATCAACTTTCTTCGCCGCGGCCCGCGAACCCTCCTCGCGCACACGCAACTGACTCTCTCCGAGGACCCGCAGCGCGTGCTGGGGGTACGAGAGGCCGGCCGCACGGCGGCCGGGCCGATCGGGTCCCTGGAGGGTGGGATGGTAAGATCCGACGCCGTATCGAACGGCCCGGGATTCGGTCGTCGGAGTCGCACATGAGCCATCCAACCTCGAAAACCACCGGCCACGTGTCGATCGACGTGCACTGGGTCGGCGGCGTCGCCTTCGAGGCCGGACGGCCTCAGGGACCGAAGATGCGCATCGACGCAGATGCGCAGAGCGCGCCCAGTCCGTTCGATCTGCTGTTGGCGGCGATTGCGACGTGCGCCTCGGTGGACGTTGTCACCATCCTGGCGAAGCAGCGCACGCCGGTCCAAGCGCTCAATGTGCGCGTTGAAGCACGCCGTGTCGACTCGACTCCGCGTCGCCTGGAGGCGGCCGTACTGCACTTCGCCATTACGGCCCCGGGGACGACGGTGCAGAAGGCGACACGAGCCATCGAGCTGTCCGTCACGAAGTACTGCAGCGTTCGCTCATCTCTGATCGCGGACGCATCGGTGACATGGACGGTGGACCTCAAAGCATGACGGTGGGTATCTCCGGCCGATGACGACGATGCCCGGGCAGAAGTTCTCGTTCAGGCCCGCGCACTGAGGCACAGGCGGGCCCGCGCTGCGCCAGCGCGGCGCGGGCCATCGAGTTCTACAGGAGCGCCTTCGGCGCCGAGGAACTCTCGCGGGCCCCCGGGCCGGACGGCCGGCTGATGCACGCGGCGCTGAGGATCGGCGACTCCATCGCGTTTTTCTCACCGACGAATTTCCGGAGCAGAGCTGCGTCGGCCCGGTCGCATCGGCGTGAGGTCACGCAGGAGGAAATGCAGGAGGCGGTGCGGCGGATGGGATCGAACCGGGGGTGGGGCGGAGTCTGAGCCGGGACCGGCGTCG
>JAJYDK010000005.1 GCA_021777555.1 Pseudomonadota bacterium | reverse complement strand
GGGTGGAGATGGTCATGCCCGGGGACAACATCAAGATGACCGTAGACCTGATTGCGCCGATTGCGATGGAAGATGGTCTGCGGTTCGCCATCCGCGAGGGCGGCCGCACCGTCGGCGCCGGCGTGGTCAGCAAGATCCTGAAGTAGGCACCACATGGCAAACCAGAACATCCGTATCCGCCTCAAGGCATTCGACCACCGCTTGATCGACAGCTCGGCGCGTGAGATCACCGAGACCGCCAAGCGCACCGGCGCCACGGTCCGCGGTCCCGTGCCTCTGCCGACCAAGATGGAGCGCTTCACCATGCTGGTCTCGCCGCACTCCGACAAGGATGCGCGCGACCAGTACGAGCTGCGCACCCACAAGCGACTGATGGACATCCTGAACCCCACCGACAAGACGGTCGACGCGCTGATGAAGCTCGAGCTTCCGGCCGGTGTGGATGTCCAGATCAAGCTGAACTAGTTTGATGGGCGGAAATCGCCGCGGCGATTTCCGCAAGACCCTGCACCGTTGCCGCCGGCTTGGGGCGGCCCCGCGCCGGCTATGCCGTGCCGAGGAGCAGATGGTGCGAGGTCGGGTGATTTGATGCTTGATTCGATTTGGACGGGCGCATATACTTCGCGCCCCTTTGCATCGGGCGAGGTTGGGACAAGTGTTCCAAGACCACTCGAGATAGGCGGAGTATCCGCTTCGCGGTTCCAGCGACCGCGCCCATCTCCAGTAGTCCCCCTCGTTCGGGCGTCCGGCGCCGGTCACCGCTCTGGCAATCGTTTCAGAGTGGGGCGCGGGACGGGGAACTGGTCAAGAAATGCGCTAACAGCGCGATGAGGCTTTGGCAATGACAATTGGAGTCGTCGGCCGCAAGGCGGGCATGACGCGGGTGTTCACCGACAGCGGCGAGACCGTGCCGGTCACCGTGATCGAGGTGCTGCCCAATCGCGTCACCCAGGTGAAGTCCGAGGACAAGGACGGCTACCGCGCGGTGCAGGTCACCTACGGGCAGCGCCGCCAGTCGCTCTATTCCAAGGCCGCGAATGGCCACTTTGCCAGGGCCGGCGTGGCGCCGGGCCGTGCGCTGGTCGAGTTTCGCCTGAGTGCCGCGGACAAGAGCGAGTTCGCCCCGGGCGCCGAGGTCAAGGTCGACATCTTCAAGGCGGGCGAAAAGGTGGATGTCACGGGCACCACCATCGGCAAGGGATTCGCCGGCACCATGAAGCGTCACAATTTCGCCGGACAGCACGCCACCCACGGTGTGTCCGTGTCGCATCGCGCGCCGGGCTCCATCGGCCAGCGCCAGACCCCGGGCCGCGTGTTCAAGGGCCTGCGCATGTCCGGTCACATGGGCGTGGTGCGCCGCACCACCGAGAACCTCAAGGTCGTGCAGGTCGACCTCGAGCGCAACCTGCTGCTCGTCCGTGGTGCCGTTCCGGGTGCCGAGGGCGGACAGGTCATCGTTCGTCCGTCTCTCAAGGCCGCACGGCTGGCGCTGCGCAAGACCATCGCCCCGACCAAGACCGGGTCCGGTCCGTCGACCAACCCGATGAAGCAGTCGAAGAAGTAAGCCATGAAGCTCAAGCTGGTCAACGGAGCAGGCGAGCTCCAGGTGTCCGAGGCCGCCTTCGGCCGCGAATTCAACGAAGCGCTGGTCCACCAGGTGATCACGGCCTACCGCAATGCCGGCCGTGCCGGCACCAAAGCGCAGAAGTCCCGCGCGGAAGTTCGCGGCGGTGGCAAGAAGCCGTGGAGCCAGAAGGGCACCGGTCAGGCGCGCGCGGGCTCGAGCCGCTCGCCCATCTGGGTCGGCGGTGGCAGGACCTTCGCGGCCAAGCCGCGCAGCTTCGAGCAGAAGGTCAACCGCAAAATGTATCGAGGCGCGATCCGTGCCATGCTCTCGGAGCTGGCGCGCGCCGAGCGCCTGGTCGTGGCCGAGAGCATTGCGCTCGATGCGCCCAAGACGAAGCTGCTCGCCGGCCAACTCAAGGCCTGGTCGCTCTCGAGCGTGCTCATCGTCGTCGAGGCGCTCGACGAGAAGCTGTTGCTGGCCTCGCGAAACCTGCCGCACGTCGAGCTGATCGATGTCGGAGCGCTCAACCCGCTCTCCCTGGCGCGGCATGACAAGGTGCTGATGACCGTCGGCGCGGTCAAGATGATCGAGGAGCGGCTGCAGTGAACAAAGAACAGCTGATGAGCGTGCTGATCGCGCCGCACGTGACGGAAAAGACCGCGCGCGCGATGCAGGACCATAACCAGTACACGTTCCGCGTCCGCCGCAACGCCACCAAGACCGACATCCGCAAGGCGGTCGAGCTGATGTTCGACGTCAAAGTGAGCGGGGTGCAGGTGGTGAACGAGCCGGGCAAGCAGCGCCGCTTCGGCAAGACTCTGGGACGCACCCAGGACTGGAAGAAGGCGTACGTGAGTCTCGCCGAGGGCCAGGCGATCGATTATGAAGCCCGCGCACGGACCTGATCGGAACCACTGACATGGCGCTCATCAAGTACAAACCCACTTCGCCCGGCACGCGGGCGGTCGTCAAAGTCGACCGATCCCACCTGTACAAGGGCGGGCCCTACCTGCCGCTCACCAGCACGCAGGGCAAGACCGGCGGCCGCAACCATGCCGGCCGCATCACTACCCGCCACCACGGCGGCGGGTCGAGACAGAAGTACCGCCTGATCGATTTCAGGCGTGACAAGGATGGGATCGCCGGCGTGATCGAGCGCCTGGAGTACGACCCCAACCGCACCAGCCACATCGCGCTGGTGAAGTACTCCGATGGCGAGCGCCGCTATATCCTGGCGCCGAAGGGCGTCAAGGTCGGAGACGACATCCGCTCCGGCGCCGATTCGCCCATCAAGGCGGGCAACGCCATGCAGCTGCGGCACATCCCGGTGGGCTCGACGCTGCACAACGTGGAGCTCAAGCCCGGCAAGGGCGGCCAGCTCGCCCGCAGCGCCGGCAGCTCGGTGGCCTTCACCGCGCGCGAAGGCAGCTACGCCTACATCCGGTTGAAGTCGGGCGAAACGCGCAAGGTGCACGTCGACTGCCGCGCCACCATCGGTGAGGTCGGCAATGACGAGCACAACCTGCGCAACTACGGCAAGGCCGGCGCGAAGCGCTGGCGCGGCGTCCGGCCGACCGTGCGAGGATTGGCAATGAACCCTGTCGACCATCCGCATGGTGGCGGCGAGGGCAAGTCCGGCCAGGGCAACCCCCATCCGGTGTCGCCGTGGGGTTGGAACACCAAGGGTTACAAGACGCGCAACAACAAGCGCACTGACAACATGATCGTCCAGCGCCGGAAGAACCGGAAGCGCTAGCGGGAGCACGAGCCAAGATGCCACGTTCACTGAAGAAGGGGCCGTTCGTCGACCTGCACCTGTCCAAGAAAGTGCAGGTGGCCGCCGCGAAGAACGACCGCAAGCCGATCAAGACCTGGTCGCGCCGCTCCATGGTCGTGCCCGAGATGGTCGGACTGACCATTGCGGTGCACAACGGCCGGCAGCACATCCCGGTGCTCGTCTCCGAGAACATGGTCGGACACAAGCTCGGCGAGTTCGCTCCCACGCGCACCTTCAAGTCGCACTCGGGCGATCGCAAGGTGGAGGCGGCCCGGTAGCCGGTCCGGAGACACACGATGCAAGTCACCTCCAAGCTGCGCTACGCGCACATCTCACCGCAGAAGTGCCGGCTGGTCGCCGACCTGGTGCGGGGAAAGTCCGCGGGCAACGCCCTCGCCACCCTCCAATTCATGCCCAAGAAAGGCGCGGAGCTGGTGCGAAAGGTGTTGGCCGCCGCGGTCGCCAACGCCGAGCATAACCATGGCGCGGATATCGACGAGCTCAAAGTCTCACTGATCCACGTCGATACGGCGCCGGTGCTCAAGCGCTTCGCCGCCCGCGCCAAAGGCCGCGGTGCGCGCATCGTCAAGCGCAACAGCCATATCACCGTCGGCGTCAGCGACGGGAAGAAGGATTAACGCATGGGTCAGAAGGTCAATCCGATTGGCATACGGCTCGGCATTACGCGCGAGTGGAGCTCGCGCTGGTTCGCCGGCCGTGAGCAGTTCGCGCAGCACGTACACACCGACTTCCGTGTGCGCACGTTCCTCAAGGCGAAGCTTGCCGAAGCCTCGGTCAGCCGCATACAGATCGAACGCGCCGCGAAGAAGGTCAACATCACGATCCAGACGGCACGTCCGGGCATCGTGATCGGCAAGAAGGGCGAGGACATCGAGAAGCTGCGCGCAGAGACAGCAGCGCTCCTCGCCATGCCCATGACCGATGTGCGAATCAACATCGCGGAAATCCGCAAGCCGGAGCTCGACGCGCAGCTCGTTGCGGACAGCATCGCGCAGCAAATCGAGAAGCGCGTGATGTTCCGTCGCGCAATGAAGCGCGCGGTGATGAGCACCATGCGCAGCGGCGCGCTCGGAGTGAAGGTGCGTGTTTCCGGACGCCTCAACGGCTCCGAGATCGCGCGCACGGAGTGGTACCGCGAGGGCCGCATTCCGCTGCATACCTTCCGCGCCGACATCGATTACGGGTTGGCGGAAGCCAAGACCACCTACGGGGTGATCGGCGTGAAGGTCTGGATCTTCAAGGGCGAGGTGTTCGAGAAGACCGAGGCCGAGAAGCCGGCTGCCGAAGGCGAGGCCGCTCCGGGCGCGACATCCGCTGCGTCCACGGAAGCGACGGCCCAGGCCTAAAGGAACGGTAGCATGCTGCAGCCAAAACGCACCAAGTACCGCAAGCAGTTCAAAGGCCGCAATGGTGGCCTGGCGCACCGCGGCAGCGCCGTTTCCTTCGGCGAGTATGGCCTGAAGGCGACCAGCCGCGCGCGCATGACGGCCCGTGAGATCGAGGCGGCGCGCCGCGCCGTTGCCCGCTACGTCAAGCGTGGCGGCCAGATCTGGATCCGGGTCTTCCCGGATGTGCCGATCACCAAGAAGCCGCTCGAAGTCCGAATGGGCAGCGGCAAGGGTAATGTGGAGTACTACGTCGCGCGCATCCAGCCCGGCAAGGTGCTCTTCGAGATGGAGGGCGTGGACGAGAAGACGGCCCGCGAGGCATTCCGGCTCGCCGGCTCGAAACTCTCCGTGTCCACCATGTTCGTCAAACGGCAGGTTCGATAAATGGACGCCAAAGAGCTGCGTACCAAGACCCCCGCCGAGCTCAATGACGAGCTCTTCAAGCTGCGCAAGGAGCAGTTCGCGCTGCGTTTGCAGCGCGCCAGCGGCCAGGCGCCGAAGCCCGACCAGTTCGGCAAGGTGCGGCGGAACATCGCGCGCGTGAAAACCGTCCTGCGCCAGGCGCGCACGAGCGGAGAGAAGGCATGAGCGAAGAGCAGAGCAAAGCCGCCGAGCCCCAGGGCGAGGCGCAGAAAGGCCGCCGCACCCTCACCGGGCGCGTGGTCAGCGACAAGATGCAGAAGACGGTCACCGTCGAGATCGAGCGTCTGGTGAAGCATGGGCAGTACGGCAAGTACGTGCGCCGCACCACCAAACTGCTCGCCCATGACGAGAACGGCGAGTCGCACAACGGGGATCTGGTGATGATCACCCCGTGCCGGCCGTACTCCAAGCGCAAGTCGTGGCGGCTGCTCGAGGTGCTCGAGAAGGCCGGTGGCCTGAAGGGGCAGGCATGATCCAGCTCCGTACAATGCTCGCTGCCGCCGACAACAGCGGCGCGCGCACCCTGATGTGCATCAAGGTGCTCGGTGGCTCGCGCCGCCGCTACGCCACAGTGGGCGATGTCATCAAGGTCAGCGTCAAGGATGCGATCCCGCGCGGCAAGGTGAAGAAGGGCGAGGTCTACGACGCGGTCGTGGTCCGCACCCGTCGCGGCGTGCGCCGCGCCGACGGCTCGCTCATCCGCTTCGACGGCAATGCGGCCGTGCTGCTGACCAACAAGCTCGAGCCGATCGGCACCCGCATCTTCGGGCCCGTCACGCGCGAGCTGCGCACCCAGCAGTTCATGAAGATCATCTCGCTCGCGCCGGAAGTTCTGTAATGAGTAGCAAGATTCGCAAGGGCGACAACGTCGTCGTGTTGAGCGGCCGCGACAAGGGCCGGCGCGGCGCCGTGCTCAAGGTGCTCGAAGACGGGCAGGTGCTCGTCGAGGGCATCAACAGGGTCAAGAAGCACACCCGCGCCAACCCTCAGTCCAATACCCCGGGCGGCATCGTCGAGAAGGAAATGCCGCTGCCGGTGGGCAAGGTGGCGCTGTGGAATCCGTCCGCCAAGAAGGGCGATCGCGTCGGGTTCAAGAAGCTTGCCGACGGCAAGAAGGTGCGCTTCTTCAAATCGAACGGAGAGATGATCGACGCCTGAGGGCGCCGGTCACGAGAGCAACCTATGGCCAGGCTACTGAAGTACTATCGAGAGCAGGTCGTTCCGCGCCTGCAGAAGGACCTCGGCATCACCAATCCGATGCAGGTGCCGCGCATCACCAAGATCACGGTGAACATGGGCGTGGGCGAGGCCGTCGCCGACAAGAAGGTGATGGATGCGGCGGTGGGCGATCTCAGCAAGATCAGCGGTCAGAAGCCGCTCGTCACCCGCTCGCGCAAGGCGATCGCCTCGTTCAAGATCCGCGCGGGGCTGCCGATCGGCGCCAAGGTGACATTGCGAGGAGCTCACATGTACGAGTTCCTCGACCGCCTGATCAGCATCGCGATGCCGCGTATCCGCGATTTCCGCGGCGTCTCGCCGCGCTCCTTCGACGGCCGGGGCAACTACAGTCTGGGCGTCAAAGAACAGATCATCTTCCCTGAGATCCAGTACGACCAGATCGACCAGATCCGGGGCATGGACATCACTATTACCACGACGGCGAGGGATAACCGTCACGGCCGAGCGCTGCTCGAGGCTTTCAACTTCCCTTTCCGGAAGTAAGAGGAACCGGTACGCCTATGGCGAAGACGAGCATGGTCGAGCGCGAGAAGCGTCGCTCCAAGATCGTGAAAAAATACGCGGCCAAGCGGGCTCAGCTCAAAGAGCTGATCCGCAGCCCCAGGACCTCACCCGAGGATCGCGCTGCCGCGCAAGCGAAGCTCCAGTCGCTGCCGCGGGACGCGAGTCCATCGCGCGGACGCAACCGTTGCGCCATCACGGGACGCTCCCGTGGGGTGTACCGGAAGTTCGGGCTGGCACGCGTGAAGATCCGCGAGGTCGCCAATCGAGGCGAGATCCCGGGCCTTTCGAAGGCGAGCTGGTGAGGAACGCCCTATGAGCATGACCGATCCCATCGCGGATCTGCTGACACGCATCCGCAACGGCCAAGCCTCCGGCAAGTCCGAGGTGCAGCTTGCGTCATCGAAGCTGAAGACCGCCATCGTGAAGGTGCTGAAGGACGAGGGCTACATTGTCGACTATCGTCTCGATGACGAAGGCGGCAAGGCCACCTTGATCATCGGCCTGAAGTACTTCGAGGGCCGTCCGGTGATCGACCGACTCGAGCGGGTGAGCCGTCCGGGGCTGCGCATCTATCGCGGCAAGGACGAGCTGCCCAAGGTCCTCGGCGGCATGGGCACCGTGATCGTCTCCACCCCGAAGGGCGTCATGACCGACAAACAGGCGCGCTCGATCGGTCAGGGCGGCGAAGTGCTGTGCATCGTCGCATGATCGGAGTCTGATCCATGTCCAGAATCGCCAAAGCTCCGGTTACCCTGCCACAGGGTGTGACGGCCACGGTGGCCGACGGCTCGGTCACGGTCAAGGGTGCCAAGGGCACGCTGAGCCTGAGCCTTTCGCACGGTGTGTCCGTGGTGCAGGCCGAGAAGCAGCTGCAAGTCAAGTACGCCGATCCGAACGTGGCGCGCATGCACGCCGGCTCGACCCGCGCACACCTCGCCAACATGGTGCAGGGCGTGAGCAAGGGCTACGAGAAGAAGCTCGAGCTGGTCGGCGTGGGCTTTCGCGCCCAGGTCCAGGGCAAGTCGCTCAACCTCACGCTCGGCTTCTCGCACCCGGTGAACTTTCCCATCCCGGAAGGCATCACCATCGAGACGCCGAGTCAGACCGAGATCGTGATCCGGGGCGTCGACGTGCAGAAGGTCGGCCAGGTGGCCGCGGAGATCCGCGACGTCCGTCCGCCGGAGCCCTACAAGGGCAAGGGCGTACGCTACGCCAACGAGCAGATTTCCCTGAAAGAGGGGAAGAAGAAATGATCCTGAGCAAGAAGGAACGGCGGCAGCGCCGCGCCATCAAGACCCGCGCGCACATCCGCCAGCTGGGCGTAGCCCGGCTCACGGTGCATCGCACGCCGCAGCACATTTATGCGCAGGTGACCGACGCCGCCGGTGCGAAGGTGATCGCCAGCGCCTCGACGCTGCAGGAGGTGGTGCGCACCGGGCTCAAGGGCACGGGCAACATCGACGCCGCCAAGGCTGTCGGCCGCGCCATAGCGGAGCGTACGCGCGCCGCCGGCGTCACCAAGGTGGCGTTCGACCGGGCGGGATTCCAATACCACGGGCGCGTGAAAGCGCTCGCCGATGCGGCCCGCGAAGCGGGCCTCGAGTTCTAAGGTCAGGTACACCCTATGGCAAGAACGGAAAAGGCCCAGTCGGGCGACGAGCTCCTCGAGAAGCTGGTCGCGGTCAATCGCACCGCCAAGGTCGTCAAGGGCGGCCGGCAGTTCGGTTTCACGGCGCTCACCGTCGTCGGTGACGGCGCCGGGAGCGTCGGCTTCGGATTCGGCAAGGCGCGCGAAGTGCCGGTGGCCATTTCCAAGGCCATGGCCCAGGCTCGCAAGAGCATGGTGAACGTGTCCCTGAAGAACAACACGCTGTTCTACGCGGTCAAAGGGGTGCACGGCGCCACGCGCGTGTACATGCAGCCGGCCTCCGAAGGTACTGGCGTCATCGCGGGCGGCGGCATGCGCGCGGTGCTCGAGTGCGCCGGTGTGCGCAACGTGCTCGCCAAGAGCTACGGGTCGCGCAACCCGATCAACGTGGTGCGCGCCACCGTCAAGGCGCTCTCCGAGATCCGCTCGCCCGATGACATCGCGGCGAAGCGGGGCAAGACGGTAGAAGAGATTACGGGCTGAACCACATGGGCAAGCAAGCAAAGGCGCTCAAGATCACGCTGGTCAAGAGCCTGCACGGCCAGCTCGCCAACATTGCCGCCTCGGCGCGCGGCCTCGGGCTGCGGCGGATCCACCAGACCGTTCAGGTGGCCGATACGCCCGAGAATCGCGGCATGATTCAGACCGCCGTGCACCTGCTGAAGATCGAGCAGGCCGGCTGAGAGGAACCGAGATGCGACTGAATACCATGAAGCCTGCGCCGGGCGCCAAGCACCCCCGGCTGCGCGTCGGACGCGGTGCCTCCGCGGGACAGGGCAAGACCTGCGGCCGCGGTGTCAAGGGGCAGCGGGCGCGCAAAGGCGGCTATCACAAGGTCGGCTTCGAAGGCGGCCAGATGCCGATCCAGCGCCGGATGCCGAAAGTCGGTTTCCGTTCCGCCATCGCCATCACCCGCGCCGAGGTGCGGCTCGGTGAGCTCGCCAAGGTGACCGCCGAGGTCATCGACCTCGAGGCGCTCAAGAAGGCCGACATCGTCCCGGTGACCGCCGAGCGGGCCAAAGTCGTGCTGTCGGGCAAGCTCGAGAAGGCCGTGACGCTCAAGGGCATCGCGGTCACCCAGGGCGCTCGTGCGGCCATCGAGGCCGCCGGCGGCAAGATCGAGGCCTGAGGCAAAGGCACTCAAGGCAAGGGCATCCGGTACCTATCGTGGCGAACACGCTCAACAATCCCGCCGCCGCGCTGAGCGAGGCGGCTCGGTTCGGGGAGATCCGCACCCGCGTGCTGTTCCTGGTCGGCGCCATGATCGTCTACCGCATCGGCACCTTCATCCCGGTGCCGGGCATCAATCCGGCGCAGGTGGCGCGGTTCTTCAGCGAGAAGTCCGGCACGATCCTCGGCATCGTCAACATGTTCTCCGGCGGCGCGCTCTCGCGCCTGTCGATCTTCGCCATGGGCGTGATGCCCTACATCTCCGCTTCCATCATCATCCAGATGATGTCCATGGTGGTGCCGAGCCTCATGGAGTTGCGCAAGGAGGGCCAGGCCGGCCAGCGCAAGATGACCGACTACACCCGCTGGGGCACGGTCGCGCTCGCGGTATTCCAGTCATTCGCCGCCGCCGGCGCACTCGTCAAGGGCGGCATGACGCTGGTCGGGGGTTGGCAGTTCCTGTTCACCGCCACCGTCACGATGACCACCGGCACGGTGTTCCTGATGTGGCTCGGCGAGCAGATCACCGAGCGGGGCATCGGTAACGGCATCTCCATGATCATCCTGGCCGGCATCGTCGCCGGGCTCCCGGGCGCGATCAGCAGCGCCGCCGAGGCGGTGAGCTCGGGCGCCATGCAGGGCCCCTTCGCGCTGCTGCTGCTCATCATCGTGGTCGGCACCACGGCCTTCGTCGTATTCATGGAGCGCGCCCAGCGGCGCATCACGGTGAACTACGCCAAGCGGCAGGTCGGGCGGCGCATGTATGCCGGCCAGAGCAGCCACCTGCCGTTCAAGATCAACATGTCGGGCGTCATCCCGCCCATCTTCGCCTCGAGCATCCTGCTGTTCCCGGCAACCATCGCCAGTTTTCTCGGTACCGGCGCCAAGGGCGGAATCGCCAGCGTCATGCAGGACGTCGCCGCGGCGCTCGGCTTCGGCCAGCCGCTCTACATGATGTTGTACGGCGTGCTGATCGTCTTCTTCTGCTTCTTCTACACCGCGCTGGTGTTCAATTCGCGCGAGACGGCCGACAACCTCAAGAAGTCGGGCGCCTTCATCCCGGGCATCCGCCCCGGCCAGCACACGGCCGAGTACATCGACAAGGTGCTCACCCGGCTCACGCTCTGGGGCGCCCTGTACGTGGCCGCGGTGTGCCTGCTGCCGATCTTCCTCGAAGGCCAGCAGGGCGTGTCGTTCCAGTTCGGCGGCACCTCGCTCCTCATCATCGTCGTGGTGGTCATGGACTTCATGGCGCAGCTACAGGCGCACCTGATGTCCCACCACTATCCCGGCCTGCTCAAGAAGGCCAACCTGCTCGGCTACGGCCGTCAGGGCCAGGGCGGATGATGCGACGCCTGAAATTTTGTCCAGTCAATTGAAGGAGCGGCGCTCCCTTCCCGGCCTCGAGTCCGGGGTTTTCGCGCCGGAGAAACGATGAAAGTTAGACCCTCGGTCAAGAAGATCTGCAAGAACTGCAAGATCGTGCGCCGCCGGCGCGTGGTCTATGTCATCTGCTCGGACCAGCGCCACAAGCAGCGTCAGGGCTGATGGCGCTGCGGCCGGGTGCCGGGCGCGGCACGAGGCATACCTCGCAGCGCGCGACGCATGGGCCCGAGGCCGCGTCGAATCGTAGCGAAACGCATGGTTTTTGATTAGAATTCACTGTTTTCCCCGCGGTACTGCAACATGGCACGCATAGCCGGAATCAATATTCCCCTGAACAAGCACGTGTGGGTCGGCCTCACGCACATCTATGGCGTCGGCGAGGCTCGCGCGCGCAGCGCCTGCGAGGGCGCGGGCGTCAATCCGAACACCAAGGTCAAGGACCTCACGGAGTCGGAGATCAACGCCATCCGCTCCCAGATCGCCAAGGTCGCGGTCGAGGGCGACCTGCGGCGAGAGGTCTCCATGAACATCAAGCGGCTGATGGACCTGGGCTGCTATCGCGGCATCCGCCATCGCCGGGGACTGCCGGTCAATGGCCAGCGCACCCGGACCAACGCCCGCACGCGCAAGGGACCGCGCAAGCAGGCGGTGAAGCTGAACGCGCCTCCGGGCAAGGCATAACCTAGGGAATTTGAACCATGGCTGAGCAGAAGCAAGGCGGCGGCGCCGCCAAGAAGCCCAAGAAGGCGCGCAAGAACGTGCTCGATGCGATCGCGCACGTGCACGCCTCTTTCAACAACACCATCATCACCATCACCGACCGCCAGGGGAACACCCTGTCCTGGGCGACGGCGGGGGGCTGCGGCTTCCGCGGCTCGCGCAAGAGCACCCCGTTCGCCGCACAGGTGGCGGCCGAGAAGGCCGGCGTCGCTGCGCAGGAGCATGGCGTGAAGAACGTCGAAGTGCGCGTCGGCGGCCCCGGGCCCGGCCGCGAGTCGGCCGTCCGCGCGCTGAACGGCTGCGGGCTGAAGATCACCAGCATCTCAGACGTCACGCCGATTCCGCACAACGGCTGCCGTCCCCCGAAGAAGCGCAGAGTCTGACGCTTCCGACACGGCAAGACAGCACCGAACTTTAAGAGCACTACAGCATGGCGCGATATCTCGGTCCCAAGTGCAAGCTCGCCCGACGCGAGGGCACGGATCTGTTCCTGAAGAGCGGGGTGAAGCCGCTCGAGAGCAAGTGCAAGCTCAGCGTTCCGCCGGGCGGCATCAAGGGGGAGCGGCGTCAGCGCCTCTCCGACTACGGCATGCAGCTGCGCGAGAAGCAGAAGCTGCGCCGCATGTATGGCGTGCTCGAGCGTCAGTTCGGCAATTACTACACCGAGGCTGCGCGCCGCACCGGCTCCACGGGTGAGAATCTGCTGCGCCTGCTCGAGTGCCGGCTGGACAACGTCGTGTACCGCATGGGCTTCGCGGCCACGCGCGCCGAAGCGCGTCAGCTGGTGAGCCACAAGAGCATCAACGTCAACGGTCATGCGGTGACCATTGCCTCCTATCAGCTCAAGGCCGGCGACACCATCGAGGTACGCGAGAAGGCCCGCAAGCAACTGCGCATCCAGAGCGCGATCACCATCGCCCAGCAGGTCGGCCTCCCCGAGTGGGTCGAGGTGAACGACAAAGAGTTCCGCGGCGTCTTCAAGGCGGCGCCGGGCCGGGAGGATGTCCTGCCGGACATCAACGAGAACCTGGTCGTGGAGCTCTATTCGAAGTAATCGGCCCGGCCGGCGCACCGCCGGCTCTTGGCCCTTAAGGTTTCGGTTTGCGCCGGCTGTGAGCCGGCAAGGTGAGACTGCAATGCAGGGATCCGTCACAGAATTCTTGAAGCCGCGCGTGGTGAAGGTGCAACCCGTTGCTCCCCGCCAGGCGCGTGTCACCATCGAGCCGTTCGAGCGTGGCTTCGGTCATACGCTCGGCAACGCGCTGCGCCGCGTGCTGCTCTCGTCCATGCCGGGCAGCGCGATCACTGAAGTTGAGATCGACGGCGTGCTGCACGAGTACACCAGCATCGAGGGCGTCCAGGAGGATGTGGTCGACATCCTGTTGAACCTCAAGGGCGTCGCCATCCGCATGCACACGCGCGACAATGCCGAGTTGCGTCTGCACAAGAAGGGCCCCGGCCCGGTGACCGCCGGCGATATCCAGACCGACCACGACATCGAAGTCGTCAACCCGGACCTCGTCATCGCCAATCTCACCCAGGCGGGTGAGCTCAGCATGACGCTGCGCGTCGAGCGCGGACGGGGCTACCGGCCGGCGGCCGCCCGCGCGGCCTTCGAAGAGCAGACCCGTCCGATCGGGCGGCTGCAGCTCGACGCCTCCTTTTCGCCCGTGCGCCGGGTGACCTACTCGGTCGAGGCCGCCCGCGTGGAGCAGCGCACCGACCTGGACAAACTGGTCATCGATATCGAGACCAACGGCACGATCGACGCGGAGGAAGCCATCCGCCGCGCCGGCAGCATCCTCAAGGATCAGCTGTCGGTGTTCGTCGACCTGCAGGGCGAGGAGGAGGCCACCGCCAAGGTCACCGAGATGCAGTTCGACCCCATCCTGCTGCGCCCCGTCGACGAGCTCGAGCTCACCGTGCGCAGCGCCAACTGCCTCAAGGCCGAGAACATCCACTACATCGGCGATCTGGTGCAGCGCACCGAGGTCGAGCTGCTGCGCACGCCGAATCTCGGCAAGAAGTCACTCACCGAGATCAAGGAAGTGCTGCACAGCCACGGTCTGATGCTCGGTATGCGCCTCGATGGCTGGCCTCCTGCCAGCCTCAAGCACACCGAAGAACACCCGCTTTAAGGATTTCCTGTCATGCGCCACCATCTGACTGGCCGGCAACTGTCGCGTAACAGCTCGCACCGGCACGCGCTGATGCGCAACATGAGCGTGTCGCTGCTGCGGCATGAGACCATCCGCACCACCCTGCCCAAGGCGAAGGAGCTGCGGCGCGTCGTCGAGCCGCTGATCACCCTGGGCAAGACCGACGGCGATGCCAACCGGCGCCTGGCCTTCTCCCGACTGCGCGATGCCGCGGTGGTCGAGAAGTTGTTTGCCGACCTGGGTCCGCGCTTCAAGAAGCGCCCGGGCGGCTACACGCGAATCCTGCGCATGATGCCCCGTCCCGGGGATTCGGCGCCCATGGCGCTGATGCAGCTGGTCGACGGTCCGATGGCCGCCGAGCCCGTCGAGGCGCCCGCCGGGACGGGCAAGAAGCCTCGCCGCAAGGCGAAGGCGGCCGAGCCCACGGAGCAGGCAGTCGAGCCCGCCACCGAGGCGGGTGAGAAGAAGCCGCGGCGCCGCAAAGCCAAGACGGCCTGAGCCCAATCCCGATCGCAGACGGGGCCCGCCGCGCGTCAAGCCCGGCGGGCCCTTTCATTTTTGCGGTCCAATCCCGCTTGGGCTACGCTTGGCTCACTGTCTGCGGGGAGGGTCGTCCATGAGTCTGGCGTCTGAGTTCAAAGAATTTGCCGTCAAAGGCAACATGATCGACATGGCGGTCGGCATCGTGATCGGTGCGGCGTTCGGCAAGGTCGTGAGCAGCCTGGTCGCCGACATCCTCATGCCTCCATTGGGCCTGCTGATCGGGGAGATCAGCTTCGCCAAGCTCGCGGTGCGGATCGGCACCAATGTGGCGGGGAAGCCGGTGATGCTCACCTACGGGATGTTCATCCAGGCGATCATCGATTTCATTCTGATCGCCCTGGCGATCTTCTTCCTGGTCAAGGTGATCAACAGGGTGAAGCGGCCGGCGCCCGCCCCCGCGGCCGCGCCGCCGCCGCCCACCAAGTCCGAGGCGCTGCTCGGGGAGATCCGGGACCTGCTGGCAAAGCGGTAGGCCGATCTCCGCGCATTGGATGTTCGAGCCTCGCCCGGATCCTACGACGGCTCTCGAGCCTGTTCGGCTCTGAACGCGTCGCGGGTGAGGTTCTCGCAGCCCGTGGCGGTGACGGCCAGATCGTCCTCGATGCGGATGCCGCCGAACCTGCGCAGCGACTCCACCCGGGACCAGTTGATCAGGCGCGACCGATCGTCGGCCCGGGCCGCCTCCAGCAGCGGATCGATGAAGTAGACCCCCGGCTCCATGGTGACCACGAAACCCTCCTCCAGGGTGCGGGTCAGGCGCAGGTAGGGATGGCCGTCGGGTCTGGGAATGTCCCCGTCCTCGGGCGAGCGCATGAACCCGCCTGCATCATGGACCTCCAGTCCCAGCAGGTGGCCGATGCCATGGGGCAGGAACACGCTGGTCACGCCACGGGCAAGCGCCTCGTCCGCCCCGCAGCGGACGATTTCCGACTCACGAAGCAGCTCGGCGGTCAGACGGTGCGCTTGCAGGTGCACTTCGCGCCAGTCCACCCCTGCCCGGACGCCCGCGCACAATGTCTGCTGCACGGTGTCCATTCTTGCGATGAGCGCGGAGAAATCGGCGTCTGCCACCGAATACGTGCGGGTGATGTCGCTGGCATAGCCACCGAATTCCGCGCCGGCGTCGATCAGCAGGGAATGCCGCCGTGCGGGCGGGGTCTTCTCCAGCACCTGGTAGTGCAGCACCGATCCGCCCTCGTTGAGGGCGATGATGGGGTTGTAGGGCAGCTCCTGCTCGCGCAGCCCGCAGGCCGTCAGAAAGGCGAGCTCGATGTCGAATTCCGATGCACCCGAGGCGAAGGCCCCCTCCGCCGCCAGGTGTCCCCGGGCACCGAGCCGGCTGGCCTCGCGCAGACAGGCGAGTTCATAGGGGGATTTCACGGCGCGATCGAAGTCCAGGTGCCGCAGGAGGCGCGGTGGATTGATGGCCGCCACGCCCCACGCGGCGAGCCCCTCGAAAGACTCTCCCACGTAGGCGGTCGAGGCAAGGTCCGGGGGGAGCAGGCCACGGGCCGATTCCCGGTCGGTGCACAATCGGATGTCGAAGTGCACGGTCCAATACCCCTCGGGCGGCGCCGGCGGCTTGTACCAGTAGTCCCTGGGCTGGGTGAATACCAGGCGTGGGCGCTGCCCCGGCTCGAAATACACGAAGCAGTCCGGCTCGGCGAGTGGGGTCCACACCTTGAAAGGCGCGTTGACCTCGAAAGGATAGGTCCGATCGTCCTGGAAGACCGGCAGCAGCGAGCCTGAGTGCACCAGCAAGGCCCCGTAGCCGCAGGCCTCGAGCGCCCGGGCGCTGCGATGGCAGACCCTGTCCAGATAGGGGCCGAAGAGGCTCTCGAGCCGTTTGGAGGAAGCGGCGCTGGGTGCTTTGCGCATGGCGGAATTCCCGATAAAGAGGCGCATTGTAAGGATTCGCAGGAACTCCTGCGCCGTCCCAAGGGTCGATGAGTCATTGCGCCATGGGTCGCAATCGAGCCGGTCGGCGGTGTAATATCGCGACTGGAAGGTGCTGTCGTCCCCGGGCGACAGGCTCCCTGTTTCAAATCACATCGGTAACCTATAAACTTCTTGTCCGCGCGATCCGTGAAGGACTCGCGGAACGACTACAACTCGTTCAAATAATCTGTTTCAGTAGCTCTCACTCCATCGGGGTACCATCGATGAATACGAAAGTTGCTCTTAGCGCGCTCGCCGCTGCGATGCTGTTGATCACCGCCTGCGCCAAGCAGCCCTCTTCCGACCAGTCGGCTGCGCCGGCGGCCTCGCCGCCTGCCAGCAGCGCGCCTGCGGCTCCCTCCAGCAGCGCCCCCGCTGCTGCTCCGTCGAACGGCGGCACCGAGGCGGCTCCCAGCAGCGGCAGCAGCACGACTCCTCCGGCCAGCGGCAGCGGTTCCGGCTCGACCGGCACCACCCCGCCGTCGGGGCAGCAGTAAGCGGTCGTCGCCGGGGCGCTTCCCGCCCCGGTTGACCTCAGCTTCCCACGGCCCGGCCCGTCCGCTCACGCGGATTGGCTGGGCCGTGTCTTTTGCAGCGCTGGTGCGCGCGACTTACGGGGTTTTCCAAAGCCCGAACCCCGTCCGGACCGCGGCACGAAGCGCTCCGGTCAGAACGACTTCAGCAGGGGTCGCAGGGACTCCCCGGTGTGCGAGCGGGCGTGGGCTGCCACGGTCTCCGGTGTGCCGCAGGCGATGATCTCGCCCCCCCCGTCTCCCCCTTCAGGCCCCAGGTCGATCAGCCAGTCGGCGCTTTTGATGACATCGAGGTTGTGCTCGATGACGACGATGGTGTTGCCCTGGTCCCGCAGCCGATGCAGGACCGCGAGGAGCTGCGCCACGTCGTGGAAGTGCAGTCCCGTGGTCGGCTCATCGAGGATGTAGAGGGTCCGGCCGACGGAGTGCTTGGCGAGCTCGCGTGAGAGCTTCACCCGCTGTGCCTCCCCCCCCGAGAGGGTGGTCGCGTTCTGCCCCAGGTGCAGGTACGAGAGCCCCACGTCGCACAGCGTCTTGAGCTTGCCCGCGATGGCGGGCACGTTCTGGAAGAACCGCAGCGCTTCCTCCACCGTCATGTCCAGCACTTCGTGGATGTTCTTGCCGCGATAGCGGATCTCCAGCGTCTCGCGGTTGTAGCGCTGGCCATGACAGACATCACAAGGTACGTACACGTCGGGGAGGAAGTGCATCTCCACCCGGATCAGCCCGTCGCCCTGGCACGCCTCGCAGCGTCCGCCCTTGACGTTGAAGCTGAAACGACCCGCGCCGTAGCCGCGGGCGCGCGCCTCCGGGGCCGCGGCGAACAGCTCCCGGACCGTGGAGAACACGTTGGTGTAGGTGGCGGGATTGGAGCGGGGTGTGCGGCCGATGGGGCTCTGATCGATATCGATGACCGCCTCGATCTGCTCCAGGCCATCGATGCCTTCGCACGGGGCCCCCGCGGTGTCCGGCTCGCCATTGACGGCGGCGAGCGCGTGGGTGAAGAGCGTATCGAGGATGAGGGTGGATTTGCCGGAGCCCGAGACCCCGGTGACGCAGGTCAGCAGGCCGACCGGGATTTCCGTGGTGACGTGGCGCAGATTGTTTCCCGAAGCGCCGCGGATACGGATCTGCCGCTCCGGTGACCGGGGCACCCGCTGCCGGGGCAGGGCGACGCGGCGGGCGCCGCTCAGGTACTGTCCCGTGAGCGAGTGCTCGCTCGCCTGGATTTCCGCGGGGGTGCCCCGGGCGACCACCTGCCCGCCATGGGCTCCGGCCCCCGGCCCCAGGTCGACCACGTAGTCCGCCTCCCGGATCGCCTCCTCGTCGTGCTCCACGACGATGACGGTATTGCCCAGATCCCGCAGTCGCTTGAGGGTCACCAGAAGCTTGCGGTTGTCGCGGGGATGCAGGCCGATCGAGGGCTCATCCAGGATATACATCACCCCGGTCAGCCCCGAGCCCACCTGGCTGGCGAGGCGGATGCGCTGTGCTTCCCCGCCCGAGAGGGTCTCCGAGCTGCGGTCCAAAGTCAGATACGAAAGTCCGACGTCAGCGAGGAAACGCAGCCGCTCGAGGACCTCTCGGACGATCTGATCCGCCACCTCGCCGCGCCACCCGGGCAGGTGGAGCGACCCGAAAAATGCCAGCGCCCGCTCCACGCTGAGCCCGGTCAATTGGGGCAACGACCGGTCCCCCACGAATACCCAACGGGCCGTGCGGGAGAGACGCGTGCCCTCGCAATCGGGGCAGGTCCGCACGCCGAGGTAGCGCGACAGCTCGATGCGCACCGCCCCCGAGTCGGTCTCGCGGTACCGCCGCTCCAGATTGGGCAGAATGCCCTCGAAGGGGTGGCGCTTCACGATCGGCTTCCCCCGGCCGCCGGTTGCGCCATAGCTGAATTCGATGCTTTCCTCGCCGCTGCCCCGCAGCAGAACCTCGCGCACCCGTTCCGGCAGCTCGGTCCAAGGCGTTTCGATGTCGAAGCCGTAATGACGGGCGAGCGACTGGATGAGCTGGAAATAGTGTGCATTGCGCCGGTCCCAGCCGCGCACGGCGCCGCCGGCCAGCGAGAGCTCCGGGTGGCGCACCACCCGCTTCGGGTCGAAGAAGGGCTGCGTGCCGAGGCCGTCGCAGGCGGGGCAGGCGCCCAGGGGATTATTGAAGGAGAACAACTTCGGCTCGAGCGGCGGCACGCTGTAGCCGCAGACCGGACAGGCGTGCCGGCTGGAGAACAGCAGCTCCTGCGCCTTGTGCGGCTCCGTGCCGCCGGCGGACTTCCGTCTCCCCGCAGCCGGCTCTTCGCCGCCCGAAGGCTCGCTCTCGAGCAGCATCACCCGCGCGAGCCCACCGGAGAGCCGCAGCGCCGTCTCGAATGACTCGGCCAACCGCTGCTGCGCCTCCGGCCTCAACCGTGTGCGATCGACCACCGCCTCGATGGTGTGCGCGCGCTTCGGATTGAGCTCCGGCAGCGCATCGAGCTCATGGATGCGCCCATCGATGCGCGCTCGCACGAATCCCTCGCGAACCAGCGCCTCTAGGGCCTCGGCGTGCGTCCCTTTTCGATCCGCCACGACGGGTGCGAGGAGCGCGATCGGCGTGCCCGCCGGAAGCGTAAAGACCTGATCGACCATCTGGCTGACGGTTTGCGCCACGAGGTCCAGGCCGTGGTCGGGACAGCGCGGCACACCCGAGCGTGCGAACAGCAGCCTCAGGTAGTCGTAGATCTCGGTGACCGTGCCGACGGTGGAGCGGGGGTTGCGCGAGGTGACTTTCTGCTCGATGGCGATGGCGGGCGAGAGCCCGTCGATGTGGTCCACGTCCGGCTTGTCCATGACGGACAGGAACTGGCGCGCGTAGGCCGACAAAGACTCGACGTAGCGGCGCTGTCCCTCGGCGTACAGCGTGTCGAAGGCGAGGGAGGACTTGCCGGACCCGGACAGTCCCGTGATCACGATCAGCCGCTCGCGGGGCAGCTCGAGATCGATCCCCTTGAGGTTGTGGGTACGCGCACCGCGGATGCGGATGTCTTGCATAAGCCGCCCAGTGTACGCGCTGGCGGTTCATCGGCGCCCGCTCCGGAGAATGTGCGCGAACACGGAGCCATTCCGGCTTCGCCAGAGCCCCGGGGCCGTCTACAATGGCGGCCTTTTCCGGAGGACCAGCTCATGGCGCGTGGCGTCAATAAAGTCATTCTCATCGGTCACCTGGGTGCCGACCCCGAGACCCGCGCCATGCCCTCGGGCAGCTCGGTCGCGAACCTGCGCGTCGCCACCACCGAGTCCTGGCGGGACAAGCAGAGCGGGGAGCAGCAGGAGCGCACCGAGTGGCACCGGGTCGCCCTCTTCGGGCGCCTGGCCGAGATCGCCGGCGAGTACCTGCGCAAGGGCTCGCAGGTCTACATCGAAGGGAGCCTGCGCACCCGCAAGTGGCAGGACAAGCAGGGCAACGAGCGCTATTCCACCGAGATCGTCGCCAACGACATGCAGATGTTGGGTGGACGGGGCGGCGCGGGCGCCGGCGCGCCCTCCGGTGGCGGGTCGCGTGAGTCCGCCCCCGAATACACCGGTCCCTCCGGCGGGTCCTCGGGCGAGGGCGCCGCGACCGATTTCGACGACGACATACCTTTTTAGGGCGGACCGTCTGGGATGACCCGCGGGCACGGGGAGCGTCGGCTTGCTTTTCCGGCGCCCCCATGCCGACAATGCGCGGCGCTCGTCCAACGGCGGACGGGCGGAGACACTCCGGTGGTGCCGCCGGCCTAGAGGGGTCCATGCCTCGATTTGCTTCCGCCGCGAGGGTGGTGGCGTCCGCTTCTGCGCTCGTTTGTGCTTCGCCGCTGGCCCATGCTGCGAATCCGTCCGTCTCCGCCGCCGTTTCCGTCAATTCCGGTGACACCGCCTGGCTGCTGACCGCCACGGCGCTCGTGCTGTCGATGACGCTGCCCGGGCTGGTCGCCTTCTACTCGGGCCTGGTGCGCAGCAAGAACGTGCTGTCGATCGCCATGCAGTGCTTCGCCATCACCTGCCTGGTGAGCGTGTTGTGGCTCGCCGGAGGATACGGGCTGGCCTTCGGCAACGGCGGCGGGCACCAGGCGCTGATCGGCTCGGTGCACGGTGGCTGGTTTGGCGCCATCGGGCGCAACGCCCTGCGAGGCGATACCCCCGAGTCGGCCTTCGTGATGTTTCAGCTGACCTTCGCGATCATCACCCCGGCGCTGATGATCGGCGGGTTCGCCGAGCGCATGAAATTCAGCGCCATGCTGTGGTTTGCCGGCCTCTGGCTCATCTTCGTGTATCTGCCGGTGGCCCATTGGGTGTGGGGCGGAGGCTGGCTCGCGCGGCTCGGCGTGCTCGATTTCGCGGGCGGCATCGTGGTGCACGTGTCCGCCGGGATCGGCGCCCTGGTGAGCGCGCTCGTGCTGAGGGAGCGCAAGGGCTTTCCTCACACGGCCATGCCGCCGCACAACATGTCGTTGACCATTCTCGGAGCCGGCATGCTCTGGGTCGGCTGGTTCGGATTCAACGGCGGCAGCGCGCTCGCGGCCAACGGCTCGGCGGCCATGGCCATTCTGGTGACGCAACTCGGGGCGGCCACCGGTGCGCTCGCCTGGATGGCGCTCGAGTGGGTCAAGTTCGGCAAGCCGAGCGTGCTCGGCATCGTCACGGGCATGGTCGCGGGTCTTGGCACCATCACGCCCGCCTCGGGATTCGTGGGACCGCTCGGCGCGATCATCATCGGCGTCACGGCGGGCGTCGTCTGCTTTGCCGCGACGCAATTTCTCAAGCGCAGGCTCCACATCGATGATTCCCTCGATGTCTCGCCGGTGCACGGTGTCGGTGGCGTGATTGGCACCGTGCTGACCGGGGTGTTCATGGCCTCACGCTTCGGCGGCGTTGGTTATGCGCCGGGCATGCATATGCTCCGGCAGGTGGGCACGCAGGCGCTCGGCGTGGCCGCGGTCGCTCTATGGTGTGCCCTGGCCACGTACCTCATCCTGCAACTCCTCAAGGCCACCATCGGGTTGCGAGTGAGCGAGGACCAGGAGCGCGAGGGCCTCGACCTCTCCCAACACGGCGAGCACGCCTACAACGGTTGACCGAGTCCGCATCGCGCGCTGGACTCGCTCGGCGCGTGATCGATGCAGGCGTGCGCTACACGTCGAACGCGTCGTCCCGCTGCCACAGGCGCAGCCCGCCGGCGAAGGCGTTGAGGTTGTCGCCGGTCCTCGCACCCTCGGGGAGCTTCTTCAGGCGCCTCACGTTGCCGCCGCCCAGCACGACGTAATCGACTTCGAACACCGATTTGAGCTGCTCGACCACCTCGGCAACGGCCTTGCGCCATCGCTTGGTGCCCAGGCGCTTGCGGCCCCGCTCGCCGAGGTAATCCTCGAAGGTGCGGCCGCGCTTGAAGTGCGCGTGGCCGATCTCCATCGATTCCACGATGTCATCGAGGATCAGCGCCGTGCCGAGGCCGGTGCCGAGCCCGAGAAACAACATCCGTCCGCCCTCGTAGCTGCCGAGCGCCTGCATGGTCGCGTCGTTGACGATCCGCACCGGCCGGCCCAGGGTCTTGCCGTAGTCATGGCGCACCCAGCCCGATCCGAGGTTGTGGGGCTCGCCGATGATGCGCCCGCGCACCACGGGGCCGGGATAACCGATCGAGACCGCCTCGTAGGGCAGGTCCTTGGTCATCTGCCGCACCTTGCGGGCCATGATGGCGGCGCTCATGTCGGGGCCCGATTCGAACCGGCGGATTTCCCCCTCCGGGCCCATGCGGAATTTGACGTGTGATCCACCGACGTCGATCACGAGAATGCGGCCATTGGCCGGCCGGGCCGCCGAGCGGCGGGTCGAGGCGCTTCGAGTGCTCATCAGCACATTATGGCGCGGATTCATGCCGAGGCCTATGGCGGTGGCGCGGCCGGGTCGGCCGCGCCGATGCCTCTAAGTCATTGAAAATCAGGCTTTTCAGCCTGAGCTTGGGCGGATCCCCCCACTTCCCGTGCGGCGGACCCGCCCAGGCCGTAAAATTCGCCTCTTCCCACGCCCGAGCGCCATGCCCCGCCATTACTACATCAAGACCTTCGGCTGCCAGATGAACGAGTACGACTCCGCCCGCATGGCGGACGTGCTGCGCGCAGGTGGACTGACCCCCACCGACGATCCGGCCGAGGCGGACGTGCTGCTCATGAACACCTGCTCGGTGCGCGAGAAGGCGCAGGAAAAGGTGTTCTCGCTGCTGGGGGAATGGCGAAGCGTCAAGAGCCAGCGTCCCCATGTGCTCATTGGCGTCGGCGGCTGCGTGGCGAGCCAGGAAGGGGAGTCCATCACCGCGCGTGCGCCGTTCGTCGATCTGGTCTTCGGGCCCCAGACCCTGCACCGGCTGCCGCAGATGATCGCCGAGCTGCGCCGCACCGGCCGCTCCCAGGTGGACGTGAGCTTCCCGGAGATCGAGAAGTTCGATCGCCTGCCCGCGCCGCGCGTCGAGGGAGCCGCCGCCTACGTCTCCATCATGGAAGGCTGCAGCAAGTACTGCAGCTTCTGCATCGTCCCCTACACCCGCGGCGAGGAAGTCAGCCGCCCGTTCGAGTCCGTGCTCGAGGAAGTGCGGCAACTCGCCGATCAACGGGTTCGCGAGGTCACCCTTCTCGGCCAGAACGTCAATGCCTACGCCGGAGTGATGTCGGATGGGGCCGTGGTGGATCTCGCCACGCTCATCCATCACATCGCGGCGCTCCCCGAAATCGAGCGAATCCGCTTCACCACCTCGCATCCGGTGGAGTTCGATGACAGCCTGATCGAGGCCTTCGCCCACATCCCGAAGCTCGCCAACCACCTGCATCTGGCCGTGCAGAGCGGTTCGGATCGCGTGCTCTCACTGATGAAACGCGGCTACACCTCGCTCGAATTCAAGGACAAGATCCGCAGGCTCCGCGCCGTGCGGCCCGGGATCAGCATCACCTCCGACATCATCGTCGGCTTCCCCGGGGAGAGCGAGCGCGACTTCGAGGCGACGCTTGCACTGGTGCGCGACGCCGGGCTCGACCAGTCCTTCAGCTTCCTCTACAGCCGCCGTCCCGGGACGCCGGCGGCCTCCCTGCCCGATGACACGCCGCATGAGGTCAAACAGGCCCGGCTTGTGCGGTTGCAGGCCCAACTTGAAGACCAGGCCCACGCCATCAGTGAGCGCATGGTGGATACGGTGCAGCGCGTGCTGGTCGAGCGGCCGGCGAGGAAAAACGCCCGGGAGCTTGCCGGGCGCACCGAAAACAACCGCTGGATCAACTTCGCGGGTCCCCCGGAGCTCATCGGGCGCTTCGCGGACGTCGCCGTGACCGCGGCCCTGTCGCACAGCCTGCGCGGACGCCTGTGCCAGTAGCCGTGCCCGACTCCTCACGCGAGTTCGCCCTCGGGCCGTCCGACAACGCGCGCCTCGCCAATCTGTGCGGTCCGCTGGATGAGAACCTGAGGCTGCTCGAGGCGCGGCTCGATGTCGAGATCCGCCGGCGCGGGGACAGCTTCCGCGTGCTGGGCGCTCGAGCCGACAGCGCCGAGGAGACGTTGCGCGAGCTCTTCGCGCTCGCCAAGGACGAGGAAGTGACGCCCGAGCGGGTGCACCTGGCGCTGCGCGAGCGCGAATCCGGCCAGGCACCCGGCCCGGGCTCCGCCTCCGAGACCGAGGACCTGGGCATCCGTGTGCCCCGGGGCGGGCTGCGCGCGCGGGGTCACCACCAGAGGCAGTATCTCGCCCACATCCGCGCCACCGATCTCACCTTCGGCATCGGCCCCGCGGGCACCGGTAAAACCTATCTCGCCGTCGCCTGTGCCGTTGAGGCGCTGCAGGCGGAGGCCATCCGGCGCGTCGTGTTGGTGCGGCCGGCGGTGGAAGCCGGAGAGCGCCTCGGATTCCTGCCGGGCGACCTGACCCAGAAGGTCGACCCGTATCTGCGGCCCATGTACGATGCGCTCTACGAAATGCTCGGTTTCGATCGGGTGTCGCGCTTCATCGAGCGCAATGTCATCGAAGTGGCGCCGCTCGCCTTCATGCGCGGTCGCTCGCTCAACGACTCCTTCATCATCCTCGATGAGGCTCAGAACACCACCATCGAGCAGATGAAGATGTTCCTCACGCGCATCGGCTTCGGCTCAAAGGCCGTGGTGACGGGCGATGTGACCCAGACCGACCTTCCCGCCGGACGGCAGTCCGGGCTGAGTCACGTGATCGACGTGTTGCGCGGTGTCGAGGGGGTGGCGTTCACCTTCTTCGACGCCCGCGATGTCGTGCGTCATCCTCTCGTGCAGCGCATCGTGCAGGCGTACGAATCGCGCACCGCCGCGGAGCGCAAGGGAGAGCCCTCGTGAGCCCCACCAACGGAGCGCTCGAGCCCCCGGGCGCCGCGCAGGGACTGCAGGTCGATGTCCAGCGGCGCGTGCGCGGCTGGGCTCCCCGCACCGGCGATATCGTTCTGTGGGCCGGCAGCGCGCTCGGGCGTCGCGCCCCGGGCGCCGAGCTCGGGGTGCGCGTCGTGGGCCCCGCGGAAAGCCGCCGGCTGAATGCCGACTACCGCGGCAAGGACAAACCGACCAACGTCCTGTCCTTTCCGGTGCAGTGGCCCTGCGCGGCACGTCCCGGTTTGCGGCCGCTCGGGGATCTGGTCATCTGTGCGCACGTGGTGCGCAGCGAGGCGCGCGAGCAGGGCAAGGCGCTGCGCGCACATTGGGCGCACCTGGTGGTGCACGGAGCGCTTCATCTGATCGGTTACGACCACGAGATTCCATCCGACGCCCGGCGCATGGAGCGACGCGAGATCGCGGTGCTGCGCCGCCTCGGCTTCTCCAATCCCTACTCGAGCCGATGATGCGACAACACCAGGACACCCGGCAGTGGCTCAAGCGGTTGTGGCGGGCGTTCGGGGCCGAGCCTCGCAACCGCCAGGATCTGTTACAGCTGTTGCGCGAGGCGCGCGCCCGCGGCCTGTTCGAGGCCGACGCGCTGAGCATGATCGAGGGCGTGCTCGCGGTCTCGGACCTGCATGCCCGCGATGTCATGGTGCCGCGCGCGCAGATGGTGTACGTGCGGCGCGACGACCCGGTGACTCGCATCCTGCCGACCGTGGTGGAGTCCGGGCACTCCCGCTTCCCGGTCATGGACGAGGACCGCGACGACATCGTCGGGATCCTGCTCGCCAAGGACCTGTTGCGGCTGTGCACCGAGCCCGAGCAGGAGCGGTTCGACATCCGCGAGTTCATGCGCCCGGCCGTGTTCGTGCCGGAGTCCAAGCGCCTGGACGTGCTGCTCAAGGAGTTCCGCGGCAATCGCCAGCACATGGCCATCGTCGTCGATGAGTACGGGGGCGTGGCGGGCCTGATCACGATCGAGGATGTGATCGAGCAGATCGTCGGGGAGATCGACGATGAGTTCGATGTCGATGACGACCAGAACATCCGGCGCGAGGCCGACCGTCAGTACCTGGTGCGAGGGGTGACCCGCCTCGAGGAATTCAACGAGTACTTCGGCTCACACTTCTCCGAGGAGCAGGGGTACGAGACCGTCGCGGGCCTGCTGATGCGCCAGTTCGGCCGGCTGCCCCGCCGGGGCGAGTCCCTCACGGTCGAGGGGTTCGAGTTCCGCATCATGCGCGCCGACCGGCGTCGGATCGATGCGCTGCGCGTGGTGATTCCGGCCGGGACGGCGGCGCCGCGCGATGTGGAGTCGGCTGTTTGAGCGCCGAGCCCTCCTTGGACATCGCGGTGGATGCGCGCGCCAATGAGAGCGCGCCGAACAGACCGGTGATTGCGCGGACCCGACGTATCGCCCTGATGCGCCGGATGCTCGCGCTCGGCGCGGGCGCCTTGCTTGCGTGCGCCTTCGCACCGCTCGAAGCCTGGCCCCTTGCCATCGTCTGTCCGGCGGCGCTCATGGCGCTCTGGGACGGCACCACACCGCGCCACGCGGCCGCGCTCGGGTTCTGGTTCGGATTTGGCACCTTCGCCGCCGGGACCTATTGGCTCTACGTCGCCATCCACACCGTCGGCCACGCCCCGATCTGGATCACGCTGCTGGTGACGCTCGGGCTGATGGGGCTGATGGCCGCATATCACGCGCTCACCGGCTACGTGGTGGTTCGCTTCCTGCCCGCCGGACCGGTGCGCTGGCTGCTCGGGGCGCCGGTCGTGTGGCTGCTCCTCGAATGGCTGCGGGGCTGGCTGCTGTCGGGATTCCCATGGCTGTCACTCGGGTATACGCAGACCGGCACGGCGCTTGCGCACCTGGCACCGATTGCCGGCGTCTACGGCATCAGCCTGGTGCTGCTTTCGAGCGCGGGCGCCCTGGTGGCGCTCGCGCGCGGCACCCTCAGTGTACGTCTCATCGCCGCGGCGGTGCTCACGGTGCCGTGGCTCGTCTGCGCGGTGCTGGGTGACATCGCCTGGACCCATCCGGCGGGCGCGCCGGTGCCGGTCGCCATCGTACAGGGGAACATCTCCCAGCAGGACAAGTGGCAGGCCGCCCTGTCCCGGAAAATACTCGCCCGCTACCAGCGCCTGACCCAGTCGGCGCTCGGCACCCGGCTCATCGTCTGGCCGGAATCGGCGCTGCCCGATCTGATCAACAATCTCCTGCCCTATGTGGCGCGCCTGGACCGGGAGGCGCGCGCGCACGGCTCCTCGTGGGTGCTCGGCACGCAGCGCGCCGCCGTCCACGACGGCCACTACGATTACTACAACTCCATCCTGGCGCTCGGCCGCCAGGCGAGCTGGTACGACAAGGTCCACCTGGTGCCGCTCACGGAATACATTCCCCTGCCGCGCTTCGTGCGCCGCTGGCTCGGGCGGATGAATCTGCCGTCCTCGAGCTTTACCCCCGGCGCCCTGAGCCAGCGGCCCCTGCCCGTGGCCGGCCTCGAGCTCGGTCCCACGGTCTGCTACGAGGTGGCTTACGGCGGCTACATGCTGCGGATGCTGCCCGAGGCGAACGTGCTGCTGAATGTCACCGATGACGCCTGGTTCGGCAACACGCCCGAGCTCGCCCAGCAGTTTCAGATGGCCCGCATGCGCGCCCTGGAAGAGGGTCGCGACATGATCGTCGCCACCGATGACGGCGTGTCGGGCGTCATCGGGCCTCAGGGCCAGGTGATCGCGCGGGCTCCCATCATGGTGCCTTACGTGCTGCGCTCGCAGGTCACGCCCATGGCGGGGATGACTCCCTTTGCCCGCGTGGGCAACGGGCTCGCCGTGGGCCTCTCGTGCCTGGGGCTTGCCGCCGCGCTCGCGATGCGGCGGCGACGCACGTGAGCCTGTGACTGCGATCGGGGCGCGGCGCGCCCATGTTATGCTTGCGTCGATTTTTCGCGGACATTCCGGAAGCAGGCGGTCCGGAGTGCTTGTCCGTCGCGCTCCGCGCCTGGATTTCCGTGGGTCGTGAATACCCCGGGCCAGCGGCGCAAATATCAGTAACGGGTAGAGATTCCAGGCATTTTTCTGATGGATGAGAGCTACGATCCGGCCGCCGTCGAGCGCGCCGCACAAGACTACTGGGAACGGCATCGCACCTTCGAGGTGCGCGAGGACGCGGGGCGGCAGAAGTACTACTGCCTGTCCATGCTGCCCTATCCATCGGGTCGTCTGCACATGGGACACGTGCGCAATTACACCATCGGCGATGTGCTCGCCCGGTTCATGCGCATGCAGGGCCGCAACGTGCTTCAGCCCATGGGTTGGGATGCGTTCGGCCTGCCGGCGGAAAACGCCGCCATGAGCAACCGCGTGCCGCCCGCACGCTGGACGCGCCAGAACATCGAGTACATGCGCTCGCAGCTGAAGTCGCTCGGCTTCGGCATCGACTGGAGCCGCGAGCTGGCCACCTGCGATCCGTCCTATTACCGCTGGAACCAGTGGCTGTTCCTGCGCATGCTGGAAAAGGGCATCGCCTACCGCAGGACGGGCGTGGTGAACTGGGATCCCGTCGACCAGACCGTGCTCGCCAACGAGCAGGTGATCGAGGGGCGGGGCTGGCGCACGGGCGCTCTCGTGGAGAAGCGCGAGATCCCGATGTACTACCTCAACATCACCCACTATGCGGAGGAGCTTCTCGGGGACCTCGAGCGGCTGCCCGGCTGGCCGGAGCGGGTGAAGGTCATGCAGGCCAACTGGATCGGGCGCAGTGAGGGTTGCGAAATCGCCTTCCCCTATGCCCCCGACACTCGCGCGGCCCTGTCTGCGGACGGAGCGCTGAAGGTGTTCACCACGCGGGCCGACACGCTGTTTGGTGTCACGTTCATGGCGATCGCCGCGGAGCACCCCATCGCGCTCGCCGCCGCCGCGGGCAACCCGCGGCTTGCCGCCTTCGTCGATGAATGCCGGCGCGGCAGTGTGATGGAAGCCGATGTCGCCACCCAGGACAAGAAAGGCATGCCCACGGGGCTGCACGTGCAGCATCCGTTCACCGGGCAGCCCATCGAGATCTGGGTGGCCAACTACGTGCTCATGGGCTACGGCGAGGGCGCTGTCATGGGCGTACCCGGCCACGACGAGCGGGACTTCGAGTTCGCGCAGAAGAACAACCTGCGCATCGCCGCCGTGGTGCGCTCGAAGAGCGGCGCCTATGAGCACGTGCAGGCGCCCTGGAATCCCGCCTACTCCGAATACGGCCTCACCGTCGATTCGGGCGAGTTCTCCGGACTCGAGTTCCAGGCAGCGGTCGATGCCATCGCCGCCGCCCTGGAAAAACGCGGTCTCGGCCGCAAGCGCATCCAGTACCGGCTGCGTGACTGGGGCATTTCACGCCAGCGCTACTGGGGCTGTCCCATTCCCCTCATCCACTGCGGGCACTGCGGCGAAGTGCCCGTCCCGGACGAGCAGCTCCCGGTGCTCCTGCCCGAGGACCTCGCGCCCGACGGCAGCGGCAATCCGCTCAACAAGACGCCCGCGTTCTACCAATGCGTGTGCCCGAAGTGCGGCGGCGCGGCGCGGCGCGAGACCGACACCATGGACACCTTCGTGGACTCGTCCTGGTATTACCTGCGCTACACCTGCCCGGACCAGGCGCGCGCGATGGTGGACGAGCGCGTCGCCTACTGGCTGCCGGTGGATCAGTACATCGGCGGCATCGAGCACGCCATCCTGCATCTGTTGTATTCGCGCTTCTGGACCAAGGTGATGCGCGACCTCGCGCTCATTCGCTGCGACGAGCCGTTCACGAATCTGCTGACCCAGGGGATGGTGCTCAACCACATCTACTCCTGCGCCACCGCGGAGGGCCGGCGCCGCTATTTCAATCCCGCCGACGTGCGCGCGAGGCGCGAGGACGGCGCCGATGTTTTCGAGGCCACCACCGCCGAGGGCGAAACGGTCCGGGTGGAGTACGGGGGTCTCGGCAAGATGTCCAAGTCCGAGAACAACGGTGTGGATCCCGAGGGGCTGATCGCGCGCTTCGGCGCGGATACGGCCCGCCTCTTCACCATGTTCGCCTCTCCGCCGGAGCAGACGCTGGAGTGGTCGGATGAGGGCGTGCAGGGCGCCTCGCGATTCATCCGGCGGCTCTGGAGCGCCGTTCACGCGCATGTCCGCCAGGGCCTGCCGGGCCGGGTGGCGGCCGGGACGCTGTCCGAGGCCGGGAAAGCGCTGCGGCGCGCGGCGCATCACGCGCTCGCCAAGGCAACCGACGACATCGGCCGCCGGCGCAACTTCAACACCGCCATCGCCGCGGGCATGGAGCTGCTCAACGCGGTCGGCCGGTTCGACGACGCATCGGAAGGTGGACGCGCGGTCCAACATGAGGCGCTGGAGATCATCACGCTGATGCTCTCGCCGATCATCCCGCACGTCTGCCATGCCCTGTGGCATGCGCTGGGTCACGAGCGCGCCGTGGTGGATGAGCCATGGCCCGCGGTCGATGAGGGGGCACTCGTCCAGGATACGGTGGAGTACGTCGTTCAGGTCAACGGAAAACTGCGGGCGCGCATCCGCCTCGCGGCCGGCTCGGATGAGAACACCGTGCGGCAGGCTGCGCTCGCCGACGAGCAGGTCGCCCGGTTCGTCGACGGCAAGCCCATCCGCAAGGCCATCGTGGTGCCGGGTAAGTTGATCAACGTCGTGGTCTGATCCGACGCAACCGCCATGACGCGCCGTGTAACGACTGTCCTGCTGTCCCTGGGCGCCGCGCTGATCGCCGCTTGCGGCTTTCACCTCGAGGGACACACTGCGCTGCCCGCGGTCATGAGCCATCCCTATATCCAGGCGCCGGATCAGCAGAGCGATTTCGTGCAGAGCCTGCGCCGCGACCTGCTCATCTCCGGCGCCCACCCGGCCGGGACGACCACCCGGGCGTCCGCGGTGATCGAGATCCTGGGGGATGAGGTGACGAGCCGCGTGCTGTCCGTCTCGGCGACCAACCAGCCGACCGAGTATCAGGTGATCTACTCCGTGCGTTTCTCGGTGAGCGCCGCAGGCAAGACGCTGCTCGCACCGCAGGCGCTGTCCACTTCCCGCTCGTACACTTTCGATGAGAGCCTGCTGCTCGCCAAGGAGCATGAGAAGGCGATCCTGAGGGGCGCCATGGGCCGCGACCTTGCGCAGATCGTCATGCGCAGGCTCGCGAGCCTGTGATCGACCCACACGTCCTGCTGCTCGGCGATGTTGATCACGAGGCGGTCGCATCGCTCCTCGGGCGCTACGGCCTCATGCTCGAGCGCGTGGTGCCGGGGGAGGGCATCCCGGGGTCCTACTGGGGCGAGAGCGAGGCCGGCCTCAAGGCGGATCGGCTGTATGCGCGGATCGACACGCCCGTACACTCCATCCTGCACGAAGCCTGTCACTACATCTGCATGAGCCCCCGGCGGCGCGCCGGCCTCGATACCGACGCCGGCGGCGACGATCCCGAGGAGTCGGCAGTGTGTTACCTGCAGGTGCTGCTGGCCGACGGGCTTGCCGCCGTGGGGCGCAGCCGGCTGTTCGCCGACATGGATGCCTGGGGATACAGTTTTCGCCTGGGCGGCGCGCGCGTGTGGTTCGACCAGGACGCCGAGGATGCCCGGCTCTGGCTGCGGCGCCATGGGGTGACCGATGAGGCGGACCGGCCAACGGGTCGATGCCGCGGCTGAGATGGAGGTCGCGTTGCGCGCGATCGCACTGCCCCCGCGCGAGTCCCGCATGGCCGATGGCCTGAAAAACCGGTAGGTTGGCCGCTGCAAGCGCCCCGGGCGCTCACGGCCCATTGATCAGAGGGGCGACATGAACGCCACGAAACGATTCATCGAGGCACGAGACCGGCTGTTGCAGTTGCGGGGGGATTGGGCCGCGGCGTACCGCGAATTCCAATGGCCGGCATTCGACGAATTCAACTGGGCGATCGATTACTTCGACGTCATCGCGCGCGGCAACGAGCGACCGGCGCTGCGGGTCGTGGACGATGCGGGGCACGGCGAGACGCTGTCGTTTGCTCGCCTCAGCCAGCGCTCATCGCAAGTGGCCCAGTGGCTGTGCGGCTTGGGATTGGGGCATGGCGATCGTATCCTCGTCATGCTCGGCAACGTGACGGCGCTCTGGGAGACGATGCTCGCGGCCATCAAGATCGGCGTCGTGATCATTCCGGCGACCACCTTGCTCGAGCACGGCGATCTCGCCGATCGGATTGCGCGCGGGCGCGTCAGGGCGGTCATCACCCATTCGCGGCTGACGGACCGGTTCGGTGCCGATGCGGACGTGCCGATCCGGATCGCCGTCGGAGATCCGGTGCCGGGCTGGTTCGATTACGCCGCCTCGCGGCAGGCCGCCGAGGCATTCGTTCCCGCGCGCAAGACCGTCGCGGATGATCTGCTGTTTCTCTATTTCACGTCCGGAACCACGGCGCGCCCCAAACTCGTTGCGCACACGCAGGTGAGCTATCCCGTCGGGCACCTGTCCACGATGTACTGGATCGGGCTCGAGCCCGGGGACGTTCACCTCAATCTGAGCTCGCCAGGATGGGCGAAGCACGCCTGGTCGTGCCTGTTCGCGCCGTGGAACGCCGAAGCCTGTGTGCTCGCCTACCAGTACGAGCGGTTCGATCCCCACTCGCTCCTCGAGCAGCTCGTCCGCTGCCGCGTGACGAGCTTCTGCGCCCCTCCCACGGTCTGGCGCATGCTGATCCAGCAGGACCTCAGCCGCTCGCCCGTCGTCCTGCGCGAGGCCGTGAGCGCGGGCGAGCCGCTCAACCCGGAAGTCATCGAGCAGGTCCGTGCGGCCTGGGGCCTCACGATTCGCGACGGCTACGGCCAGACGGAAACGACCGCTCAGATCGGCAACGCGCCCGGAGAAGTCGTGAAGGCCGGCTCCATGGGCCGCCCGCTCCCGGGCTATCCCATCGTGCTGCGGGACTCGGAGGGTCGGATCGGGGACGAAGGGGAGGTCTGCATCGATCTGGCGCTGCGCCCATTGAGCCTGATGCGGGGATATCTGGACGATCCGGAGCGCACCGCCGAGGTGATGCGCGATGGCTACTACCATACGGGCGATGTGGCCTCGCGCGCTGCGGATGGATATCTCTCGTACATCGGCCGCATGGACGATGTGTTCAAGTCATCCGATTATCGGATCAGTCCCTTCGAGCTTGAGAGCATTCTGATCGAGCACGTGGCGGTGGCGGAGGCGGCGGTCGTACCGAGTCCCGATCCGCTGCGCCTCGCCGTGCCCAAGGCATTCGTGACCCTGGTGGCCGGACACAGTCCGGATGCGGACACCGCACGCTCGATCTTCGAGCACATCCGCTCACGCGTTTCCGCCTACAAGCGCATCCGGCGCCTCGAGTTCAATACGCTTCCGAAGACGATTTCCGGCAAGATCCGTCGCGTGGAGTTACGCCAGGCCGAGCAGGGGCGCGAGGGCGCGCGAGCACGCAATCCCCATGAATTCTGGGAGGAGGACTTCTCTGAATTCGCGGTGCGGAAGAAGCCTTAGGTGGTAGCATCGGCCTCGGGGGTATCGATCCATGAATATGCCGACAGACGAGAGCGGCGCTCTCGAGGGCGCCATCCGCGCAGATCCGCACTCGAGCGCCGAAGTCGGGGTTCCTGAGCTCAGCCGCTCCCTGCGGCCCCGCCACGTCACCATGATCAGCATCGGCGGCATCATCGGCGCCGGGCTTTTCGTCGGCAGCAGCGTTGCCATCGCCGCGACGGGACCCATGGTGATCGTGACGTACGCGCTCACGGGACTGTTGTTCCTGATCGTCATGCGGTGCCTCGGCGAGATGGCGGTCGCGCGGCCGGACATCCGTTCCTTCACCGAATTCACGCGCGCGGGCTTTGGCGACTGGGCGGGCTTCGTCGTGGGGTGGCTGTACTGGTACTTCTGGATCATCGTGATCCCCGTGGAAGCCATCGCCGGGGCGGTGATCCTGCAGCATTGGTTTCCGGGAGTTCCCAAACTCGTCATCGGCGCGGGACTGATGGCGGCGATGACCGGCGTCAACCTGATGTCGACGCGCTCTTACGGGGAATTCGAGTTCTGGTTCGCCTCGATCAAGGTGGTTGCCATCATCGCCTTCATCGCGGTCTGCGCCGCGTTCCTCACGGGCGCGATGGGCGCGCATCAGGGCGTGTGGCAGATGTGGGGCGCCAACGGGGGGCTGTTTCCCAAAGGTCCCTTCGCCGTCGTCACGGCGGTGACGACGGTCTTCTTCTCGATGATGGGTGCCGAAATCGCGACCATCGCGGCGGCGGAATCCCCCGATCCGGCGCGCGCGGTCGCGCGTATGGTCTCGACCGTCGTCTGGCGCATCCTCATTTTCTACCTGGGGTCCATCGCGTTCATCATCTGCATCGTGCCGTGGGACAAGGTGCCGCCCGGCGTATCGCCCTTCGTCATCGCGCTCGACTGGATCAAGGTGCCCTACGCGGCGCCGATCATGAGCGGCATCATCCTGACGGCGGTACTGTCGTGCCTGAACTCCTCGTTCTACGTCGTCTCGCGGGTACTGTTCGTCCTGGCCGCCCGCGGGGATGCGCCGCGTGCGCTGGTGAAGCTCAATGCGCGTCAGGTGCCGGCCCGTTCCGTCCTCATCGGCAGCGTGGCCGGAATGGTCGGCATCATCGCGCACGATCTCGCGCCGTCGGCGGTGTTTGCTTTTCTGGTGAATGCCTCCGGAGCATTGATCGTCGTGATCTACCTGATCACTGTCGCCGCGCAGATCCGGCTGCGCAGGGCGCGTGAGCGCGCGGGTCTCGGACCCCCGGAGCTGCGGATGTGGCTGTTCCCCTGGGCCAGTTATGCGGCCATCGGGGCGATGATTCTGGTGCTCGCGGCCATGGCGCTCGACAGGGACATGCAGAGTGAGTTCTGGGCGAGCGCCGTCTCGATCGTGGTGGCCTTCGCGGCGTACCTGCTCTTCGGCCGGCGCTCGGCGAGTCCGGGCCGCACGTGACGCGGGTGTACGGGGGCCGCCCGGTGCCCTCGTAGAGGCGATGGTGGAGGCGATTGATTCGGGCGCCGGTATCCGCCCCGCCACGCGTCAGCGCCCGCTCGGGGAATCGCCGGTCACCGCGCGGGCAAGGGCGCAATTGCCCACACCGAGCGCGCGCCGCGCCCTGGTGACGGCGACGTAGAAGACGTTCAGCTCGTCCCTGTGCTGTGCGAGCCGGGCCCGATAGTCATCGTCATCCTCGTTCTCCTTCCGGGTGGGCATGAAGTCCTCCGCCAGCATGACCCGGTCGAACTCCAGTCCCTTGCTCGCATGGGCCGTCAGGCAGACCACGTCGCGCCCTGCGCCGTTGATCGCCTCGGCGCTCTTTCCGACGGCCATGTCGGCGATCAATGCATCCGCCGCCTGCGCGCCGTGTTCCTCGATGAGCTTGAGCAGAATGCGCGCCTCCGGAAGCTCGCCGGCGTCCACCAGATCCTCGAGCTCCTCAAAGGAGCGGAACATGCAGTACTGGCGGGCGGTGCTCTTGCCGTCACGGCGGAACCGATCGAGGATCTCGATTTCGTGCCGCATCTCATCGCGGTTGAGACACAGCGCGGCCCGCCTCTTTCGCTTCGCCGCATCGAGCGCCGCTTGAATCGCCTCGCCATTGGTTCGGCAAATGATCGCGGTCGGCCTGTCGATGCGCTCGCGGACCGTGCCGCGCGGACCGAGTCCGGCGAGTCGGAAATCCGACCCCTGCAGCGCAAGCACCGCATTGGCGACGGATGCGACCTCGGAGCCAAACCGGAATGACTGGGTGAGCGCCAGCCGTTTCGTGTCCGTGATGCGCCGCATCGCATCGACCGCGCCGCGCCAGGCGTAGAGTTGCTGGTGCGAGTCACCGACTGCGACGGTCTGACAGCCTTGTTGCCTTGCGAGATTGAAGAACTGCAGTGCGAGTGGGTTGGCGTCCTGCGCTTCATCGAGCAGCACGTAATCCCAGGGGACCCGCGGACGGCTCATGACGTAGAGCTTGAGGTAGACGTCATGGGTGGATGGGAATTGCGTATCGGGCCCGCTCATGATGGCCCAGAGCCGCTGCGCGGCGCCGAGCAGCGATGTGGCGACCTGGCGGGCGAGATCCTGCCAGCGCTCGCGCGCCTCGGGCAGGCCCGGGAACAGAATGTCGGGGTTGACGAGCTCGCGGAAGGAGGCGACCGGAAAGTGCCTGATGGCGAGTACGTCGTCATCGGAGTGGCAGTAACGTGACACCCATTGCTTGAGGAGATGTCCCTGCGCCGCGATGCCGAGGAGCCGGTCACCGCGGGCATCGAGTCCGATCCGGGAGCGGATCCCGCCGGCTTCGGCGGCCCGCGCGCCGGGCAATGCCATCTTGAGTCGCTCGGACTGGGCGATCGGCCTGGCGAGTGCGGAGCGGTAGGCGAGCGAATGCAGCGTCCGGGCTTCGCAGCCCGTGCCGGACAGCATCGGCGCGGTGGCCGTGGCGGCGATGCGGTTGTACACCATGAGCAGACCTCGCCGGCGCGCGAGCCGCTGCGCCACGCCGAGGAGGGCGGTGGTCTTGCCCGTCCCGGCGCCTGCCTCGATGAGCAGCGAATCGCCGCTCCCCGCCGCCGCGAGGATTGCGGACTGCTCCTCGGTGTGATGGACGGGGGATTTCGCCTGAAGTGCGGTTCTGCTCATCGCGGGATCTTCCACAGTGATCCGACCGGCTGTTGCCGTCTCATTCCGCGCCAGAACGAGGCCGCCGGCGATCGTGCGTGTGCACGCGGCCTCCCCTCGCGCGCGAGGAGTGTATCGCAAGGGCCCTTCGCTCGATGCGCCTTCCGGTCGTCCCCGGAAGGGCAGCGAGGCCCGCCCGCGAGCCGGTGCGGCTGCTATAGTCCCGACCCATGTCGTGCGCGAACTCACCCCTCGCCGGGCTGCGCGTCCTCGAGCTCGCGCGAATCCTCGCGGGTCCCTGGACCGGCCAGATCCTGGCGGACCTCGGGGCCGACGTGGTGAAGGTCGAATCCCCCGAAGGGGACGATACCCGAGGATGGGGACCGCCGTTCATTCGCGGTCGCGGCGGCGAAGAGCTCGATGCCGCGTACTTCCATGCCTGCAACCGTGGCAAACGCTCGATCGTCGCCGACTTTGCGACCGAAGACGGCCGGCAGACCGTACGGCGGCTGGCCGAGCGCTCCGATGTGTTGATCGAGAATTTCAAGGTCGGAGGACTGGCGAAGTTCGGCCTCGATTACGCGGCGCTCTCGAAGCTCAATCCGCGCCTGATCTACTGCTCAGTGACCGGCTTCGGGCAGAGCGGCCCCTATGCCGGCCGAGCGGGGTACGACTTCATCATCCAGGGGATGAGCGGGATCATGGACCTCACCGGAGAGCCGCACGGCGAGCCGCAGAAGGTGGGCGTGGCGTTTGCCGACATCTTCACCGGCACCTATGGCGCCGTGGCGGTGCTGGCGGCTCTGGCGCAGCGGGCGCAGACAGGGGCCGGACAGCACATCGACCTGTCGTTGCTCGATACCATGGTGGGGGTGTTGGCGAACCAGGGACTGAATTATCTTGTCTCGGGCGAGACGCCTCGCCGCATGGGCAATGCGCATCCGAACATCGTGCCCTACCAGGTGTTCGCGGTGGCGGATGGGCACGTCATCATCGCGGTGGGCAATGACGCTCAGTTTCAACGCTTATGCGCCTGCCTGGAGCTGCCCGCGATCGCGGACGACCCGCGCTACGCCACCAATGCGGCCCGGGTCCGGCATCGGGAAGAGCTCATTCCGCTGCTGAGTGGCCGGCTCTGCCGGCTGGCGCGCGAGGAGGTGTTGCGGGCCATGCAGGAGCGGGGTATTCCCGCCGGGCCGATCAACAGTGTCGCGGACGTATTCTCCGACCCCCAGGTGCTGCAGCGTGCGATGGCGACCCGGCTGCCGGCTCCCTGGGCCGCGGAGGGCTCGGTTCCCGCCATCCGCACCCCGATCCGCCTGTCCGGGGCGCCGCTGCACCTGGAGCGCCCCTCGCCGCGCCTCGGTGAGCATACGCGCGAGATCCGGGCGGAGCTCGGCCTCGAGGACTGATGAGCGTGCGGGGCGAGCGAGCGCCTACAGACGCTCGAAGCGCGCCTGGAAGAACCTGAGATAACGCGGCTCGTGGACGAGCCTGAGGCCCCGCGCCGTCATGCGCTCCTCGTGCACCGCCACAACCGATTCGGCGGTCAGGTCCATGTGGGCCTGCGTGTAGACGCGTCGTGGAATCGTCAGGCGGACGAGCTCGAGCGCCGGGTGGCGATGCCTGCCCGTTTCTGGGTCGCGGCCTGCCGAGACGATGCCTCGCTCCATGGCGCGCAGGCCCGAATCCTCATACAGATACGCCGCCAGCGCCTGGGCGGGAAACTGCTCCTGATCGAGGTGGGGGTAGAAGGCCTTGGCATCCAGATACACGGCGTGACCGCCGATCGGGCGCACCACGGGGACGCCGGCGTCGATCAGCTTGCGCCCCAGGTATTCCACCTGGCCGACCCTCGCGCGAATGTGATCATCCGCCACCGACTCGACGATGCCGCGGGCCATTGCCTCCATATCGCGGCCGGCCATGCCGCCATAGGTGTGCAGGCCCTCGTAGACGACGACGAGGTTGCTGGCCTCCTCGTACAGATTCCCGTCGTTGAGCGCCAGCCAGCCGCCGATGTTGACCAGGGCGTCCTTCTTGCCGCTCATGGTGCAGCCATCCGTGTAGGAGCAGAACTCGCGCAGGATCTCGGCCACGGGCTTCGATGCGTATCCCGGCTCGCGCTGTTGGATGAAATACGCGTTTTCGACCGCACGGGTCGCATCCAGCATGACCTTGATGCCGTGGCGCGCCGCGAGCTCGTGAACTTCCCGGGCGTTCGCCATCGATACGGGCTGGCCGCCGGCCATGTTGACGGTGGCGGCAAGGCTGATGTACGGGATGCGGTCGGCGCCGACCCGTTCGATGAGCGCCGCGAGCGCGTCCAGGTCGACATTGCCCTTGAAGGGCAGTTCGCAGGTCGGATCGTGCGCCTCGCGCACGATGATGTCCATGAACGTCGCGCCGGCCAGTTCCTGGTGCAGGCGCGTTGTCGTGAAATACATGTTTCCGGGCACGACGTCGCCGGGTTTGATCATGATCCTGGCCAGGATGTTCTCCGCACCCCTGCCCTGGTGCGTCGGAACGACAAACCGGTATCCGTAGTGGTCCTGGATGGTCCGCTCGAGATGGAAGAAATTGCGGCTTCCGGCATAGGCTTCATCGCCCAGCATCATTCCGGCCCACTGCGAGTCGCTCATCGCGCTGGTACCGCTGTCGGTGAGCAGGTCGATGTAGACGTCCTCGCTGCGGAGCAGGAACGTGTTGTAGCCGGCTTCCCGAATCGCGGCTTCCCGCTCGGTCCGGGAGGTCATGCGGATCGGCTCGACGACCTTCACTTTCCAGGGCTCCGCCCACGAACGGCGCCGGATTCGGGAGTTGCTCGGGATTTCCGCGTTCATGCGCGCGTGCCTCGTCCCCCTCGCGTACCGAGGGGCGGTCGGGTGATTCGTGACTGCGCCCTCGCCAGGGGCGGCGGCGCCGTACCGCAAGGGCCGAGCAAGCGTACTGGCCGCCCAGGTTCAAGGAAAGCGTATAATTATGGCGGTCATCATCGATAAATTAGATCGTCATGCGTCCCGATCTCGATGCCATAAGCGCCCTGGATGCCGTAGTCCGCCAGGGTGGGTTCGCTCGCGCTGCGGCTGCGCTTCACCGGGTTCAATCGGCCGTGAGCTATCAGGTCGATAAACTCGAGGCGCAGCTTGGCGTGCAGCTGCTCGATCGGACCCGCTACCGCGTCCAGTTGACTCCGGCGGGTGAAGCGTTGCTTGCGGAGGGACGGCGCCTGCTGGGCCAGGCGGACCACATGGCGTCGATGGCCCGGCAGTTTGCGGACGGCTGGGAGCCCCGGCTCACTGTGATCCTCGATGGAATACTGCCGCTCGAGGCGACCCTGCGGGCGCTGAAGACATTGGCCGAGGAGAAGGTGCCGACGCGGATCCAGATGAAGGTGGAGTATCTCGGCGGAGTGCAGTTCCGATTCGAAAAGGACGATGCCGACATGATGGTCGTGAAGGATTACGTGGGGCGGCCGGACCTCGAAGCCCATGAGCTGCGGGAAGTGCAATGCGTTCTGTGTGTTTCGCCGCGGCACCCTCTGGCGCAGCGCTCGCGCGTGACCTTGCGGGATCTGCACGAGCATGTCGAACTGTCCGTACAGGACTCGAGTGATCGGGGCGACGACGAGCACATGTTTGGGGGCGATCGCGTCTTCTACCTCTCCGGGTTCATCGCCAAGAAGCAGGCATTGCGCATGGGCCTGGGGTTCGGATGGATGCCGCGCTATCTCGTCCATCGCGAGTTGCAGGCCGGGACGCTGCGGGAGGTGCGCTATGCCGGGGGCTCGCGCTACAGCTTCACGCCCAAACTCGTTCATCGGACGAGCACGCCGCTCGGCCGCAGCGGGCGGCGACTCGCGGAGCTGCTTCTGGGCGGGTCATTGGCGGGCCACGAAGAGTAGACCTGCCGCCGCGCTCCGCTGGGCGTCGCGCACTTCGGGGGTGCCCTCCGGCCGGCAGGTGCAGGCGCCCGCGATGCGTCGCCGCCTGCACGGATCAATGCCATAATCCCGGCACTATGCCAACGTCATGAGAGGATCTCGTGAAACGAGTCGCCTTCATCTGCCTGCCGGCGCTCCTGGCGCTCGCGCCGCTCACCGCCGGGGCGTCCGCCCCGCCGATCCACCTGAAAGACTACCGGGCGTTGGTGAATATCCGATCGCCGCGGTTCTCGCCCGGCGGCCATCGGGTCGCCTTTCTGACGGTCCGGTCGGACTTCGTGCACGATCGCTACGAGGCGGCGCTGCGGGTCACGGGCACCGATGGCAGCGGCGCCCGAGCGCTGGTGCGCGGTATGCGCGATCTGCACATGCCGCGCTGGTCGCCCGACGGCCGTACGCTCGCGTTCCTTGCGAAAGTGGGCCGGAAGGGGCAGATTTACCTCGTGCCCGCCACGGGCGGTACTCCCACGCAGCTCACCGACGCGGCCAACGGCGTCGAGCAGTTCGCCTGGAGCCCGGACGGGCAGGCCGTGGCCTACGTGACACCGGACGACTCGCCGCTCAGCGCGAAGGACCGGCGCACTCACCATGACCTGTTCGCTTTCCACGACGACGATTACCTGACGACCCGCCCGCCCGTACCCTCACATATCTGGGTGTTGACCGTGAAGACCGGCCGGGCGCGTCAGTTGACTTTCGGTCCGGCGAGCGTCCTGGAGACCGCTCCGCCCATCGGGCCGCTCGGCGGAGGCCTCTCGAGCCCTTCGTGGTCGGCGGACGGACGCCTGATCGCCTACACGCAACAGGCGGACGCGGACGACAGCGACAGTGACCGGACCCGTGTCGCGGTGGTGGACGTCGCCACCGGCAAGGAGCACCTCATGGGCGGGCACCTGAGCTACGAGTACATGCCGCGCTTTGCGCCCGGCGGCGATGTCCTTGCCTATCTGTATCCGCACGGGCCGGGCCCGCTCAGCGACATGGACCTGTTCATCGGCGCACCCGACGGTGCTCCGCCGCACGACATCAGCGCCGGCCTCGACCGCAATCTGTCTGCCGACTTTGCCTGGCTGCCCGATGGCGAGGGTGTCGCGGCGCTGGCCGACGATCACATCGGCAGCACGCTCTATGTCCAGCCGCCACAGGGCAGGGGACACGCGCTGAATCTCGGGGATCTCAATCCGCTCGACGTTGCCACGTCTTCGCGCGGTGCGCTCGCTGTCGTTGCCGATACCCCGACGCAGGCGCCGGAGTTGTACCTGCTGCGCACGCCAGAGAGCCGGCCGATGGCGCTGACGAGTATCAACCGAGATTTTGACGCATATGCCAGGGCGCGCAGCGCAGAGGTCAAATGGCGCGCGCCGGACGGCCAGGCGAACGACGGCATTCTGACCTATCCGATCGGGTACCGGGCAGGCCGGCGCTATCCGCTGGTCGTGTTCAGCCACGGAGGTCCGGAGGCGTCTTCGCTCGGGCATTTCGACGTCTACGAGGTCGGGCCGCTGCGCGCCCTGTTCGCCGCCCAGGGCTTCCTGGTGTTCGAGCCCAATTACCGGGGCAGCGACAATCTCGGCAATGCCCACGAGCACGCGATCTTCCGCGACCCGGGCAACGGTCCGGACAGCGACGTGATCTCGGGCATCCGCATGCTGGAGAGGCGCGGCATCGTCGACACCTCGCGCATCGCCGCGGTCGGGCATTCGTACGGCGGCTACATGACTGCATGGCTGATCTCCCACCAGCACTTCTGGCGCTGCGCGGTCGTTGCCGATGGCGTCATCGATTGGACGGCGGAGTATGAACTCTCGGGCTCCGGCAACCTGGCCTGGACTCGCGACTCCCTCGGCGGCAGTCCCTGGGACCCGAAGAGCGCGGCGCTCTATCGCACCGGATCGCCGATCACCTATGCCGGCAAGATCACCACGCCGACGCTGATCCTCTCCGGTACGGACGATGTCACGGTGCCGCTCACCGAGTCACTCGCGCTCTACCACGCACTCGCCAGTCGGAATGTCCCGGTGAAGTTCCTGGGCATTCCCGGCGCCCATCACTCACCGCAGGATCCCGTCCATCGCGAGCTCTACTTCCGCGCGATCGATCGCTGGGTGGCTTCGTATCTCGGCTCGTCCAAGGGCGCCGGGACATCCTGACGCGGGCGGCCGCCGGCTCCGGGCGTGGTGCCCCCGCCCGGAGCCGCTCTCAATAGCCCACCGTGAAGCGGCGGCGGATGTGCCGGGGATGCTCCAGCTCGTCGACCAGCGCAATGGCGTAGTCTTCCATGGAGATGTGGCTTTTCCCCTGCACATCGACCAACAGATCATCCCCGCCCAGCCGGAAACGGCCCGTGCGCTCACCGGGCTCGAGCAGCGCGGAAGGCGACAGGAAGGTCCACTCGAGCTCCGGCTCGGTGCGCAACGCGTCCAGGAAGAATCGGGCGGCCGCGGCCTCCGCCTTGTAGGACGCGGGGAACTCGGGACTGTCGATGAGCGCGACGCCCGGGGCGATCAGCAGACTTCCGGCGCCACCGACCACGAGCACGCGTTTTATGCCGGCGTGCGTTGCGGCCGTGATCAATGCGGGCGCGGTGATCCCGCCGACGAAGCGCATCGCGCTGATGACGGCATCGTGCCCGCGCAAGATCGGTGCGAGGGATTGTGGTTGAGTGGCATCGGCGGATTGCACGAGCAGTCGAGGTCGGGCGGGCACATCAGTGACATTGCGGGCGATGCCCGTGACGGCATGGCCGCGACGCAGCAGCTCTGCGGCGATGCGCGACCCGACTCGGCCGGAAATGCCCAGTACGGCGACGTGACTCATCGGTACCTTCCCTGAACTGCGGTGGGGACGCCCACTATATCCCCCGATCGGCGCCGCGTGTGCCGCTCGATGTAAAGTCGTCGCACGCGTGTCAGCCTCATGCCGCACCGAGAGCCGCCCGGACGCGCCGACCAACGCCTCGCAGTCGTGACACGGGCTCATTCGAGAACACGAAGCGGATATATTGGGGACCGTGGATTTCTCCCCATCCCGCCATCGCCGTTGCGCAGACGCCCTGCTGCAGCAGGCGCTGCGCCACGGCCGTTCCATCGAGGCCGTAGTCCGACACGCGCAGCAGCATCGACCAGCCGCCCGCCGGCTTGCCGTAGGGAAGTCCCGCCAGCTCTGCCATCATGACATCCCGGCGCGCCTGCAACTGCGCTACGTAGGCGCTCATCGATTCCCGCGAGCGCTCGAGGGCGAGGGCCACGGCATCCTGGGCGATTCCGACGGGCACCACGACATTCGCGAGCGACACCGCGATGAGATCCGGGATGAGCGCTTCCGGTGCCACGATCCAACCGACGCGCCACCCGATCATGCGCAGCTCCTTGGCCGAGGAGCCGACCGTGATCGTGCGCTGCGCCATGCCCGGCAGGCCCGCCGGATGGATGGGCGGCCGCTCATCGAATACGAGCCGTTCCATGGCCGCATCGAGAATCAGCAGAAGGTCGTGCTCCCGGCACAGCGAGGCGACTGCGGCCCAGTCCGCCTCCTCGAGCAGGGCGCCGGAGGGCATCGAAGGCGACATCAGCAACATCGCCCGGGTCTTGGGTCCGACGGCCCCTTGCAACGCGTCACGGTCGAGCCGCCACGCTTCACCCGGGCTGAAGTGGAAGGGCACGAATCTCGGCACTCCACCCGCGAGGCGCACCCGGTTGATCAGCCCGGCGTAAGTCGGGTCGGTGACGATCACCTCATCCCCCACCTCGAGGGTCGCGAGCAGCACGTTGAGGATGCCCGACAGTCCGCCGGCAGAGATGACGCAATGCCGCTCGCCGGAATACTCGACGCCTGAAAGTCGGGACACGTGCCGGGCCACCGCTTCGCGCAAGCGGGCCTGGCCGACGAAGGGCAGGTAGCTGTTGTCGACATCCCGGGAGGCCGCCTCCCGGGTCTGCGCGATGGCGGCCGCATCCGGTGGAATATCGGTGTCGAGATTTTCCAGCCGGAGCCAGTCGCGGCCGGAGGCATCGGCGATCGCGCCCATGCGGTCGACGCCGATGCCGGCGATGTGCTCGAGTCGGGCGGGGCGTGGTCGGGGCATGACGTTCTCCCGATCCTCTGATAGAATATAGATAATCTATAAAATCATGAACGCGCACGTGCTGCAACCCCCTGACCCGGATCGATCCGTTGCGGAGCGCATCGCGGAGGTCCTGACGCGCAGAATCGTCCTGGGCGAGCTGCCGCCGGGCCATAAAGTCGGCCAGGACCTCGTCGCCGCCGAATTTCGCGCCAGCCACGTGCCCGTGCGCGAGGCCTTTCGAAGGCTCGAGGCTCGCGGGCTGCTCGTCAGTGAGCCGCGACGGGGCGTCAGAGTCGCGCCGATCGCTCCCGAAGCGGTACACGAGGTCACGGAGATGCGGGCCGCGCTGGAGGTCCTCGCCTTGCGTGAGGCCGCCGAGGCGCTCACGGACGCCGATCTGCAAGAGGCGCGACAGGCCCTCGCGGCGGAAGAGGAGAGCGGCGAGCTCATCGTGTGGGAAGAGGCCAACCGCCGGTTCCATCGGGCGCTCGTGACGCCCTGCCGCATGCCACGACTCCTTCAGGCGATCGACGATCTTCACCAGGCGAGCGCGCGCTACCTGCTGGCGACCTGGAAGAGCCTCGACTGGGAGCCCCGCTCGGATGCCGAGCACCGGGCCATTCTCGATGCGCTGACCTCCGGGGATGTCGAGGCCGCCGCTGCGGTGCTGCGCGAGCACATCCTCGCCGCGGGTCGGGCGCTGCGGCAGCGTCTGGTCGCGCTCGGACGAATCTGACTCGGCCGGAAAGACCTCCAAGGGACTCGCGGCCGGGGAGCGCGCCGCGCCGTTTCAGTACACTGGCGCATCCTTTACCAGGGACCCGCCCGTGAAATCACTCGGTTCGAGGGTGCAAGGCGCGCGACTCGAGCGCATGAGAGCCTCGCCGCTCTGGGCGGGCGAGGGCTTTCGAAACACACATCCGATCATTCCGGGGCTGCGCGATCCCACCGCGCGGATGCCGACGTTGACGGAGTTCCTGCGCACGGCCGGCCGGCGCACTCCGGGCGATGCCGCCGGTGGACCTGGTGATCGTCTCGCACGACCACTACGATCATCTCGACTACCCGACGATTCGCGCGCTTGCCCGGAGCGATGTGCCCTTCGTCACCTCACTGGGCGTCGGCGCGCACCTGGAGGGCTGGGGCGTGCGGTCCGAGCGCATCACCGAGCTCGACTGGTGGGAAACCCACGAGTTGCCCCACGCAGGGCTCCGGGTGACCGCCGCGCCGTCGCAACACTTCTCCGGCCGCACGCCGAAGACTCGCAATGCGACGCTCTGGTCGTCATTCGTCGTGCGATCGGAGCGTCACGGCGTCTTCTTCAGTGGCGACACCGGGCTCACGACCCAACACGAGCACATCCGGACGCGGCTCGGACCTTTCGACCTGGTGATGCTCGAGGTCGGCGCGTGGGAGGCGGCCTGGGGCGACATGCATCTCGGCCCGGACAACGCCCTCGAGGCCGTTTCCCTTCTCGGGGACGGTGCCTTCCTCCCGGTCCACTGGGGAACGTTCAGCCTCGCGACGCACGCCTGGGATCAGCCCGTCGAGCGACTCCTCGAGCTGAGCTCGACGAGTCGGGCGCGACTCATCATCCCCAGACTCGGAGAGCCCGTGGAGCCCGCGCGCGCCTCGGGTCGAGTGGATCCATGGTGGCGATTCGTGGACACGGGCGGGCAGCCTCTCGAGATTTCGGCGCCGCAGGATGGACTGTCTGGCACGGTTCCCTGGCCGATCGATTGAGCGGCGGGAAAACCAGGCGTGGATAGCCCCCGCCTGGAGTCCGGCCGCGAGGGCGTGCCGGAGCGGGGAGCTGTGCTACAGTCGCGTGGGGGTACGGAACCTGACCCAGGGTTTCCGTCTTGCGGAGAAGTGCCATGCTAAAAGGCTTCGTGCTCGGTGTAGTGGCGACGATCGTCGTGGCCGCTTTTATCGGCTACCTGGCTCTGGTCACCGGCGCCATTCCCGCCGGGGCCGATTCCGGTCCGCTCCCGCTCGAGAAATGGGCGGCGCGGGCCTCGCTCCATGCCACGTTCGCACGAGAGGCGCCCAAGGGACCCAATCCCGTACCGCTCACGGAGGCCAACCTGATCGCTGGCATCCACCTCTACGCCAAACACTGCGCGATCTGTCACGGTACGGCCCAGGGCGAGGCCTCGGCGAGCCCGGTGGCCTTGGGCGAGTACCCCAAGCCCCCACAGCTCGCCACCGACGGCGTGGAAGACGACCCTGAGGGCGTCACGTTCTGGAAGATCGACCATGGAATTCGCTGGACGGGCATGCCGTCGTGGAAAGCTACGCTGAGTCCCCAACAGATGTGGACGCTCGCGCTTTTCCTCAAGCACATGGACAAACTGCCGCCCACGCCGGAGCAGGACTGGCAGGTCGTGACCAACTGAGCGTCATGGTCGCGTGAAATAGGCCGGGTGATCGATGTCGGCGATGAGCCCGGGATGTTCGGGCCGCCAGCCAAGGAGTGAGCGAGTTCGCTCGCTCGATGTCGGGACATCGAAACCTGCGAACGTCGCGAACCATCCGAAATGCGCCGACGCCTCTTCCTGCGACTTTGAGACCACCGGCAGGTTCAGGCGCCGGCCGATCACCGCGGCGATTTCCTTGAGCGGTACGCCCTCTTCGGCGACCGCATGGAAGGGTCCTCCTTCGGCACCGCGCTCGAGCGCGAGGCGGTAGACCCGGGCGGCGTCCAGGCGGTGCACCGCGGGCCATCGGTTGAGCCCGTCGCCCACATAGGCGGCAACGCCCTTCTCGCGCGCAAAGGCGAGGAGACGCGGGACGAAGCCGTGATCGCCATGGCCGTGCACCGTCGGAGGAAGCCGGACAACCGTCGCGCGGATGCCTCGGGCGGCCAGAGCGACGGCGGTCCTCTCGGAGGCTCGTGGATAGGTTGCCGATACGGGGACCGGCGGATCGTCTTCCGTTGCCACCCGGCCCGGGGCCAGCAGCGCAACGCCCGAGGTCACGATGAGCGGGCGATCCGAGCCTTGGAGCACGGCGCCCATCGTCTCGATGGCGCGCCGGTCATCCGCGCAGTTCTGCGCAAACCTCGAGAAATCGTGATTGAAGGCGGTGTGGATCACGCCGTCCGATTCGGCGGCCCCGCGCCTGAGACTGTCCAGATCCTCGAGTGTGCCGCGATGAGGCTCCGCGCCCGCCGCGGCCAGCGCTTGCGCCCCCGGGTCCGACCGAGTCAGGCCGAGGACCTGATGGCCCGCGGTGAGCAGGTCCTTCACGACGGCCGAGCCAACCCAACCTGTGGCACCAGTGACGAATACGCGCATGAGCGGAATCTCCCGGTTTAGATGCCAGCAGTGTCTCCCTGGGTCATTATCATGGTAAAGTAGTGACATTATCCTATTATCATGAATAACACGATGAGCCGGCATGTGGGCCAGGCAAATGTCCTCGGGACCTATCTGAAGGGCCGCCGGGAGAAGCTGGATCCCGCCGCGTTCGGGTTCTCGCCGGAGCGTCGGCGCACGCCGGGGTTGCGTCGCGAAGAGGTGGCGCAGCGTGCCAACATCAGCCCGACCTGGTACACATGGCTCGAGCAGGGCAGAGGGGGCGCGCCCTCGGCCGAGGTCCTCGATCGGATCGCGCGCGCGCTCCTGCTGACGGACGTCGAGCGCGAGCATCTGTTTCTGCTCGGACTGGGCCGCCCACCCGAGGCGCGCTACCAGAGGAGCGAGGGCGTCACGCCCCGGCTGCAGCGCGTGCTCGATGCGCTGACGCCAACTCCCGCCCTGATCCGCACCGCGGTATGGAATGTCGTTGCCTGGAATCGGGCGGCGACCGTGATGCTGCACGACTTTGGATCGGTGCCGCCGGAGCAGCGCAACGTGCTGCGCTTCATCTTCCTCGAGCCTCGCGCGCGTGCGGCCCAGTATGACTGGCAGAGCGTCGCTCGCTTCTGTGTGGGCGCCTTCAGGGTGGACGCGGCGCGCGCCGGCGCCGCTGCGGAAGTACAACCTCTGGTCGATGAGCTCAGCCGACTGAGCCCGGAGTTCCGGGCGATGTGGAGCGACCATGACGTCCACGCTCACGGGGAGGGCCTCAAACACATCCGCCATCCCACCCTCGGCCGGCTGGAGTTCGAATACTCGGCATTCGCAGTCGACGGCCGCCCGGATCTCACGCTCGTGATCTACAACCCCGTGAACCCGGCGGATCTCGACGAGATCCGGGCATTGATCCGCTCCGCCCCCGCGGATGTGTCAGTTGGCGCCGGCTGAGCCGGCATCGGGTGGCCTGATGAGCTGCACCTGGGGCGCCAATGCCGCGAGGAAGCCATTCGCTTCAAACAGCTGCGCCGGCGCATAGGCGCCGCCCCGCGCGGGCGGATTTTCGAGCACCCGTACGCACGCCTCGACGACGATCGGGGCGGTGACCGCGTAGATGTCACGCCCTGCAGCTGCGATGCGGGTCTGACGATCGACCGATGCGGCGCGCACCTCCATTACGAAGCGCTGCCCCGACGGTCCGCCGGACTCGCTCGCCGCCGGTGCAGGCGTGCGCGGATCCTTGATATCGCGCAGCGGCGCCGTGTTCATGTAGCTGCAAATGCTGCGTGCGGCGATATGGTGGCGAATGGTGACGATTTCCGACAGGGCCATCGCCATCACTTCCTGCGCCCCGAAGGGCTCGGGGAAGATCCATTCCCGAACGGGCGCCGGCCGCGGTATCGGCCTCAGCATCCCCTCGGCGACGACGAGACGGCGAGCGGTGTTGCGCTCTCCGGTCCTCCGGGTCCCCTCTGTCGGGTGCCAGTACTCGAGCGCGACGCCGATCTCGATGGACTCGATGTCCTCGAGCCCGCGAGTCGCCTCGGCCGCGAGCAGGTCGGCGAGTCCGCCGAAGAACGCCATCGCCGGCAGAACGACGGTGCCGCGCGCCCGCGCTTCCTCTTCGTATGTCGCGATCGACTGCCGCGCCGAGCGCTGTTCCGCGGTGACATCGAAATAGTGGATTCCGGCCCGCAGCGCCGCCTCGATCAAGGCGGGTGCGGTGTCGAGAAATGGTCCGGCGCAGTTGATGACTGCTGCGAGACCCGTAAGCGCTTCATCGAGTGCGTCCGGATCCTCGCACGAGGCGCAGCGCCATGGCCGATGGACATCATCGGACGGCCGCGCCGGATTGCGGCTGATCGATAGCGTGGGCCAGCCGCGGCGTTCGAGTTCGCGAACGACGAATCCTCCCGTATGACCCGTCGCGCCGTAAACGGCAATGGCTGGCCCGTGCATCGACGACCTTTCAACGATACCGATCGGTATCGTATGATGCTACCGATCGGTAGCGGCGTCAAGCCCGGGTGCGATTGTGCCTGGCGACAGGCCCGTGCATAGTCGAGGCGAGTCCGTGTGTGCGCTGGAGGAGGCGCTTTGAAGTCAGTCGATGCCGGTGACCTCGATACTGCGACGCGCGTGCTGGCCACGGCAGCGCGTTTGTTCTACGCGCACGGCGTCCGGGCGGTCGGCGTCGAATGGATCGTCGCCGAATCCGGAGTGGCCAAGACGAGCCTGTACCGCCACTTTCACACGAAAGACGATCTCATCGCCGCCTACCTCGAGCGCGAGGATCGGGAGTTCTGGCGGCAATGGGACGCCGCGGTCGACTCCGTTGCGGGCGATCCGGGGCGGGAGCTGATGGCACTGCTCGAGTGGATCGGGCAGCGGGTCAGCCGCGAGGGCTATCGAGGCTGCCCGCAGATCAACGTCGCGGCGGAATTCTCCGACCCCGATCACCCGGCGAGGCGGATCCGCGCCCGTCACAAGGCGGCGATGTACGAGCGGCTCAAGGCGATCGTGAGCCGCATCGGGACCCGGCATCCGGAAGAAGTGGCGTATCAGATCGCTCTGCTCATCGACGGCGCGTTCACCAGTGACGGGCGATTGGTACGCATCGGAGCCGCTCGAATTCTACAATCGGCAGTCCGTGCGCTGCTGGGAACCGTTCATCGTGGTGCGCGCTCGGCCGCAAAAGGCCGCCTCTGAGCTCATTCGCCCCGGCCGGTCGGCGGATATACTTCCGGACCCATCGCTGCGCCACGAGAGCCGAGTCGGATGAATGCCACAGGCGGTCTCATCGCCCGCATTCGCGAGCTGGAGCGGGCGGCTCGACCCCTCGAGCCGGACTCGCGGGAACGCCATGCGCTGCATGAGGCGGTAGCGGGCCACGCCGAGGCGTTCCTCGACAGGCTGTCCGCGGTACCCGCCTTCGAAGCCAATGCCGCTCCCGCCAGGGATCTTGCCGGACACCGCCCCTCCGAAGGGCCGGCGGCTCTGGAGGAGCTTCTGGATCTGTTCCGGCGGGCCGTGGAGGACACGGGCCTCAAGGCCTCTTCGCCGGGACACGTGGCCTACATACCCGGTGGCGGGTTGTACGCCTCGGCGCTCGGCGACTATCTCGCCGCGGTCACCAACGAGTATGCCGGCGTCCGCTTCGCGGGCCCCGGGGCGGTCGAGATGGAAAATCTGCTGCTTCGATGGATGGCCGGCCTGGCGGGTTATCCCGCCGGCGCGCACGGCAATCTCACCTCCGGCGGAAGCATCGCCAACCTTATCGCCGTGGTGACGGCCCGCGAGGCTCACGGTCTGCGCTGTGCCGACATTCCGCGGGCCGTCGTCTACCTCACCGCACAGGCGCACCACTCCCTCGAGAAGGCGCTGCGGATCGCAGGCCTGGGCGAGTGCGTGCGGCACCGGGTGGCCGTCGACGCCGGTCAGCGAATGGTGCCCGAGGCGCTGCAGCGCGCCATCGCGGACGATCGCGCGGCGGGGCTGCGGCCGTGGCTGGTGCTGTCCGCCGCGGGGAGTACCGATGTCGGGGCGATCGATCCGCTGAAGCGCATCGGGCGGATCACCGCCGCAGAGGGTCTGTGGTATCACGTCGATGCGGCGTACGGCGGTTTTTTCCTGCTTTGCCGGGAGGTGCGCGAGCGCCTTGGCGGGCTCGAGCTATCAGACTCGCTCGTCATGGATCCCCACAAGAGCCTGTTTCTTCCCTACGGAATCGGCGCTGTCCTGGTGCGGGACGGCGAGCAGCTGGCCCGTGCCCATCACTACCATGCGGACTACATGCAGGATGCCGTCGCGAATTCCCCGGCTGCCGACTCGCCGGCCGATCTGTCGCCGGAGCTCAGCAAGCACTTTCGCGGCCCACGGCTATGGCTCCCGCTGCTCCTCTACGGTGTTGCGCCCTTCCGAGCCTGCCTGGAGGAAAAGCTCTGCCTCACCCGCTACTTCCACGAGCGCGTGCGGTCCCTCGGCTTCGAGGTGGGTCCGGAGCCCGAGCTGACGGTCAGCACGTACCGGTGGCTGCCCCAGCGCGGGGATGCGGATGCATTCAACGAAGCTCTGGTCCGCTCCATCCAGCAGGACGGCCGTGTCTTCGTGTCCTCAACTCGCATCGGTGGACGCTATTACCTGCGTCTGGCTGTCCTTGGCTTCCGGACGCATCTGGAGACGATCGATCTCACGCTTGAGGTTCTGGCCGAAAAGGTGGCCAAACTGGAGACATCGGGGGATTTCTGATACCGGTCGCCGCCGCGTAAGATGCAGTGGATGCGGGTGCGGTTCCGGAGTGACGCGTGGTGAGTAACGAGAATGTCCCGATGTCGGACCTGTGGTCGCAATGGCTGCTGCACCAGCGGCACGCGGACGATCCTCGGCTGCAAGAGGCGATACGCGCCGTTGTCGATCGCTACATCGACCGAGTACTCGATGGCGCGCACCTCGCCGCCGGTCAGACGTTGGTGGATGTCGGTACGGGGGAGGGGGTCGTCGCATTTCGCGCCCTGGAGCGCGTCGGTCAATCGCTGCGCGCATGGCTGACGGACGTGTCGGAGCCGATGCTGCAACACGCCCGCGCCCAGGCCGGGGCGCTCGGCGTTCTCGGCCAGTGCTCGTTCCTGCACTGCGCGGCAGATCGCCTCGAGGGCATTGACGATGCATCCGCGGACCTCGTCACGACCCGCTCAGCGCTGGCGTACGTGGCCGACAAGGCGGGCGCGCTGCGCGAATTCCACCGTGTCTTGAAGCCCGGAGGACGGATCTCCCTCGCGGAGCCGGTTTTCCAGGACGATGCGGTCGAGGCCAAAGCGATCAAGGCGGTCATCGACTCGAAGCCGGCGCAAGGGGTGAGTCCGCTGCTGATCCTGCTGCATCGGTGGAAGGCCGCGCAGTTCCCCGACACCGAGCAGAAGATCAGCGCCAGTCCGATCGCCAATTATTGCGAGCGTGACCTGCATCGCTTCGCGCAGGAGGCGGGCTTCACAGATCTGCATCTGGAGCTGCACATCGACACCGGACCCTCGATCATGCGTTCCTGGGATGCCTTCGTGCACAACTCTCCGCACCCGCTCGCTCCGTCCTTGAGCCGCATCATGGCCGAGCAGTTCACGGCTGCGGAACGGGAGTATTTCGAGCGCAACATGCGGCCGGTCATCGAGAATCCGAACGCGCTCAGTACCGACCGCATGGTGTACCTGACTGCGCGCAGGGCGCTCGCCTGAGGCGGCGCATCGCCGGGTGTTGGGCGATGCACGCCTGGCCCGGCGGCCGAGTCAGTCGAGCGGCCAGACCTGCACGCGATCGGGATCGATGTCGAAGCGGCAAGGCGCGCCCGGCGGCAGATCGCTCCCGCCCGCGACTTTCAGGCGCGTGCTGCCGAAGCGGACCAGGCGCTGCGGCGTGGGATGCTCGAGGAGCGCTTCCACCGTGCCTTCGTGCGCTCCATCGGATCTCACCCAGGTCCGCTCCGGCGGGACGCTCCAGCCCACCCGGCCCGGCCTGAGCGGCGGGCCCGATACCTCGAGCCAGGCGCCATTGCCCACATCGATCCGAGTTTCGCCTGCGGCAAGGCCTTCCGCCGGGTTGTCTGCCCCGAGCAGCCGCGCGGCCAGCTCGCTCACCGGCCGCCTGAAGACATCGCGGGTTGCGCCGGATTGCAGCGGGCGTCCCCGCTCGAGAATCAGAATCTCATCGGCCAGCAGCGCCGCCTCCTGCGGATCGTGCGTCACCAGCAGCGTGATGCCCTCGATCTCATCCTGAAGAGTCAGGAGCACCTGGCGCAGCGATGCGCGCAGGGGCGTGTCGAGCGCCGAGAACGGCTCATCCAACAGCATCAGGTCCGCCGGCCTGACCAGCGCCCGCGCGAGCGCCACGCGCTGTTGTTGTCCGAGCGACAACTCCGCCGGGCGCCGGTGCTCGAGGCCGGAAAGACCCAGCCTCTCGATCCAATGGGCCGCCGCGCCCGGGTGCGCGCCCACCGGGAAGCGCAACTGTCCAGCCAGGTCCAGGTGCGGAAACAGGCCATAGCTTTGCGGCACGTAGGCCACCGCCCGCGCGGCGGGACCACGGTGCGACAGCTCCCGCCGACCGATCCTGACAGCGGCCCGGTCGGCACGCTCGAGCCCGGCGATCAGCTTCAGGGTCAGCGATTTGCCGCACCCCGAGGGGCCGAGGATCGCGAGCCGGCGTGAATGAGGGTGCCAGGCGACCGCCAGATGGAACCCCTCGAGACGCTTCTCGACATCGATCGCGAGCTGCGGCGGATCGGATGCCGGTCCCCCCTTGCGGGGTTCGGGGCGTAGCGTCGCGGGCGAGGTCTGCAGGCTCGCGTGGGCCGTGCGCCTGGCAGCGCGCGAGCCCAAGGCGCCGCTCAGTGCCATCACTGCCAGCGCCAGCACGAGCGCGGGCATCAGCACGGGCAGCATGGCCGGCAGACCCTGCGCCCCGAAGGCGACGAAGGTGTAGACCGGGAGCGAGTACGGGTGGTAGGCAACCATGACGGTGGCCCCGAATTCGCCGAAGGCGCGCAGCCAGGCGAGGAGCAGGCCGGCGAGGAGTGAGGGCCTCACCACCGCCAGACTGACCCGCCAGAACACCTCGAGAGGACCGCGGCCGAGCGTGGCCGCGACATCCTCCAACGCCGGATCCATGGCGGCGAACGCCGATCGTGCCGCGATGATCACGAACGGCGCTGCGACGAACGCTTCCGCCAGCACGATACCCGCGAACGAGTCGGTCAACGCGCCGTTCGTGACACGGCCGAGCGGCGAGTCATAGCCGACCAGGAACAGCAGCAGCACCCCGCTCGCAAGGGGCGGCAGCGCGAGGGGGAGCTGTACCAGAAAACCGAGCAGTGACATCGCCCGGCCCGGCCAGCGTGCCAGGAGATATCCCAAGGGAACGCCGAGCAGGGCCACCAGGGCAGTGGCGGTCGTGGCGCTGGCGAGTGAGATTTCGCACGCATGGACCAGGGTCGCGTAGTCGACCGCACTCCAGCGGGCCAAAGCGGCCTGCTGCACGCCGGCGATGAGCGGCGCGATGAGATAAACCGCCAGGAGCCCCGCGAGCCATGGCAGTGGCGAGGCTACCTTGCGGTTCATCCGGTCATTTTAACAGCGTCCGGATCCGCCTCGGCAGCGCCGCCGTGTTCCCCGTGACCTCGAGCGCCCGCAGAGCGAGACCGTGCTCTTTCATCAGCTTGCGGCCCTGGGGACCGAGCAGAAAGGTCACGAACGCCTCGGCGGCACGCGGATCCGGCGCGTCACGCACGATGGTGACGGTGTAGAGCGCCTTCGGTGTGATGGCCGGGGGAAGACCGATGGCCGGAATGTGTGCGTCCGAGGTCTCGGTCGAATAGAAAAACCCGGCGTCGAGCTCTCCCGACTGCAGTCGTCCGACCAACGCCTCTTCCGGCAGGACTTGGGCCGGGTTCTCGGGCGCGCCGAGCACACGGCTCGCCAATCCCGCGATGTGGTAGTGGGCCTGCGCCTGGCGCATCAGGCGCACGGTCAGGGCACCCTTGGGATCGAGCTTGGGGTCTGTCCGTCCAAGGCGAATGCCCGGAGTCTGCACGACCTGGTACCAGGGTCGGGTTCTGAAGGCCGGGGCGAATCGGCTCGATGGGTTGTATCCGATGACCAGCGGCGACTGGGCGAAGGTGATGTACCAGCTCACCCAGCCGTCGTGGCGCGGCCCCATCAGCAGGCGGTTGACGCGCGGCGCGGCGCTCACGAATACATCGGCCCGCCGCAGCCGGCCCGTGATCTCGTTCGCGAGCAGCTTCGAGCCACCGGCATACCCGCGGAAGTGATCGCCGCTCTCACGGTCGAAGGCCGGGCCGATGCCATGCTCCATCAGATTGACGAGCGAGCCGGCGTAGAGCACATCGACGTTGCCTCGGGCACAGGCGGCCCGGGGGGACAGAGACAGGAGCGCCCCCAGCATCGTGGCGGCAATGGCGCGGGCGATGGACAAGGGCGTGCTCCCATGGCGCTATATTCAGCTAAATATAGCGCACCGCAGGGCAGGGCCGCCATGATTCGAACGGTCGCCTTGGCACGAGGCGCCCGGCGATCGCGCAGCGATCAGGAGGCGAACCTGTCGGTTGCCAGGATCAACTCGTGCAGATTGCCCTTCTCGAGCGCCGAGTGCCCCGCATCCGCCACGATGCGCAGATCCGCCTCCGGCCAGGCGCGGTGCAAGTCCCATGCGCTCTTCATGGGGCAGACGACGTCGTAGCGTCCCTGGACGATGACCGCCGGGATCTGGCGGATCCGGTGCACGTTCGCCAGAAGCTGATCATCGCTGCTGAAAAAACCGCCGTTGACGAAGTAGTGGCACTCGATGCGCGCGAAAGCCTCCGCGTATCGGCTCTTCTCGAACTTCGCGACGTAATCGGCCGAGGTCCTCAGGTAGCTCGTGCCCCCTTCCCACATCGACCATGCCTTCGCCGCGCCCCTGCGAATCGCGGCGTCCTTGCTGGTGAGGCGCGCATAGTAGGCGCGCATCATCTCGCCACGCTCGCTCTCGGGGATGGGCTCGACGTAGTGTTCCCACAGGTCGGGGTAGAGCGCCCCGGCGCCGCCGGGGTTCTGGTAGAACCACTCGAGCTCCCGGCGGCGCAGCAGGAAGATGCCGCGCAGCACCAGCTCGGTCACCCGCTCGGGGTGAGTCTCTGCGTAGGCGAGCGCGAGGGTCGAGCCCCAGGAGCCTCCGAAGACCAGCCAGCGCTCGATCCCGAGGTGCTCGCGCAGCCGCTCGATGTCCGAGACCAGGTGCCAGGTCGTGTTGTCGGTGAGCACCGCGTGCGGGCGGCTCTTGCCGCAGCCGCGCTGATCGAGGAGCACGATGCGATAGCGTGCCGGGTCGAAGAACCGCCGCATCTTCGGATCGAGTCCTCCGCCGGGGCCGCCGTGCAGAAACACCGCGGGTTTGCCCTGGCGGTTGCCGCATTCCTCGAAATAGACCTCGTGCAGGTCCGAGACCTTGAGGAAACCCGAGTTGTAGGGCTTGATGGGCGGATACAGGCGCCGCCTGGCGCCTGGAGGATTTGCGCTTGTCATCCGGCGAGGCTATCAGATTGCCGGAAATAGATGATAATACGAGCCCTCTCGCGCCCGTCCTCAACTGCCCCGCCCGCCTTGAAGCTCACGCCGGACTCGCTCAATACCCATCTCGAGCAGAAGCTCCTGCCGGCCTATCTCATCTCTGGTGACGAACCCCTGCTCACCGGCGAGGCGGCCGATGCGGTGCGTGCGCGCGCGCGGACGGCCGGCTTCAGCGAGCGGGAAGTGCATTTTCTCGAGCGGGGCTCCGACTGGGATGATGTTCGCGCCTCCGCAGGCAATCTGTCGCTGTTCGGCTCGCGCAAGCTCCTCGAAGTGCGCCTGCCCACCGGACGGCCCGGAGCGGCCGGCGGCGCCACCCTGGTCTCCCTGATCGAGCGGGGTGACCCGGACACGGTGCTGCTCATCCTGACCCCGCGACTCGATCGCGACCTGCAGTCGGCCCAGTGGGTGAAAGCCGTCGAGACCCACGGCGCCTGGGTCCAGGTGTGGCCGGTGGATGTGGACAAGCTCGTCACCTGGCTGCGGGGTCGGTGCCGACGCGCCGGGCTCGACCTTGCGGACGAGGCGATCGAGGTGCTCGCGGAGCGCACCGAGGGGAACCTTCTGGCCGCCCACCAGGAGCTCGAGAAGCTGCGCCTGCTGGGCGCGAAGGGTCGCATCGGTGCGGACGAGGTGCTCTCGGGCGTCGCCGACAGTGCGCGTTTCGATGTCTTCCGGCTGTCGGAGGCGGTTCTCGAGGGCGAGCCGGAGCGCGCCCTGCGGGTGCTGTCGGGTCTGCGCGCCGAGGGAACCGAGGCCACACTCGTGCTGTGGGCGCTGAACAAGGCGCTGCGCGATCTGTGGGGCACGCTGGCCCAGCCGGCCGGCCGGCCGAAAGGCTGGCAGCGCCAGAGCGCGGCCCTCGAGAAGGCCGTGCGCCGTGCGCCGCGCCTGTCCTTCCACACCCTCTCTGTGCGCGCGGCGCGCGCCGATCGCATGATCAAGGGGCGCCTGCGGGGCGACCCCTGGGACGAAATGGCGCTGCTCGCGACCGATCTGTGCGGACGGTCCGCAGTCCCCGCGCCCCGATCCATGTTCAGATAACCTGACTCCGTGCCCGCGTGCACGGACACGCCCTCGGAAATCCATGCCACAACCCATCGGTCTATTCGGCGGCACGTTCGACCCCATCCACTACGGCCACCTGCGCACCGCGTTCGAGCTGTGGCAGCTGCTTCGCCTGGCCGAAGTCCGCTTCCTGCCCGCCGGCAACCCGCCGCACCGGGAGCAGCCGCTCGCGAGCCCCGAGCTGCGCTTGCGCATGGTGCGGGCCGCGGTGAGCGACCAGCCCTCGTTCACCGTCGATGATCGGGAGATGCGCCGCGGCGGCGTTTCCTATTCGGTCGATACCCTGGCGGAGCTGCGCGCGGAATACCCGGACCGGTCCTTGTGTCTGCTGCTCGGCATGGACGCCTTCCTCGGCCTGCCGCACTGGCATCGCTGGAGGGACCTCCTCGGCCTCGCGCACATCGTGGTCGCCCACCGCCCCGGCTGGAAGGCGCCCACGCAGGGCCCGCTCGGCGAGGTCATGGTGGATCACGGAACCGGCGCCATCCGCGAGCTGCACGAGAAGACCGCCGGATGCATCTACGTGCACGCCGTCACGCAGCTGGAAATCTCCTCGACCGACCTCCGGCAGCTCGTCGTCGCGGGCCGCGATCCCCGCTACCTCGTTCCCGATGAAGTGCGGCAGATTCTGCTCGAGACCCAGTGCTATTCTTCCGCCCAATGACCACCCGACCCGCCGCCCGCCGGGGCAAAGCCAAAACCGCCTCCCACCGGAGAACCGAGCGCGCCTCACGCCTCCTGGAGGCCGTCACTGCCGCGCTGGAAGACATGAAGGCCGTCAACGTCAAGGTGATCGACGTTCGGGGCCTGACGGACGTCGCGGATACCCTCATCATTGCCTCGGGCACATCGGATCGCCACGTGCGTTCCATCGCGGATCGCGTCATCGAGCAGGCCAAGACCCACGGCGTGAGACCGCTCGGGACCGAGGGAGCGCGCGAAGGCGACTGGGTGCTGGTCGATCTGCAGGACATCGTGGTCCACGTGATGCTGCCCAGAGTGCGCGAGTTCTACGCGCTCGAGCGCCTCTGGGATGCCGGGGCCGCCCAGAGCTTGCCCGAGGCGAGTGCGCACGCCGCACACTCCTCGTAGTCCTGGAACCCCATGCGGTTGCGGCTGATCGCGGTCGGCACCCGCCCGCCCCCGTGGGTGCGCCAGGCCTACGATGAGTACGTCCGCCGTCTCGGCCCGCGCCTGAAGCTTGCCCTGGTCGAGGTCGAGCCGGGCTCGCGCACGGCCAGCCAGGGACCGCGCAAGGCCATCGAGTCCGAGGGTCGCAAGATCCTCTCCCTGGTGCGAACGGATGAGTTCGTGGTGGCGCTGGATGAGCACGGCACGGAGTGGACCACCAAGGCGCTCTCGGATTGGCTGGCGGGACGGATGCAGGGGGCGCGGGACGTGGCGTTTCTCATCGGCGGCCCAGACGGCTTTGCGCCCGAGGTGCTCTCCCGGGCCGACCTGACCCTGTCCCTGTCCCGGCTCACCCTGCCGCATGCCCTCGTGCGCGTGGTGCTGGCCGAGCAGCTTTATCGGGCGCTTAGCATCCTGAGCCATCACCCGTATCATCGGGAATGATGTCCCACACGCCCATCCCCACCCTCTGTCTCGCTTCCGCTTCACCTCGACGGCGAGATCTGCTGTGGCAGATCGGCGTACCGCATACCGTGGCGGCCGCGCAGGTGGACGAGAGCCTGCTGCCCGGGGAGTCCCCGGACGACTACGTCGAGCGCGTGGCCCTCGAGAAAGCGATGACCATCCGCAACGCCGGTGAACGCCTTCCTGTCCTCGGCGCGGACACGGCAGTCGTGCTGGACGACACGATTTATGGCAAACCGGTGGACCGCGCCGATGCCCTCGCCATGCTCTCGAGGCTTTCCGGCCGAACCCACCAAGTGCTGACCGCCGTGGCGCTCGCTACCGAACGGAGCGTGGAACTGTGCGTCAGCGCCAGCACGGTTCGATTCCGCGATCTCACGTTGGCGGAGCGGGAAGCCTACTGGCGGACCGGTGAGCCTCGAGACAAGGCGGGCGCCTATGCCATCCAGGGCTATGGCGCCGTGTTCATCGAATCACTGACCGGAAGCTATTCCGGCGTGATGGGATTGCCGCTCGCCGAGACCGCCCGCCTGCTGCGCGCCGCCGGCATCGACTGCTGGCAGGGAATGCGCGCTTGACCGAAATCCTCATCAACGTGGGGCCTGGCGAGACCCGCGCCGCGCTCAACGAGGAAGGGATTGTTCAGGAGATCTTCATCGAGCGCGGCAATCGCCGCAGGCTGGTGAGCAGCCTGTACAAAGGCCGTGTCACGCGCGTGCTGCCGGGAATGCAGGCGGCGTTTGTCGATATCGGCCTCGAGCGCACCGCGTTCCTGCATGCCGCCGATATCGTCGGCCCGCCGCAGGAAGAAGCGGATCTCTCGCCCGAGACACCCAGCGAGACGGACATACGCCGTCTGGTCAGCCCTGGCGATGAGCTTCTGGTGCAGGTCATCAAGGACCCGATCGGCTCCAAGGGCGCCCGCCTGACAACCTTCGTGACTCTGCCGGCGCGATTCCTGGTGTACATGCCGCGGGGGGAAGGGATTGGCGTGTCGGCGAAGATCGAGGACGAGACCGAGCGGTCGCGCCTGAAGTCCCTGGTGGCCGGGCTGCGCGAAGCCGGCACCGGGCAGGCGCAGCGCGCGGGAGGCTATATCCTGCGCACCGCCGCGCAGGGGGCCTGCGCCGAGAGTCTGCGCCAGGACATGATCTACCTCGACAAGCTCTGGCACCACGTGCGCCGGCGCGCGGTCGAGGCGCCGGCCGGCAGCATGGTTCACGAAGATCTGCCGTTGACGCTGCGCCTGCTGCGGGATGAGCTATCCCGCGGCGTCAGCCGGGTCCTGGTCGACTCGGCCGCGGAGCTCGAGCGCATGAGAGCGTTCGCCGCGGAATTCGTATCCGCCACGAGCACGCGCATCGAAGCGCACACCGGCCCCCGGCCGATCTTCGACCTGCACGGGATCGAAGACGAGATCGCCCGCGCGCTCGAGCGCAAGGTGATGCTCAGGTCCGGCGGCCACCTGGTCATCGACCAGACGGAAGCGATGACCACGATCGATGTGAATACCGGCGGCTACGTCGGTCATCGCAACCTGGAGGAGACCAGTTTCCGCACCAACATCGAGGCGGCGGAGGTGATCGGCCGGCAGCTGCGGCTGCGCAATCTCGGGGGCATCATCATCATCGACTTCATCGACATGCACACCGAGTCGCACCGCCGTCAGGTGCTCGCCGCGCTCGAGCGCTCGCTCACCGGCGATCGAGCGCAGACCCGCATCGTGAATCTGTCTCCGCTCGGGTTGGTCGAGATGACCCGCAAGCGCACGCGCGACAGCCTGGCGCACCTGCTGTGCGAGCCCTGCTCCGCCTGCGAGGGCCGTGGCTTCGTCAAGACCGCCGAGACCATCTGCAACGAGATCTTCCGTGAAATCCTGCGCCAGGAGCACTCCGGCCGCGAGCTGCTGATACTGGCCCATCCGAGCGTGGTGGATCGCATGCTGGAATCCGGCTCGGCGCTCGCCGAGCTTGGAGCCGGCCTCGGCCGCTCGATCCGCTTGCAGGTCGAGACGCTCTATGGCGTGGATCAGTTCGATGTGGTCGCCACCTGAGTCGTTGCTGCGCGCAGCGGAGTAGGCTTTCGCCATGTCCATCGTCGCAGCCATCCAGATGACTTCCGGGCCGGACGTGGGCGCGAACCTTGCCGACGCGCTCGTGCTGCTCGAGGAAGCCGCTGCGCGCGATGCACAGCTTGCCGCGCTGCCGGAGAACTTCGCGTTCATGGGCCTGCGCGATGCGGACAAGCGCCGTGTCGCCGAGCCGGAGGGCGATGGTCCCGTGCAGGATTTCCTCGCGCAGACGGCCCGGCGCCTGGGACTGTGGATCGTGGGCGGCACGGTGCCGCTGCGCGGTGCGGCCGATGGCCGCGTGTCTGCGGCATGCCTCCTGTACGACGATCGCGGCGAGCGGCGGGCGCGCTACGACAAGATGCACCTGTTCGACGTGCAAGTCCCCGGACGGACGGAGAGCTATCGCGAGTCGGCGCACATCAGCCCGGGTGCGACTCCAGTGGTGGTGGACACGCCGGTCGGCCGTCTGGGTCTGACGGTCTGCTACGACGTGCGATTTCCCGAGCTGTTCCGCAAGCTGGGCGCCGCTGGCGCGCAGCTGTTTACCGTGCCGTCCGCTTTCACGGAACCCACGGGGCGTGCGCACTGGGAGCCCCTGATGCGTGCGCGTGCCATCGAGAACCTGTGCGCGCTGATCGCCCCCGCGCAGTCCGGGTTCCATCCCAATGGCCGCGAGACCTACGGGGATACCCTGATCGTCGATCACTGGGGCCGGATTCTCACGCGCCTGCCGCGCGGTCGCGGCTGCGTGACGGCTCGGATCGACCTCGAGCGGCTTGTGCACGACCGCGAGAGCTTCCCGGTGCTCACACACCGGGTGCTCCCTTGAATCATCTCTCAGGAACCCCAGGAAGGATTACATGACCGATTCCACGCAAGATCCGCTGACCCTGGCACGCGAGCTCATCCTGCGGCCGAGCGGCCTGGACGGACGCCTGGAGGGCATTTTCGGCGAGGTGCTCACGCACTCGGTGGATTTCGCGGATCTGTACTTCCAGCTCTCCCGCCAGGAGTCCTGGTCGCTGGAGGACGGCATCGTCAAGGACGGCAGCGCCAGCATCGAGCAGGGCGTGGGCGTGCGCGCGCTGGCGGGCGAAAAGACCGGCTTCGCGTATTCCGACGAGATCATGCTGCCGGCGCTCACGGAGGCCTCACGGGCGGCGCGCGCGATCGCCGTGCAGGGATGCGAGCGCGGCGTGAGCGCCTGGCGCGCGCGAAGCGGCCATCAGCTGTATCTGCCCGCGGATCCGCTGCTCACACTCGCCGATCAGGACAAGGTCGCCTGGCTCGAGCGCGTGGACCGCGAGGCGCGCAAGATCGATCCGCGCATCGTGCACGTCACCGCGAGCCTCGTGGCGGTGCACGAAATCATCCTGATCGCCAATAGCGACGGCGAGCTCGCGGCCGACATCCGCCCCCTGGTTCGCTTCAACGTATCGGTTCTGGTCGAGCAGAATGGCCGGCGCGAGCAGGGCTACTGCGGCGCTGGCGGCCGCTACTCGCTCGCCGAGCTGGTCGCGAGTGACAAGCCGCTGGAACTCGCCCGCGAGGCGGCGCGTCAGGCGCTGGTGAACCTCGAGGCGGTGCCGGCGCCCGCCGGCACCATGACCGTCGTGCTGGGGGCGGGCTGGCCCGGCATCCTGCTGCATGAGGCGATCGGCCACGGTCTCGAAGGGGACTTCAACCGCAAGGGCACATCGGCCTTCGCCAACCGTATCGGCGAGCGCGTGGCGGCCCCCGGGTGCACCGTGGTCGATGATGGCACGCTCCCCCGCCGCCGCGGCTCCCTCAACATCGATGACGAGGGTACGCCGACCGAATGCACCACGCTGATCGAGGACGGAATTCTGCGCGGCTACATGCAGGACCGGCTCAACGCCCGCCTCATGGGGCAGCGGCCCACCGGCAACGGCCGCCGCGAGTCGTTCGCGCACATGACGCTGCCGCGCATGACCAACACCTACATGCGCGCCGGTCCCTATGACCCGCAGGAGATCATCCGCTCCGTCGAGCGCGGCATCTATGCGGTGAATTTCGGCGGTGGTCAGGTGGATATCACCTCGGGAAAGTTCGTGTTTTCCGCGAGCGAAGCCTATGCGATCGAGAACGGACGGCTCGGCGCGCCCCTGAAGGGCGCCACGCTGATCGGCAACGGTCCGGATGTGCTGACCCGCGTAACCCTGGTCGGCAATGACCTGAAGCTCGATGATGGCGTCGGAACCTGCGGCAAGGACGGCCAAAGCGTGCCGGTCGGTGTCGGGCAGCCGACGCTGAAGATCGAGGGCCTGACGGTCGGCGGCACGGCCTGATTCGCCCGAGGTCGCCGTCCTATCGTGGCATTACGGGATCTTCGAGCGTCATGAACACCGACGAGTTTCGCCGCCTCGGACACCAGCTGATCGACTGGATCGCCGATTACCGCCGCGACACGGCGGCCGGGGCCTACCCGGTCGTGGCGCCGGTGGCGCCGGGGGAGCTGCGGCGGCGTCTGCCGGCCTCGCCCCCGGTGGAGCCCGAGCGGCTCGAGGAGACGCTGGCCGACCTCACGAACGTCATTCTTCCCGCCTGCACTCACTGGCAGGATCCGCGATTCTTCGCCTATTTCCCATCCAACAGCTCGCTGGCCGCGGTACTGGGTGACATGGCCGGTACGGGCCTCGCGCAACTGGGACTCAACTGGCAGGCGAGCCCCGCGCTCACCGAGCTCGAGGAACTCACCGTCGACTGGCTTCGGCAGATGATGGGGCTCTCCGAGGCCTGGAGCGGGGTCATTCAGGACACCGCCTCCACCTCGACTCTGGTGGCCCTGCTGTGCGCCCGGGAGCGCGCCACGAATTACAGCGCCGCCGCCGGCGGGCTGCAGGCGGCGAAGAAGCCTTTGATCGTGTACGTCTCCACCCAGAGCCACAGCTCGGTCGACAAAGCCGCGCTCCTGGCCGGTTTCGGGCGGGATAATCTGCGCATCGTGGCCGTGGATGGGCAGTATCGGATGCGCCCGGACGCCCTGCGCGAGGCCATCGTGGCCGACCAGACCCGGGGACACACGCCCTGCGCGGTCGTGGCGACCGTGGGCTCCACGGCGACCACCTCCATGGATCCAATCGCCGACATTGCGCAGGTCGTCCGCGACCAGGGAGTGTGGCTGCACGTGGATGCCGCCATGGCGGGCTCGGCCATGATTCTGCCGGAATGCCGTCCCCTCTGGCAGGGGGTCGAGCAGGCTGACTCGCTGGTCGTCAACCCGCACAAGTGGCTCGGCGCCTCCTTCGACTGTTCGACCTATTACGTGCGCGATCCACAACACCTGATCCGCGTGATGTCCACTAGCCCGAGTTACCTGCGGACCTCCTCCGACGCCGAGGTCAGGAATCTGCGCGACTGGGGAATTCCGCTCGGTCGGCGTTTCCGGGCGCTGAAGCTCTGGTTCCTCATCCGCGAACAGGGAGTTGCCGGGTTGCAGACGCGCTTGCGCCGCGACCTCGGCTACGCCCGCTGGTTCGCGCAGCGAGTGGACGAGACCAGCGGCTGGACACGAGTGGCCCCGGCGCCCCTGCAGACGGTTTGCGTGCGCCACGAGCCTCCCGGTCTCGAAGGCGATGCGCTCGATACGCACACGCTCGCCTGGGTGCGCCGGATCAACGAATCGGGTGAGGCGTACCTGACTCCCGCGTTGCTCGATGGCCGCTGGATGGTCCGGGTGTCATTCGGCGTGGAAACCACCCAGCGCGAGCACGTCGAGGCGCTGTGGGCGCAGATGCAGGAGGCGGTGCGCCCGCGATGACCTGTTCCGCGGTGGCGTTCCGGGCCACGGGACCGTAAACCGTCTACGCGTTCAGGTCGGGGATCAGTTCGCTCTCCAGTCGGGTGATCTGGTCTTTGAGCCCGAGCTTGCGCTTCTTCAGGCGCTTCAGCTGCAGCTCATCGATGTGCAGGTCCAGCGACAGACGGGAGATCACCTCGTCGAGATCGCGGTGCTCGATGCGCAGTTGACGCAACTTTTCCATGTTGCGAAACAGCTCGCGGTCGACGTTGTCTTCGCCTTCAATATCCGCCATGGTGCAGCGCCGCCGCCGGACTCGGTGAGTCAATCATATCCCTCCCGGAGCGCGGCGGCGCAATGAACGCGTGCCGCCGGCGTGCGGGATCAGGCAGGGCGCGTCCTAGCCCGGGCGCGCCCTGCCGTGGGTCCGACGACCTGGACTCGGGCGGCCTCCCGGCCGCCGGCCACCCCCGCCGCGGCGAGGGCCTCGGCCGTGGCCCCCCGCGACACCCTCGGGCTCGGCCAGTCCGTTCGCGAGCATCGCGGGCGCAATGGGGGCCGAGGGAACCTTGTGGCCGATATAGCTCTCGATTTCCGGCAGCGACACGGCGAACTCCTCGCAGGCGAAGCTGATCGCATCCCCTTCGGCTCCGGCGCGCGCGGTGCGTCCGATCCGATGGACGTAGTCCGCCGCATCCTGCGGCAAGTCGAAATTGAACACATGGCTCACGTCCGGGATGTGCAGGCCCCGTGAGGCGACATCGGTGGCGATGAGGACCGCCAGGTCGCCATTGTGGAACTCGCGCAGGAACCGCAGGCGCTTGGCCTGAGGCACGTCGCCCGAGAGGGCCTGCGCGTGAAAGCCGTTGGCCCGCAGCACGGCCTCGAGCTTCTCGGCCATGCGCTTGGTGTTGACGAAAATCATGGTGCGCCGCGCCTCGCTCTGGCGCAGCAATCCCACCAGCAATGGGATCTTTTCCTCCATTGCGGGGTAGTACATGATCTGGCGGACCCGGTCCACCGTCTTCTTGTCCGGCTCGATGCGCACCAGCTGCGGGTTGTTCATGTGCTCGTAGGCGAGCTCGAGCACGCGATAGGAGAGAGTCGCCGAAAACAACATCGACTGGCGCCGCTCGGGGTGCGGGAGCCGGCGCAGCAGGTAGCGGATGTCGGCGATGAAGCCGAGGTCGAACATCCGGTCGGCCTCATCGAGCACCAGGACCTGCACGTGCTTCAGGTCGAAGACGTGCTGTTTGTAATAGTCGATCAGGCGGCCCGGCGTGCCGATGAGCACATCGATGCCTTCCTCGAGCGTGCGCCGTTGCTTTTCGTAATCGATGCCCCCAAATACGACTGCATGCTTCAGTCCCGTGTGGCGGCCGAGCACTTCAGCGTCGTGGTGGATCTGCACCGCGAGTTCGCGGGTCGGAGCCACGATGAGCGCGCGGACCGAGGTCCGGCTGCGACCCTGTGGCTCGGGGCGCGTGAGCAGCGTCTGATACAGGGCCACGAGGAAGGCTGCGGTCTTGCCGGTGCCGGTCTGCGCCTGGCCGGCCACGTCCCGGCCGGCGAGCGCTATCGGCAGCGTCTGCCCCTGGATCGGGGTGCAGTTCGTGAAGCCCGCCTCGCGAATGCCCGCCAGGACGGGCGCGGCGAGGCCGAGGCTCTCGAATGTCGAAGCGTGCAATTGTGGTTCGTTCATCGTTCCCGGCTTATCGTATGCATAAATGGATGCTTGTGTTGAGGTAATGGGCGCGCGGGCCTTGCAAATGCGGCCCGAAAGCGCTAAAAAGTGCTCTAGTGAGCGGACCAGCCGGTCCGCGCCTGCCAGCCCCGGGGGGCTTTCCAAGCAGGCACCATTCTATTGGCTCAAGCTCGATACTCATCAATTTCACGAGTTAGTGTAACCGTTTGACGGGTCCTTGCGGCAGGGGCAATCCCTGCCTGCGATCCGATCCATCACCCTTTTGCTGATCTAAAAGACTCTGCATCCGACGGAGGCTGAACCGCGTGAGCAACCCGCACATCGTGCATACCACAGACGCTACATTCGCGCAGGACATCCTGCAATCCGAGAAGCCCGTGCTCCTCGACTTCTGGGCCGAATGGTGCGGCCCGTGCAAAATGATCGCCCCGATATTGGACGAGATTGCCGGCGAGTACCAGGACCGCCTGAAGATCGCCAAGCTCAATATCGATGAAAATCCGCATACGCCGCCCAAGTACGGCATCCGCGGCATCCCGACGCTCATCCTATTCAAGAACGGCACCGTCGAGGCCCAGAAGGTCGGCGCGGTGTCCAAGTCACAACTATCCGCATTTCTGGAAAGCAATCTGTGAGAGGCTACCTCGGCAATCAGGGCCGCAATCGGTCCAAGGGACAGCGTCACGGCAATCGTGAGCGCGACGGCAACCGCGCCAATGGCAACACCGGCGGCCGTCCCGATGAGCTGCTGCACGAGGACGTTTTCGACGCCGACGACTCCGAGATCATCAGCCCCGCGGAGCTGATGCAGTCGCGCAAGTCGATGAATCTCACGGAGCTCAAGGCGAAGCCCATCCACGAGCTGGTGAAGGTCGCCGAGTCCATGGGGCTGGAGAACCTGGCCCGCTCGCGCAAGCAGGACATCATCTTCTCCATCCTCAAGGCACATGCGAGGAATGGCGAGAATATCTACGGCGACGGCGTCCTCGAGATCCTCCAGGACGGCTTCGGCTTCCTGCGCTCGGCCGATGGCTCCTACCTCGCGGGCCCGGACGACATCTACATCAGTCCCAGCCAGATCCGCCGCTTCAATCTGCGCACCGGCGACACCATCTCCGGGCTCATCCGTCCGCCGAAGGACGGCGAGCGGTACTTCGCGCTGCTCAAGGTCGGGGAAATCAATTTCGACTCCCCCGAGAGCTCGCGCACCAAGGTCCTGTTCGAGAACCTGACGCCGTTTCATCCCACCAAGCGCTTGAAGCTGGAGCGCGGCAACGGCTCCACCGAGGACCTCACCGCCCGCACCATCGATCTCGTGGCGCCGATCGGCAAGGGTCAGCGCGGCCTGATCGTCTCCCCGCCCAAGGCCGGCAAGACGATGTTGCTGCAGAACATCGCCACCGCCATCACCGCCAATCATCCCGAGGTCTACCTCATCGTCCTGCTCATCGACGAGCGGCCGGAGGAAGTGACCGAGATGCAGCGCACCGTCAAGGGCGAGGTGGTCTCGAGCACCTTCGATGAGCCCGCGGCCCGCCACGTGCAGGTGGCCGAGATGGTCATCGAGAAGGCCAAGCGCCTGGTCGAACACAAAAAGGACGTGGTGATCCTGCTCGACTCCATCACTCGTCTGGCGCGCGCCTACAACACCGTGGTGCCGTCCTCGGGCAAGGTGCTTACCGGCGGCGTCGATGCCAACGCGCTGCAGCGTCCGAAGCGCTTCTTCGGCGCGGCGCGCAACATCGAGGAGGGCGGCAGTCTCACCATTCTCGCCACCGCGCTGATCGACACCGGCTCGAAGATGGACGATGTGATCTACGAGGAGTTCAAGGGCACCGGCAACATGGAAATCCATCTCGACCGGCGCATCTCGGAAAAGCGCGTCTTCCCCGCGGTCAACATCAATCGCTCCGGCACCCGCAAGGAAGAGCTGATCACCGATCAGGGAGAGCTCGCCAAGATGTGGATCCTGCGCAAGCTCCTGCATCCCATGGACGAGCTCGCTGCCATCGAATTCCTGCTCGACAAGATGAAGGACACGAAGTCGAACAGCGAGTTCTTCGAGGCGATGAAGCGCTGATCTGGGTGTGGGCGGGCGGAAACAGCTGTCTGGTGCAACGCCCTTGCCGAGTGCTCATGGATTGCCGTGCCACTCAGCCGAGTCAGGCTGATCGCGCATCTCCGACCTGTACCGCCAGCATGGAGATCGCGCCGCCCTCGACCCCCTCCACCGGGAAGCGGATGGGGTCGTGCTGCCGCCTGGCGCCGAGCACATAGAGCAGCGGCAGATAATGATCGGGAGTCGGGACGGAGAGCGCCGCGTCCGGCCCGAGTCTCTCGTAATTCACGAGCGGCTCGAAATCGCCCGCCAGCATCAGCTGCCGGGCCGCGGTCTCGAAGCGCACGGCCCAATCGTATGGAGCACGCGCGTGCGCGCCCCACGCATAGGCGTGGAGATTGTGCACGAGATTGCCGCTGCCCATGATGAGGACACCTTCCTCCCTCAGGGGCGCGAGCTTCTCGCCCATCGCGAAATGAAAGGCAGCCGGCTGGGTCTCATCGATGCTGAGCTGGACGACCGGGATATCGGCCGCAGGGTAGAGGTGGCGGAGCACCGACCACGTCCCGTGATCCAGGCCCCAGGAATGATCTGACCTGACACTCAAGGGAGAGAGCAGTCTCTGAAGCCTGTCCGCCAATGCGGGATCGCCGGGCGCTGGATACTGTACCTGATATAGCGCGGCCGGGAATCCGCCGAAGTCGTGGATGGTCCTGGGTGCCGTGGAGACCGTGACACGGACGCCGGGCACGAACCAGTGAGCGGAAATCGCGAGGATCGCCTTGGGCCTCGGCGTGCTCTCACCGATGCGGCGCCACGCCGTCGTGTAGTCGTTCTCGGAGATGGCGTTCATCGGGTTGCCATGGCCGAGAAAGAGCGCGGGTAGCACAGGGGTCACTTTGGCTGGCTTTTCGGAGTTTCCACGGGAAATCCGGAGGACGCTTCGATCCACAGCAGCCGATCGACGACTGCGCGGACACCGGGCATATTCTCCAGGAGCACTCGGGCGGCATCGCGCTCCCGCGGATCCTGGATCAGGCCGATCAGCTCAACGACACCGTTCTCCACGCGAACGTCGAAGGACGTGCGAGGGACCCAGCGCTGCGCCTTGAGGGCCGCGAGCACCTGGCGCCTCAGCTCTGCATCGGCGACGGGCCGCGTGTTTGCCTTGGGCAGCAGCCGCTCGAGCGCGACCATCAAGTCTGCGCGCGTGACGATGCCGACGAGGCGCCCATCCTCGAGCACCGGCACGCGCCGGATGCGCCGCGATTCCATGAGAGCGACGACCTCGGAGAGTTCCGTGTCCGGGCTCACGGAAATGACGGGCGAGCTCATCACCTCATCCACCTTGCAGGCATGCGTGCGCACGTAATCGGCCGCCATGCGGCCCGCGCCCGCGAGCAAAGCCCGCCATGCCGGGAGCTGGGTCTCCGTGCCGAGCTCGACGCGCCGGAGCAGATCGGCTTCGCTGAGGAGACCCACCACGGTGCCGCCCTCATCGACGACCGGCAATGCACTGATCCGATGGGTGGTCAGGAGGTGCACGGCATCGGCGATGGCCATCGCCGGTGTGGCAGTGATGACGTCCCGTTGCATGATCTCAGACGCTTTCACCCGGGTTCCTCCTGTTCGGTTGATCGATCATCGGGCATTCGTGGCGCACCGCTGCATCCGCCCGCTTGCGGCGGGGCTCGCGGCAGGCTCAGCGCTGCGTGGGACGCAGGGCGAACGCCCCGTCCCCGAGCAGCGTCAGCGCGACCAGGCTGATCGTCCAGAACGCCGGATATTCCCAGCCGCCGCCCTTATCGGTGAAGAGCCAGCCGTTGTGGCCGTGGACGATGAGGATGGTGCCGAGCATCTCGAGGGCGAGCGGCACTGCCACCCAGGGGGCATACACACCGAGGATCAGCGCCAGGCCTCCCAGCAGCTCGAGCGCGATCACCCCGTAGGCGGCGAAGGCCGGTAGACCGAGCGAGGCGAAGTAGCCGACGAACCCGGGAATGGTGAATACGAAGATTTTGAGGCCCACGTGCGCGAGGAACAGCACTCCGAGGCTCACGCGCAGCAGGGTCGTGCCGTAGGGCGCGGTTTTTATGTTTGTCATGTCGATCTCCGGTGTGGATAAAGATTGAACGGGTCACATGGAAAGTGCGAACGGGGAGAGTGCATCGTTCAGCTCTTGCGCAGCCAGCAGGGCGTGATCGCCGTGCCCAGGCCGGCGCCGTAGCCGAGATAGACGTTCAGTGCGCCGACGGGCTCCAGATAGCGCGCATTGCGCAGCCCGCCGGCGTCCACGACCTCAAAGCCCATGGAACGCGCCAGGGTGCTCACGACGTCCTTCGCGGTCGTGTCGTCGGCGGCCACGAAAATCTGGACGGAGCGGCCCTGCCCGAAATCCGCCCCGTCGTTGAGGACCTGCGCAAATACCGTGTTGAAGGCTTTGACGAGCCTGACCCCGGGGAGTGCCGCGGCAATTGTCTCGGCCGCCGAGCCCGTGTGTCCGACGGTGAGTCCCATGTAGTCCGGGGTGAGGGGATTGGTGACATCGATCACGACCTGCCCGGGACGCAAGTGGGCCTGCCGCAGGGCCGCAACCGCCTCCTCGTAGGGAGTCGCAACGATGACGGCATCGGTGCCGGCGGCCGGCGGTCCGAAGGCTGCCCCGTACTGCACGGCGAGCGCTTGAGCTTTCGCGGCATTGCGGCCCATGACAAAGACATGATGTCCGGCGCGGGTCAGTTGCTTTACAAACGCGCTGCCCATGTTACCTGAGCCGATGACGGTGATGTTCATGACGGGTTTCCTCTGTGGTTGTGCACGGCAGGCGCCGGTCAAGGTCTTGCCGATACGTTCGATTGAGCCAGTGAGCGGATCCTAAAGTTGAGCGCAGGACAAAAAAATGGCATATATATCAAATAACTATTCCGAAATACGCAATAATAGGAGCCGCTGCCGTGGATATCGCCTATGGAATGAAGATCCTGCTGCAGGTCGTCGACTCGGGCGGCTTCTCGCGCGCCGCCGAGGCGCTGGGACTCTCCAACGCCGCCGTCACCAGGCAGATTGCCGCGCTCGAGCATCATCTCGGTGCGCGACTGCTGAACCGCACGACACGCAGGCTGTCATTGACCGAGGCCGGCATCGAGTTCTGCGCGCGCGCCCGCGCGATCCTCGAGCAGATCGCCGAGGCGCAATCCGCCGCGGCGCAAGGTGTGGCGCCGCGCCCGGCCGGCGTGCTGCGGATCTCGGCTCCGCTGTCCTTCGGGGTACTCCGCCTCGCCGATGAGCTGCCCGGATTTCGTGCCCGGTATCCGGAGTTGAAACTGGACATCGATCTGTCGGATCGTGTGGTGGATCTGGCGAACGAGGGGATCGATGTCGCCTTGCGCATCTCGGCCGCTCTCGATGCGAGCCTGATCGCCCGGCGCATCGCGCCGATCGGCATGATCGTGTGCGCGGGGCCGAAATACCTGAAGCGCGAGGGGACGCCGCGCGTTCCGGGCGATCTCGAGCGACATGAGGTGCTGAGCTACAAATACCTGTGGTGTGGCGATGACTGGGCATTCACGGACGCGAGTGGCGCCGTCTCGCAGGTGCGGGTGCGGCCGACCGTCCACGCCACCAACGGCGATCTGCTGCGCCGTCTCGCCGTCGCCGATGGCGGGATCATCCTGCAGCCGGACTTCCTGGTGGAGGAGGAGTTGCGCCGCGGGCGGCTCGTGCAGGTTCTCGAGGATTATCGGGCCACGGAATTCAATCTGTATGCCGTGTATCTCAGCCATCAGCATCTGCCCACGCGCGTTCGGGTATTCATCGACTACCTGGTCGAGCGGTTCGGCGCCGGCCCGGGAGCCGCGGCAGTGCGAGGGGGCCGCTGCCGCAGCCATTCCCGGGCCCCGGGTCCAGCGTGTGGCCCGGCCAAGGACGGGCGGTAGACTCCGATTCGGACACCCGTCTGGAACGCTCACCATCGGAGCCGAAGTGCGCAAAGACAGTGGGCAGCGGGTCGTCTCACGCGGCATCGTCCACTGCCTCATGGAAGGATGGGTTCGAGTGCCCGCGACGTAACTCCTCGGGTGGATCGGGCCCCGGGGTCCGCGACGGACTCCCCGTATCGCCCGACAGCCAGGGGTTACTTGCTTTTATAAGCGTATAAAGCCACTATAGCGCGCATGCGAACCAATCATGCGTCATCTTTGATCAGGGGATATGGGTGTAAGGATCCTGCCGCCGTGCCCTCGGGGCTGGCGAGTGAGGTGAAGGGTGCTTTCCGTGACATGGAGTGCCCATGATTGCGACCCTCAACCCGGCAACCGGTGAAGTCGTTGCGCGGTTTGCCCCCTGCCCGCCCGCGCAGGTCGAATCGGCGCTCGAGGGCGCCTTTCGTGCGCCGCGCCTGTGGCGCCAAACGGCCATGGACGAGCGATCCCGGCTGCTGACGGCAGTCGCATCCGTGCTGCGTGAGCGCAAGAATCGGTATGCGGCCCTGATCACCCTGGAGATGGGCAAGCCCATCGTCGAGGCGGAGGCCGAGATCGAGAAATGTGCGGTGACGTGCGATTTCTACGCCACGCACGCCGCAGGATTTCTCGCCGATGAGCCAGTGACCAGTAACGCCTCGATGAGCAGAGTGTCCTTCGATCCGTTGGGACTGGTGCTGGCGGTGATGCCGTGGAATTATCCCTTCTGGCAGGTGGTGCGCTTCGCCGCACCCGCTCTTGCCGCTGGCAATGGGGCCGTTCTCAAGCACGCGAACAATGTGCCGCAATGTGCGCTGGCCCTGCAGGAGGTATTTCGCGACGCGGGAGCGCCCAAGGGCCTGTTCCTCACCTTGTTGGTGGAGGCGAGCGAGGTCAAAGCGCTGATCGAGGATCGTCGGATCGCCGCCGTGACGCTGACCGGCTCGACCCCGGTCGGCAAGATGGTTGCCTCTCAGGCGGGCGCGGTATTGAAAAAGCAGGTTCTCGAGCTCGGAGGCTCGGACCCGTTCATCGTACTGGCTGACGCTGACCTCGAAACGGCGGCAAAGGCGGCGGTCAAAGCCCGGTTTCAGAATGCGGGCCAGAGCTGCATCTGCGCGAAGCGCTTCATCGTCGAAGAGCGCATCGCGGACAGTTTCGTCGATGCGCTCCGGGACTTCGCGCAGGAGCTCAAGGTCGGTGATCCAATGGACAGGTCCACGGCGATGGGACCGATGGCGCGCCACAACCTGCGCGCCGCGCTGCACGAGCAGCTCCAGCGCACCGTGCAGCAGGGCGGCACGCTTCTTTTGGGAGGCCGCCTTCCCGAGGGGCCAGGCGCGTACTATCCTCCCACGGTCATTGATCGCGTCACCGATCGCATGGCGGCGGGCTGCGAGGAGACCTTCGGCCCCGTGGCTTCGGTGCTTCGCGTACGCTCGGCGGAAGAGGCGATCGAGCTCGCGAACGGGAGCGAGTTCGGTCTGGGCGCGGGACTTTGGACCCGGGATATGGAGCGCGCCGAGCGACTGACGAGACAGATCGATGCCGGGGCCGTGTTCGTCAACGGTCTGGTGGCCTCCGATCCTCGCCTGCCGTTCGGCGGACTGAAACAGTCGGGGTACGGTCGCGAGCTGGGAAGCTACGGAATCCGAGAGTTCACCAACATCAAAACGGTCTGGATCGGGCCGGCCCGTGCCGCCTGACCCGGTTCATTGCATCGAGGAATTCCCATGGCCAGCAATACCCCTGAACTGAAACCGGTAGTCCTCCGGCCTGGGGCCCTTCCCGTCCATGAACGGGGCGGTGGCGCGCGAACCACGGCCCTGGTGGGTCCGTCAATCGGGGCACGCTCGTTCATCAACGGCATCACTTCCTTCGCACCCGCCAGTGCCATCCCATTCCACAGCCACAATTGCGAGGAGAGCGTGATGTTGCTGGAGGGAGAGGCGATGCTCGATCTGGAAGATCGGGAGATCCGGCTGCAGCCGCTCGACACGACATGGATACCGCCAAACGTGTCACACCGATTCCGCAACCTGTCCGAAACACAGCCGATGAAGATTTTCTGGATCTATGCGCGCGTCGATGCCACCCGAAAGATCACGGAGACCGGACAGACCAGTTTCGTCTCGTCGGAGCACGCCAGGTGACTGGCGCAAACGGGCACGACCCGCCAATGGGCTGTGCCATGTCTGATCGAGAACCGCAGTGTGGACCAGCCGATGGAGCAGAGGTGGCGCAGCAACGGTCAGGCACCGTGATGAACGGGACCACCCCGGCCGTTCGCGACGAGCTTGCTCCGAACCGACTCTTGCGGGTGGCCATCAATTGCGGCAACCCGGTGCTCGCACAAGCGGATGCGACGACCGGGGAGTTGCGCGGCGCGAGCGTCGACATCGCGCGCGAAATCGGCCGCCGTCTCGACGTCACGATCGCATTCTCGAAGTTCGATGCTGCGGCGAAGGTGTTCCAAGCGGCTGTCTCGGGAGCTCTCGACCTGGTATTCCTGGCCATCGATCCGGCTCGTGCCTCGCATATTCTGTTCACGGCTCCGTACGTGATCATCGAAGGTGCGTATGTGGTCCGGCAGGATAGTGCGCTCCGACGCGTCGGTGACTTCGACCGTCCGGGCGTGCGCATCGCCGTGGGCAAGGGGGCGGCGTACGATCTGTTTCTGAGTCGCGCGCTGAAACATGCGACTCTCATCCGGAGCGATACTTCCGCTGGAGCCCTCGAGCTCTTCCTCGATCAGGGCCTCGATGCGGCAGCGGGGGTCAGGCAGCCACTCGATGCATTCGCGGCGACTCATCCCGGACTGCGTGTCATCGAGGAGTCGTTTACGGCGATACGGCAGGCGGTCGGTACGCCGCGCGGCCGCAATGCCGCCCGTGCATGGCTGCACGGGCTCATCGAGGAGCTGAAAGCAACCGGCTTCGTCGCCGAGGCGCTTGAGAGAAGCGGCCAGCGAGAAGCCGCTGTCGCGCCAGCCGGTGCGGACGGGCAGCCGTAATGCGCGCACGAGCAAGCCAGATCCGGGCCTCGAATCGGACCGGTCCCGGACCGGCTCCCAACGCGCCAGCCATCCCCGCGCGGCCGCATCGTATGCATGGCGTGCTCGCCATCATGTCTCAGTGCAGCCTGGAGAATCCCGCGCCAGCCGCGCAGCGCCCAACCTGTCGGCCTCGGCGTCGAGATCCGACAGCACCTCGGGGGAGAGTGGGATCCCCTCATGGCGCAGAACCGTCTCCCTGCGGTCTTCCGGCTCGCCCGGCATCTGGATGTCGTCGAACTGTGACGCCCGCGGGCATGCCTTGGCCCGCTCGACGAAGGTATCCATTCGATGATCGAATTCCTCTTTGGACATGAAGAGGTCGCGGCGCACGACGAGGAGCAGATGTCCGACGTTCTGCGGTCCGGAGTGATCGAAATAGAGGCTCTTGACCGTGCCACCGAAGTTCGCGCCGGTGAATACGCCGCACAGCAGATCCATCAGCATGGCGAGCGCGGCACCCTTGTGTCCGCCGAAGGGCAGACACACGCCTTCGAAGGCCTTGGCTGCATCTCGGGTCGGGGCACCGTCCGTGTCGAGGGCCAGCCCCGGGTCGATGGGGATCCCGTGTCTCGCGGCGAGCCGGATCTTGCCGCGGGCGATCCCCGTCATCGCCATGTCGAGTAGATAACCGGGATGCCTGCCGCCGGGGACCCCGGCGGCTATCGGAGCGGCGCCGAGAAACGGCGTCCGCCCTCCCCAGACCGGCAGCGCGGGCGATGAGTTGGTGAATACGAGCGAGATGAAACCCGCGTCCATTGCTTGCCGCACGTAGAGGGCCGACATTCCAAAGTGCGTGCTCCGGTGAACACCGACGAGGCCGATGCCGACCGCCCGCGCGAGATCAATTGCCTCGCTCATTGCCGTATGGGCGACCAGGAAGCCCATGCCCTCATCACCGTCCACCAGCGACACGGCCGGTGTGATCCTGCTGATTCCGATACGCGGCCGCGGATTCACCACACCTCGTCGGAGTCGCTCGAGATACATGGGAATCCGCGAGACCCCATGAGAAGCCAGCCCCCGCAGGTCCGCGGCGACGAGATCGTGACCGATGATTGCCGCGTGCTCCGCGGGAAGACCCGCTCGTTCGAAGAGCTCTATGGCAAACCCCTGGAGCGTCGCAGGTGAAATGCGAAAATCCGCGCTCATCCGCCTCCTCCGCTCGGTGCTGGCCGCCTTGCGAACGCCGCAGTCCGGCTCATGCCAGGCCGTAAGGGACGCCAGGGTTGCGGCAGGTCCTGACTTCCCATCTCATCGAGGGCCGAATACCGCAATGCATCCCCTCGCGCAGCCGGCCTGTGTTCCTCCGGGAGCGATCGGCACGAAAACCCTGCCTGTACGGCCGTCTGCCGCCACCGAATGTGCGTGCGGTCCAGTGGGCAGGATGGCGGTCAGCCGGTTCGTGCGCGCATTGACCACGCCGAGCACGGGGCCGCCGGGGTTCGCGACCGCGGCGAGGAGATACAGGCCGGCCCTCGGCTCGGACCAGGCCTCATCGGAGCCACCGATCGGGATGCGTGCGATGACTTTGCCCGAGGTATTGATCACGAACGAGCGTGCGGCAAATCCCGCGGAAATCGCGTCATCGCTGCATGCGACGAGCATGTCGCCGTGCGGTCCCAGGACCAGTCCCGCCGGCATGCATCGGGTGACCGGCAGGAGCTTGACCAGTCTGCGGCTGCGTGGATCGATCACTGCGATCGCCCCATGCGCCTTCTGATGATCGAGAACGGGAATCGAAAGGTATAGGTAACCCGAGGAGGGATTCCAAAGCGGTTGCTCGGCGCCGCCGGTGGCTTGCGTCAGCTCCAGGCGACCGAGAACCTTGCGGGTGCGCGTCGAGATGAAAGTGACGAAGGGTGGATCGTCGTCGTTGTTGACGGCCGCGACGAGATGGTCACGTGGATCGTACGTCATCTCGTCGGCACGCCTCCTGCCTCCCGTCGATATGCTTGCGATCACCTTCCTGGTGCGCAGGTTGACGACTTTCACAGTGCTGCCGCCATCTCCCGCCCAGAATTCGTCCCGCCCGACCGCGAGCACACCATTGGGACCCGCACCCCGTTCAAAGCCGGTGACGCGTCCGATGAACCTGTCTTCGGATGCGCTGAAGAAATCGAGTCCGCCGTTGGACCGGTCGGAAAGCACATAGATCCCGCGGTCGTTGACGAATCCTATGTCGAACGATTCAAGGGGATTCCCGGGCACCTGTATGGTTCCGATCCGCCCGAAGGGGGCCTGTCCGGCGCGTGCGGGGCCGGCCGCTATCAGACATGACAGGGCGGCCATCAGGAGGGCGGCGGGTGGCAGCAAGGGTCTCAATCTGTGCACGTCGACTCTCCATTCCGGGTGGGAGCATGGCGCGGGAACGATGGCGGCCGTCGTTGACAGTCGCCGTGAATCCCCATGTTACCCGTGATGGCTGTGGCAGCGGGTCACGGCAGGCAAATCATGATACTGGTTTTATCAGTCTAGACAAGCAATATATGGCTGCCACCTGTCCGAAGCTGGGTGCTGTCTTTCGAAAGACGAGTTCCTATGGTCGAGCCAAGATAGCGCGCCAGGGACTTGAAGGGCTGAATAGGCTTTACCATTGACAAAAACCAAATGCCGCGACATCCTGCGGAACTGGCGGAGACACGAGGGGGTGCGGTGCCATCCACGCCCCATTGTCCCCTTCAGCGATGCGGCGATCCGGGCTGCAGTGCTGTCACGTTGCCCGATTCAGTAGCGAGAGTACCCCATAGAGTAGTGCTTCAGCGGCGCGGATCAATTGTCCGCCGCCGCTCCGCGGTGCCGGGCGGTCTGCGCCCCGACGGAGGCGCCACTGAGATGCGTCGGCCTGCCCGATGGCTTGCGCAAGAACATCGTGGCCGATAAGCTGCCCGGAGGACGAGTGAACAAACGACACAGCGGAACCAACGGACCGCAAGTCATGCGGCGACCGGCTCGGCTGGGCCGGATCCTGGAGAAAGACCGCCTCCGGCCCTGGGGCATGAGCAGCAACCGGCTGACAAAAGCGCTCCATGTGGACACTTCTCATCTGCAGCAGGTCGTGCGCAGGCAACGGCACATCGCGCCAAGGCTCGCTCTCCTCTCCGGCCGCTACTGCGGAACCTCTCCTCGGATCTGGCTCGACCGGAAAGCAGAGGACGCTCTACGGATCGCCGCACGCCCTCCTGAAGTGACGAAGCAGGTCGTCCGAGTCGAACCGCTCGTGATCCGCGTTTCGGCATCGACAACGCACGAGGTGTGACAGGTGGCTGCATATGGCGGGCTGGTGCGCGTGCAATCGAACGGCAAGGAATATCGTGCTACGGACCTCTGCGGGACTGCTGGGGCCAGGCTCCACCAGTTGCCCTATATTCATCGCATCCTGCTCGAGAATGTGCTCAGGGCGGGACGCGCAGACGGCGCCCGGGCGGCCGGATCGATCCTGGATTGGCTGAAAAATGGCCGGAGCGAGGCAGAGATACCCTTTCTGCCGTGCCGGGTGCTGATGCACGACACGACCTGTGGGCCCGCCCTCGTAGATATAGCCGGCATGCGGGCCGCTCTTGCGGAGGCGGGAGGAGATCCCCGCCGGCTCAATCCAGTACTGCCCATCGATGTCTCGACCGACCATTCGGTCGCCGTCGACGTGTTTGGCACGAGCGATGCGCTGCGGCGCAACATGGAGCGGGAGCTGGAAAGAAACGCCGAGCGCTATAGTTTCATGAAATGGGCCACTCGGGCGCTCGATGGGGTCCGAGTGCATCCGCCGGGCACCGGAATCATGCACACCCTCAACATCGAGCGTTTGTCGACAGTGGTCGCCACGCGTTATGTCGATGGTGTTCGGTGGGCATGTCCTGATACCTTGATCGGCACGGACAGCCATACGCCGATGGTCAACGGAATTGGCGTTCTTGCCTGGGGCGTCGGCGGTTTGGAGGCCGAGAGCGTCTGCTTCGGCGTGCCGGTCACCATGCGTGTACCGGACGTTGTCGGAGTCCGAATGATCGGGCGGCTCCCGGAAGGGGTGCTGGCGACCGATTTGGCACTTACGGTGACCGAGCGCCTCAGAAAACTGGATCTGGCGGATCGATTCGTCGAATTTTTCGGGCCAGGCGTGTCCTCGCTTACTGCGGGCGAGCGCTGCGTCGTGGCAAACATGGCGCCCGAATTCGGTGCCAATTCCGGATTCTTCCCGGTCGACGGGCAGACGTTGCGCTACCTGCGTGCGACGGGCCGCTCAGAAGCGCACGTCCGGCTCGTGGAGGATTACACCAGGCGACAAGGCTTCTGGTTCGACCCCGATGCGGCACCTCGGTACACTGAGACGATCGAATTGGATCTTCGCGAGATCGCCCCCAGCCTGTCCGGGCCGCGCAGACCGCAGGACCGGCTGCCTCCGGGTAAGACCATCGAGGCGCTCGCTCCGCTGTTGCACGACCGGCAGCCGGTGGCGTCCGGCGAGCTGCCGCCGCACGGAGCCGTCGCAATTGCCGCCATTACGAGCTGCACCAACACGACAGATCCCCGGCTCGTCATCGCCGCCGGCCTGCTCGCCAGGAAAGCGAGGCGCTTGGGGCTGAAGCCGCCGCCCTGGGTGAAGACCTCGCTGGCGCCGGGGTCGCCGGTCGCGGAGCGATACCTGCGTCGGGCCGGCCTGATGGAGGATCTGGCCGCGACAGGCTTCGACATCGTCGGCTATGGGTGTACGACCTGCATCGGTAACTCCGGGCCGCTCACCCAGCAGATCGCGCGTGCGATGGCGGAGCGCAACATCCTGCCGGTGGCCGTCCTTTCGGGGAATCGCAATTTCCCGGGCCGCGTGCACCCGCAAATCGAGGCGGGCTTCCTGGCTTCGCCGCCGATGGTGGTCGCCTTCGCCCTGGCCGGTGATGTCTGGCGCGACATCATGCATGATCCCATCGGGCTGTCCTCTGCTGGTCGGGAAGTCCGGCTGGGAGATCTTTGGCCAACGGGTGCGGAGATCGATGCCGCGCTCGCTCAGGCGGGAGTCGCCGCAGATTTCGATCTTTGCTACGGGCAGGCTGAGGACAGCGAGGTCTGGAACGGGCTGGAGGCGCCTTCCACACCACTCTTCCCGTGGGATCCGGCATCGACCTATATTCGCCGCCCGCCCTTTGCCGGTTTCGGAACGGGCTCGCGTCTCGGATTCTATCGGGCTCACCCTCTGACGGTGCTCGGCGATGATGTGACGACGGATCACATATCACCGGCGGGTCAGATCACGACTGCCAGCGAGGCTGCCGATTACCTGATCAAAAGAGGCGAACGTCCGGATGACCTGAACGTGTACGCGGCACGCCGCGGCAACTGGGAAGTGATGATCCGCGGCCTGTTTACGAACAAGAGCGTGCGCAATCTTCTCGGCGACGGACTGCCTCCCGGCTTCACGATCCACGCTGGCTCAGGTGAGCGATATCCGTTGTGGTGGGCTGCGGAGCAATACGCGCGCGAAGGGCAGTCGGTGGTGATCGTGGCTGGCGAGCGTTATGGCATGGGGTCGTCCCGAGATTGGGCCGCGAAGGGCGTGGCCCTGCTCGGCGTGCGGGCGGTGCTCGCCCTCGGATTCGAGCGGATCCATCGCTCGAACCTGATCGGCATGGGAGTCCTGCCTCTGAAGCTGCCCGCCGATCGCTCACCGCAACGGCTGGCGCTCGAGCCCGGAGACTTGATCGAGATCGACGCACGAGTGGGCTCCCTCGGACCGCGCGGCGCCGTGCCAGTGCGCATCAGGCGGCAAAGCGGAGAAGTCGTCGCGATTGAAGCGGCAGCCGCGATCGAGACCTCGGGAGAGGTCGAAATCCTCGCGGCCGGCGGTGTCATTCCGATGATTCTTCGAAGGGCGCTCGCGCGTCAATGAGTCGAGCCTGGTGCCTCGTCAGGGGATGATCTTGGGGAAGCCGTAGAGCGCCTCCGGATTATGCGTCATGATCTTGTACCAGGTTGCCCCTGTTCCGGCCCACTCCGCGGCTATGTCGAGCAGACGCGCATCATCGACGGTGTCTGAGGGGCGACGGGACGGATGAGGCCAATCCGATCCCCAAACGACTCGCTCCGGCGCGGCCTGGATGAATGTGCGCGCGACCTGCGCCAGATCGTCGTAGCCGGGGTGCCCGATTCGGCTCCCAAGATTGAGGCCCGAAATCTTCACCCATACCCTGCCGCGCTGGATCAGGCTCAGGATGATGCCGAATGCGGGATGGCGTATGCCCTGCGGCGGGGGAATGCGCCCCAGATGGTCGAACACGAGCGGTACAGGCAGACGGCTCAGCATGCCGCAGTTCTCGACGATGTCTTCGGCCGGCAAGTGAAGCTGGACGTGCCAGCCCATTTCGGCCACGCGTTGCGCCATCGGCTCGATCATGTGCACGGTCGTTGCGCCGGGGCGAAGGAGATTGAAGCGGATGCCGCGGATTCCGAGCTCGTGCAGTCGCTCGAGCTCCGCCGTGCTCACCGACGTGTCGACCACGGCGACCCCCCGCACCGTGTCGCCCAGCCTCGCCATGGCATCCAGCGTGCAGCGATTGTCGGTTCCATACGTCGATGGTGTGACGATCACTCCGCGGGCGAGGCCGAGGCGCTGCCGTAGCTGGAGATAATGCGGAACGAGTGCATCCTTGGGCGTCAGGGCGGCGTCGGCAGACGGAGGAAATCGACCGTCGTATATATGAAAATGGGAGTCGCACGCGCCGGCAGGCGCGCGCAGCTTCGGCCGACATTCGCCGGCGGGAGTTCGTGACCAAGCCACCGTCACGGCCGCACGGCACATGGATCAGATCGTTCGCGCCATCTCGCGCTCGATCCGCCTGCGGGAGATGACGCCGCGGACGCAGGGTCCGACATGGCACACTTCTTCGACGAGCACGACATGAGTCGCGTGGGTGCTCCTGAAGTACTCCTCCATCTGGCCGGCATTGGCGGCGCAGACCGTCTTCCAGTCGAGCGTCGACAGACTGCGCCAGGGGGTCATGATGTGTCCGATTGCAATTTCTCCGCGCACGAGATGATGCGAGCTTCGAATGAATTCCAATGGGCGCCGTCCCTCGATGTCGTATGAAGTGATCAGACCCGATACCAGCTCATCTTCCACGACGAGCAGCGCGCGAACGCCGGTGCACACCATTTCCCGCAGCGCATCATCGAGCGTGCGATCCGGGGGGATCGTCCGGGGCTCTTCCCGGGAAAAGTCAGTAACGAGACGTACTGCCGGATCATTGGGAGCCACGCGGACCCCAACCATCGCCGGCGAATAGAGCCGCGCGGCGTGCGTGCGCCGGGGCGGCGCCCAATGCGAGGCGCTGACCTCAGAATCCGACTGTGAGATGACGGAGCGTAAATTTCCAGGCGGCGTAGGCACAATCAGGGCGCGCTGAACACGCGAGTGAGCTCATCGACCTGTTCGGCTCCGAGCATGCGTGTCGGCATACCGCGCAGCGTCACGAGGAGCCTGGCGGTCTCCTCGAGTTCCTCCGCAGCGTACACCGCGCTCCGCAGGTTCCCGGCGGTCACGACTGGACCGTGATGGGCCAGCAGGACGGCCGCATGACGCCCCTCGAGGGCACGAATCAATTCGCCGGTCCGCGGGTCGCCTGGCCGCGTGTAGGGTATGAGGCGCACCCGGCCGACCCGCATCACGGCATAAGGCGTCAGCGGAGGAAGGCAGTCTTCGGGGTCAATGTCCGTCAGGCACGACCACGCCGTGGCAAAAGTCGAATGAAGGTGGACGACGGCGCCCACGGACGGCCGGGAATCGTAGAACGCGCGGTGCAGGAAGATTTCCTTCGACGGTGGATCCCCTCCCGCATGATGGCCGTTCGAATCGAGCTTCGAGATGCGGGCGGGGTCCAGGAATCCCAGACAGGAATTGGTTGGGGTGATGAGCAGGCCGTCGCCCACCCTGGCGCTGACATTCCCCGCCGAGCCGACGGAGAACCCCCGCTCGAAGAGCGAACGGCACAGGCGCGCCATCTCATCGCGAAGTCTGACTTCGCTCATGCCTCACCTGCGAGCTGGCGTAACGCCTTGGCAAAAAAATCCGGTGCGCCGAAGTTGCCGGACTTGAGCGCGAGCGCCAGCGGCTGTGGACCTGCAGCAATCAATGCGGGCACTCCGGGATCAATCTCCTGGCCAATCGCCAGAGCGGCAATGCCGAGCGCGCCGACGATCGCTCCCGAAGTCTCGCCGCCCGCGACGATCAGGCGGCGGACTCCTCCTGCCACCAGGATTCGGGCCGTGTCGGCAAAAAGCGTGTCCAATGCGCCGGAGATCCGTTTGCGGCTGAATTTCCGCTGCAGGTCGGCACATCGTTGAGGATCGTCCGATGCGTAAATGAGCGGCGCTTCGCCTTTGTGAGCGTTGATGAATTCTGCGAGCTCTCTGGGATTGACTGCTCCGGTCATGGCAAGCTCGACGTTCACCTTCAATATGGGGTGGTCCTTGGCGTGCATCTCGATCTGGTGACGCGTAGCTTCGGAGCAACTACCCGCGAGGATTGCCTCAGGCCCGGGCATCCTGACAGCGCTGGCGCTGACGCCCATGGCCAGTCCGACTCGCAGGAAATTATCCGGAAGCGCAATCGCAATACCGGAACCGCCTGTCAAGAGGGGTATGCCTTGGCTTGCGTGACCAATGGTCACGAGGTCTTCGTCGCGCACGGCATCGACGACGATCAGCGTTTCCCCGCGCGCGGCGCGCGCATCGAGCGCCCCTCGCAGTGCCGCGGGGCCCGCATTCACGACCGTCCAGGGTATCCAGCCGACGGATGCGGAACACTGCAGCCTGAGCCATCTGCGGATGTCCGGATCGACCATGGGATTGAGCGGGTGCTGCCGGAGGGTCGATTCGCTGAGCAGCTGGTCGTGGACGAAGAGATGTCCCTGGTACAGGGTGCGGCCGGCGGCTGGGAACGCCGGGCAGACGGTTACGCCCTTCACGCCCAGTTGCCCGGCCAATGCCTCGGCGACGGGACCGATGTTTCCAAGGGGTGTCGAATCGAAGGTCGAGCAATATTTGAATACGAATTGTCGGCAACCCTGTGCCCGCAGCCACCTGAGCGCCTCGAGCGCCAGCGTGACGGCCTCGGAAGCGGGAATCGACCGGCTCTTGAGGGAGACGACGCCGGCCTCGACGTCTTTTGCCGCCGGCTGAGTGGGCACGCCGAGATATTGCATCGTGCGCAGGCCGCCGCCTCCGGGCAGACCCCGAGCGAGCGTATTGGCTATGTCGCTTGCGCCAGTGAAGTCATCGGCAATCACCCCGATGAGCATGGTGCTCTCAGGAACGGACGAGGCGGCGGAGCTTGCTGACCGCAGACTCCGGGCTGCTGAAGACCGGGATGTCGACTGCTGCTCGGACCGTGGCGGCAGCCGGCGCCGTGGAGAAGTGCGCGAGCAGGATGGCATCGAAACCGGAGAGCTCACGCGCTTGCTGCGCTACCAGACGGTGATGCATCTCGGCATCGCCGCGCCTGAGCGCCGCCATGGCCGGCTCGACGACGAAGGTCGTCAGCGTGGCGCTGGAGCCGAGGCGTTCGGCCTGTTCGGTGAACTCGAGCTCCATGCTCGCCTTGGCAGGCTGGAAGGTCGCGATCATGGCGAGTCGGCCTCCGGTGCAGAGTGCGGCCTCGAACATGGACTCGTTGGGCTTCAGCACCGGCACATCGAGCAGCTTTGCCGCGTGCTCGATTGCGCTGCCGAAGGAGGAGCAGGTGAAGAGGATGCCTTGCGAGCCGATCCGCCGCGCATAGTCCGCAAGCGTGACGATCCGATCGATCAGCGCCTGGGTGATCACACGTGCGTTGGCCAGATCGGGTGTCAGGCTGTCATCGAGAAGGTTGGTGAGCTCCGCCTCGGGCCAGACTACCGCGAATGCATTGCGGATCGGCTCGACGGCCACTGGCGTCGCGTGGATGAGACCGATGCGCGGCCGCGCCATGCTGGAGTGCCCCTATTTCACGTGTGATGCGGTGTCGGTGAGGGCGGCGACGACGCGCTCACCGAAGGCGCGGGTGCCGAGTGAGCCGCCGAGGTCGCGGGTGCGGGAGGCGGGGTCGATGAGTACCCGGTCGACGGCCGCCTCGATCGCCTGACCGGCGGCCTCCAGCGACGGGAGCCTGCGGTGCTCGCCGAGCCAGCTGAGCATCATCGCCGCCGAGAGGATCAGGGAGGTGGGATTGGCGATGTTCCGACCCTGGATGTCGGGAGCGGAGCCGTGCTGCGCCTGGGCGCAGACCAGTCCCTGCTCGGCATTGGCGTTGATCGAGCCGGCGAGGCCCAGGCTCCCTGAGAGCTCGCTGGCGAGGTCGGACAGAATATCGGAATAGAAATTGGTCGAGACGATCACATCGTAGCGCGAGGGGTCCCGTACCAGGTGGGCGGCCATGGCATCGATGATCACGTCATCGAGCTTGACCTCGGGGAACTCGGCATGGACCTTGCGGACTTTCTCGAGGAAGAAGCCATCCGTGATGATGAAGTTATTCGCCTTGTGCACGGCGGTTACATGCTTGCGCCGCTTCATGGCGAGCACGAAGGCGGCGCGTGCGATGCGCTCGCAAGCCTGGGCCGTGAGCTTGCGGATCGAGAGGGCCACATCGGGTGTGGGCATGAATTCGCCCAGTCCCTTGAACATGTTGCGGTCGGGATAGAATCCCTCAGTCGCCTCGCGCATGATCACGAGATCCATGTTCTTGGCGCCGCGCTCGAGGAAGCTCCGCGAGCGGGCCGGGCGTACATTGGCGTAGAGGTCGAGTCCGACGCGAAAGCCCGCGGAGACGTTGCGGCCGCCTTGCTCCCGAGGTGGATAGTCCATGTGCGACTGGGGACCGAGGATGATGCCGTCGTACGTGCGCGCCTTGGCCAGGGTCTCCTCTCGCAGCGTGGTGCCGTACTTCTTCAGGCTCTCGAACCCCACGTCGTCGAAATCGAACGACAAATCGAGCGAGTACAGGCGATCGGCGGCCTCGAGGACCGCAACGGTGGCCTCGCTGATCTCGGGGCCGATTCCATCTCCGGGCAATACAATGATCCGCATGGGGGGCGCTTTCCTGAGTGGCTGCGAGGCGCAGAAACATCCAAACGGTAGCTATCGTGGCTTTTTCAATTGTAAAAAGCAATAGACTCCTGGTGGTCGTCGCTTCCCGGCGGCTGCGGCGCGGGCGGCCGACCGCAGGCGGCGCCGAGTCTCGCGGGGCACTGCGCACCGCTCCAATGCGGCCGTTTCTGCCCCCGATCGCGCCTCCCGCACTCGCGGCAGTCCGTCCAATCTGCATTCTAACATGGATTTTATAGTTGACAAAACCGAGAGAGGCGTCATCCTAAGCCGGGCGATCGCAATTCTCGAACAGACATCGCTCAGAAAGGATCATGGTGGGGGACACAGAAATCGGCCGACGAACCATGTCGAAGGTGGGGCTTCGCCTCATTCCCTTCATGATCGCGGCGTTCGTGATCAATTTCCTCGACCGGGTGAACATCGGCTTCGCCGCTCTCGATATGACTCACGACCTGGGCCTGAGCCATCGGCAATTCGGCCTGGCGGCCGGCATCTTCTTCGCGGGATACGCCTTGCTCGAGATTCCGAGCAACATCGGTCTGCAGAGGTTCGGCGCACGAGTCTGGCTGGCGCGCATCATGATCACCTGGGGGATCTGCGCGATGGCCAACGCCTTCGTGGTCGGCCCGATATCCTTGTACTCGATGCGCTCGCTCCTCGGACTGGCTGAGGCGGGGTTCTATCCGGGGCTGATGCTCTACCTGTTTCGCTGGTTTCCGGATGAGTATCGCGGAACCGCGGTCACCGTCTTCATGATTGGCAATCCGCTCGCGGTCATCATCGGAGGTCCCTGCTCGACCGTCATTCTGGGGATGAAGGGCCTGCTGGGACTCGCCGGATGGCAATGGCTGTTCGTTCTGGAGGGGATCCCCGCCGTTCTGCTGGGCGTCATCGCCTACCTATGGCTCACCGAGAGTCCCGCCGAAGCGACCTGGCTGAGTGCCGAGGAGCGGGACTGGCTCCGGGGGCGGCTTGCAGAGGAGATGGCGCGCCATCACCGCCCGGAACTGGGCCGGATGGCCGACGCTTTCCGCAGCGGCGCGGCCTGGATGCTCGGCTTCATCAAGTTCTCAGTGCTGGTGGGGTTTTTCGGCCTGACGCTCTGGCTGCCACAGATTCTCAAGGAGATGACCCGCGCGAGCACCCTGGAGATCGGGTTCCTGTCCGCCATACCGTCACTGTTCGCCACGATCGCCAGCATCGTCATCGGCCGGCATTCCGATCGGACCGGAGAGAGGCGCCTGCACATCGTAATTCCCCTGCTGATCGGCGCGGCCGCTTTCGGCGCAGCGGCCGTGATCCGCAATCCGGTGCTTGCCATCGTTGCGATCACCATCGCGAATACCGGCCTGTGGGTCGGTAATACGGTGTTCTGGACTCTTCCCGCCAGCCTGCTCGCGGGTACTCAGGCGGCCGCCACCGGCATTGCGCTGGTCAATTCAATCGGCAATCTCGGCGGCTTCTTCGGCCCGTATCTGACAGGCTGGGCGCGCTCCATCTCGCATGGATTCGCCCCTGCCATGCTCGGATACGGCGCTTTCCTGATCATTGCCGCCGTTCTGGTCATGATTCTCGGCGTATCGAATCATTCGCGACCCGGAACACTGCGGAAGTGACCGACTACGCCGGATGTCTTCAGGAGACCTGACTCAGTCCTTGGGCGGCGCGGAGTGTCCCTCGGGTCCGTGAACCCGCGGCGACTTTCTCGCGAGGGCGCCGCTGAGGTGCTGGCGCATCATGTAGGAGGCCTCGATGACGTCACCCTTCTCGAGAAGGGTCACTATCTGAATGTGCTCGGAACACTGGGTGCGCAGCCTCTCGCGGTCGATCTTGGCCCGGTATTCCAGCAGGCGGCGCATGCGGTTCGCCTGCTCCAATGCGCGAACGAAAAAGGGATTGCCGGCCATCTTGATGATCTCTTCGTGGAAGAGCGAGCCGTTGAGCACGACCCGGTCCGCCGGCATGCTCGCGGCACCGGAGGTCAGCATCTCCTCCTGGGTGCGGCGCTGTTCGGCGAGTACGGCACGGTCGATGCGGAAGCTCGGCTCGAGCATGGCCGCGGGCTCGATCAGCATCCGAAACCGATAGATCTGTTCGAACGCCTCGGCCGTCTTCGCGACGGGCAGAAGCCGCCACCCATAGCCGGGCTTGCGCTCGACCCAGCCCTCGCGTACCGCGCGCATGAGGACGTCTGTCACCTGGGCCTTGGTCAAGTGATAGCGGTTGCGGAGAAACTGTTCGGTGATCTCGTCCCGGATCCGATTGTCGAGCCAGTCATCGGCGAACTTCCGATAGGCGTTCGAGCGCTCGGGCATCTCGGCATTGCGCGCCGACTTGCCCGGAGACGCCCGGGATGAGCGCACAAAAAAGCCCCGGTTGGCATGGCGCTGCAGAACGTTCTCATCCGCCAGGAGCTGTAAAGCTTCGCGTACGGGCGAGCGCGAAACGCTGAATTGATCGGCCAGCTCCTGTGTGCCGAGGTGGGTGCCCACGGGCGCGCGGCCGCTCCTGATCAGCTCGCGGATTTCATCTGCGATGCGCAGAGGAAGAGGACTTGCTTTTGCCAAGATATCGACCCACCCGCTTCAGATCGGCGTCGAAGCACCTGTGGGCCGATATCCTAGCATGCTCACAGCGCGCGGCCGCCCCGGGGCGGTCTCCCTAGCGCCACTGCGGAAGCGGCGAAAATCCGTCCCACTACGGCGCCGAGATTCGCTCGCGGCGCGAACCATCGCGACCGCACGATCATTCTGAAGCCAGTCTCCCGCGGGCGGCGCGGCGACTGCGGGCTCTGCGCGTCTGCCCCGCAGGATGGCCTCCGCCCGGCGCCGCTCTGCGCCAGGGTGGTCATGCCGAGGGGCGCTCCTCACCACGCCCCACCCGGTTGCGCGCCGGCGAGTGAGTCAAATAGCACTTGCATTTCTTACTCGATAAAGCCACTATCCGCCTGCGCGCCAACCTTGGTGGCTTTCGCGGTGACTGTCAAACATGGCAAGAGACATGGGCAAAACGCGGCAAAAAGCGCCAGCATGGTCGGCATTTTGAACCAGATCGATCCACTCAAAGCTCGATGAGCCGTCAGCTCAAAGACGCTGCAAAAACCACTTACGGATTCAGCCGGCCTCGAAGCCGGTCCATATCCAATGACCTCGGGGGGGGGCTCTAAACATGCGGATCTCGACGCAACTTCTCAGCGGCAGCTTCGTGGCACTCACGGCCCTAGGCGGAGTCGCTCACGCAAGGATGCCCTCAGGCGGGGGTACCTCCGCGCAGGTCAAGACCGGGCCGCACGCCCGAACAGCGGCGAGCGCGCACCACGACGCGCACGCCGGCGCAAAAAAACCCGGTGTCACCGGCGAGCCGATCAACACCGGAACCGGTGCGGGCGGAACCGTCATTCAGGCCATCCTCATCAGCGCCGAGAGCAATCAGGCGGCCAGGATGGCGCCCACCAAGGCTCCGCTCAGCGAGACGCAGCCCCAGTCGATCATCACGCACAGCTTCATCGCCAAGGCCACACCTGCATCGGGCGACTACACGACCGCCATCCAGATCGCGCCTTCCGTCTCGGGCATCAGCTCCATGGGCGGCGGCATCGGTGAGACCAATACCTCCACGCTGCGTGGTTTTCAGGACGGCCAGTTCAATATCACCTACGACGGAATCGCCTTCGGTGATTCGAACGATCTGACCCACCACGCCTCTGCGTTCTTTCCGGCCTCGACCATCGGGGCGGCGGTCGTGGATCGTGGGCCGGGCTCCGCCGGCGACATGGGAGAGGCCAACTTCGGCGGCGCGGTCCACTTGTTCTCGCCGATCGTCTCCGACCAGTTCCACGCCAAGCAGGACCTCACCTATGGCACCTTCAATACCCAGGACTATGTCACCCAGGTCCAGACCGGATCCATCGGCCATCTCCACGGCACCAAGGCGCTATTCAGTCTCGAGGAGCGCCAATCGAACGGTGCACTGAGCTACTCCAACGGTGCGCAGTACAACCAGATGGTCAAGGTGCTGGTGCCGATCTCGAACGACGCACTGCTGACGCTGTTCGCGACTTGGAACTATGCGCGCTTCCACATGACCGACGTAGGCGAGGCGATGGGCGTCGGCCAGACCGCCCAACAGCTGGCGCTGTACGGCAAGAACTTTGCGCTCAACAACAACCCGTACGACGAGCACTACTACAAGTTCAACCGCCAAAACCGGCGCTCGGTATTCACTTATGCGAACCTGAAGTGGAAGATATCCGGCGGGAAGTACATCGAAGATCACCTCTATTGGTACAACTACGACAACAATACCGAGTCGCCTCAGTCGGTCGCCGACCTCGTCAATCCGAATCCCGGTCCGCAGGTCTCACCCAGCTCCGCCCCAATCAGCTACTCCCAGCCGACCGACATCGGAGGCTACTACAAGATCCTCCATTACCATATCGCAGGGAACATCTTCCGGTTCAATGACGATATGCGGTACGGAACGTTGCGAACGGGATTCCTGGTGGAGAACTCGAGCAGCTACCGGTACCTCATAAATTGGGATCTCACGGCCAATCACCCGGATTATCTCAATCCTCCTCAATACGACGAAGGTTCGACGTGGTTCCAGTATCAGCTGTTTGCCGACTTCGTCTGGCGCCCGACGGACAAGCTCACCATAACGCCGGGGATCAAGCTGCAGCACGAGCGGCGCTCCATCAGCGCCACCTACGAGCCGGATGGAATCGGAGCGCACGGCACCAAGACCTATCAGAAGCCGACGTACTTTTTCACCGCAAACTACCGACTTACGCACTTCTGGTCGGTCTATGCCCAGGCGGCAACTGCGCTGCTGATTCCGCCGTTGAAGACGCTTGCCGCACAAGGGGGCACGGCCGCGAATACCCAGCCCCAGAAAAGTCTCACCACCCAGGTGGGAACTGTCTACACGCATGGAGCCGTAACGTTCGACGCGGATGTCTACAAAATCCACGCGACGAACGTGCTTTTCAATGAGACCGGGTCCGCGTGCAAGTGCTACCGCAACCTTGGAACGGGGGACTATTACGGCGTGGAGTTCGAGGGCGCCTACGATGTCGGCTCTGGACTCGTCATCTTCGCCAATGGCTCGATCAACAGAGCCCTGAACAACCCCGGCAACGGTACGCCGTCAATGGAATTCTCCGATGCCCCGGAAGCCACCGGCGCTTTCGGACTGCTCTACCAGCGGCGGCGCTGGGGTGGGTCGCTCTATGAGAAATACGTCGGTACGCAGCTGGGTAGTGACGGCGCCACTTGGATCGGTGGTTACGGCATGGTCAATGGCACCGTTTCCTACAGATTCGACAGGAATTACCAGTTGAGACTTGCCGTCTTCAACATGGGGGACACGCGGCCGCTGACGGACTTCGATGGGACGTTCTATGCCTTCGCCGTGGGCCGGCAGATCCAGGCGACGCTCAGCCTGAGATTGTGATCGGGGGGGGGGCGTCGATGCCGTCGACACCCCGGAACCCGCGGGCTGTGTTCCCGCGGGTTCCGGCTCAGCTGGAGACGGCACGCAGAATGGGGCGTGGCTTTTCCCGTGGACGGCCGCCAATTCTGCGGCGGCGGATTCGTGTGATAATCAGATCGGTGTCTCGTGCCCGAACCTGCCGGAAATCCGGGAATGAATGCAACAACAGCCGTCACTCGATCAATGCTCGAATGGACCGGCGCGGCTGGCCGCGTTTCGCCGTCCGCGCCGGGCAATGCCCCCGCATGAGGACTTCATCGGGCCTTGGGCAGGGTCTGCGGGAGGAACCTCGGTAATGCGAGTCTCGATCCTGGACGATTACTTCGATACGCTGCGCACCCTGCCGTGCTTCGGCAAGCTTTCCCGTCATGAGGTCACCGTCTGGAACGATCACGTCGAGGATACCGAGATGCTCAGCGAGCGTCTCCATGCCGCTGAAGCTCTAGTGCTGATCCGCGAGCGCACGCAGATCCGGGCGCCTCTGCTCGAGCGCCTGCCCCGTCTGAAGCTCATCAGTCAACGGAGCGTGTACCCGCACATCGACATCGACGCGTGCACGCGCCTCGGAATCGTCGTGTCCTCGAGTCTTCATCCTGGCACTCCGTCGCATGCGACTGCGGAACTCACCTTCGCGCTGATGCTGGCCGCCTCTCGGCAGCTCCCGCGTCAGATCGAGTCACTTCGGGCGGGCCGCTGGCAGGCAGGAGTCGGGACCACGCTGCGCGGCAAGGTGCTCGGCATATTCGGCTACGGTCGCATCGGCAGGGTGGTGGCGGAATACGGCCGGGCATTTGGCATGCCGGTGTTGATCTGGGGGCGGGCGGAGTCTCAGGCGAGAGCTCGGGCGGACGGCTGGACGGTCGCGCAGAGCCAGCAACAGCTATTCGAGACTTCTGACGTTCTTTCGCTGCACCTGCGTCTCGTCGAGGCCACGCGGCACATCGTGACGGCATCCGATCTCGCCCGGATGAAACCATCGGCGCTCATCGTCAACACGAGCAGGGCGCCCCTGATCGAGCCAGGGGCACTGGTCGCGGCGCTGAAAGCCGGCCGCCCCGGAGGTGCTGCTGTGGATGTCTACGAGGACGAGCCGCTGCTCGATGTGAAGCACCCGTTGCTGCAGTTGGATAACGTCCTGTGCACTCCGCACATAGGATATGTGACTCGCGAGGAGTGGGATCTGCAGTTCTCGGATGTATTCGATCAGATCAATGCCTTCGAGGCCGGGTCGCCGCTCAATGTCGTCAACGCGCAGGTGCTCCGCGGACGGAAGCGGTGAGAGGCAGGCTGGAATGCTGCAGCCCCTTCATTCATCAAAAGTCGCCGAGCCGCCTGGTCATCATGTACCCCTGGAGATCGCCATCGCATGCAACGTCAGAGCCTCGGCAGGGTCGGAATCGGCCTCACATTCCTGTTATCCGTCGCCCCATCGGCGGTGTGCGTTTCGGCCCCTGCCGTGAAGCTGCCAATGGCGCAAATCGTGCGTGCGCGCCGAGCGCACTTCAAAGAGCTCGGGCGGGCCATGAAAGCACTGGCCGATCAGCTCCGGGAATCGCATCCGGACTGGAGCATCGTCGTCAGGGATTCGAACAGGATGACGCGCCTTGCCGGCGATCTGCCGGGCTGGTTCCCGGTGGGCAGCGGGCCTGAGAGCGGGCTCACCACACGGGCGCGCGCCTCCATCTGGGCCGAACCGACAGGATTCACGCACGCCTCGCAGGTGCTTGCGGCCCGGGTGCGTGATCTGGCTTCGGCGGTGTCGAGCCGCGATCGCCCTCTGGCGCACGCGCGTGCCGTCGCAGTGGGCAGAGCGTGCGGCAGCTGTCATCGTCAGTTTCGCGCTCACAGCAGCTGGTGGTGATCACGCGTGCGTCGTGCGCGGATTGAATTGAAGAGGATCCGTGTCTGGGATGCCCCCACCCGGATTTCACACTGGCTCATCGTGGCTCTGTTCGCCTCGTGCTGGTGGACCGCGAGACACGACCGTATGCATTGGCACCGGATCTTCGGCTGCGCCATGCTGGCCGCGGTATTGTTCCGGCTGGCATGGGGAATCGCGGGGGCGCAGACCGCGCGCTTCGTGGACTTCGTGCGCTCGCCGGCAGAGGTCTGGCGCTATGTGCGCAAGCCGCATGGCGTCCCGCAGTACGGCTCCTCGTCCACGCCGATCGGCCACAATCCCCTCGGTGGCTTGAGCATTCTCGCCATGCTCGGGCTGCTTTTGGCGCAGACCCTGCTCGGCTTGTTCGCGGTCAATGTCGACGGCGCCGCCTCGGGTCCCTGGGCGAGATGGGTATCCTTCGATACGGGCCGGCGATTGGCCCGTCTGCACGCCGCCAATTTCCATTTGCTGCTGGCGCTCGTTACGCTGCACCTCGGCGCGATTGCCTATTACGCCGTGGCGCGCGGAGACAATCTCGTGCCGGCGATGGTCCATGGATTCAAAAGCCGCACCGTGGGCGAAAACCCGCCACGCTTCGTGTCTGGAAGGAGGGCGCTCTGGCTGTCGATCGGGATTCTGGTCGCGGTGGCGTTCCTCGTCTCGCTCAAGTAAGGCATGCCGCAATTCAGCGCTCATCTTGGCTATCTGTTCGGGGAGCACCCTTTCCCGGGCCGCATCGCGGCTGCCAGGCAGGCCGGGTTTGCGGCGATCGAGCACCCCGGGCCGTATGCAATCCCCGCGGCCGTGCTGCGGAGTTGGCTAGAGCAGGAGGGCCTGTCCTTTGTGCAGCTCGCCCTTCCGGCAGGTGATGCCCGCAAGGGGGAAAAGGGCTTTGCCGCCTCGCCCGGCAGGACTCGGGAGTTTCGCGACAGCGTCGAAGTCGGCCTGGATTACGCCAGGACTGCCCGGGCGCGCTTCATCCATGTCCAATCGGGCATCCATCCCGTCGGGTACGAGCCGGAGCTCGTCTGGGACACGTACTTGACCCACCTCTCGTGGGCCTGCGAGAAGGCGGCGCAGGCAGATGTGGGGGTTCTCATCGAGCCGATCGGGCCGGCCACCTTGCCGCACTACTTCATGAGCCGGATGCCTCAGGCCGTGCTCGCCATCCGGACGTTGCAGTGCCCCAACCTCAGGATGCTCTATGACGTCTTTCATGGGCGCAGTGCCGGCGAGGATCCGGCGGCGGTGATCCGCGAGCACGCGCGCATCATCGGGCACATTCAGATCGCCGACTTCCCCGGCCGCCACGAGCCCGGGACCGGAAGCACGGATTTCGAGGAGATATTTTCCACGGTGCACGAACTCTCGTGGAACGGCTTCGTCGGATGTGAATACCACCCCAGCACATCGACGGAGCGCAGCCTGGGATGGCTGCGGCGATGATCCGGCATCCCCTCTCGAAGTCCGGCTCATCGCGCGGCGAGCGGCGCGGAGCGCCTTTGCGCCATCGGTCGCCGCCGAAGGCGAAGCTCGCTCGGGATGCAGGATGAACGAGACGATGTCGTGAATCGGCATGTCTCGTTGATGGTCGATGAGCATCAAATGATAGTCCTGCGGATAGTAGGCGAGCATCACCCCCCCCGCCGGCCGGAATCGATCGCCAGCACGCAGCCATGGCCGCCTTCGGAATGACCTGGTCGTGGCCGCCGTACATCACCAGCGCGTGCGCCGGGTGGAATCTTGCGCAGTCGGCCTGCGCCGCTCCCATCATGCGTACGATGCCCGCCACCGTTCCGAGGCGCGTTGCATGGATGGTCAACGGGTCCTCAGAGAGTCTTCGCAGCGCCGCCCGGTCGTCGCTTTCCAGGACATGGGCTTGCCGGCCGGTCAACCTCAGCCAAGGTACGACGGCGCCGAGCGCTGCGGCGGCCCAGCGCGCGGGTGCCGCCATTGCGCTGCCGCCCCAGACGGCGGGTGATACCAGAACGTAGGAAGAGACGTACGGATCACCTTTTGCGGCGAGCAGAATCGACACCGCCCCACCCATGCTTTCGCCAGCGACCGTCAACGGCACAGCTGGAAAGCGACGGTGCAGAGTGGCCACCATGGACCGCGCGTCCGCCACCATTTCCGAACTTCCCGCCCAGTCGCCGCGCTCGGGCGAAAGGCCAAAACCGCGTTGATCCGGCGCGAATACCGCGACGCCGTGGCGCGCAAGGACGGGCCCGATCGTGGCCCACGCGTCGCGGCTGTCGTCGAATCCGTGCAGCGCGAGAACCACGTGGCTGGCCGGCCCGTCGGGCAGCCAATCGCGGTAAGGAAGGCGGATGCTTGTCCCCTGCGTGGGATGGTGCCTCCCTTGTCCGATGGGAACGCGGAAGCAGCCATTCGTCGTGATCTTGTGGGCCGCCGTCGATGCGGGCGTGGGGAAATGATCCGTGCAGGCCGCCAACAGGATGACGGCGGCCGCCACGGAAATCGCCCACACGGACCGATTCGCCCGCCGCCAGCAGGAGTGGACGAACGGTGCGGATGTGCCAAATCGGAATGTCATCGCCGAGAGTTGGGCCGAGACCGAATGCGGATCAACCCGCGGCGGTTTCCAGTGTGATGTCGCGGGGTGCGACGGTGTCCGCGCAGTCCGGCGGACCCGGGGTGCGCGGGTCATCTCCCCGCAGTGCGAGAACCCGATCCTGGAGGAGCCTGGTGAGCGCCTGCCGATCCCCGACCGCGGCGAGCTGCTCGCAAGGAATGACATTCCCGATGCACACATCGATGGGCAGGCCCAACCGCCGGGCCGCTTCCGGCACGATCAGCGACAACCGGAGAAACATGCTGATTCGGCTCGCGGCGTGGAACAGCGGGCTGTTCTGGCCGTCGAAGTACACGGGCAGCACGTCCGCCCGGGCAAGATGAATCAGCTTGGCCGTGAAGAGCTTCCACGGCAGCTCCTCTGCGCGGCCGAACGGATTGCGCGCGGTTGCGATGCCGCCACTCGGGAAGACCACGACAGTCTCCCCGCGCGCGAGGCAGGCCAGCGCCTCCTTGCGACTCTCCAGATTGGTGCGCACCGCCTCCTTCGTCTCCGAGAAGTCGATCGGCAGCGCGTATCGCGCCATCTCCGGCACGCGCAGCAGGTCGCTGTTGATGAGAATGCGCACCGGACGGTCCAATTGCTCGGCCAACGCGAGGATCGCGATCCCGTCGGGAATGCCGAACGGGTGGTTCGCTACCATGATCAGCTTGCGGTCGTCAGTCCGGTGCACGGGCCATTGCGGCGCCTTGATTCGCAGCGCGATGCCGCAGGCGGCGAGCAACCCGTTCATCGCCCGCAGGCTCGACTCCGGTCGCGACGCCTGCCAGGTCGCATAGATGCGGTTGGCCCGCCCGATACCGGATATCGCCTCGAGCGCGACCAGAAACCGGCGCCGGGCGGACGACATGCCGGGCGATGCATAACTCAGGGTGCTGCTCGGTGCGAGCTTCAACATTCAGGGCAGACCAGATGCGGGCGGTTGGCACAACAACATGTCGTGTTGCGGGTTTTGAGAGATCCCGCGATTTTGCCCATCGCGGGAGAGCCGGCCGCGGATTGTATACGCCATCGCTCCGCACGAAACGGGATTTGCTCCTCCCGGCCGCGCGATTGGTGGTCGGCGTCTTCAGTGTTTGATGCGCGTGGGGGAGCGCTGTTGCGAGTTCACACTGTGGACACGGAGAAGTTGAATTTCGCCGGTGAGTATGCTCGGTCGCACCGTATGCCCCTTGGAAGGGGCGCCGCTCATGTGGCTGCGGCACATCGCCGTCATCAGGGCCGTGTGCGCGCGATGCATCCGCCCGGGCCACCGATCGGGGCAACCCGTGGCGATTCGCTCAGGACCTGAGCTCTCTGTTGATCGCGCGGTAGCCGATATCGCGTCGATAACGCAGGTTCGGCCAGTGGATCGCGTCGGCGAGCGCATAGGCCATCCGCTGCGCGTCGGCCACCGAATCGCCCAGCCCCACCGCGCACAGTACCCGCCCTCCGTTGGTGAGCACCTCGGTTCCCGAGAGCTTCGTGCCGGCGTGGAATACCTTGCCCGATCCGCCACGGGCCAGGTCCGCGGCGCGATCCAGTCCCTCGATCCTCTCGCCCGTGCTGCCGGAGTCCGGGTAGCCTCCCGCCGCCAGCACCACTCCGAGCGCGGCCCGCGGATCCCACTCGGCGCTCACCGTGTCCAGCCGCCCGGCAAGGGCCGCCTCACACAGCCCGGCCAGGTCCGATCTGAGCCGGCTCAGGAGCGGCTGGGTCTCCGGGTCGCCGAAGCGGCAGTTGAATTCCAGCACGTTCGGCGTGCCATCAGCGGCAATCATGAGGCCGGCGTACAGGAATCCCGTGTAGGGCGTCCCGTCGGCCGCCAGGCCGAGAATCGTCGGCTCGATCACCTCGCGCATGATGCGCGCATGCAGGGCAGGGGTGACCACTGGCGCGGGGGAATAGGCGCCCATTCCCCCGGTATTGGGTCCGAGGTCGCCGTCATCCCGGCGCTTGTGGTCCTGCGATGTGGCGAGCGGCAGCACGTGCCGGCCGTCGGCCATGACGATGAAACTGACTTCCTCGCCCTGGAGGAACTCCTCGACTACGACCTCGTCGCCGGCCGCGCCGAAGCGGCCATCGAACATGGCAGCGGCCGTCTCGCGGGCCTCGGCGTGAGTCGCGGCGATGATCACGCCCTTGCCGGCTGCGAGGCCGCTCGCCTTGATCACCAGCGGGAGCGATTGCCGATCGAGCCACGCCGGATCGTAGTTGGCGCGGTTGAATGTCCGGGAGCGTGCGGTCGGAATGCCATGGCGCTGCAGGAATTCCTTGGTGAACGCCTTGGAGCCTTCCAGTCGTGCGGCAAGCTGCGTGGGGCCGAAGCAGGGCAGTCCCGCCGCCTGGAACGCATCGACCACGCCTGCGACCAGTGGCGCTTCCGGACCGACGATGGTGAGTGCGATGCCTTCTCGCTTCGCGAGGCTCACCAGGGCGCCGATGTCCTCGGCCGCGACCGCGACATTACGGCACTTAGGCTCGAGCGCCGTGCCGGCATTGCCGGGCGCAACCAACACTTCGGTGACCCGCGGGGCCGCAGCGCACTTCCAGGCAAGCGCATGCTCGCGGCCGCCGGAGCCGATGACGAGGACCTTCATTGCGAGGAGCCTCGACGCCTCAATGGCGGAAGTGGCGCATGCCGGTGAACACCATGGCCATGCCGTGCTCGTCGGCGGCTGCAATCACTTCGGCATCGTTGCGCGAGCCACCCGGCTGGATGACCGCCTGAATGCCGTACTGCGCGGCCACATCGACTCCGTCGCGAAATGGGAAGAACGCATCGGATGCCATCACCGCTCCCTCGACGCTCAGTTTCTCGTCGGCGGCCTTCATGGCGGCGATGCGGCTCGAGTAGACACGGCTCATCTGTCCGGCGCCGACGCCTACGGTGGCGCCGTCGTGGGCATAGACGATGGCGTTGGATTTGACGAATTTTGCGACCCGCCAGGCGAACAGCAGGTCGGCAAGCTGCCCCGGCGTCGGCTGGCGGCGGCTCACGACCTTCAGTTCCCCGATCCGCACGCGCCCCTGATCGCGTGTCTGCGCCAGCAGACCGCCGGACACGCTGCGGTATTCGAGGCTCTCTGCAAGCGACGGCTCGAGCGCGCCAATCTCGAGTACGCGCACGTTGCGCTTGTCCGCGAGCGCCCGCGCCGCTTCCGGCTCCACCATGGGTGCCGCGATCACCTCGACGAATTGCCTGGCCGTGATGGTCCGGGCCGTCTCGGCATCGAGCGGTCGGTTGAACGCGATGATGCCGCCGAACGCCGAGGTCGGATCGGTGTGGTAGGCCCGCTCATAGGCATCGAGGAGCGAGCCGGCCACGGCCACTCCGCAGGGGTTCGCGTGCTTGACGATGACGCAGGCCGGTTCCTCGAACTGCCGCACACACTCGATCGCCGTATCGGCGTCCGCGATGTTGTTGAACGACAGATCCTTGCCCTGCAGCACCCTTGCCTGGGCGACCCCGCCGCGGGCTTGCGAATCGCGGTACAGCGCCGCCTGCTGGTGCGGATTCTCGCCGTAGCGCAGCTCCTGCGCTCTGTCGAAAAACAGGGACAGCGTCGCGGGGAACCGCTCGGGTTGCACCGCCTGGTGACCGGCAAGGTAGCCTGCCACCATGGCGTCATAGCGCGCGGTGTGCGCGAACGCCTTGGCCGCGAGTCGCGCGCGCGTTGGCGCGCTGGTGCACCCCTGGTGAGCCTCGAGGTCTGCGATCAGCGCCTCATAATCCGCAGGATCGACCGCCACGGCCACCGATTCGTGATTCTTGGCGGCCGCGCGCAACATGGCCGGTCCGCCGATGTCGATGTTCTCGATGGCCTCGCAATAGCGGCAGTTGGGCCGCGCCACGGTCTCGGCGAACGGATACAGATTGACCGCCAGCAGGTCGATCGGCTCGATGCCGTGCAGCGCCATGACCGCTTCATCCATGCCGCGGCGTCCGAGCAAACCGCCGTGTATCTTCGGGTGCAGGGTCTTGACCCGACCGTCCATGATCTCGGGAAAGCCCGTGTAATCGGACACCTCGCGCACCGTCAGGCCCTTGCTGGCCAGGAGCCGCGCGGTGCCGCCCGTCGAGAGAATCTCCACACCGCGCAGCGCGAGCGCTCGCGCAAGCTCCACCACTCCGGTCTTGTCGGAGACGGAAAGCAGTGCCCGCCGCACGGGCCGCAGCGCGGTAGTCATCGAAATATGTTCAATTGGCCAGGCCGAACAGTCTGAGCTTCTTGCGCAGCGTGCCGCGATTGATGCCGAGGATATCCGCGGCGCGGCTCTGGTTGCCTTCCGCGTAGTCGAGCACGACGCGGAACAGAGGCTCCTCGACCTCTCGCAAGACCAGGTTGTAGAGATCCGCCGGGTGTGAGCCTTCGAGATGGGTGAAGTAGTCGCTCAGCGCACGCTCGGCGTGGCTGCGCAGCGGCAGCTCGTGCCCGTTTACCCTGATCCCGGCGGCAGACCACTGCCCGGTTTTTTTTCTTGGTGCCATGTGATGCTCTCGAAAAGTTTCGATTCGTCAGGCCGCACGTGCGGCACCCCCCGCCCACGCATCGAAATGCCGCAGCGTCCGCTCGCGTTGCGCACGCGCGCTTGCGGCTGTCATCAGATCCTGACGGATCGCGGTGGAGTCGGTGAAGCATCGCTCGCAGTACCAGCCGATATGCTTGCGCGCGATACGCACACCGTTCTCCTCGCCGTAGAAGCCGTACAGGGAATCGAGGTGAGCAAGAATGATATCACGCACCTCGGAGCGCAAGGGTTCGCGCGCTTTTTCGCCACCTTCGAGGAAAGAGTTGACAGATCTGAAAATCCATGGCGCACCCAGGCCGGCGCGCCCGATCATGACACCGTCGGCCCCAGTGAAATCAAGCACTTTGCGCGCATCGTGCGGCGTGCGGATATCGCCATTGGCGAACACGGGAATGCGCACCGCGGACTTGATCTGGCGGATCGTCTCGTATTCGGCCTCGCCCTGGTAGAAATCCGCGCGCGTGCGCCCATGAACGGCGAGCGACTGAATGCCGCACTGTTCCGCGAGTCGTGCAACGTCGACACCATTGCGATGCGCGTGGTCCCATCCCGTGCGGATCTTGAGTGTTACCGGCACGCTGACGGCGCCCACGACCGCCTCGAGTATGCGGGCAACGAGTGCTTCATCGGTGAGCAGGGCCGAGCCGCACAGCCTGCCGCAGACCTTCTTTGCGGGGCAGCCCATATTGATATCGATCATCTGCGCGCCCCGATCCACGGCGAGCCGGGAAGCCTCGGCGAGCACCGCGGGCTCGGCGCCCGCAAGTTGCACCACTCGAGGCTCGGGCTCCCCCGTATGATCCAAACGGTGGCGCGACTTGCGAGTGCTCCACAGCCGCGCATCGGAAGTCAACATTTCCGATGCGGCGAGCGCCGCGCCGAGCTTTCGGCAGAGGATGCGAAACGGGCGGTCGGTGACGCCGGCCATGGGCGCAAGCACCACTCTTCCGGGCAGCGTGTACGGACCGATTGCCGGCGCGCCGCGCGCCGGGCGCTCACGATCCATGGGCGCAGACCACCGTGCCCCCCTCCGGGAGGCAGGCGTCGATTTCAAATCCGACCGCCCGGGAACCCGGGCTGAGGACGGCTACGCTCGCATCGACACGGCCCCCCGGCGGCAGAAGTGAGGGCGCGGGCACCGACCGCAGGTAGTTGCGCGGCGCGACATCGCGGGCCGCAATGGCCCGGCCGAACCGATCCTGCAGCGTCACTCTGAGCAGCGGCAGGGGCTGCGCCCAGTGAGCAAGGTTGGCGATGCTGGCCCGTACCGTGATCTCGCGGGGATTCGTTCCGCTCACCGTAGCGCCGAGCTGGCGAGCGTCATAGGCGCGCACATCCCACTGCGGGGTGAGGTCCATGCCGAGGACGCCATATACGGCGCGCAGCGGGCCGGCAATGGAAGGGATGGTGGCCAGGGCGTGCCGATAGTGGTTCACGATCTGCAGCGCGAACAGCAGCCCGAGTGCCACCGCCCCCGCGGTCCAGCCGGGCGAGGTGCCGGGCTGATCGGGCTCGAGCGCGAACCTGTCTTCCGATGTCTCATCCGGGGAGTCGGGCAGCTCGAGGTCGGGCGGTTCGCCGGATCGGCCGGGCTCGAGCCCGGAGGCGGCTTCGCGTGGCTCGATCACTGCCTCTGGCTCGGGGGCGGGTGGCACCGGGTGCGGTTCGGCCTCCACCGCGTCCTCGGGCTCGAAATCCGTAGACAATTCCGCCGCAGCGAGCGTGACGGAATGCTCAGCCGGTGGCGCGGGTGATTCCGGTACACCAGGCAATTCGGCGTGCGGCTCCGGGGGCGGTGCGGCCTGAATCACGCCAGGGGCGGCGTCAGGCCTTCCCGCGGCGACTGTCCGCAGCGGTGCCTGCGGATGCTCATCCGTGAGCGAATCCAACGCGTTGAATACGTTGTGACAACGCCCGCAACGTACGTGCCCCTGGGCCGCACGCAGATCTCGCGCGGTGATCGACAGGGTCAAGTCGCATTTGGGGCAGACCGTAAACACGGATTTTCCTCTACGGCGCCGGCCGGTCGTTGCGCCGGCCGCTCAGGGCGGACCAGCCGTCGCTCGATCCGAAGATGTGCATATCGAACCACGTCGAGTAGGCGTGCGTCACCTCGGAAGCCTGATGGTCCATCAGGCCCGAGAGCACGACCGCGCCGTCCGTCCGGATGAGTGACGCGAAACGCGGTGCCAGAGTCACCAGAGGCGCGGACAGGATGTTCGCGAGCAACAGGTCGGCGGCCGGAAGTGCCTCGGGAGTCTCGCACAGACGGATGCGCCCCTCCATTCCGTTGGCGAGCGTGTTGTCCCGCGTGGCGATGAGCGCCTGGCCATCGATGTCGAAACAATGGACGAGGTGCGCGCCGAGCTTGGCCGCCGCAAGGGCCAGCACACCGGATCCGCAGCCGTAATCGATGACTTCGCCTGCGGGCGGATGCGCATCGAGCCATTGGAGGCACAAAGCGGTGGTGGGGTGTGTGCCGGTGCCGAAGGCGAGCCCCGGGTCCATGTGCACGACCACCGCCTCGGGCGCATCCACGCGCTCATGGTGGGGGCAGATCCACAGGCGGCTGCCGAACCGCATGGCATGAAAATCCCGCAGCCATTCACGCTCCCATGCCCGATCGGCAATGAGGCGAGCCTGCAGCGATCGGGCGGGAATCCCCAGCGTGAGGCTGAGCGCCGCCACGGCGACGGTGGGGTCCGTGCCGGGCGCGAACAGCGCCTGGAGCCGCGTCGCGGGCCACAGGCGTACTTCCCCCGGGGCCGGCTCGAGCACCGGCTCATCCTGGGCGTCGGCCAGCGTGATGGCGCTCGCGCCGCACTCGAGGCAGGCCTCCTCGGCGCGCTCCGGCGGCAGGCTGCCGAGATCGAAGCTGATCTCGAGGAACTCGGTCACTTCAAGCCCAGCCGCCTCTCCAGATAGTGGATGTCGGTGCCGCCTTTCTGGAACGCCCCGTGATTGCAGATTTCCTGGTGCAGCGGCACGTTCGTCTTGATGCCCTCGATCACCATCTCGGCCAGCGCGTTCTTCATTCGCGCGATCGCCGTCTCCCGGGTGTCGCCGTGAGTGATGAGCTTGGCGAGCAGCGAATCGTAGTGAGGCGGTACGTTGTAGCCCGAATAGACGTGGCTGTCGACGCGCACGCCCGGGCCGCCGGGCGGATGCCAGAGGCGGATCGGGCCGGGAGAGGGCATGAAGGTCTTGGGGTCTTCGGCGTTGATTCGGCACTCGATGGCGTGGCCTCGGATCTGCACATCGCTCTGCACGTAAGGCAAGCGCTCGCCGGCGGCGATCAGCAGCTGACTCTTGACCAGGTCGATGCCGGTGATCAGCTCGGTGACCGGATGCTCGACCTGGATGCGCGTGTTCATCTCGATGAAGTAGAACTCGCCATCCTGATAGAGGAATTCCAGCGTGCCCGCGCCGCGGTAGCCGACGGCGAGGCATGCCTCGACGCAGCGCTCGCCCATGATCCGGCGCTGTCGGGCGGTGATGCCCGGCGCCGGCGCTTCCTCGAGCACCTTCTGGTGGCGGCGCTGCATCGAGCAGTCGCGCTCGCCCAGGTGGATCACATTGCCGTGATTGTCGGCGAGCACCTGGAATTCGATGTGGCGCGGCTTCTCCAGGAATTTCTCCATATAGACCTGGTCGTTGCCGAAGGCCGCGCGCGCCTCGCTCCGGGTGATGCCGATGGAGTTCAGCAGCGAGGCGTCGCTGTGCACCACGCGCATTCCCCGGCCGCCGCCACCGCCGGAGGCCTTGATCATCACCGGGTAGCCGATGTCGCGGGCGATGCGCAGATTCTCCTCCGAATCATCGCCCAGCGGACCGTCGGAGCCCGGCACGCACGGCACACCGTGCGCCTTCATGACCCGGATCGCCGAGACCTTGTCGCCCATGGTGCGGATGGTCTCCGCCTTGGGGCCGACGAACACGAAGCCGCTGTTCTCCACGCGCTCGGCGAAGTCTGCGTTCTCGGAGAGGAAGCCGTAGCCGGGGTGGATCGCCACCGCGTCGGTGACTTCGGCGGCGCTGATGATCGCCGGCATGTTCAGATAACTGGCCGCCGAGGGCGGGGGCCCGATGCACACCGACTCGTCGGCGAGCAGCACATGTTTGAGACTGTAGTCCGCAGTGGAGTGCACCGCGACCGTCTTGATGCCGAGCTCGCGGCACGCGCGCAGGATGCGCAGCGCAATTTCGCCGCGGTTGGCGATGAGAACCTTTTCCAGCATGGGCGGCCGCGCCTATTCGATGACGAACAGGGGTTGGCCGTACTCGACCGGGTCGCCGTTGCGGGCCATGATCGAGGTGATGCGTCCGGCGCGGTCGGCTTCGATCTGGTTCATCATCTTCATCGCCTCGATGATGCACAGGACCTGGCCGATCTTGATTTCGTCGCCGATCTCGACGAAGGGTTTCGCGCCCGGCGAGGACGAGCCGTAGAACGTGCCGACCATCGGCGCCGTGACGACATGCTCGTTTGCGTGCGGCTTGGGGGCGATTTCGCTCGCCGGCGCGCTCTGGATCGGCTGCACCGGGGCCGCGGGCGATATGGCGGCAGGGAACTGCGGCAGGGCATGCACCACCGTTCCGCTCGGCATGCGGCTGATCCTCACGGCCTCCTCTCCCTCCTTGATCTCGATTTCCGCGATGCCGGACTCCTCCAGCAACTCGATCAATTTTTTGACTTTACGAATATCCATGCGGGATTACCCCCCTTACATCATGCGATGGTCAGAAACGGATGGGCGGGGCTTTATGACGAGTGAGGCTGGCCGGTCAGGCGGCGGCAGGCCGCTTCGACGGCCACCTCGTAGCCAAAAGCCCCGAATCCCGATATCACGCCGACGGCGATATCGGAGAAGTAGGAGCGGTGCCGGAACGCTTCGCGGGCATGAGGATTGGACAGATGCACTTCGATCATCGGCACGCGCACGGCGAGCACCGCATCGCGCAGGGCGATGCTGGTATGGGTGAATGCTCCCGGGTTGAAGATCAGAAAGCCGACGCCTTCCTCCGGTGCGCGGTGGATGCGCGCAATGAGCTCGTGCTCGGCATTGCTCTGGAAGGCGGTGAGCTCACAGCCCCCTTGCTGCGCTCGCTTCGCCGCTCGCTGCTCGATCGACTGGAGCGTGTCTGCGCCGTAGATCCCCGGCTCGCGAGTGCCGAGGAGGTTCAGGTTCGGACCGTTCAGCAAGAGGAGGCGAGGCATTCGGGTCGGGAGAGGGTCGCGCTACAGGGCGCGCGGGAAATCTACCGCAAATTCACCGAAGATGGCCAGAAATTGTAACGATTTGCCTGGATCAGGCTAAATAGAGAGCTAAAGGGCTCGCGTCTCGGGCGCCTCGGCTCGCCCCACTGCGAGCTGCCGGATTCCCGCGGCAATCTCGCCTCGGGCGGTGTCGAGATTGATCCGTCCGCGATCCAGGGCATCGAGGCGATCGAGGATCAGTCGGGCCTCGGACTCACGCAGCACCCCGATCTTCAGCGTGACGATATGTCCTGTGGCGTCGACGAAGACCGAGAAGGGAAACATGGCGTGCATGCCCAGAGCGTGAATGGCTTCGAGCCCCGGACGCACACCGATCAGCAAAGGATAGCGGATCCCGGCCCGCCGCGCGTAGCGCAGAACAGCCGGCCGGGAAGCCACTGCCACGCCGATCACCTGAAGCTTGACCGGGGCACGGCTCAGCTGCTCGAGCAGGGGAGTTTCCTCCCGGCAGGGGCCGCACCAGGGCGCCCAGAAATTCACCAGCAGCGGCCGGCCCTTCCAATCGGAAAAACGTCGCATCTTGCCGCGGCGATCGGGGAATGCGATGTCGGGCAGGGTGTCCGATACGGTGCGCTGATCCGGCTGCGATGCCGGTGAGGACACCCGGGAAGAGGGCAGCGGCGCGCCTGCTGCGACCACCGTCGGGCTCGGCGTGAGCAGGTGACGAACCCCGTAGCCGCCCGCCCCGGCCGCCCCTACGGCCGCAACGGCCAGCACCATTCGGGTCCAGCCTCGGGACGTTGCGCCGGTCATGAAGCGGGCTGTGGCCCGAATGCCGCATGGAGCTGCTGCAGGAACTCTTGCGCGTCCATGTAGCCAACCACCTGGTAGCGGCGCAGCTCCCGACCTTGGCCGTCGTAGAAGGCGACGGTCGGGGGCCCGAAGATGCCGAAATGCTCGAGCAGCGCCCGATCAGCGGCATTGTTTGCCGTGACATCGGCGCGTAGCAGCACTGTGTCCGAAAGCGCCCTGCGCACCGCCGGGTTGGTGAAGGTGGTCGCCTCCAACTCCTTGCAGGAGGTGCACCAGGCCGCATAAAAATCGACCATCACGGTCCGGTGCAGCCGCTGTGCGCGGGCCACGTCGCGATCAAGCTCAGCCACGGAGCGCACGGGCGTGAACTGCAGCGCCAGCGAGGGACCTGTGAGTCCCGGGAACGGCTCGAGCGGATTGGTGCCGCCCAGGGCCGCCCCGCTCATCAGGGCCACTCCATACAAACCGGCGAGCGCCCCGCCGAGGCGCAGCGGCCAGCGCCCGGAAGGGGTGTGCCTCGCGCCCGCGAGCAGCACCCATGCGGCCGTGACGGCCGGTATCGCCCATAGGGCCAGAGTCGTGCGAGGCGGGAGCAGTCGCGACAGCATCCACACCGCCACGGCGAGCATCATCGCCCCGAAGAGTCTCTTGACGGTGCTCATCCAAGGACCGGCCTTGGGCAGCAGCCGCCCTGCGGAGGCGCCCAAAGCAAGGAGCGGTGTGCCCATGCCGATGCTCAAGGCGAACAGCGCTGCCGCGCCGCGCGTGACCTCGCCTGTGCGGCCGATGACCGCGAGTGCGCCAACGAGTGCGGGTGCCACGCAGGTCGTCACGATGAGCGCCGAGAGGGCTCCCATGATGGCCACGCCGCCCAGGGTGCCCGCCGTCTGCCGGTGGCTGAGGGCGGCCAGGCGCGTCTGCAGCGCGCTCGGCATCTGCAAGGCGAACAGCCCGAGCATGGCGAGTCCCATGGTCGCCAGCACCGCCGCGAAGGTGATCAGAATCCAGGGACGCTGAAATGCGGCCTGGATTTCTCCGCCGGCCGCGGCCGCGCCAGCTCCTGCCAGGGTATAGGTAAAGGCCATGCCGAGCACGTAGATCAGTGACAGGACGAAGGCCCGGCCGGTGGTCGCCGGCTTTCCCTGTCCGACGATGATCGCGGAAATGATGGGCACGGTAGGCAGGCAGCACGGAGTGAAGGCGAGCGCCAGCCCGGCGAGATAAAACCAGCCGATCATCGCGAGCAGGCTCCCGGAGCGGGCGAGGCGCGCAAAGTGGCTCTGGGGGCTGGTGGCGCTCGCGCTGGCCGAGGCCGCAGGACCGGCATCGCCCGGCGCCGCGTGGGCTGAAGCGGCCACCCCCGGGGACGCAGGCGCTCCCCCCGCGGAGCCGGTGCCGGGCGGCAAGCGGACCTGCACCGTCTTCGTAATGGGCGGATAGCAGAGCCCCGCGTCGGCACAGCCCTGATAGGTGACGGTCAATGGGATCTCGCGTGAGCCGGCGGCTCGTGCGCCACGCACCGCGATCTCCCCGCTCACCTGGTTGCGATAGATCTGCTCTCGTCCGAAGTAGGGGTCAACCTTGATCTCGCCTCGGGGTAGCTGCAGGGCGCCCACGGGCGTGCCGGCCGGGACGCTCACGTGGATCCGATCGCGATAGAGGTAGTAGCCGGTCCGGATACCCCAGGTGAGGGTCATCTGCCTGGCGCTCCCGGCACGGGCGTCGAAGTGAAACACCTGGTCCGCCGGCGGAAATTTATGTCCCCCGGTCTGGGCCGCATCCAGCGCCGCAAGAATCCCCGGGGACAGATCCTGCGCAGGCGCGGCCCGGGCGGCTCCGATCGAGGCCAGTGCGAGCACCACGGGGACCCACCGCCACCGGCCGGTCCGGGTCGGATTCCTGCGAAGCATCGCGCTCATGGGGCGACCGCCCGGCGTACCCAGGAGAGGTAGTCTTCGGATCCGGCCGTCACCGGCAGCGCAACGATTTCGGGCACCTCGTACGGGTGAATGGACTTCAGACGCATTTCGAGCTCGGGGAAGCGCATGGCGAGGGTTTTGACGATCAGCAGGACCTCGGGTTCATCGTGCACCGTATCTTGCCAGCGATAAGTGGACCGTACCGCCTGTCGGCTGATGCAGGCGGCCAGACCCGCCTCGACCAGATCCCGGGCAATCCGGCACGCGGTCGCCTCGTCCGGGCACGTCGTGAGAACCAGAATGAACTCCGCCATATGAGCCGGGTTGCGACAGAGAACCCATTCTAATGCGCGCCCTGGGGCAATACCTTACGGGTTCACCGCAGCCGGGAACGCCGCGAGGGCGGCCCAGGGATTAAAAAATGCGTCTCCGGGGTTGAAATCCGGCGGCGCCCACCTATGATTAGCAGCAGTCCGGGGAGAGTGCTAATAGCTCCCCGGCCCCAATTTAACCATAGTGTCCTTAAGGAGCGTCCACCATGAAGATTCGTCCTCTTCATGATCGCGTCATCGTCAAGCGCCTGGAGGAGGAGCGTACCTCCCCCGGTGGCATCGTCATTCCCGATTCCGCGGCTGAGAAGCCCGTGCAGGGAAAGGTCGTCGCGGTCGGTAACGGCAAGATTCTCGAGAACGGTCAGGTCCGCGCGCTCGACGTCAAAGTCGGCGACAAGGTTCTCTTCGGCAAGTACAGCGGCACGGAAGTCAAGGTCGAAGGGGAAGATCTGGTTGTCATGAGGGAGGAAGACCTCATGGCCGTGATCGAAAGCAAGTAAGCGAGGAGCTAACAGAATGGCAGCCAAAGAAGTCAGGTTCAGTGATGACGCCCGCCAGCGCATGGTCAAGGGTGTCAACATTCTCGCCAACGCCGTCAAGGCGACACTCGGCCCGAAGGGCCGCAATGCCGTGCTCGAGAAGAGCTTCGGCGCCCCCACCATCACCAAGGATGGCGTGTCGGTCGCCAAAGAAATCGAGCTGAAGGACAAGTTCGAGAACATGGGCGCGCAGATGGTGAAGGAAGTTGCGTCCAACACCTCGGACGAGGCCGGTGACGGCACGACCACCGCCACGGTGCTCGCCCAGGCCATCGTTCGCGAGGGCCTCAAGGCCATCTCCGCAGGCCGCAATCCGATGGACGTCAAGCGTGGCATCGACAAGGCGGTCGCCGCCGCCGTCGAGGAGCTGAAGAAGCTCGCCAAGCCCTGCAAGGACTCCAAGGCCATCGCCCAGGTCGGCACGATCTCCGCCAACGGCGACGAGTCGATCGGCAAGACCATCGCGGATGCGATGGAGAAGGTCGGCAAGGAAGGCGTGATCACGGTGGAAGAGGGCTCGGGCCTGGAGAACGAGCTGGAAGTGGTCGAGGGCATGCAGTTCGACCGCGGCTACCTGTCGCCGTACTTCATCAACAGCCAGCAGAACCAGACCACGGAGCTCGAGAAGCCCGTAATCCTGCTGGTCGACAAGAAGATCTCCAACATCCGCGAGATGCTGCCGCTGCTCGAGGGCGTGGCCAAGTCCGGCCGTCCGCTGGTGGTCGTGGCCGAGGATGTCGAGGGCGAGGCGCTCGCGACTCTCGTGGTCAACAACATCCGCGGCATCATCAAGGTGGCCGCCGTCAAGGCTCCTGGCTTCGGCGACCGCCGCAAGGCCATGCTGCAGGACATCGCCATCCTCACCGGCGGCACCGTGATCTCCGACGAAGTGGGCCTGTCGCTCGAGAAGGCGACGCTCAATGACCTCGGCGAGGCCAAGAAGGTGGTCGTCGAGAAGGAGAACACCACCATCATCGACGGCGCCGGCAAGCAGGCTGACATCAAGGCGCGCATCGAGTCGATCCGCCAGCAGATCGAGGAAGCCACCTCCGACTACGACAAGGAGAAGCTGCAGGAGCGCGTCGCGAAGCTCTCCGGCGGCGTCGCAGTGATCAAGGTTGGCGCTGCCACCGAGCTCGAGATGAAGGAGAAGAAGGCACGCGTCGAGGACGCGCTGCACGCGACCCGTGCGGCAGTCGAGGAAGGCGTGGTGCCGGGCGGCGGTGTGGCGCTGATCCGCGTGCAGAAGGCCGTCGAGAAGGTCGATCCTTCCAACGAGGACCAGCACGTCGGCGTGCGCATTCTCGCCCGCTCCATCGAGGAGCCGCTGCGCCAGATCGTGGACAACGCCGGCGAGGACGCCGCTGTCGTGTTGAATCGGGTGAAAGAGGGCAAGAGCGCCTTCGGTTACAACGCCGCCTCGGGCGAGTACGGCGACATGATCGAGCTCGGCGTTCTGGATCCGGCCAAGGTCACGCGCCTGGCGCTGCAGAATGCGGCCTCGGTGGCGGGCTTGCTGCTCACGACGGAAGTCATGGTGGCCGAAGCTCCGAAGGACGACGAGCATGGCCATCCGATGCCTCCGGGCGGCATGGGCGGAATGGATATGTAAGCCCTCCCCCTAAAGAGGTATCGATTCCGAAGGACTCGGTCGATATCATGACAACAACGGTTAGGGACTGCGCCCGACCCCAAAGCGGGGGCAGTCCTGAAAGACGCGGATCAAGACCCCCCTATTCCGCGCAATACTCAAGCCCCGGATCTTCCGGGGCTTTTTTTTGGTGTTCACGCGATCCCGCGCCGGAAAACAGGCTGGTTCACTTGACCTTGGGCCGGGGTTGAGGCTGGATGCCGCCGTGAGCCCCGAACTCGATGACTGTGTACAACGACACATTTCAGCCCTGGAATCGGCCTCGCCCGGCCTGAGGGAGAGCCTGCCGGCCGAGGTGCGCGACTCCCTGCCGCGAGTGTTCGCGGCCAGCGACTTCGTCGCGGAATCCTGCATCCGGGATGCGGATCTGTTGCCCGAGATCGCCCCGGGACTCCTGAGGCCATCGGAGCCGGCACGGTTTCTCATGCGTGCCCCGGCCGAGGCCGGCACCGAGACCGACATGTTGGCCTCACTTCGCCGTTGGCGGCGTCGCGCGATGGTGCGGATCGCCTGGCGCGCGCTCGCCGGTTGGGCTGGCGTCGAAGAGACACTGTCCGAATCGTCGGATTTCGCGGATGCGGCCATCGACACCGCTGTGGCGTATGCGCGACGGCAGCTCACGGCCCGCTTCGGTGAGCCGAGATCGGCCGCGGGTGTCGCCCAGCCGCTGGTCGTGGTGGCGATGGGCAAGCTCGGCGGACGGGAGCTGAACTTCTCCTCCGACGTCGATCTCGTGCTGCTTTTCCCCGAACACGGCGAGACCGATGGAGAGCGATCCATCGCCAACGAGGAGTTCTTCACACGCCTCGGACAGGGCCTGATCCGCCTGTTGGAAACCCCTACGCACGATGGCCTGACCCTGCGGGTCGATATGCGTCTGCGTCCTTTCGGCGACAGCGGTCCGCTGGTGGCGAGCTTCGCCGCTCTCGAGGACTACCTGCCGTTGCACGGCCGCGACTGGGAACGTTATGCATACGTGAAGGCGCGCGCAGTGACCGCCGCGGACCGGTATGCCGAGCTGCAAGCGACCGTGCTCCGCCCGTTCGTCTATCGCCGTTACCTGGACTACGGCGTCTTCGAAAGCCTGCGCGAAATGAAGGCGCTGATCGAGCGCGAGGTCGAGCGGCGTGAGCTCGCCGACCACGTGAAGCTCGGTCCGGGCGGTATCCGCGAAATCGAGTTCATCGTGCAGACCTACCAGCTGATTCGGGGCGGGCGCGATCCCGGATTGCAGACTCCGTCGCTGCTTGCGGCGCTGGAGCGGCTCGGACAGGAGAAGATCCTGCCGCTCGAGTCGGCCGCGGGGCTGCGCGAGGCGTACCTCTACCTGCGCCGCCTGGAGAACAGCCTGCAGATGCTCGCCGACCGGCAGTCTCACCAGCTGCCCTCGGACGAGCGCTCGCGAGAGCGTATCGCCGTGGCGATGGGCCACAGCGAGTGGCCGGCGCTGATCGCCGAGCTCGACCGGTACCGTGAGCTTGTCGGTTCGCACTTCCACAGGCTGGTGGTCGGTGCGAGCGAGCGTTCGGGTGCGGAGGTGCGGATTGATCTCGGTCGATCCTGGGACGAAGGTGCTGAGACGACGGCCTTGACGGACTCGCTCGCGAAGGTGGGGTTCGGGGCACCCGAAGAGGCAGTTAAGCTCCTGCTCGAGCTCCGTGCCTCGGCCCTGGTGCGTAAGCTCGACGAGGCGGGACGCAGGCGCTTGCAGGGGCTCCTGCCGCCGCTGCTGGCGGACATCGCCTCAGGGCTCACGGGCGCAGAGGAGCAGCTCATGGTGCTGCGCCGGATCCTCTCCATTCTCGAGGCAACGGGCAAACGATCAGCGTACTTCGCCTTGTTGCGCGAGAGCCCGGCTGCGCGCCGGCGGCTGGTCGAGATCTGCCGGCAGGGGGAATTTCTGACGAGGCAGATTGCCGCCTATCCGCTGCTGCTCGATGAGCTGGTGGACGAGCGCACGCTGTCGGAGCCGCCGGACCGCGCCAGCCTTGCCCGAGAGCTCGAGATCGGCCTGGAGCGAGTCGAGGACGATCCGGAGCGGCAGGTCGAGGCGCTGTGCCACTTCCAGCGCGCCGCGGTATATCAGGTTGCCGTGGCGGATCTGACGGGGCGGCTTCCGGTGATGCACGTCAGCGACCGGCTGACGGTGATCGCGGAGCTCATACTGGATCGCGCCATCGAGCTCGGTTGGCGGCAGATCACGGCACAGTTCGGCGTTCCCTGCTGCGGCGAGGAGCGCCGTCCGGTGCGGGTCTGCGCCATCGGGTACGGGAAGCTGGGCGGCATCGAGCTGGGCTACGGATCGGACCTGGACCTGGTTTTCCTGCATGACTCGCGCGGTGAGCAGCAGGAAACCCGTGGCGAGCGGCCGATCGACAATCAGGTCTTTTTCGTGCGCCTGGTGCAGCGCATCGTGCACCTTCTGACCGTGCATTCGGCCGCCGGGCGGCTCTACGAGGTCGATGTGCGCCTGCGTCCGAGCGGCAAAGGCGGGTTGCTGGTGACACAGATCGATGCATTTGCGGAATATCAGCGCCATGACGCGTGGACCTGGGAGCATCAAGCGCTGCTGCATGCCCGGGCGGTGGCGGGCTCACCCGGCCTGTGCGCCGAATTCGAGCGAGTCCGCATGGATGTGCTGCGCCATCACGTGCGTCGCGACACCCTGCGGGAGGAGGTGCGCACCATGCGCGAGCGGATGCGCAGGGAGCTCTCCAAGGGCGATGGGGGGCGGATGGACTTGAAGCAGGATCCCGGAGGCATTGCCGACATCGAGTTCCTGGCCCAGTACTGGGCGCTCAAGTGGGCCGCGGAGCATCCGCCCGTGGCGACATTCTCGGATACGATCCGTCAGCTGGAGTCCGTGGCATCCGCGGCACTGGTCCCGCAATCGACGGTGGATGTGCTGACGGCCGCCTATCGGACGTATCGCAGCCGCAGGCATCGCCTGGCGCTCGCCGGCCAGGGTGACCTGGTGCCGGCGGAGGACTTCGCGGCCGAGCGCGCCGCGGTCATCGAGGTCTGGGAGCGGACCATGCGCTGAAGGCGGACCGCCCGGTATAATGCGCGGCCCGCGACACCGCATCATCGTTATCCCGCAAGGTATCGAAATGGCCGCCAACGCGCAGCCCCTGATCCAGCCCAACGCGCAGAATCAATACGAAGTGGGACCCGAGGACCTGCCGCTGTCCTGCCCCATGCCCCAGATGCAACTGTGGAATTCCCATCCCAGGGTGTATCTGCCGATCGAGCGGACGGGGTGGGCCAAGTGCCCTTATTGCAGCGCCGAATTCGTTCTGCGGCGCTAGCGCCCGGAGTCAGACCCCGAATCACGTCGAGGATCGCACCCCGGACCCGCCGGCTCGAATCGCCGGCTCGATGAGTTCCAGGAGCCGCCGCAGGGCCCCGCGATTCTCCTCGACCGCCGCGCGGCCGATGGCTCCGATCCGCTCGCGCTCGCGGGCGTCCGCCAGCCAAGCGTTCAGGCGCGTGGCCAACTCGGTTGCGTCGTGCACGATCACGGCGGCGCCCCGCTCGCTCAGCAGGCGCGCAATCTCTTCGCCATTGAACTGGTGAGGGCCGGTGAGGATGGGCCGTCCGAGCGAGGCAGGCTCCAGGAGGTTGTGGCCGCCGACCGGCACCAGGCTCCCGCCGACGAAGGCCGCATCCGCGGCGGCGTAAAACTCGAGCAGCTCTCCCAGGGTGTCGAGCAGCAGCACTTCGGCCGCTTGCGCCGATATGGCGCTCGAATGATTGACGAAATTCATGCCCTGGCTCTCGAGGAGGGCGGCCACCTCGGGGAAACGCTTGGGATGCCGTGGTGCGAGCACCAGCAGCGCCTGTGGATGGATCTGGCGAACGAGCCGATGCGCTTCGATGATCGTCTGTTCCTCACCTTCGTGGGTGCTGCCCGCCACCCAGAGCGGGCGGCCGGCGGCGCACGAGGCGCGCAGTCTCCGTCCGCGGGCGTCGATATCCGCAGGCGGAGTGAAATCGAATTTGAGATTGCCCATGACGCACGTGCGGCCGGGTGTCGAGCCGATGGCGCGGAAACGCTGCGCATCCGTCTCGCTCTGAGCGGCGACCGTGGCCATCGACAACGATTCCCTGAACAATGCGCCGAAGCGGCGGTATCGTCGGGCGGAACGCAGCGACAGGCGCGCGCTGGCGATGATGAGCGGCACTTCGCGGCGCCGGCATTCGCGGTACAGGTTGGGCCACAATTCCGTCTCCAGGATGACGGCGAGGCGGGGCCGGGCGCCGTCCAGAAATCGCCGTACCGCGCCCGGCAGATCGTACGGAAGGTAGCGTGTGATGACTGCGGGCCTCAGTGCGTCGGCCCGGGCCGCCCCGGTCGGCGTGAAGGCGGTGACGAGCACGGGAACCGCGGGGAAGCGTTCGCGCAGTCCTTTGACGAGCACGGCGGCAACCTGGACTTCACCGACCGAGGACCCGTGAATCCATACCGGCCCGCCCGCTACGGCCGGACCAAAGCCGAAGCGCTCGCCAAAGCGCCGCCACTGGGCCCGATCGCGCCGGCCGCGCCACGCGAGCAGCGCGGCGTGCAGCGGGGCGGCCAGATAGGCCGCAAGGAGATACAGCGCACGCACTAGGTGTGCTGCGCAGCCGCGCCTGCAGGCGGGGCGGAGGATTGACGATAACCGCCGAGCAGCGCCTGCCAGTCCGCGTCGGTGAAGCGCTCGGCCGGCAGGCCGTAGGATATCTTCTCCAGCGAGCGGCGCAGACGCACCAGATTGCCATCACGCCAGAGACCATCGGCGCGCAGCGAGCAGCGGTCGAAGTCGACCAGGTAGACGGCCTGGTCGCCGAGCAGCACGTTGTGGGCATTCAGATCGGCATGACAGACGCCCAGGTCATGGAAGCGGCGGATACAGCGGCCGATGGAAATCCAGGTCAGCAGTGGCAGCGCTTCGGATCGCAGCGCCTCGGTGAGTGATCCGGTGGAGGCGATGCGTTCGGTGATGATGTCGCCGCGATACAGCCGGCCGTGCCGGACGTATCGGGCTGCGATCGGCACGGGTACCGGCAGCCCCGCGAGATGCAAGCGATGGGTGAGCGCCCACTCCGCGAAAGGGCGCGTGCGCTCCTCCCCGCGCCAGAGGTACCGGTCCGCGAAGACGCGCGCGGCGAGCCCCCCTCGGCGGTAATGGCGCAGGACCAAGTCCCGCTCCGCGGTGCGCACGTAATGTGCCGTGCCGCGCCCCCGCGCCGTACCGGCGAGCTCGCCGCGCTCCGTCCAGAACTGCGGCTCGAACCAGCTGGGGCTGAAATTGCGGGCCAGTGCGGCGTTGTATAGCATGGCGCCCCCCGCGATGGTCAGGTGCTTGACCGAGGACCCGAGCGGCCAGATTCCGTTCACCGCTTGGCGCTCCCCATTCCGATGTCCCGGATGTTGCCGATAGATCGACCGCCGCACAGCGTGTGCATCCTCAGGCTCTCGGCGCTCGGCGACGCCTGCCACGTGGTGCCGATCGTGCGCACGCTGCAGCAGGCATGGCCGCAGACGCGGTTGACGTGGATCATTGGCAAGGGGGAGGCGCGCTTGATGGAGCTCATCGAGGGCGTCGAGTTTATCACCGTAGACAAGCGGGCCGGATTGGCAGCGGCTCGCGCGCTTCGTTCACGCCTGGCGGGCCGCCGGTTCGATGTCCTGCTGCATATGCAGCTGTCTTTGCGCGCAAGTCTGCTGTCCAGCCTGGTGCGGGCGCACGTCCGTCTGGGCTTCGACCGCCCAAGGGCGCGCGAGCTGCAGTGGCTGTTCACCAACGCCCGGATTGCGCCCCGGCCGCGCGAGCACGTCCTCGACAGCTTCTTTGGCTTCCTGGAGGCGCTGGGGATCAGGGATCGGGTGCTGCGCTGGGATGTCCCCCTCGCGGCCGAGGCGCTCGCCTATGCCGGGAAACTGATTCCCGATGAGCGGCCGACCCTGCTCATCAGCCCCTGCTCGAGCCACACACGCCGCAATTGGAATGCGCACGGCTACGCGCAGGTGGCTGGTCACGCCGTACGCCGGCACGGGATGCGGGTCATCCTCGCCGGCGGGCCGACCGAGATCGAGCGGCAGACGGGCGCGGCCATCGAGCGCCTGGCAGAGGTGCCGCTCGTGAATCAGATCGGGCGTGACACGTTGCCGCAAATGCTGGCGCTGCTGCAGCGCGCCACGGTGCTCCTCACGCCGGATTCCGGTCCGGCTCACATGGCGACCATGGTCGCGACGCCCGTCATCGGGCTGTATGCCGCCACGAATCCCGAGCGCAGCGGTCCTTACCTGTCGCGCGAGTGGTGCGTAAATGCCTACCCCGAGGCGGCCCGGCGCTTTCGCGGCCGGGAGCCCGGGCAGCTGGCCTGGACGGAGAAGATCGAGGAGCCGGGCGTCATGGACCTCATCCTCCCCGCGCAGGTCACCACCAAGCTCGATGAATTGTTAGCATACGGCGCATGAAAGACATCCTGGTGCCGATATCCCCGGGCGAGCTGCTCGACAAGATCACCATTCTGCGGATCAAGTCAGCGCGCATCAGCGATGCGGCGAAGCTCGCCAATGTGCGCCTCGAGCTCGATCTGCTCGAGAACACCTGGAAAGAGGCTTGCGGGCAGACCGATCTCGGGGAGGACGAGCAGGCGCTGCAGGCCGTCAACGAGCGCCTGTGGGACATCGAGGACCGCATCCGCGAGAAAGAGGCCCGGCGGACTTTCGATCAGCAGTTCATCGAGCTGGCGCGCTCGGTCTACATCGAGAACGATCAGCGCGCGGCGCTCAAGAAACGCGTCAACCTGGCGCTCGGCTCGCGACTGGTCGAGGAGAAGTCCTACAAGGACTATCGGTAGGCCGAGCCGTTCCCCCTTCAGTTTTTCGGCGCGGGCGGTGGCGTCATCGCTCCCGGGGTGATCTCTCCCGGTGAAACCGGCACCTCAGCGGTGAGCCAGCCGTTCACCGTCTGAACGATATTGCGGTCGAGCGTCCCGGCGGCATACTGCAGCTGGATGACGCTGTTGACATAGCTGTAGCGGCTGGTCGCGTAGTTGGTCTTGGCCAGAACCAGCGCGCTCAGGGAGTTCAGGACGTCCACCTCGGTCTGGGTGCCGACCTTGTAGCCCGCCTCGGTCGCCTTGTAGGCGGTCTGGCTGGAGGTGAGCGCCTGGCGCAGCGCCCGCACGTTGGCGATGCCGGTGATCACCCCGAGGTAGGCATCGCGCGCCTGCTGCACGGTCGAGCGGGACGCCTGCTCCTCTGCGTCCTTGGTGGCGATCCACTGGTACTGAGCCTGGTGGATGCGGGCAGTGTCGCCGCCGCCGCTGAAGATGGGCAAGGTAAGCTCGATGCCGATCTGCCGGTCGTTGATGTCGCTCCCGAGGCCGTGGAAGACCTGGCCAAATACGTTCTCGGTCGAGCTGTTGTTCGTGTAGGAGCGGCTGGCCACCAGACTGATGGTCGGAATATCCCTGCCGAAAGCGGCGCGCACGTTCTGGCGGGCCGCATCCGCCGCGAGGCGGCTGGCGATGAGTGTCAGGTTCTGCTGCAGCGAAGTCTGGACCCACTGGTTCTGGCTGGCCGGGCGAGGCATGGCGAGCGGCATGTCGGCCCCGGGCTCGTCCAGGGTCTCATACTGCCGGCCGGTGATCACTTCGAGCTTGTCCTGCGCATTGGCCAGGGTCTGTTTGGCGGTGATCACCGCGGCGGCCGCCGTGTCACGCGCCGCGCGCGCCTGCTCGACGTCGGTGATGGCGATCAGCCCGACCTTGAAGCGCTCTTGGGCCTGCTGAAGCTGCAGGGTGTAGGCCTTGAGGGAGGATTCCTGCGCCTGCAGGGTGTCCACCGCCGAGAGCACGTTGAAGTAGGCGGTGGCGGTGCGCAAGATGAGACTCTGGGCGGCCGCACGGTAGTTTGCCGCCGCCTCGGCCACCAGGCTGTCGGCGGCCTTGAGGTTCATCCAGTCCGTCCAGGAGAACAGCGGCGCGCTCAGATTGAGGCTCCACTGCTTGCCATTGGTATCCTCCGAGAACGGGAAGCGGAAGGAAAACGGAGTGCCGCTCGCCGAGGAGCTGATTTGACCGGTGGATCCCGCCGTGTGATCCCAGTTCTTGCCGGCGCTGCCGGTGATCTGCGGCAGCAGTGCCGCAAATGCCTCCGGCCGGGCTTCCCGCGCAGCCTCATAGTTGGCGTATGCCTGCTGGAACGTCGGGTCGTGGGCCAGCGCATCCTGGTACACGCCGAGGAGGCTGGTGGCCGAGGCCGTCGCCGAGAGTCCGAGCGCGAAACCCCCGCACAGCAGTGCCCGGGTGCATTGGCGGATCGTGTGGCGAATCGTGTCGTGCATAGGTTTGCTCCTCCCATCCCGGGAGTTGCCCCTTCGGGGCCAGCGCATGGCGCTGTTCAAAATCGCTCCCGGCGATTTCGTCCACAAAAACACGCGAGCCCGCAGGAAGTTGCGGCCCGGAAGGCACATTGCGCGGGTCATCGGGTTCCCTGCCGCTCCGCGAGCGGACCTTTGAGCCTAAAAGACGAATTCTACGGGGTGATGGGCGTCGATGAGCGGATCGATCACGGTCTCGAACAGGCTCTCGACCGTCCAGGCGTCCTGCGACACCCGGCGCACGAGCCGCGCCTCCATGACGGGCGCTTCACCGACCACCACGAAGAGCCGTCCCCCGATCGCGAGCAGGTCCTGAAAGCGCCGGTCGTAAGTCGGCAAGGCGGCCGTGACGGCGATCGCATCGAAGCGCAACCGCGGGTCGTGGCGCATGGCGTCTGCGGGGATGATCTCGATGTCGCGCAAACCCAGGGTCGCGACGTTGCGGCGCGCCAATTCCGCCAGCTCCGGAATGATCTCGATCGAATGCACCGAGGAACTCGAAGCGCGCAGACACGCGGTCACGAACCCGGACCCGGAACCAACCTCGAACACCCGCTCCGTACCGCTCAGCTCCAGAGCCTGGAGCAGCCGTCCGACCACGCTGGGGCGGAGCATGTGTTGTCCGCCCGGCAGGGGAACCTCCAGATCGGCGTGCGCCAGAAACCGATGCTGCGGCGGGACGAAGGGTTCACGCGGCACCCTGCGCAGGGTGTCGAGGACGCGTTCGTCCAGCACGTCCCAGGCGCGCACCTGCTGCTCGATCATCTGTTCGCGGGCATCGGCCGGCATCGAAAGGAGCTCCATTGAACCTATTGCGTCCCCGGGGACCCGGGTCGGGTGAAATTAAGGGTTTTCGAGGATCCTGCCAAGCAGATTTGCGATGAGATATGGTGAAATAGCGATAGAACGCCGCAGGGCATGGGATATGCTCGGGGCATTCGCGTTCCCGGGTAGGGAATATTCCAATAAGCCGCGGCGCAAAGCGGATGCTGCCGCCCGAGGGAAGCTGAATGTCGATCGGGCCCCTAAGCCTCCTGGTCGTGCTCGCCGCGGCCGCATTTTCGTTGCTTTGGATCTACCAGCTGCGGCGCCGCGATCTGCGCTCGATCGACCACCTCTCCCGGCAAATCCAGCACATCGCCCGCGGCAGGAATGCCGGGCGGATCGAAGGCGTCGGGCCCGATCATCTCACAGGGCTCATTTCGGCGATCAACCAATTGGTGGCGCATCCACCCGAGGGAACACGCGGAAAGGCTCCCGATCTCTTCACCTCCCTCGGCGAGCGCATCTATCAAGTCGTGCTGGTGCACCGCGAAGTCATCCTTTATGCGAATCGTCAATTCGCGGAGCTGGTGGGCAAGGATCGGACGGAGCTGGTGGGCCGGCCGTTGGCGGATCTGGTGGCCCCGGAATACGCCGATCTGGTGAAGGAAACGATCCATCGCCATCTCACCGGTGAACCGGCCGCCGGGCGTTACGAGGTGGAGGTGCCGGGACGCGACGGGCTCAGCCGCCTGGAGATCTCCTCGGAGCTCATCGAGTACGAGGGCGGCCGCGCGCTGCTGATGACGGGAACGGAGATCGTTCCCGCGCAGCCCCCGGAGTCATCGGGTTCCGGGCTCAGCGCACCGGCCCTTCGCCACTACTCGACACTGGATCAGCTGGCGGAGGCGGTCATCGTTACCGATGTCTCCGGCGCCATTACCTATCTCAACGCCTCGGCCGAGCGACTCTCGGCGACACCCGCCTCGCAGGCGCTTGGCAAGGGGCTCGATGAGATCATGAGCCTGGTCGAGGAGACCGACCGGCGGCTGCTCGCCGAACCGATCCGCCAAACGCTTGCAAGCGGTGTCGCGGTCAACCTCGGGCGGCGGGCGTTGCTCGTCTCGCGCACCGACGGCAGCGAGCGCTCGATCGAGCTGTCAGCTTCGCCCGTGCGCGACGCCGCGGGCCGGCTGACCGGCGCCCTCGTGCTACTGCACGATGTGTCGGAGCTGCGCGGCATCGCCCGCCAGATGTCCTACCAGGCGACCCATGATGCGCTCACCGGTCTGGTGAATCGCCACGAATTCGAGCGACGACTGCAGGAGGCGGCCGAGAGCGGCTACCGCGGCGACGGCCAGCACGTCCTGTGTTGTCTCGATCTCGACCGCTTCAAGGTCGTCAATGACACCAGCGGCCATCTGGCCGGCGACAGCGTTCTGCGCGAGGTCGCCAAGGTTTTGCGCGATGCCGTGCGCGACAGCGACACCGTGGCCCGCCTGGGTGGCGACGAATTCGGCATGTTGCTCATCGGCTGCCCGCTCGACAAGGCGCGGCAGATCGCCGACGACGTGTGTCATGCAGTGGGCGATCACCGCTTCGTCTGGCGGGACAAGCTGTTCAACCTCGGCGTGTCGGTCGGCCTGGTGGAGATCTCGCGCGAGAGCGGCACGATCGAGGAGCTGCTGGCGGCGGCGGACTCGGCCTGTTATGTCGCGAAGAAGCAGGGGTCGGGAAAGGTGGCGGTGTATTCGGCGCGCGACGAAGTGCTCGCCCGTCACAGCGGCGAGATCCAGTGGCTGCAGAAGCTGCAGGTGGCGCTCAGGGAGAACCGGTTCCAGCTCTATCAGCAGCCGATCGTGGCCGCTTACGGGGACGACACCGCGGGACCGGTCATGGAGATCTTCGTGCACCTGGAGGATGAGGGCGGCGAGGCGGTATCGCCCGCGGAATTCGTGCGCGCAGCCGAGCGCTATCGGCTGATGGGGTTCGTCGACCGCTGGGTCGTGCAGACGACCCTGACGGCGCTTGGCCGCGGCGCGCTGCACGTGGCCCCGGGGCACTGTGTGGCCATCAACATCTCGGGTCAGACGCTCGGGGACGAGAGCTTCCTCGAGTTCGTGGTCGAATGTCTCGACAGTACGGGGGTGCAACCCCCACAGGTGTGTTTCGAGCTCAGCGAGTCATCGGTGGTGGCCAATCTGGAGCATGCGCGGCGCTTCGTCGGCGTGCTGCACGGCATGGGCTGCCGCTTCGCGCTCGATGATTTTGGCTCCGGAGTCGGGTCGTTCTCGAATCTGAGGAGCCTGCCGATGGATTACCTGAAAATAGACGGCTCGTTCATCCGCAACCTGTCGCACGACTCGGTGAACCAGGCGATGGTCAGCGCGATGATCGAGCTTGCGCGAACCTTGAATTTCAAGGTGATCGCCGAACAGGTCGAAGACAACGCCGCGCTCGAGGTGGCGCGGCGCATGGGCATCGACTATCTGCAGGGCTATGCGATCGCCAGGCCCAAACTTCTGCCGCTCGCCGCCTGAGCGACTGGACCGGGCCGCGGCCCCGGCGATCGCGGCGGCTGCCGGCTGTCACTTGCCGTCAGGATCGGCAGTGAACCTCAACGCCACCCCATTCATGCAGTAGCGCATGCCGGTCGGTTTCGGTCCGTCGGGGAACACGTGTCCCAGGTGCCCGCCGCAGTGCGCGCAGTGCACCTCGGTGCGTTTCATGAAAAGGTTGCGGTCCTCCCGCGTCCCGATCGCCCCATCGCGAGGCTGGAGGAAACTCGGCCAGCCGGTGCCGCTGTCAAACTTCGCCCGCGAATCGAACAGCGCGGCTCCGCAGGCGGCGCAATGGAAAGCGCCGGGCCGGTGCTCGTCATTGAGCTCACTGCTGCCCGCGCGCTCGGTGCCGTGCCGCCGCATCACGCGGTACTGCTCGGCGGTGAGCATCCGCCGCCATTCCTCGTCGGTTTTGTGCATTGGAAATCGTTCTGCGGGTTCCACGGCCCACTCCCTCGCGCGAGTGCTGTTCCGCGCGGGCTAAGGAGCCTCCGGCCAGTCGCCGCGCATTCGCGACGGAGGCTGATTTCTCGTAGAGCGAGGCGCGACGGCCGCAGTGTACTCGATGTCCATGAGGGATGAGCAACGAGGTCCCGGGTGAAGTGGGTGCCGCGCCGTTGAGGCGGGGTACGCGCCGTTTGCCGGGGCGCATCCCGTGAAGTCTGCCGCCGTTCCCGAGGCCGCGGCTGCGGAAAAACAACGCGGCATCTGCCGCGGCACGCTCTTCAGTATCAATCGGTTATGCTTCTGGACGCAGTCTCGCGCGTCGGCCTGTAGGTCTGCCCCAACACGCCGGGAGCGACCAAGTCAAGAAATCCACGGTGCAAGTTGCGCGCGGGCGTGGTATGAAGGTCGCCCGTTTCACTACGAGAACGAGTGGCTGGGACGCCGGAAGCCTATGCAGCTTGCCCGTTTATGGTGTGAACATCTGGCCGCAGGCTGTCCGAGCGAGCTCGCGGGAGTCGAGATCGCGGGCAGCGACGCTCGGGCCCTGGATGCCGAGATCACGGCGTGTGTCAGCGCACTCATCTGCAGATCCATGACGGTCGATGAGCGCATCCAGCGCCGCCTGGTCGACATTCGTGTGGCGCTGATCGGCAAACAGGCCGAGTCCGAAGCGCCGGTTGCCGCGTACTGCGAGCGCTTGAACCGCCTGGTGAGCGCCGTGTTGACCGAGACGCACGTCGGCCGCGCCTGAGTCGATTGGCGCAAAGCCGTCCGGGGCGCAGGGCGCTGTCCGGATATCGCCTGTGACTGTTCGGTGGGGACCCGATCCATCGGCTCCGGCGCCGTGCCGGCCACGCATGATGCGTGTGCGTCGGCCCGGAGCGCCGTGGGCGGCTCCGGGCCGATCGATACCTACAGCAACGGAATCATCAACAGCGCGACGATGTTGATGATCTTGATGAGCGGGTTGATGGCCGGGCCCGCGGTGTCCTTGTAGGGATCACCGACCGTGTCGCCGGTCACCGCCGCCTTGTGCGCCTCCGAACCCTTGCCGCCGAAGTTGCCTTCCTCGATGTACTTCTTGGCGTTGTCCCAGGCGCCGCCACCGGTGGTCATGGAGATTGCCACGAACAGTCCGGTCACGATCGTGCCGATCAGCAGGCCCCCGAGCGCCTTGATGCCCGCTCCCGGGCCCATCAGGTGATTCATCACCACCACCAGTATGATGGGCATCAGGATCGGCAGCAGCGAGGGAATGATCATCTCGCGGATCGCCGCGCGCGTCAGCAGATCGACGGCCCGCGAATAGTCGGGCTTGGCGGTGCCTTCCATGATGCCCTTGATCTCGCGGAACTGGCGGCGCACCTCATTGACGACGGCCCCCGCGGCGCGGCCCACGGCCTCCATCGCCATGGCGCCAAACAGGTAGGGCACCAGGCCGCCGATGAACAGACCGATGATCACCGCCGGGTCGGACAGGGAGAAGGCGGGCAGCTTGCCGGCGGCCTTGAGGTTGTGCGTGTAGTCGGCGAACAGCACCAGGGCGGCCAGCGCCGCGGAACCGATCGCGTAGCCCTTGGTCACCGCCTTGGTCGTGTTGCCCACCGCATCGAGCGGGTCGGTGATGTCGCGCACCTGTTTCGGGAGTCCCGCCATCTCGGCGATGCCACCGGCGTTGTCGGTGATGGGGCCGTACGCGTCGAGCGCCACGATCATGCCCGTGAGCGACAGCATAGCGGTCGCCGCCACCGCGACGCCGTACAGGCCCATCCCGTGCGAGGCCCCGAGCTGGTATGAGCCCCAGATGGCGAGGCAGATCGCGATGACCGGAGCCGCCGTCGCCTTCATCGACACGCCGAGGCCCGCGATGATGTTGGTCGCATGTCCGGTCTGCGACGCGGCCGCGATCCTGCGCACCGGGCCGTACTCGGTGGCGGTGTAGTACTCGGTGATCACGATCAGCGCGGTCGTCAGCGCGAGGCCGATCAGCGCGCAGCCGAACAGCGCGAGTCCGCCGGAGGGCATCAGCGCGCGGGTGATGAAGTAGAAGCCGATCGCGGAGACGACGCCGGCCACGATGACGCCCTTGTACAGGGCGTTCATGATCTTGCCCCCTTCGCGTGCCGAGACGAAGAACGTGCCGACGATCGATGACACGATCGACATGGCGCCGAGCGCCAGCGGATAGAGGACGGCGTTGATTCCGCCATCGGCGCCCTGCTTGCCGAACAACAGCCCGCCGAGCAGCATCGTGGCCACCACCGTGACGGCGTAGGTCTCGAACAGGTCGGCCGCCATGCCGGCGCAATCACCCACGTTGTCACCGACGTTGTCCGCGATGACCGCGGGATTGCGGGGATCGTCTTCCGGGATCCCGGCCTCGACCTTGCCAACGAGATCCGCGCCGACGTCGGCGCCTTTCGTGAAGATGCCGCCGCCCAGTCGCGCGAAGATCGAGATCAGCGAGCCGCCGAATGCGACTCCCACGATCGCGTGCAGCGCGGCAGCCTCGCCGATCGTTGCGCGCAGGATCGCAAAGTAGCCGGATACGCCGAGCAGCGCGAGTCCCGCCACCAGCATCCCCGTGATCGCGCCGCCCCGGAATGCAACCGAGAGCGCCGCATTGAGCCCGCGAGTCGCCGCCTCCGCCGTGCGCACGTTCGCCCGGACCGAGATGTTCATGCCGATGTAGCCGGTGGCGCCGGACAGAACTGCGCCCACGGCGAAGCCGCCGGCGGTTGGCCATCCAAGGAAGAAACCGAGCACCAGAAAGACCACGATGCCGACCGCGAAGATCGTCGTGTACTGGCGGTTGAGATAGGCCTTCGCGCCGGCGCTCACCGCCGCTGCGATTTCCTGCATCCGGGCGTTGCCCGCCGGCAGTCGCAGAATCGCTATCGTGGAGATCACGCCGTAGAGCACGGCCAGCGCGCCGGCTGCGATCGCAGCCCAGAGCCACATGTTGGCAGTCATCAAGTTACCTCCCCCGTGAAATCAATGTGGATACGACTATGGAAAGCATTCTCGATCCGGTCGACGATTCTGCGACCGGAACGCCGCAGGCAAGTCCTTGCCCGCTCCACGGCCGCGTTTCCGGGCGGCGGCGCCGCAATCTGTGACAGCGCCCAGGTTAGATCTTGAACTCCGTGTTCAGCTTCCGGCGAACCGGCGCGCCCTTGATGCGCACGTATTCCGGCAGCCCGTCCCGGTACGGCGGATAGGCCTCCCCGGCCACCAGGGGCGCGAGATAGCGGCGGCAGGCCTCGGTGATGCCGAATCCGTCGGGAGTGATGTATTCGCGCGGAACCTTCTTCTCGCGGTTGGCCACTTCGCTCAAGGGCACGTGGCCTATGGTCCACTTGTAGGGCTTGGAGCTCTTGCGGACGATGGTCGGCATGACCGCGCTGTGTCCCTTGACCGCCAGCTCCACCGCGGCTTTGCCGACCGCGTAGGCCTGCTCGACGTCAACTTTCGATGCAATGTGGCGGGCCGAGCGCTGCAGGTAGTCGGCCACGGCCCAGTGATACTTGTATCCGTGACGCTGGCGGACCATGTCCGCCACCACGGGTGCGACCCCTCCGAGCTGCGTGTGTCCGAAGGCGTCCTTGGTGCCGGCGTCGGCAAGGAACCGGCCGTCTGCGAAAGCGGTCCCTTCGGATACGGCCACCACGCAGTAGCCGTAATCGGTGACGCATTGCCTGACGCGCTCGAGAAAGCGTTCCTGCTCGAAGGGGATCTCCGGGAATAGGATGATGTGCGGCGGCTCGCCGGATTTGCGACCGGCGAGTCCGGCGGCGGCCGCGATCCAGCCCGCGTGCCGCCCCATGACCTCGAATACGAACACCTTGGTCGAGGTGCGCGCCATGGATGCCACATCCAGGGCCGCTTCGCGCGTCGAAACGGCGACGTACTTGGCTACGGAGCCGAACCCCGGACAGCAGTCCGTGTGCGGCAGATCGTTGTCGACCGTTTTCGGGACCCCGATGCAGGTGATGGGGTAGCCGAGCGCCTCGCCGATCTGCGACACCTTGTGCGCGGTGTCCATCGAGTCATTGCCGCCGTTGTAGAAGAAATAGCCGATGTCGTGGGCGCGAAACACCTCGATCAGGCGCTCGTACTCGGCCCGGTTCTGCTCGATGCTCTTGAGCTTGAAGCGCGCCGATCCGAAGGCGCCCCCCGGGGTGTGCCGCAGGCCCCGGATCACCGCCGGGCTCTCGCGGCCGACATCGATCAGATCCTCGGTGAGGGCGCCGATGATGCCATCACGCCCCGCGTACACCTTGGCGATGTGTCTGGACTGCTTCAGCGCGGTCTCGATGACTCCGCACGCGGAGGCATTGATGACTGCCGAGACCCCGCCGGACTGGGCATAGAAGGCGTTCTTCCTGGCGATCTTCTTCATGGCAAGTGGCCGCTGCTCGTGAATCTGCCTCGAGTGAGTTGAGAAGGATAGCGCAGCCGCGCGCCCGCGGGGTGCCGGCCGTGGGGTCGGCCGCGCGGGGTTTGACCCGGTTCCTCGGCCCCGGTAAGGTGCCTAACCTTTCGGCATCGATTAATCATACTCATGCGCATCGTCCTGTTGGGGGCCCCGGGTTCGGGGAAGGGCACGCAGTCTCAGCGCCTGGTCGAGCAGCACGGCATTCCGCAGGTCTCCACGGGCGATCTGCTGCGGGCCGCGGTGGCGAAGGGGACCCCGCTCGGTCTTGCGGCCAAGGAGGCGATGACCGCCGGCCGGCTGGTCGATGACCAGATCGTGCTCGGCATGATCCGCGAGCGTCTCACGGATTCCGATACCGCCGGCGGGTTCATTCTCGACGGATTTCCCCGTAACCTCGCCCAGGCGGGCGCGCTCGATGCGCTGCTGCGACAGATCGGTCAGCCGCTCGACGCGGTGGTGCAGATGAATGTCGATTACGGCGAGCTGTCTCGCCGAATCGCCGGTCGCCGCACCTGTTCCGACTGCGGTAAGGTGCTGAATCTGCTCACCGCGCCCCGGCAGCTGGCGGAGAGCGAGCTGTGCCCGAAGACCGGGCAGCCGCATCGCCTGTTCCAGCGACCGGATGACAACGAGGCGACCGTGGCCGAGCGGCTGCGGGTCTACGAGGCGCAGACCCGGCCCCTGATCGATTACTACCGCGCGCAGGGCCTGCTGCACACGATCGAGGCCGAGGGCGATGTCGAGGCGGTCTCAGAGCGCCTGGAAGCGGCCCTCAGGGGTCTCTAGAGCCCCGCCAGGAGCCGCTCGCCGACCGCCGTCCGACGCCAGCCGCGGAGCACCGGGACATCCGTGCGGCCTTCGGCGAGCATTTCGAACTCGCGGCGTGTCGCCAGCACTTCGGGACTCAGGCCGAGCTCGGATGCCGCAGCCTGATTGAGTGCCGCCAGTTTTTTCACCAGCGCACTCTTGAGCGGATCGGGTCGCGCACGGACGGGCGGTGGCGGCGGAGGATCATCAATCTCGGCCGCCTGGACGCATTCGAGCAGGTCCGCGGCGCAATGCTTGAGGATCCCTGGCGGCATGTCCGGCACGGTGGCCAGGGCCTCCGAGGTGCGCGGCACGCGCAGGACGATCTCGCGCAGTATCGCGTCTTCGAGAATCCAGCCGCGGGGGCGATCCCTTTCCATGGCGCGACGCTCCCGCCAGGCGGCGAGCAGCCGGGCGAGACGCTCCCGGCCGGGATCGAGGCCGGCCAGTCCTTTGAGCCGCCGCCAGGCGTCCTGCGGCTGCACACCGAGCCCGCTCGCGTCCTCGAGAGCCGAGAGCTCCTCGGCCAACCAAGTCAGCCGGCCGAGTCGCTCCAGGCGCTCTGTGAGGGCGAGCTTGAGCGGAAGCAGATACAGCACATCCTCCAGGGCATACTCGATCTGCTCCGGTGAGAGGGGCCGGCGCGACCAATCGGCGCGTGTGTGCGCCTTCGGCAGCTCGTGCCCGAGAAGGCGCCGCACCAGCTCACCGTAGCCGATCTGCGCCGGCTCGCCGGCAAGCGCCGCGGCGATCTGCGTATCGAACACCGGCCGGACGAGACCCACGGCGGGCAGCAGCACCTCGAGGTCCTGGCGCGAGGCATGGAGCACTTTGATGACGCGCGGATCGCCGAGCACCTGAGCGAGCGCAGCCAGATCCGGCACTGCGATGGGATCGATGCAGGCGGCCTCCCCGGCGCAGGACACCTGCAGCAGGCACAGCTGGGCGCGATAGGTGCGCTCGCGCAGGAATTCGGTGTCGAGTCCGATGGCGGGCTGGCCCGCAAGGCGCTGCGCGATCTCGCTGACGGCCGAGGGTGTGGTCGCGATTGAATGCAATGAGTCCGGTTCCTGATCGGTACAATCGGCGCTCATTATGCACGTACACATACTCGGAGTTTGCGGCACCTTCATGGGCGGCATCGCGGCGATCGCGCGCGAAGCCGGACATCGGGTCACAGGATCCGACCGCAACGTCTATCCGCCGATGAGCACGCAGCTCGAGTCGCTCGGCATCGAGTTGATCGAGGGCTACGAGGCGGGGCAGCTCGATGCGCGCCCCGATGCGGTGCTCGTCGGCAATGTGATGACGCGCGGGCAGCCGGTGGTCGAGGCATTGCTCGATCGCGGCATTCCCTACTTCTCGGGCCCCGAATGGCTGGCGCGCGAAGTGCTTCGCGATCGTTGGGTGCTCGCGGTCGCCGGCACTCACGGCAAGACGACCACCACCTCGATGCTGGCGTGGATCCTGGAGCGCGCCGGACTCGAGCCGGGCTTTCTGATCGGTGGGGTGCCTGCGGACTTCGGGACCAGCGCGAGGCTCGGCCGCGGATCGTTCTTCGTCATCGAGGCCGACGAGTACGACACCGCCTTTTTCGACAAGCGCGCCAAGTTCGTCCATTACCGCCCGCGCACGGCGATTCTGAACAACCTGGAGTACGACCACGCCGACATCTATCCCGATGTGGCCTCGATCCAGCGCCAGTTCCATCACCTGGTGCGCACCGTTCCCGGCGCCGGCCGCATCCTCTGGAACGCCGGGGATGCGCGTCTGAGGGAGACGCTCGCCATGGGCTGCTGGACACCGCTCGAAGGCTTCTCGCGGGAGTCGCTGCCGGAGGCGCGTTGGACGGCGCGCCCGGCGGGCGGCGCCCAGGACTATTCCGGCTTCGAGGTGCTGGAGGATGGCCGCCCGCGCGGCACGGTGCATTGGAGTCTCATGGGCGCGCACAACATGGAGAACGCGCTCGCCGCGATCGCGGCGGCGCGCCACGCCGGTGTCCCGGTCGGCAGCGCCGTGGAGTCCTTGAATTCGTTTCAGGGGGTTGCCCGCCGCATGCAACTGCGCGGCGAGGTGCGCGGCATCCGCGTGTACGATGACTTTGCGCACCATCCCACCGCTATCGCGACGACCGTGGATGGCCTGCGCCGGCGGGTCGGCGCGGCGAGGATCGTCGCGGTGTTCGAGCCGCGATCGAACACAATGCGCATGGGTGTGCACCGGGACAGGCTGGCGGGCGCGTTTTCCGGGGCGGATGCCGTGTGGCTGTATACGCCGCGGGACCTGGGCTGGGATGTGGCGCCGGTGCTGGCCGCGCTGGGTGAGCGCGCGCACAGCCGGGACGGCGTCGAGGTGTTGGCGAAGGACCTGGCGCGCTCACTGCGCCCCGGCGATCACGTGCTCATCATGAGCAACGGGGGCTTCGGCGGACTGCACGGCAAGCTCCTGAAGGAGCTGGCCGCTCAGGCGGCTCCGCAGCGGTAGATCGCGCCGCGCCGCGAATAGAACCACCACAGGCCAAAGCCCAGGGGCACAGTCCAGGCGAGCACCAGCCAGCCGGTGAAGCCGTCGTGCCGGCTGAGCAGGAAGTGAAGCGCCGCGGCGCGGTTGGGCTGGGCCAGGCCGTGCACGACGAGCATCACCCATACCCACCCCGCGTGCAATCCCATGCTGGCCGCGGTGTTGCCGGTGATGGAGCGAACCATCGCGAGGATCACCCCGACCGCGGTCAGACACAGGAACGCGTCGGCGATGGCGAGCGGATGGTCGAAGGCGCGCAGCGACCCTGCCAGCAGCGCCGCGCCGCTCCAGGGTGTCACCGCCGCCGGCGGAATGTGAAAGACGCCGAGAAAGTGGGTCGCCGAAAACACCAGCGAGGTCAGCACGACCGCGAGGAGCGTGCCGGATTCACGCTGAATCCCCGTGAACATCGCGCCCCGCAGCGCCGTCTCCTCGATCAGGCCGACAGCGATGCCGCTCAACAGGCGCTTGGTGATCAGGCCCGCGAGCGCGCCCGCCCGAAGCGTCGCGGCGTGCTGCCAGTCGAGCAGTCCCAGCGCGGACATGCTGATCACGACCGCCGCCATGGTGAGCGCTCCGAGGGCGAGGGCGAGCGAGAACTCGCGCAAGTAGATTCGGCGCGGCGCGCCGAAGCCCAGGCTGGCGCGGTCGGCGAGCCTCAATCGCCGCGCAATCAGCAGGAAGCCCACCAGGAACCCGAGCATTCCGATGCGCTCGCCGATGCGATGGAAGGGAAAGCTGAAATGCGGATGCAGCAGCAGCCACGCCGGATAGCTGAAGACGGCCATGCAGGCCAGGCTGAAGGCGATCAGCAGCAGGAACCAGGCGAAAGCGCGCATCGTGCAGGGTATCCGTCTACGGCAGGCGCGCACTGTACGGGGCGGACGCCGGCCCGCGCAAATTTACACGAACGCGCAACCAATCGCTCTGGAGCATCGGTCCCGCACGTGCCGACAATGACCTCTCCCGCCCGACCGGGCTGCCGCCAGTGAGAGGTCGCATGAAAGACGTCAAAGCCGACAAAGACACCCGGGCCGCGCAGATTCTGAAGGCGCTCATCGAGGGCACGGACCCGCGGACGGGCGAGGCGCTGTCCGGCGAATCGGTACTGCAGCAGGCCGAGGTGCTGCGCGCAATGCTGGTTGCCGTCGCGGCGCTCGAGCGCTCGGCCGCTCGCGCGCAGCGGCGATCCCTGCTGCCCGACAACGTCGGTCGGTCCTGGACCGGGGAGGAGGAAAACAAGCTGATCGCCGCATTCAAGGCGGGCGAGTTGCCGGCGGTGCTCGCCAGGAAGCACCGCCGAACCCTGCGCGCGGTCGAGGCACGCCTCGAGCGGCTGGGGCTGCTGAGCGCGGATCAGCGGCTCACGCGCAGCGGCTTCCCCGGCGTATCCGAGGCTCGCCCGAGGGGCGCGAGCGGCCCGCGCCGGATGCGCCGGGCTATACTCGCGCGCAAGCGGCCGCAGCGCCGCGCCAGATGAGCCGCGATCCCGCAAGGGCCCCGATGATGAGCCGCATCCTGTTCTACGATCCGCTTTGCGCGCGCCCCTACGATTCCGACACCCTGCATCGCCAGGCCATGGGCGGAACCGAGGCGACAGTGGTTCGCGTCGCCGATGCGCTCGGCGCGCTGGTGGTTCAACACAACCGCACGGCGCCTTCCGGCCGCTATCTCCCGCCGCAGCGCGATCCCGGTATCGGCTGCGTGGTCGTCAGCCGAGACTCGCGCGCATTGGCGGTGGTGCGTCAACTCTACCCTAACGCGCGCGTGTTCCTGTGGCTGCACGACAGGATGCGCCCCCGGTCGCGGCGCGCCCGGTGGCTGGCCTCGACCGCGCAGCTCCTTCGCGACCTCGATGTCCGGATCGTTTGCGTTTCGGATACACAGCGCCAGTCGGTGGAGGCGACCTTGCGTTGGATGAGGGCGGACGATCGCATTCACGCGTGCACGATCTACAACCCGATCGACGATGCGCTGGCGCCGGACGGCTCGCCCATCGACGATCGTAAGCTGGTGTTCCTGTCCTCACCCAACAAAGGACTGAAGTTCACGCTGGATGCGTTCCGCGCGCTGCGGCGGCGGATGCCGGACCTGCGCCTCGTCGTCGGCAATCCGGGATACAAGGAAGGTGCGCGCGCCGGTGTGGAGGGAGTCGAGTTCCTCGGGCCTCAGCCTCAGGCGCGCATGCATGCCGAGGTGCGCACGGCATTGTGCACGTTCTTTCCCAATTTCGTCATCCCTGAGACTTTCGGCCTGGTGTTTGCCGAATCCAACGCCCTCGGCACCCCGGTGCTCACCCACGACTGCGGTGCCGCCCGGGAGGTCATCGCCGACAGCCGGCAGATTCTGCCGGTCAGTCCCGCCAAGCGTCTCTACGAGGGCTTGCTGGGGGGGTGCTCGCCGGGCTGCCGCGCGGCGCCCGCCCGCATGGCAGCCGGCCTGGGGCTGTTTGACGATTACCTCGATCGCATCCGCGCCTGGCGCGCGGGGCAGCGGCCCGTGACTGGCCCCGATCCGCGGTTCCGCTTGTCCGCCGTGGCTGAGCGATGGCGCAAGGAGCTGGCGTATTGAGCCTGCGGGATCGCGCGCCGCCGGAGGGCCGGGCGGTGCGCAATTGGTTGCACGTGGGACGCACCGCACGGGCAAAATAGCCGTCCCGCTCCTGCCATATGCCTCAGCCATGATCGCTCAGCCCCTGCAACCCTTCGTGTTCCGGCACGGCCGGGTCGGCGACATGATCATGCTCACGGCGCTGCTCGGGCTGCTGCACCGCCGTTATGGCAGGCCCTGTCATGTGGTGGGCGCGGGTCCCTGGAACGAAAGTGTCTTTCTCGGCCACCCGGACGCTTCGCACTGCTGGACGCTCCCTCGGCACGCACCGTTTCCGCTCACCCTGACCTGGCCGCGACTGGTGGGCGCGTTGCGCCGCAGCGCCCCGGGACCGATTTATGTCGCGGAGTACCAATACAGGCAATTGCCGCGGATCCGGCGTGTGCTTGCCTCGAGCGGCATCGACATGGGGCGCTGCGTGTTCATCGACGAGGCGCCGGGCCAGAACGGCCATTGGGTGGATGCGCTGCTGAGGCTCGGCGCGCGCACGCCCCCGGTACTCGATGCGGCGGCCTACCCCGTCCCCGGGGAGTGCGATCGCTGCGCGCCGCGGCTCGCCGTACTGGAGTCGGAACGGATCGAGCGGCTCGCCTGGCTGCATGAGCGAGGCTGGTCGGGCCGTCCGGTCATCCTGATTCAGCCGGGGAATCACCGCAGCATGAGCTCGCGGCGACGGCGGCGGTGGCGCCACCGTGACGACAAGGCATGGCCCGTGGAGCGCTGGCGCGAGCTGTTGCGGGCCATCCTCGGGCGCTTGCCCGAGGCCGTACTCGTGCTGCGCGGAGCGGTCGATGAGATCCCGATGCTGCGCCGGATGCGCGAGGAGATCGGCCTTGCGCAGGTGCAGGTGGCGGGCCTCGAGCTGCGGCCGCTCTTTGCGCTGACCGAGGCGGCCCACAGCATGATTTCCGTGGATACGGGGCCGGCGCATGCCGCGGCCGGCCTGGGGCTGCCGGTGGTCGTGCTCTACGGGGCGGAATCCCCCGGGGTGTGGTTGCCGCGCGGCCCTTCGCACGCTCCGGTCATCGGGCTCGGCGGCCCGCCCGCGTCGCGCCGGGCGGATCAGATACCCGTCGAGGCGGTGCTCGAGGCCTGGTGTTCGCTGCTGGACTATCGAGAGGCGGCCGCGGAACGCAGCGGATCGCCCGCCATCGCATCCGCCAGGCGCTGACTCAGCTGCCACCAGCTCTCGAGCACCGCGTCCACCGCGATCTGATCGACCCGGTCGCACTCGGGCGGTCCGCCCACCCGGATGACGGGTGTGCCGGGGCCGCGCGGCAGCCATCTGTCGGGGGAATGACCACCGAACATCACCACCAGGGGCAGGCCCAGGGCGGCCGCGGCATGCGCCGGTCCGCTGTCGATCGAGATCATGCTGTGCGCAGTCTCGCACAGCGCGAACAGTGAACGCAGATCCAACACGGCGGGCTTCACGCACTCGAGCGCGGCCGCACGGCGGATCTCCTCGAGGAACGCCGCCTCGGCCGGCGCGCCGCACAGCAGCAGCAATGCCTGTGGCATCCGCGCGTGAATCGAGCGCAGCATCTGCCGCCAGCTCTCGATCGGCCACGCCTTGTCATCCCGGTTCATCTTGCGGTGTCTGCGGCGTCTGGAGCTCATGGTGCGCCGATTGCCGGGCTGCACCAGAACGAGCGGTCGGCCCCGCCAGCCACGTGCCGTCAGCCACTCATCGCGTTCGAGGCGCTCGTGCTCGAGCACCACGAGGCTGGGTGTTGCGGGTGATGCCGATGGCGCGAGGGAGTCCTGGCCATGGTCGCCGACCCGCAAGATGCGTTCGATCTCGTGGTCGCACCGTTGATCCGATTCCTCGCAACGGATGACACAGCGTGCGCGATCTACGCCGGCGATCTCGAGCAGCCGCTCAGCCTGGCTCGCGCGGTGCTCTTCGCATACATAGACGGGAGCGTCCTGACAACGCCGCAGCGCGACGACCGCGGCCCACCATGCCGCATCGCACGCGAAGGGCAGGTGGCGGTTCAGGGCGATGACCCGTTGCACATCCGGGTTGCCCTGGTACACCGCACGGGTCCAGGGCCCCATGCCGATGACCAGGCAGGGGCGTCCGTGGCGCTCCCGTAGAGCGCGCAGCAGGGGGGTGAGCACGATCATGTCGCCGAGCGCGCCGAAGCGGATGACAGGTATCAGCGAAGAGGAAGACATTCGGGCGGGCTTTACGCTGCGCAGCGCCGAGCTTGCCACATCCGGGGGCGCGCGAGCGGCGGGTTTTGATTCGCCATCGAGCCAGCCGGGCTCCTCACGCGGCGGTCACGGAGCTCTCAGCGGAACGCACGCTCGCCCAGAGCACCTCGGTCACGATGGATCCGTCGGGCTTGAGCTCGAGCGTCCGATAGGCGGGCGGACGTGCATCCACGGCGAACTGCTCGACTCGAGGCAGAAACTGGGCGCAGGTCGAGGGAGTGGCCAGCAGGCGCACGCCATTGCGCAATGCATCGAAGCTCTGATGCACGTGGCCCCAGATGACGCCGCGCACGTTCGGGTGACGGTCGATGATCGCGAGAAAGTCCTGCGCGTTCGCCAGTCCCACCCGGTCGAGCCACTGACTGGACATGGGTACGGGTTGGTGGTGCAGGCAGACCAGGGCGTGCCGATTGCCGGCGCTCCCGAGCACGGTATCCAACGCCACGAGACTCGCCTCGCTCAAGGCGCCGCCAGCGCATCCTGGAATCACGCTGTCGAGCAGTACGATACGCCAAGGGCCCAGATCGAGGTGTCCGCCGGTCACGAAAGGCGAGCGCGACAGCTCACGGCGCATCGCCTCGGGCTCGTCGTGATTGCCGGGCAGGCACAGCACCGGGACTCTGAACGAGCTGAACAGGCGCCGAACATGCGCATAGCCCGCGGGATCGTCCTGCACCAGATCCCCCGTGATGAGCAGCGCATCGGGCGGCCACGAACCGCGGCGGGCGTGCTCGAGTGCCACCGAGAGCGAGGCCAGCGTGGTCACGCCCCGGAGCTGGCCGCGTTCATCGCCGTACAGATGCAGGTCTGTGAATTGGGTCAACCGCACGGTGCTCACCATACTCAGCGTAACAGAGTTGTCATTCGGCGCGGTGAACTGGATCGCGTCGTATGGCGGGGTGTTTGTGAACGGCGACGCGAATGCGCATCGCATCGCGCCGAGCCGCAGACAAGGGTCCCGGACAATGTCAAACCCGGGCGATGGCGATCGGGCGTGCGGCCGCGCGCGCTCGTCCAGTCCCTGCCCGGTTTCCGAGGAAAATGGCGATTGAGCATTGGGCGCCACTAAGGGACAATGCGCCCCCTTTTTATGTCGCGCGGCGGCGGAGCATCCGCCTCCGGGCAGAAATGCGGCCCCGGAGTCGCAGAAAGGCCATATGACCACACGCCGAGAGCTAGCCAACTGTCTGCGGGCGCTGTCGATGGACGCGGTGCAGAGAGCCAATTCGGGCCATCCTGGGATGCCGCTGGGGATGGCGGACATCGCG
>JAJYDK010000071.1 GCA_021777555.1 Pseudomonadota bacterium | reverse complement strand
CGAGCCGCCAGCCGCCTGACATCGAGCTGAGGCACGCGACAGGAGAGTTTTTGATTCATCCACATGTATATACATGTACTTACCCGACCAGGAGGAAGTCATCATGCCATCGCCATCGCCCCGGTCCCCGGGCCGCTTCATCGCCATCGGCTCTGCGGCGCTGCTGATTCAGATCGGCGCTGCGGCCGCCGCCCATCCGCCCAGCCTCCAGGAGCGGATGCAGGAAGTCCTCACCGGAAGCATAGCGCTCGATGCGACGCCACGCGCCGAGGCGCATCGACACGAAGACACGGAGTTGGTTACCGATAGCCAGGCGTTCGCCAGACGACTCCTGCTGGGATGGAGCGCCTCTGCCGTTCATGGAATGCCTGGGCGGAGACTGCGTGACGCGACCTCCAATGCAGGCGGGCATGAGGACACGCAAACCCTGGTCCGCAGGCAACTGCTGGGCGAAACAGACTGACGGACCTCCCGATCCCGCGAGTTGGAGGATCACCATGTTGAATCTCATCGCTTCGATCGTAAGTGTCCGCCATCGCCATCCATCTCATTGCGGTCACTCATGCCGTGTCCGGCTCGCTCGCCCGACGCCTCACCATCGCGGCACTCGGCGGGGGCTCGATCGGGCTCGCCGTCGGCCTCGACGGCGCGAGCAGCGAGAGTTCGAACTAGGCGGTCCCGGCGGAAGCGCGCCTGTGATGCGCCCCTCGCAAAGAGCCGCCCTATCGGCCATCCGTTCGATGCGTGCGACCAGGCGAACAGGCATTGCGGTCTGGAGGTGCTAACCTGACACCCAGGTTGTGACACGGTGCGGATAGGGTGCCACTCGGCATGAGACGGGCGGTCGGCATTGTGTTTCTGATCGGCGGCGGGCTGGTCCATGCCGGCCCTGCGTGCGCCGCACGGGGGATCTTTGGCGATCCCGCCGTCGCACATCATGCGCCGAATCGAATCTATCACGTCGAGAATTATCGGCTCGCGCTCCATTTCAATCCGGCAAAGGGCGAGATCTTCGGAGACGAGATCCTCACGTTGACGCCGCGCGTCGCGTCCCTGCGGCGCTTCTATCTCGACAGCAGCGGGCTCGTGATCGAGCGGGTGACGCTCGAGCGCCCCGGCGGCGGCACGATGCGATTGCGATTCGAGACGTCACGATCGCGACTGTGGATCACCCTGGGCATGTCTTATCCACGCGATTCCGTGCTGCGCGTCAGGATTCGGTACCACGGATTTCCGCGCGCCGGGCTCTACTTCGTGAATCCCGACGCGCACTATCCCCACTGGCCCGAAGAGATCTGGTCGCAAGGCGAGCCGGAATTCAACCACTTCTGGTTTCCGTGCTGGGATTATCCGAACGACATGTCGACCAGCGAGACCGTGACCACCGTGCCCGCGGGGCTGCGGGTCGTCTCCAATGGCCGACTCGTCAAGGTCACCCGCCATGGGGGACTCGTAACGTACGACTGGGTGGAGAGCGTCCCTCACAGCAGCTACCTCACGTCCGTCGCCATCGGTCCGTGGCGCAAGGTGCGCGATCACTACGGCACCTTGCCGGTCGACTATTTCGTTCCGGAGTCGGTGAGCGCTGCCAGAGCCCGGCGCTCCTTCGACCTGACGCCTGACATGATCGGATTCTTCGACAGGGCACTCGGTGTACCCTACCCCTATGAGAAATACGATCAGATCGCGGTAAAGAGCGATCTTTTCGGAGGCATGGAGGACGTCAGCGCCACGACGATTACGGATGCAGTGCTCGGCAGCGCTCGCGCCGACGCGGACTATCCGGACGAGGGGGTCGTCTCGCACGAGCTGGGCCAGCACTGGTTCGGCGATGACGTGCAGGGTCGGGACTGGAGCAACATCTGGCTCAATGAGGGCTTCGCCACCTACCTGCAGGATCTGTACACGCAGGATCACGACGGCAATGCCGCGTTCCGCCTCCAGATGCGCCGCAACCAGCGCTTGGCGCGCGCGGAAGACCGCGGCGCGTATGTTCGCCCCATCGTCGACGATCACTATAGCGATCCGCTGCAGATGTTCGACGTGATCACGCACGAGAAGGGTGCAGTGGTCTTGGATATGCTGCGCAATCTCCTCGACGGTCCCGCCGCGGCGGCGCGTCCGGCCTCCCAGAGGGAGCTGTTCTTCAGGGCCTTGAAATCGTATCTCACGACTTACGCCGCTCACGCCGTGACGACCACTCAGCTCGTGAAGACTCTGCAGGCGGTGAGCGGGCGCAGACTCGGATGGTTCTTCGATGAGTGGGTCTATCGCGCGGGTCACCCGGACTATCGCGTGACGGCGCACTACGATGCGCCCGCCCGGCGCGAGATCATCACCGTCACCCAGACACAGCACGGCGCGGGAGTCCCCCGGGTGTTCGTGATGCCGGTCACCGTGGCCATTCACGGTATCCGGGGGCGGGCCGAGACGGTGAGCATCGATGACCGGAAGCGCTCGCAGACATTCGCGGTCCCGGTGGCTTTCAGGCCATTGTGGCTGGACTTCGATCCCGATGACATCATCGAGAAATCGCTGCGGTTCCCGCAGCCGATCACGGCCCTCATCGCGAAATCGCAACAGGATCCGTCTGTCATGAGCCGGATCGCGGCGGTCAGACAGCTGGCCGGATTCTGGAGGCGGGCGCCGCCTGCGGCGAGCGTCGCGCTGATGCAGGTGCTCGCGGCCGATCCGTTCTATGGTGTGCGGGAACAGGCTGCAATCGGTCTCGGTCGGCTGCACACGGGTGATGCGCTCCGGGCGCTTCTCGATGCGTTGCGACAACACGATCATCGAGTGCGCAGGGCCGCCGTTTCGGCGCTCTCCCGGTTCCCGGGGAGGCCCGTCTTCAATGCGTTGCTCACGGTGCTCCATGACGATCGCAGTGAGTCCGTTCGCGCCACCGCGGCGCAGGCGCTGGGACGCTATGCGCAATTTGGTGCTTTTTCGGCTCTGAAATCGGAGGCGGCCGGGAAATTCGACTACCACATCATGAAGGGCGTGTTCGCGGGCCTTGCGGCGACACGGGATCCGCGCGCTGCGGCGATCTTGCTGGCCGACGCGCGCCCCGGCGTCGATACTCAAGTGCGTCTGGGGGCGCTGGCGGCCCTCGCCCGGATTGCCTCATTCACTGGGGGAATTGACCGGGAGCAGCTGGCGGCCGTCGTCCGGTCGGCCATTCATGACCCGGTGATCCTGGTCCGACTCGAGGGTGAGGACCTGTGTGGGATCTACGGCCTGAGGCGGTTTGCCGCTGAGCTTCGCCGCCTGGTCAGGACCGAACCCACCGCGTTCCAGCGCGACAATGCCCGGCAGGCTCTCGTGCGGCTCGAGAACCACGTCGCTTGAACCAGGGCGTTTCACCCGTTCGATTGCGAAGAACGGCCACGACGCAGGGTCCACGCGATACGGACCAGCACGCCGACGGCGATGACGGCCCAGACGACATTCAGGGCGGAAGACGGCCAGGCCCCATGCCAGGCGGTGTTGATGATGAGAAAGACACTGCCGAGGAGATTGAGTGATTGATAGATTGCGCCGGAGCTGCGTGCGTATCCGTACGAGACGAGCCCGTACGCGAGGACGAGCATGCCCGCGCCGAGCCAACCCACCACCTCGATCAGCATGCCGGTAACGCTCATGCCGGCGGCACCGTGGCGTATGCCCGCACGGGGAAGGTCCCCATTCCCTTTACCTTGACGGGCACTGCGGTAAAGGTGAAGCCGCAGAGCGGCAGCCGATCCAGATTGCACAGGTGTTCGACGATGAGGATGTCCGCGCCGAGCAGCGTCGTGTGGACAGGACGGGCGCCGTCGGACGTATCGTCGATGTTCAGGGAGTCGATTCCCACGAGCGCGGCTCCCTGCTCCTCGAGGTACCGGGCCGCAGAAGCAGTGAGAAACGGATGTCCCTCGAAATAGCGATCGGTTCTCCAATGCCGCGCCCATCCCGTATGCACCAGGATCGCCTTTGACTTGAGGTCGAAGGGCAGGAAGACCTCCCGGTCGATTGCCCGGCCGGTCATGCCCTCGACACGGACCACCAGCGCATCGAGGCCTGCCACTGCGGACAGCTCCAATGCCGATACGTCCTGGCCCCGCTCGAACCGGTGGAACGGGCTGTCGAGGTAAGTGCCCGTATTGGCCACCATCTCGATCTTGCCAATGTGGAACGAGGTGTCTCCCGAGTAGGATCGCCTCGAGGCTTCTCGACTCAGGAAATCGCAGATGACCGGTGCCGCAAGCCCGCGGTAGGTGATCATGCCGTCTTCCACAGTGTGACTGAGGTCGATCATTGCGGCCGTGGACCTGACTTCATCCCTGGATGGCGCGCGGCGTGCGCGCTTGTGCGGCTCCTCGAGGATGCGCCTGTTCAGGATGCGGACCTCCCTGACCATGAGCAGCCGCAAGTCCTTCACGATGAGTTCGGAGAGCACCGAATCGTCGATGTCCTCGCCATCGATGTCCAGGCGGAAATCCTGCCCCTGAATGCCGCCGCCATTCGCGAAGGTGATCTCGAAGTCGAACTGCACTCTTCGCTCGGTCGTGTCGTTGCGCATGCAGGTGTCCTTCCTCGACGAGGGTGATCGAACCGCCAGCGGAAATTCTAAGCATCGCCTTCATATGAATCAAATGCATGTCATGTATGTAATCCATCTATAATGACCATATGAGAATCCATCATCTGAGAGCGCTGACCGCCGTGGCGGACAAGAGCTCATTCACGGGCGCGGCGGCGGCGCTCGAGATCTCGCAGTCTTCGCTGAGTCATGCGATCGCCGATCTCGAGAAAGAGCTCGGAACGTCGCTCTTCGTGCGGGACCGGCGGGGTGCGCACCTCACGGCGCCCGGGCGGCGGGTGCTGGTGCATGCCCGGGAAGCGCTCGCGAGCCTCGAGGCGATCCGTGCCGAGGCCGAGGGCACGCAGGGCGTCCTGTCGGGGCGGCTTCGGATCGGCTCGATTCCGAGTGCGACGGTCGATCTGCTGCCGAAGGCGATGGCGCAATTCAGCCGCCGCCACGCGGGTGTCGAGCTCGTGCTGCTGGAGGAGCCGAGTCAGGGCATGCAGCAGTTGGTCGAATGGCTCGGCAACGGGACGATCGACGTTGCTCTTCTCGAGATGCCGGTGAGCGGGGTGGAGGTGGTGCCTCTCATCCAGGACGAGCTGTGCGCCATCGTGTCTTCACGGTCCCCTTTGGCGGCACTCAAGCATCTTTCCGTGCGTGAATTGGCCCAGGAGCCCTTCATCCTCTCCAGGTACAGCACGGAGCGTCTGATTCACGCCGCATACGCCCGGGAAGGCCTCGCGCCGGCCATCCGCTTCGAGCTGCAGGACCTGGGAACGCTCGTCAGCATGGTGCGTGAGGGTCTCGGGATTTCGATCGTCCCGAGGGTGGCTTTCCCGAGGTCGCCGCCGGGGGTGAGCCTGATTTCGGTCCTCCCTCGGATACGCCGCCAGCTCGGTCATGCGGTGAGTCCCGTGCACCGCTCGTCGCCCGCCTCGGAGGCATTCATCGAAGCGTTACGCAAGGTCCGGCCCCACCGGGCCCGATAGCGCTTCGAGCATTCTTCCAAAGATCTCCGTCGGCCGGTCGTCGGCCGGGAACAGCCTGTCACGGGAGAGGAGACGCGGGGACCCTCGCTCTCTCCGGCGAGGACGTTCGGGTCTGCGACATCCCCGGAGCGCGGGCATTGCGGTAAAGCGTCGGTCCTGCGAATGCGGCCGCGGGCGGCGGGGGATGCCAGGGACGCGCGGTGTGGACCCACAGTGGCGTTCTCGAGGTCAAAGCTGCTGTCATGAGCGTCACTCTCCGGTGCAAGAACCGGCGGGGCCTTTCCCTGTGCCCCGCCCGCTCGCACTCTCCTGTCAGAACTGGTATCCGAGGCCGAGGGTCGTTTCGGCGGTATTCAGGCCGGCGCCGTGATGTTTGACGAGCCTGCTGAGGTAGCGGTAGCGCGCATCGAAATCCACGAAGAGATTTTCGGTCACGAAGTACTTCGCCCCGAAACCGATATTGGCGGTGTACCCGTTGCTGTTCGTGAGCACGACGGGGGTCGTGCCCATCACGCCGGTGAGCGTATGATCGAGGTGCGCCCAGGCGTATCCCGCTCCGAGCTCGGTGTAGGGCTGGAGTGTGTGTCCGTCGAGGTGCAAAGCGGGTGTGACGTTCCAGATGACATCGACATCGGTCGTCGTCAGTCCGAGGTTGGCGTCTCCTCCGGCGACGTCAGCGGCCCGGCCCGGACTGTACCCCGCCGAGAGCTGCACCGCCCATTGCGGCGTGACATCGTAGGTGTACCGGCCGCCGAGAGTCAGGTCGTCATTGAGCTTCGGAAACCGCGCCGACAGGCGCGTGTCGGTAAGGCGGTCGCCGAATATCTCCCCGGCATAGATCTGAACGTCCTGCGACCCAGCTTTCGTCTGCGCGAGCGCCGGCGCTCCCTGCAGCGCGGTCACGGCCAGTGTGGCCAGACCCAACGTGGTGATTCGTGCGTGCATCAAGTGCTCCTTCCTGTCGTGTCGCGTCAATGCGATGACGCTTCATTGCCAAGGCAAATTTAGGGGCAGGCTCCGCCAACGGCAACGCACCATCCGTACGAGCCGCAGTTCACAATAGGAGATTCAGGCCGGTGGCCCCTTGGGATACCGGGCATGCCGTCCCTTGGAGGCATCCCTGCTCTCGCCAACGGCAGGTTGCGCGCTCCTCTGCGCTACGGTTCCCGTTGACGAGCCGGACGCCAGCGCAGGAAGAGGGCCTGGGCGGGATGTCGTCCGACGTTGCGCAGCGTCAGCGTCCGCTCCGTGCCGGGCGTGAGGAGGAGCGTGTCCCAGCGTCGCAGGCGGCAGGATCTGGAACCGGCTTCATCGATTGCCACAGCCCCCTCGAGGACAAAGAGCGCGCCGTGAAGACCTCCGGAGACCGACACGCGGCGGGTGGAGGCGACCCGCAGTGTCAGGGGCGCACGAACGATGCTGGACGGCCGCACGGCCGATGCCTTGCGCACGATCAGACTCAGATCGGTGCAGCCGCCCTGCGGTACGCAGTGCGTCTTCCACTCCCCCTCGAAGCGCGTTCCACGCTTGAGAGAATCGAGGAAGCAGCTCCCGTGTCCTCGGAATCGCAGGCGGAGCGCCTCGCCGGTGACCAGAGCGAGCGCGCGGCGGTAGCCCGGGAAGAGCGAGAAATCGCCCTCCTCCTCGATCGCCGCGAGGCTCAGGCGCCAGGCGAATTCCTCCCCTGTCGGCGGCTCGCGGGCGATCTCGAGCGTCGAGCCCCGCCCATTGCGCCACGGCATGGCCTTATACGTCTTGAACCGCAGGATCGAACGGCGTTGACGCGCGGACCCCGTGACTGCCCTCATTGAATCACCGTCGATGACTGAACTGGCGCTTCGAGCACATAGAGGATCTCGGACAGGAACTGCTCAGCGCCACCGGGAACCGGCCGGTCTCAGAGTGTCCTTGATGAGCCTGGGAATCGTGCCGGCTGAGAGACTTGAATCCCCGATCAACGGCTTACAAATTGGATTCGGCGGTGACGCTCAGGGGCTTAGAATATAGGAAGAGAAATTCGAATGCTTTGTTTTCATTGGCATTTTTTTACACCCCGCCGCGGGATGTCCCTTGCCGTTGGCTCGAGGAGGCACGACAGAGCACCACGGAATCCCACAATTGGCTCACAGGCCGAAATCCCCCAACCAACTGTTCATTTGACCGTCCCCCAATCCCACAGTGAAATCTCCGCTGGCGGAGGACGTTTTCTCGTTCGCGGAGCCGTGGAGATCTGCCGCACGGACTCATCGCCATAGCCAGGAACGTCCATGACGCCGCTCGCAATGCGACCGGCGAGTTTCTGCTTCTGGGTTTCGCCTTTTCCGGGCCGGAGCTTCACGATGACGTGTGACAGGACGAATCAGCGACTCAAGCGACTTGGCCAAAGACCTTACGGGCGATCTCGACGGCGGTATTGGCGTTGGGCCATCCTGCGTAAAACGCCAGGTGCGTGATGAGCTCGATGAGTTCCTCACGGGTCACCCCGTTCTGAAGGGCGAATTTCAGATGGAACGGCAGCTCGTTGGTGCGGTACGACGTCACCAGCGCAGCCACGGTTATGAGACTTCTGTCGCGCTTGGAAAGAGCGCTGCCTTCCCACACCCGCCCGAACAGAACGTCCCGGGTGTAGTCATTCAGCGCGGGGGCGATATCCGCGTAGGGACCCGCGTGGGTCTTTGCTTCAGTACTCATCGACTTCTCCCGGTCAGATACTCTGCGTCAGTTGTACGCTCCATCCACTCAACAGTCTTGCCGTCGAGATACTCCCGCACGACGATGTCCGTGAGTGAAATGGCCAGCGTTGCGCGATGCCAACGGCGATATGCCGGCGGGCACCAGATCATATCGCCCGCCCAGCATCGGAGGCGTTGGTGGCCGTCGGGTTCACGGCTCAGATCTCGTGGCCGGCGGTGCTTCGCGGCCGACCATGGCCAGCTGCTGCGGCGCGTAGCGTTCCCCGGCAGCCGCGATGTGCGAGGCCGCGTCTTCGATCTCGCGTAGATCGTCCTGGGTCAGCTCGACGTGGGCAGCGCCGATATTTTCCTCGAGCCGATGCAGCTTGGTCGTCCCCGGGATCGGCACGATGTCCGCCCGCTGAGCCAGCAGCCAGGCGAGCGCGATCTGGGCCGGGGTCGCGCCTTTCTCCTCGGCGACGCGCCTCAAAAGGTCCACGAACGCCTGGTTCTTCTCCATCGCCTGCGGGGAGAAGCGCGGCACAGAGCTGCGGAAATCATGCTCTGGCAGTTTTGTGTCCTTGCTCATTGCGCCGGTGAGGAAGCCCTTCCCGAGCGGGCTGTAAGGTACAAAGCCAATCCCGAGTTCATCGCATGCCTGAAGAATGCCGTTCGTCTCCGGCGCTCGCCACCACAGCGAATACTCATTCTGAACCGCAGCCACCGGCTGCACTGCATGAGCTCGGCGCAGAGTCCGGACCCCAGGTTCTGACATGCCAAAATGTTTGACTTTTCCTTCTGTAATCAGTGCCTTGACTGTACCGGCGACGTCCTCGATCGGCACGTTCGGATCGACGCGATGCTGATACAGGAGATCGATCGTTTCGATACCCAGGCGCTTCAGCGAGCCCTCCACCGAGCGGCGGATGTGATGGGGCTGGCTGCTGACACCTCGGTTCTGAGCAGTGCTCGGGTCGATGTCGAAGCCGAACTTGGTGGCGATGACGACCCGCTCGCGAAAGGGCCGCAGTGCCTCGCCGACCACCTCTTCGTTCACGAAGGGACCATAGACCTCTGCGGTATCGAAGAAGGTCACACCCCGCTCCACCGCAGCGCGGATCAGCGCGATGCCATCCTCCTTGGACAGGTGAGTGGCGTAGCTGAAGCTGATGCCCATACAGCCAAGCCCGATGGCGGAGACCTTGAGGCCGCTGTGGCCGAGTTCACGTTTCTGCATAGGTTTCGTTCCTGGGATCTGGAGTTGAATTTCCGCGACTCCGCTGGGTCCGGGCCTCGCCCGTAATGTTGACGAGACGCCTGATTAGCGGTTCGAGTAGCGCAGCACCGCTTCCGGCAACCGCGCGCCCTGCACGTCGATCTTCGAGGCGGCCGCATCGATCTGGCGCAGATCGTCGGGTGTGAGGTCGATAGTCACGGCGCCGAGATTTTCGGTCAGTCTCTCACGCTGGGTCGTGCCGGGGATTGGCACGACCCAAGGCTTCTGCGCGAGGAGCCACGCGAGTGCAATTTGCGGGGCGGACGCCTTCTTGCGCTGCGCAACCTGATTCAGAAGTTCGACGACGGGGTAGTTTGCGGCGCGCGCTTGCGGTGAGAAGCGTGGGGAGTTGTAACGGAAGTCATTTGGGTCGATCGGCGTAGTGGAATCAATCTTCCCCGGTAGCTGCTCGCCCGCCAATACCGAGACGTTCCCGCGTAGGCCGGGCGGCGCGTCCGATCCCATAGCGGGAGAAGATCGAAGATGCACGGATCGCGAAGGCACAGCAGCGCACAGATGCCGTGAATCGGGATGACCAGCAGTAGCGTCATGAGGTTTCGGGTGAGAAATTTTGGTGCCTGTTTCGTTGATCATGGTGTCGCTCCGGCAAGCCCCGCCGTGTGTGTCGGCGCGACTGCCAGGCTGAGGGTTCCCGAGCGGACCTACGGGCGCTCGGCATACTCGGCGTCGAAGATCGCCTCGAGCCGCCTGTGGGCGCCACGGAGCCCCTCCACGACATCCCGAGCCCATTCGAAGTACTCGCGCCGGCCCTCGAGCGACCAGTCCCGCGGCGGCGCGCGCCGGATATCCCGGAGGTTGCAGATTTTATCCGCGAGCTTCACGAGCTTCGCTCCGGGACTCAGATGCGGTGCATGTGCGACCTGCAGCTGCTTGCGCTCCACCTTGGAGAGCTTCTTGTCGT
>JAJYDK010000070.1 GCA_021777555.1 Pseudomonadota bacterium | reverse complement strand
GATCAATTGACCCGGACCCAGTCCGAAGGTGCGTAAAGCCGGGGGTCGTCGAAGCGCGTGAACCTCGACCCGCCCATGGTGAAGCTCGATGATCGAGAGGCCGGTTCCCGCGAACCGTCGAAGCCGCGGGAACCGGTATGGCGACAGCGCATTCAGATTGAGGCGACCGCCGTGAGGCCGCCTCGCCGCCAAGCAGGCCTTGATCTCTCGCTGGGGTCCGCTTCGCGTCGCCTATCTCACGCGGCACAAGGAAGCCCTGGGACCTCCAGCAATTCCCGCCCTGCAACTCCACGCGAGACGCCGAAGGCGCTGGTGACATGCGGGGCTAAGCGGCCGCGTGCCCTCTCGGCTCCATGCTCCGCCGGGCGCTGCGACGCCGGCGGGAGAAGGACGCCAGCAGCCCTAAGCCGGCCAGCATCATCAGCCAGGCAGAGGGTTCGGGCACAGAGGTTGGTAGCACCTCCGTCGAAATGAAGGAGGTGAACAAATCCTGATTTGTGGTCAGGGTGTTTGGATCGGAATAACTGGCGGTCCATGTCGGCAAATTCGAACTCGGATAGGAGTTCCAATATGTGAACGCGACGTTTGAATACGTGCTCGGATCGCTGCCTGGAAAGTTAAATATCGTTTGGTTGAAATTCGGGGCGCTGGACAAGTCGCATTGCCCGATGCTGCCTCCGGGCAGCTCGCATACCGTTCCCAGCCCTGAGTAAAACACCAAGCCATCCGAACCCACCATGCTCACCGTTCCGCTCACGTTGGTTCCGTTGCCAAACAAAATGCCCGTTCCGGTGAGGTTGTAGCTCTGCAATATGCCGTTATCAATACCAGTGGAGGCGTTGATCCCCAATGGCCCGACTTGCCCATTCGTAATGATGGATCCACTGATTACGTCGCCGAACACGTCTTTGGCCGTAATATCGTAGTTGTATGTAATGCTCGAGGCAAAAGCATGAACCGGAGACGCGAGGCCGAGCAGAGAAAGTATCAACAACTTGTTCAGTTTCATACAGAGGCGCCTTGTATTATTGATTTGTGACTTTTGCTTGTGGAAATTTCAGCGTGTCCGCTCCGGATCGGCATGCCGGTGCCCGAAACGATTGCGCTCATTGAAGGAAGTTCGTATATGGTGTCAACGCATGGGGTCCTCTCGATGCCGCGCAATTAAAAACGTGTCGGGCATGATTCCGTGGATTTTTGTGACAGACTCGATCAGTGCTGCCCGAAAGCTCGACATGCCCGGATTTGATGCGGGTCTGTGCTCCGGAACGCCGCTTCAGGCGCTCATTGCCCTTTCGACGTCCGTCATCAGGCCAAATGCTGTCGTCTCCGACATGCCTCCGGCGAGGGGATAAGCGTTCCCGCCGGCCTCCACATTCAGCGAATTTGCCACTGCGGCGATCTTCTCTCTGTATTGCAGTCCGACCGCAAAAGATCCTGATGCGCGTCCAGAGGCGACAACTGCGTGCGCGACCGCGCTTGTGGTCATGCCATTCTTTATGATGAGTCGGTGAATGTCCCCTTTTTTGAAAGTGCGGCCCTTCCATTCGATCCCGGCGGGAGAAACCAAGAATGTGCTGGGCAGTCGATGCTCGGCCGGACGCCAGTCCTTATACAGCGCTATATACGCAATGGGTCCGCCCACCACGATCAGAATGAGCATGCCCGTCATGCCGCTCGAAAGCAGGCCTATGCCGAATATGAGCAGAATCGGCACGGCAACGATGAGCACACGCTTGTTTCTGGGACATGATGCGGGTGTTACATCAAAGACGGTCCTGTCACCTTCCTGCCTCTGGCTATATTCTGAATTTGTCATGACCTTTTTCCTCCGGAAGAGAATGAAAAGTGCAGCCGCCACGCTCAGACGCCGAAGAGTATCGGGGAGTCCCGAAGATGCTGAGGGCTCTGCCGATCTTGAAAGCCCGGCGCACGCCCGTCCGGCCCGCCAGCGTGAAGCTTCTGTTGGAACAATAGGGTGCGGTTCCCGGCCGGCAGGAAATCTTCGCGACGGGGTCCGGGAGACTTTCGCAGCCCGGTGACGCCCTGCGTGACCATCTTTTTTGGGAGCGTGCCCTGGCCTTCACTGAATCTTCCCGTCCATCGTGTGGTCTTCCCGGTCGGGGTTGCAGTGAAGGATTCTTTGTTCCCGTGCGGAGCCTTTCCACGTCCGGGTGCGGTGCCGGATCTCAGAGGGAGAGGAGAGCGCAGAGGAGGAATCGGGGCTGGGGGCGCGACGACGGCGGTATAGAGGTAGAAGTTCCTCTGCCGCTGCAGACATTCTGCGTTTTCGTTGAACCGGCGATAGGCTGCGGTCACCCGGAAGCAGCGGTACACTCTGTGACCTGCCACCCCTCCTGGGCTGGACAGCGTCAGTCGGGCCGGGCCCGTCAGTTTGCCTGTCGCGCAGCTCGGCGTGCAGTCGCTCGCCATCAAAATACCACTGGCTCGGACGATTCGCTTGCCCCAGCCGATCCAGTGTAATTGAACCAGCGCGAGACAGCCGTCCTCGGCCAATAGGAGCGTTGCGGGGCGGACAAGGAGCGGGTTTCGACTGTTGATGATGTTGCCGATGTCGCCGTAGAAGGCGATCCGAAGGGCGACAGGGCTTGCGCGCCCCGCCGGCGCGGGCATCGCGAACACGCCGTCGGAGGCTGCCATCACCAGCAACAGCGCGGCGCGGCAAATGACAGCGCCCATGTTCGGTCGTTCTCACAGGGGCCGGGACCTCGGGGGCGGGCCATACGAAGGCTGGCCATATTTCTTGAGGAGGCTTGCCTTGATGGCGCTTATCGATGGATCGATCAGTGCGTTCTTCGCATCGATTTGGTTCCTGTTGAAGGTGATGGCGCGGGTCATGGCGTAACGCCTGTTGCCGGTCGCTGGGCCGCTGAAATGCAGCGTGAGACCATCATCTCCTCCAATAGAAGTGGGTTTGTCATATATGACAAACTGGACGCAGGGATGAGATTGAACGGTAAGACGTCTGTAATCGAAGGGGTCGCGATTCTTTTGCACCTGATCCGGCTTGGTGTGGCAGCTCTTTTCAGCGATCGCTTTCGTCTGGGAGACCGTCATGCCGACCCGAATGCCGAGCATGTCGGCAGGTGCTCCGGGTTGGGAAAAGGTCTCCGGTCGAAAGTTCGGTACATACAAAATGGTGGTGGTTGCCTGTTGTGCGCTGGCGCAGAGTGGCAGGATGAATGGTGAAGCAAGGTTGATCAAAGCCATTCGCTTCGCTTTCATAAGATCTCCAACGCACGGGCGTGCGGCCCCTCCCGATAGTCTGCCTGCCGTTGCCTTCTCTCCCCGTGGTGGGCTTGAATGTGCGGCCCTGACGGTCACTTCAATGGCCCTTGCAATTCAGGTGAAGCCACGTGTTCAACTGATCGTCTGCCGCGGTGAAGGAGTTCTGTGTCAGCGGCGCATTACTACCCGTCTTGGCCCATTCCTCGTAGGCGGTGGCCTCGACCTTGACGGCGGACTGGATCTGGGAAGGGGCCTCGTCGGCGAGGTGGGCCATGGCTTTTGCGGCTCCCTGTATCAACGGTGGGGTGGTCTCGCTCTGGAGCGCGGCGAATTTCACGCTGGCTGCGTTCACGTCGCTGCAAAAGGCGCTGCGCGATACGTGAGTGCTGCAGGCGCAAAGCGCCAGCATCGCGGTGACGATGAGTCCGGCAAGAGGGAATCGCATGGGGATCTCCCGGGGGCTTCGGTGGGGTTCTGGATCCTGGTCATTTCCGGCTGGTGCCCTTTTCAAAGGTCCCGGTCCGGCGGCCTGAATTGAGCTAGAATCGATCTAAAGAATGAACGCCGCCCCTTCCTGAATTCCGCAGTTCGTGCGCTGGAGGCGCCTGCGAGGCCTGCGGAGAGGAGCCACGGGCAGTGCTGCCGTCATGTGTCGCGCAGTACTATGCGGGCGGATCTCGGCGCTTAAGGGCCGATCCACGCGGACGCGCAGACGGTGATGTTTCGCAGCGCGAGCCAGGCGGCGCAATCCCGCCGCGGCTTTGCGCCTTGTGCGACTCGCGGTGCGGAGTGAGAATTTCATGGGTCTCCCAAGGCGTGAACGGTCTGCGCGCTCGCGCGAGCCCGCTGCCATGGGGGAGTCTTATCAGTGCGGGGTGGCGCGTGTCTTCACCGGACATTCAACAAAATCTAATCTGCCACAATCCTATAAAGAACAATGGCTTGAGAGCCCATCGAGGAGGGGGAGATGGGGTCTGAGCTGCCCCCGGCGTATTCGGCGCAGTATCGGTATCGGTTCGGAAGCGCCGAATTTGACGAGGTGCGCTTCGAGCTTCGAGTCGACGGTGAGGCCGTTGAGATTCAGCGGCGCCCCCTCGAGGTGCTCGCTGCCTTATTGCGCCACGCCGGCGAAGTGGTCACGCGGGAAGAGCTGCGGGAGACAGTCTGGGACAACCGCATCACCGTGGACAATGTGCTCGATACGGCGCTCACCAAGCTCCGTCAGGTCTTGGGGGAGCGCAATGCGGCGTTGATACACACGCAACCCAGGGTGGGCTTTCGCCTGATCGGCCCGGTCGAAAAGGTGGTGGTCGGACGGCGCTTCTGCGGGGAGCTTACGCTCGCAGCGGGGCAGCCCATTGCGCATCGAGAGAACTTCGTATTGCAGCGCCGCCTGGGACTCTCACCGCGCCACCAGGTCTGGCTCGCTCGGCACACCAAGACGCAAGAGTTGCGCGTGTACAAGTTCAGCGCCGGTGGCGAGGGACTCGCGGCGTTGAAGCGGGAAGCCACCTTGAGTCGCGTCCTGCGCGAGAGTCTCGGGGAGCGGGAAGATTTCGTGCGCATCCTGGACTGGAATTTCAAGGAACCGCCGTTTTTCCTCGAGTGCGAGTACGGAGGAGAGAATCTCGCCGAATGGGCCGTCGACCACCTCGGCAGCACCTCGCTCAGCGAGCGTCTGGCACTGCTCGCTCGAGCGGCGGACACTGTCGCGGCGGCACACAGCGTCGGGGTGCTGCACAAGGACCTCAAGCCTGCGAACCTCCTCATCTCAGACCGGACCGGGGGACTTCGGGTCCAGGTTGCGGACTTCGGCAGCGGGCGGCTTCTCGAACCGGATCGTCTGGCGGCGCTCGGTATCACGCAGCTCGGAGCGACTCTGACGCAGGGGGTAATGGCAGATTCGGACACCGCGACGCCCCTGTATATTGCCCCCGAGCGATACAAGGGCGAGACGGCCACCATAAAGAGCGACGTATTCGCTCTGGGGATCGTGCTGTACCAGCTGGTGGTCGGGGATCTGCGCAAGCCCCTGGCGCCTGGATGGGAACGCGATGTGCCCGATGAGATCCTGCGCAAGGATATTGCCGCGGCAATCGACGGTGACCCAACCGCGCGCTTGGGAAGCGCCGCGGAACTCGCGGACCGGCTGCGCCGCCTCGATGAAAGGCGGGGCGAGTTGTCGCGCCAACAGGCCATGCAGCGACAGCTGACCGCGGACCAGGAGGCACTGCGCCAGGCCCGCGCGCGCCGCCCATGGGTGATCGCAACCATCGTCACACTCTGCCTTGGACTGATCGGCATGCTCGTGCTTTACGGAACGGTGACGGATGCGCGTCGCTCGTTGTCAAGACAGTACGCCACGGCCCGAGCGCTCAACACCTTCCTGACCGATGACTTCATCGCTGTCGCCAATCCGGACCTCGCTGGCCGCACCGACGTCACCGTGATCCAGGCGACGCGCAAAGCCGCATCGAAGATCGACAGGGTCTTCAGGCACATTGGACCTGACGTTCGCGGCGGCCTGCACTCTGCCATGCAGAAGTCGTTTATTGGTCTGAGCGACTTTCCCGCTTCAATCGCCCAAGGCCAGGAAGCATTGACGGCATACCTGCAGGCGCACGCCCCCGACAGGATGCGTATCGCAGAGGTGCGTATCAGACTGGCGTTGACACTCGCGAGGATCTCGAAGCTCAAAGATGCTTCCGCCCAACTCGTGGCCGCCAGGACGGACATGAAGGAGGCGCATCTCGAGAACCCGGCCGTGGAAGCACAGTACTGGTGGGCGAGAGCGGCAGTGGCGTCCTATCGGCTCTCGCTGCCACAGGCGCTCGAGGACTACGAGCGCGCCTGGGCCCTGGCGCAGCGCGCCTCACGATTGCCTCTCCATGTGCGCAACCAGATACAGTTCTCCTATGCCGACACGTTGCAGCTGTCAGGGAATTTCGCCGCCGCCCAGCAGCAGGCTGACGCTCTCCTTGCGAGCGAGCGGGTACAATTGGGCGCGGACTCTCCGGAGACCTGTTATACGGCCGCTTTGCTTGCGAGCATCCTCGGCTTTCGTGGTCATGCGAGGCAGGGAGTATCCATGGCGACGCCAGCCGCCGCGTGCCTCTCGAAGTCGCTCGGATTGACCAATACTCGAACGATTGCGGCGTATCAGGTAGTGGGTAATCTGCAGTTCCAGAGCGCTCTTTACGGCGATGCGGCCGTGACCTACTCCAAAGTGGCCGCTATGTTCACTCAGGTGGTGGGGCCGAAAGCGCTAAGGACCATTTCGGCCCGGGAGAATGCCGGAGTCGCTCGACAACACGCCGGCCAGTTCGGCAAGGCGGAGGCTTCGCTCGCGAAAACGTTGGCTCTTGCCCGCACGGCGCTTGGTTGGACCCACCCCACGACCGAGGATTTGCGCTATCACCTCGCCGATTGCCGTCTCGACTTCCACCGTACTCTCGATGTCAATAAGCTCCTGGACGGTCTTTCCGTACGCGTACTGAACGAGGGGGAAATCGAGTCCGATTGGACTGCGCGTCTCGCATATGAACGGGGCCGACTTGCGTTCTACGCTGGACATATGAAACAGGCCATTTTGCTGCTGCGGACAGCCGAGAAAGACATAGCTGCGCATGACCCAAATGGCCCAATCAGCGTGGCCGCGATACGAAAACTGATCCGTGCCGCGCGAGAGGTTGAGACGGCCCGCCACGCGGCCAAAGGGAGAACTGCTGACCGGTGCACGAACACAGTTCCCTGCGCCACGCCGGGCAGTAAGCCCGGGGTATATTTACAGGATGTGCTGGTGGGCGCGTTTTCTCGCAACGTCGCGACTTGAAGTGGCACGGCCATGGGCCGGCCAGCCAGGTAAACTCGATCGATGACTCTCGGTCAGTCGTCGTCGAAGACGGGCATGCGTGCCTCTTTGGGTAGCCCGCTCGAACACTCGATGTGCCCTGGAACCAGGTTGGTTGTGCCGGAGAATCGGCAATCGATCTCGGATGCGTGCGAATCGCTTCTGACGGCTGGTTCGAGGCGCTGACCATCTGCTTCTGGATTGCGCCGCGATTCGACTGTGCGCTCGCTCGGCTGTGTTGCTGTCACGCGCAGTGCGCGTTCGGACGCTGTTCCGTGAACCTCGGCATTTCCGGGACGGCGCATCAGGTCTCGAAGCGCTTGGATCGCCTCAGGCTGCCAGCGGATTCGCCCCGTCGCCACGCTTGGGCCACAGTCGCCGCAATCTCTCCAAAAATCGCTCCCAGCCCGTCTGAATCCCGTTGTCGCTCATGAGTCACCTTTCCCCGCCACCGCGGCGAGCCGCCGTGCCGGCGCATTTTCCAAAGCGCACAGGCCACAGTAACGCACAGATCGGGATCGATGCGGGGCCCATTTTTCATGGCCGGACCCCAAAGGGAGTATGCTGCACACTCGCGAGGTCTGCCTCGCGTCTTGGCTGGCAATCGCGCCGCCGACCATCACCGCTGCGTATGAGCCAGCGATTTCCTCGCGATCACCGGGCGCGGATCGTGCGCAAGCGCAAGCTCGAGCGGGTGTACGGAGGGTGTTGCGGCGTGCTTGCGCATGTCACGCCGATTTGGCTTTTGGAGGATCTCGAATGCCAGTCTCATCACGTGCGCCGGGTTCCGTATACGAGATGCACCGGCAGCGATGGCTGCATGATCGAGCGGCCGCACAGACCCTGCGCAGTGCCTTTCCGGGTGTCGAGCGGATCCGTGTGGATCTGACGTTCCGGGACACCACAGCGCTGTCCCCGGGCGCCCAGTCTCACGCAGTGTATCCTGCGGCACGTGCGTTCTTTGAATTTCTCTGCCCCCACGCCGACTGCAACGGCACATTCGATCTCACTGATGCAGTCTATTCAGTGATGAGGGACGCGTCTGCGCACGCGGACGGGACGCTCGAGTGCAAGGGTACGCGCCCTCGTCCGGGTATGACGACGGGCCCCTGCGAGGTAAGCGTGCGGTACACAATCGCCACGAAATACCGCGCGCAAGTCAGCTGATCCGTCTCGATCAACGCCCCTGTTCCCGGAACGCGATGCGCGCAGGCTCGGCGCGCCGTCGGGTCTGATCATCACCCCTGCCGGTATCTCGCCACGGAAACGGTTCGGCGCGCACGCCTGACTGAATGAATGCTTCCAGCGCGCCGCGCCGGACATCCGGGCGGCCATCCGGCGTGGAAGCGTGCGCGTGCCTCGAGCTTCGGGCGATACATTGTGAAGCCCATCAGCGATGCGGCGGTACGGTAGGTGCTTGAGCGATGACCTGAGTTGGTCACGCGCCCAGCGAGCGAGAACACCGATCGGCGCAATGCTGCTACCATGCGCTCGTACTCCAGGAGCATTTATGGCGATTGACCTTGTAACTGGTGGCCGGCATCTTGAGCCGGCGGCAGCACCCTCCGGCAACTGGATGACGGATCACCGGGCGCGCATCGCCCTGGAGGAGAGCGAGCGGCTGGAGCGCAAGCAGCAGGAACTCCTGGAGCAGACTTCCGAGAGCAATGCACCCGCGGAGCGCATCCGCATCTGGGAGCGGCGACACGGATTAAGGCTGCCTCGCGACGCGGATCACCGCATACTAAACATCGTCGCCCGTCAGACCGATCTCGCGCTTGACCAGGTGCGCGAGGAACAGCAGCGGCGCTTGGCGCGCAACATCGGGGATGTGGCAGTCACCCCGGCCGTTGAGTCGGGCAAGGTGCCGTGAAAGTCGTGCTGATTGTCGGTCTCGCTGCTGCGGCTGCGTACCTGGCCGGCTGACTTAAAGCCCAGCGGGCGGAGAACGTAGACCCGAAGGCTCGAATCCTCGTGCTCGAGCGCCAGCTCGCACGGTGCGAACGCTGAGTGCTCTCGCGCTGACATCGAGACCGGCTTCGCGCTCGGCGCGCACGAGGAAGGCCGAGCGGCTCCAGGACCACGCAGAAAGATCCAGCCGGAGTGCCAGAGGCGCGAATGGACTGACGCTCGCCTTGCCTTGCAAGGGCGGCGGACGTCGGCCTGTGGTGCGCAATGTCCATCACGCTTTTGCGGGTGCGAGAGAATACCCGAGATGCACTCGGCCAAGGACAGGCTTGGCGCGGACAGAATTCGGTTCGCCGCAGCGCTGACGCGAACGGGCCTTCCCGACATGGGAAATCGCTTATGGTGGATCCGCAATTCCGGGGCCGAGTCCCCCGTGCGGACGTCCGACGTTGACATCGCCAGCTCACCCGGTGCCAGCGGATCAGCGCATCAGGTCGCTCCACCACCAGGGCGTCCCGCCAATTGAACAACGCCGAGCGCATTGCCAATGAGGTTCGCGTGACGGGATCGATTCGCCGCGGATTTATGCCACATTCGACATACAAGGCGAGTTGACGCGCAGAAACAGCGTCTCGGCTTTCAATGAACTGCTCGAGCGCAATGACAGACGGCACCAGAGAGCGGCATCGCCGATCGGATGGAACGGCATTCAGAAAACCACCGTCGCTCTATCACGCCACTGCGCCCAACGGCTCCGCTTCCGGTAGCGGCTCGTTCATCGAGTCCGATATTTGCGGAGCACAGCGGCACTCTCCTAACCCGACTTCGCGGATTCGCGGGGTAGAGCGAGGGTAAGGCGCTGATTTGTCAGGGAGCGACCCCTGTAGGTCTGCACTACACGGGGGCAGCGGTGGCGGCCTGGGCGGCGGTGATTTTCGGCGGTGGCTGGGCAGGCAGGGTGAGCTTGAGTCGTTCGATCAGCAGCTTCAGATCCGGCTCGGGCTGCGTGTAGCGCGTCAGGGCGAGCTCGCGGCCGTCGCTGGTCGGGATGCGCACGTCGATCATCTGCACGGCGGAGAACTTCTCCAACACGCTGCGCGTAGTCAGTCCGGGGGCGAGGTGCTTGAGGCGATGGCCGAGCGTCACGTGCAGGCAGTAGGCAAGGAAGGCGATGAAGATGTGCGCCTCGATGCGGTCCTCGTGTTGGTGGTAGATCGGGCGGATTGCCAGATCGCCCTTGAGCGTTTTGAACGCCTCCTCGACGGCGACCAGCTGTAGGTAATACTCCCAGAGCTTCGCCGGATCTGACTCGGTCAGGTTCGTGCGCAGCAGATAGCGGCCTTCCCGCCGGCGCACCTCGCGCAGCCGTTTGCGGCTGAGCCAGAAGCCGAAGGAGGCACCGTCGATGGCGATCTCGGTGGTGACGAGCCGCCAGGCGGCGGGCGCTTTGTTCTGT
>JAJYDK010000069.1 GCA_021777555.1 Pseudomonadota bacterium | reverse complement strand
GCGCTGCGTCAGGCGGATATCATCATCTACGCTCCGGGTACGCAGCATTCCTCGCTGTACCCAACCTATTTCACCCGGGGTTTGGCGAGCGCAATCGCGGAAAATCGTCGCGCCTTCAAAGTGTTTACTACCAATATCGGCGCCGATTACGAGACGCCGAGCTATAAGGCGTCCGACTATATTCGCGGTGCCTTTCGATACTTGACGCTTTCGAATCCCCGCGGCTACGAAATGGGTCATTTCTTCGATATTTGCCTAATCAACACAAGCCGGCTCAAGGCCGATGAGACTTATGTGGCACTCGACGAGGAGAACTATCTCGACTTGCCAGTCGAGCGCGTGCTGGGGGATTTCGAGAATGCGGTAAAACCGGGCCAGCATGACGGTGACAAGGTCGTCAATGAGATGCTCCGACGCCGCGAGACAAGCGATGCGCTGAGCGCCCGAATTTCCTTATGAGAGAGACTCCCGGAACTCTCCTCACAATGGCGGGCCGGCAATCCTGTCGATCCGGAATTCGTCGCTTCGATACGGTGTTGGTGTTGACGTCGGCTTCAGGTTCGATTCGACTATCGCCCGGCCGATTGTTGCGGACTTCGCGCACCGCGCAGGCCGATGTGCCCTGCTCGAAAAGTTTTGAAGGCGGTTTTCGCTGAATGGAAACGCTAGCGACGGCGCTCTTCGGCAAGCGTTTGCTGATCTTCGACTTTGACGGAACTATCGCCGACACGTCGCCGCTACATGCTCGGGCGTTTGCTCAAGTCCTGGGTTCGCATGGACTCACGGTGGATTATCCGGCGATCGCTGGCCGCGAAACGCGGGACGCCATTCGCTCGAGTTTCGCTCTTGCCGGTCGGCCGGAACCCGACGATGTAACAATCGCCGAACTGACACGTGCCAAACGGGCATTGGTTCGCGAGTTTTTTGCCAGCGACTTGCGGCCGTTGCCGGAAGTCGACGCGTTCCTCCGGTGGGCACGTGGGCGCTATTCGCTTGCACTCGCAACATCCGGATCGCGTGCCACGGTCGAGCCGGCGCTACGTCAGTTGGGCTACGCGGGTTGGTTCATGCGAACGGTGTTCGCCGAAGACGTGGCGCGCGGCAAGCCAGCGCCCGACAGCTTTCTTGCGGCGCTGGGCGATGTCCCGGCCGCAGAGGCGCTCATCTTCGAGGACTCGGATTCGGGCTTCCTCGGCGCGAACCGCGCCGGGATTCACTGGATCAATGCTCCCGTCGCGTTCGCACCAGGTATTTTCGATCTCGAGGCCCTTCAGGCCGCCGTTGCGGCTGGTCCAATCCCGGCGGGGCGTTGAAACGTGAAAATCGTTGCCGCCGTGGTCACCTATAACCGTTGCGCTTTGCTCGAGCGGTGTCTCGATCAATTAGCGGCTCAGACCCGAGCACCCGATGAAGTGTTGGTTATCAATAACGCGAGCACCGACGGAACGCTGCAAATGCTCGCGTCCCGGCCCGTTCGCGTCATCAGCCAGCCGAATCTCGGCTCCGCAGGCGGCTGGCACCGCGCTATCGCCCATGCACTCGAACACGGCTTCGACGCCGTATGGTTGATGGACGACGACGGTTTTCCTGATTCCGCTGCGCTCGGTCAGTTGGAAGATGTGCTGGCCGGCGACGTCGTTTGCGCTTCGTCGGTCGTCGTGCACGAAGATGAGCCCGATCGTTTCGTATTTCCATTCCCCTTACTCAACGCGGGTGGTAATCCCGTGCTGCTCGCGCGTCGGCGGAAACTGCGTACCGTTACCGAACTCAAGACGACCAGTCCTGAAGGTCGATATCCTTTCGCTCATTTGTTCAACGGCGCACTTATTTCCACAAGGGCCATCAGAGATATCGGAAATGTCGAGCGTCGTTATTTTATGTTCGGCGATGAAGTCGATTACTTTTTACGACTCTCTCGAATTGGAAAGGTCTTGTCCATCACGGATGCGATTCACCGTCATCCCGATGTTTCGCGCCGCGCCCTAACATCGATGAAGTTCTACTATTACATCAAGAATACGATCATCATCAATCATCGCTATTTGGACCTCGCGCTCCTAAGAGATGCGCTGACCGTCGGCGTGGCGCTTTGGCGGGTGGCGCGCCGCAACGGGGTGACGTCCGCGTTGGCCTATGTGGCGGGCAGCGATGCGGCCTGCCTCTATAGGGCAATCATTCGGGGCGCGTGCGGACAACTCGGAAAGGATTTTTGACATGGCGCGGCTTCGAGTGTTGATCGCGGCGGCAGGGCGAGGAACGCGCGCCGGGCTCCCGTACCCCAAGACGCTATTTTTGATTCGGGGGCAGCCGATCTTGTTACGTATTTGTGATTTGCTCGCCGAGTACGATTCGATGCCGACTATCGTCGCGAGCCCGGGCGGTCAGGAGGCGATCGGCCAAGCGCTTGGCAATGCGGGGATGTCTGCGAACTTGGTCGTGCAGCACGAGCCGAGAGGTATGGGCGACGCCGTTCTGCACTTTGAACAGTCACCAGCCGCCCGAGACGCCGAGCATGTTCTACTGATCTGGGGAGACATCCCGTTCATTCACAGCGACACCGTGCGCGCCATGGTCGATCGGCACCTGCAGGCGGACAATGACTTTACCTTTGTGACGCGGAATGTCGAGTCGGCTTATACGATAGTCTCGCGTGGGCGCGAGGGTCGTGTCACCTCCGTGGTGGAGACACGTGAAGCGGGACTGACTCCTCGGTTCGGGGAACGCGACATCGGGTTGTTCGTGTTTCGTTGCAAGCCGGTATTCGCGGCGCTACGAGAAGATCTGCCAGGAAAATTCGGAAAATCGACCCGCGAGCATGGTTTTCTGTATGTGATCGGCCATCTAGTCGCGCGCCGTCTACGCGTCGAGGCGCTCCCGATCGGGAAAGAACAGGACTTGATTTCGTTCAACCAAATCTCAGATCTAGCGGCGGTCGGCGATTAGGTCTTTAGAAGTGGCAGTCCGCACACTCCCGCGGCGTTTCGCAAACAGGGCTACCGTCCTATATCCGCGGCGGCTGGGCGATGCCGTAACAACGGATCATCCGGCATTCTTCGGGCCATCGCCCAACAGTTCGCGATACACGGCCAGCGTCCGCTCGATCACCAGGCGTTCGTCGAAATCGGCCAATGCCTTGGCGCGCGCGGCCTGCCCCATCCGTTCGCGCAGGTCAGGATCCTCCAGCAGTCGCGCGATCGCCGTGGCCAGCGCACCGGCATCGCGCGGCGGCACCAGCAATCCTTCGACACCGTCGGTCACCACCTCGCGACACCCGGGGACATCGCAGGTCACGAGCGGCAGGCCGCAGGCGGCCGCCTCGATCAGCGACTTCGGCAGGCCCTCCCGGTAACTCGGCAACACGTCCACGTCAACGGACGCAAACAACGCCGCCATGTCGTCCACATGGCCCGGCCACTCGATCAAGCCGTCGCGCACCCAGCCCCGCACCGTCTCGACCGGAACGGCCGCGGGGTTGCCGGCATCCGGGGTGCCGGCGAGCAGAAACGTCGCGGCCACGCCGCGTGCGCGCAGGATGCGCGCGGCTTCCACGTATTCCGCGATGCCCTTGTCCCACAACAAACGCGCCGCCAGCAACACGCGGGGCGGTGCATCCGATCGGTGCGATGCCCGGTGCCGGCGGAAGCGCTGGCAATCGACCCCGGACCCCGGAATAAGCCGTACGTGCGCCGCATCCACCAGCCGGGCATGTTCGAACAGCGCCACGTCATCCGGATTCTGCAGAATCAGGCGCGTGTGCCTGCCACCCAGCGCCGCACGCAGCGACAGACGCACCGGCACTCGCAGCAGGCGCGCGGTGAGGTCACGGCTGCTAAACACGTAGCCCATGCCGGCGACCGCATTAATGCGCGCGGGCACCCTCGCGAGCCGCGCCGCCAGCGCGCCGTACACCGCACACTTGATGGTGAAGCCGTGTACCAGCGCGGGCCGTTCGCGCCGCAACAGGCGCACCAGCCGCCACAGCACGCCGAGTTCGCGTAACGGGTTCAGGCTGCGCCGATCCATCGCGAGCGGCTGCCAGCGCAAGCCGAGCGCCGCGAACCTCGCACCGAATTCGCCCAGTGGGGACAGCAGCAGCACCTCGAAACCGGCCTCGCGCGCCGCCACCGCCAGCGAGCGCCGGAAATTCCACAGGTACCAGTCGGTGTTGGCGAACAGGACGATTTTCATGCCGGGACGCGATTGGCCTCGAGCCACGCCTGGAACATCAGCACCGACCACAGCCGATAGCCGTAGCGGCCGTCGCCGCGCAGGTGCGCCTGCCAGGTGCGGGTGATGACCGGCGGATGCAGATAGCCTTCGCGGCGCAGCCGATCCCCGGCCAGCAAGGCGCCGGCCCACTCGCGCAGCGGGCCACGCAGCCAATCGTCCAGCGGAATGCCGAAGCCCATCTTGGGCCGCTCGATCAGTTCTCGCGGCACGTAGCGATCCAGGAGTCTGCGCAGAATCCACTTGCCCTTGCCGTCGCGCAGTTTCATCGCCATCGGCAGGCGCCAGGCGAACGCCATCACGTCGCGGTCCAGGAAAGGCGCGCGGGTTTCCAGCGACACGGCCATCGCCGCGCGATCCACCTTCACCAGAATGTCGTCGGGTAGATAGGTCATCGCGTCGAGCGCCATCATCCTCGCCACCGGATCGGGAAGTCGCGGCCAGCGCTCGCGCGCATCCAGCAGGTTGGGAGGAACGCGGTCGTCCACCACCATGCCAGCGGCATCGGACCATTCGGTCACCAGCGACACATACAGATCGTCGATGCTGCGCACCCTGCGAAGGCGCAGACCGAGCTTGTGCGCTTTGTCACCCAGTTGGGCGACAGCCAAGCGCCGGGTCAGCAGACCAGCCAATGCGTTCCAGGCCGGCGCGGGAAGCGCCGTCATGCCGGCACCCAGCATCCGCCGCAACCCCATCGGCATCCAGCCGATACGCCGCCATGCGGCCGGCCCAAGGAAGTACCGGTTATAGCCACCGAAGAACTCGTCCCCCGCATCGCCGGACAACGCCACGGTCACGTGCCGGCGTGCCATCTGCATCACCAGGTGGGTGGGCAGCTGCGAAGAGTCCGCGAACGGCTCGTCGTACATCGCCGGCAACTTCGGGATCAGCGCCAGCGCATCGCGTGCCGACAGGCGCAGCTCGGTGTGCTGCGTGCCCAGGTGCCCGGCCACCGCGCGGGCATAGCGCGCCTCGTCGTAGGAATGCTCCGCGAAACCGATGGTAAAGGTACGCACTGGCTGGCTGCTCTGAGCTTGCATCAGTGCGGTGATCAGCGACGAGTCGATGCCGCCCGAGAGCAACGCACCGAGCGGCACGTCGGCCATGCGTTGGCCGGCCACGGCGCGGCCCAACACCTCGGCCAGTCCTTCGAGCGCCTCCGTTTCGCTGCCGGTGAAGGGATCGGCGATCCCGCGCTCGGCCACGTCCGCGAGCGACCAGTACGCTCGGGGTTCGGCGCCGCGCTCGCCCGGTCGCAGCGTTAGCCAGGTACCCGGTGGCAGCTTGAAGATGCCGGGATGAATGGAATAAGGGGCCGGAACGTAGTTGTGCCGCAGCAGCAGCGTCAGCGCGCCGCGATCCACCCCGGCCCTGAAGGCCGGATGCGCGCGCAGCGCCTTCAGCTCCGAGCCGAACAGGAACACATCGCCCTGCCAGCCGTAGTACAGCGGCTTTTCGCCGGCACGGTCGCGCGCCAGCGTCAGCGTGCGCTGCTGCCGATCCCACAACGCGATCGCGAACATGCCGACCGCACGCTGGAGCGCGGCCTCGATGCCCCACCGCTCGATCGCGACCAGCAGGGTCTCGGTATCGGCGTGCCCGCGCCACGTCGGCGCCGAACCGGTCGCTTCCAGCTCGTGCCGCAGCGTCAGGTGGTTGTAGATCTCGCCGTTGAAGACGATCACGAACCGACCGGAAGCCGAACACATCGGCTGATGCCCGGCCGGGGTGAGGTCCAGAATGGCCAGGCGTCGATGCGCGAGCGCAAGACCAGCTTCGGCATCGACCCACACACCCGCGTCGTCCGGGCCGCGGTGAGCGATGCAATCGGCCATCGCCTGCGCCTGCGGCGCCAGTACATCCGCGTTTGCGCCCGGGTGCCAGAAACCCGTCAGTCCGCACATATCAGACGTTCCTCCCACTGGCGGCTGCCTGCGGGATGCTCAGCGTTCGCGGCGCCCGCGCCCATTCCGCTCGCCCGGTCGCCCGGTCGCCGGCTTGCTATGGATACCCGGCTGCACACGATCTCGCGGCTCACGTCCACCGCGCGGGCCACCACGGGCACACCGCAGGCCATGTACTGGATCAACTTGTAGCCGCACTCGCCGCGCTCCCAGGGGTCATCGGGCAGCGGCATAATGCCGATATAAAAGCCTGCCAGCAACGCCGCTTCCTGCGGCTCGCTCCACGGCACCCCCTGAAACTGCGTGCCCGCCACGATGATTTCCGCGCCCGCCTCCCTAAGCACCGGAAAATATTGTTCCATGCACACGCGGCTGCTGGCTCCAACGTCACCACAGCGAGGCAGTACCAGAACGCGCATCAGACCCCCAAGCTTGCATAGAGAACGGCGTGTCGCTTCACCCCCTCATCCACCGAAAAATACCGTTGAGCGCTTGCCACGCAGCGGCTACGGGTATCCGGCGCCGTGCACAGGGTCAATAAATCAGACAGTCCTTGACGGAGGCTATGCGAATCGAAGGCATCGAGCGCGACGCCGATCCGGTCCTCGGCCTTCTCGAAGCTCTACAGATGCGTCGCCCCAGCGCCAGCCGCGCCAGATAAGCCAGTTCTTGCGATTGGCCCAGCGGTTCCACCAACCCATCGTAGGTAATGTAAAGTACGCTTGGGTTCATGTGTCCGTTTCGCCGGGGTTGCGCGAAATCAACAACTTCAAATATGCCGCCGCCGCTTTTTCGGGGTCGAAGTCGCGGGCACGACGCCTCAACGCTTCGCGATCGTGCGGGCGTGACAGCGCCTCGTCCATCGCCTGCGCCAACGCCGCGGCGTCTCCTACCGGCACCAGCGTGCCGTAACGACCGTGGTCGAGAATTTCCGCTGGGCCAGACGGGCAGTCAGTCGAGACCACCGGCACGCCGAACGACAACGCCTCGACAATTACGTTGCCAAAGCCCTCGTAATCTGACGAAAGCACGAACAGATCCGCCGTCGCATAGAACGGCGACGGGTCGGCGTGGAATCCGGCAAAGATCACTCGGTCGGCAATGCCAAGCTCCGTCGCGAGCGCGCGAAGAGTGGGTTCACCATCACCACAGCCGAGCAGCATCAGTTTCCCGTCGTGGCGCGAGAGCATGGAGAAGGCGCGCAGAAGTAACGGGTGGTTTTTTTGCCCTTTGAGAGTGCCGACGGACAAGATCTTTGCACGCGCGCCACAGTCCCAGAGGGATTGCGCAATTTGCAACGCGTCCCGCGACGGCATCGCGCGTTGCGGGACGGGGTTGTAGAGCGTCGCGACCTGTTCGCGGGGAAGGCGCGCCAGCAACGCCGTATCGGCGGCAGCACCATCAGAAACTGCCGCGACGCCATCGGCATGACGATACGCCAACCGCATGCTTGTCGCGAGCATCCAATGATGGAGCGCGCCCCACGAGGCGTACTGGTGCGAGAGCGCGATGTGTTCCACCAGCAACAATTGGCACCTTCGGCGCGACAGTGTTCGCCCCACGACCGCCGCCGCGGTCAGCGGCCACATGTTGGCGATCAACACATCAGGTTCGCGATTGCGCAGGTACCGCGCGAGCGGCCAGGGAACGGCGCGAAACTTGTTCACCCCCAAAGCCACTACCGATAAATTACGTTGTGCTTCGTGCAGGAATTCGCCTTCAGCTCGCACCAGCACGAACTCGACCCGATGGCCTAGGCGCGCGAACTCCCGCGCCAGATCCACCATCACCCGTTCGGCGCCGCCGCCGCGGAGATCGGGAAGGAGTATTGCAATGGATTGTGTCTGGCTGAAGTCAGTCGACGACATCTCGTACCCAACCTTCAAAACCACGTATTTTAAGTCGCCCACGGCTGCAAACCGAAAAGGCCCGCATAATTGCGCAAGTTATTTTTTCACCGGTCCCACGCATCAGCGCGAGTGGACCTTGCCACAATACACCACTCGCAAACAATGCCTTGGACACGATTGAGGCCCTCGCACGCGGCTGCGCATTGATGACTACGGACCTGCCCGGATGCCGCGAAGTCGTGCCCCATGATGGCGAGGATGGAAGGCGCGTTCCAGCGCACGATGCGCCCGCGCTAGCCAAAGCGATCGCACGACTGAATGGTGATACACACCTGCGTACTTGCCTAGGGGAGGCAACTCGCCAGAAGATCTCGGAGGAATTTTGACGAGCGGCGCCTAATCAAACGCGCACTTTCGGTTTATCGTGAATTACTGAATGAATTTTCTTGAACCCTACAGTGACGAGAATATGGAGCGAGTGCGTACTCGTTTAGTAGCTGAAGCACCGCGATCAAATGCGCCAGTGATGAGCGACGTCGCGCCCGGACTCTTCAAAGACAATTATAGGTGGAATTTATTCATGGTCTTAGCATATCTTTGACAGCACTCTTCCAGCCCGCGAACTGCCGATAGTAGCCTTGCGCCCACATCTCTAGGATTCGGGGTAGCCGACGAGCACGCGGCACCGCCATTAACGTGATTCGGTCGTTTATCGCTTTTATGCGACGATCGAGCGTCGATATCGCAGCGGCCTGCCGATTGGACAGACCCAACATTTTCAACGTGTCGGTGCTCGCGGCAAGCCGCGATCGGGTTGCCTCGACCACTTCTAGTTCACTTCGGTAGCCGTCGGTTACATCGCGAAGTCCGTATGCACGCAACACGTCCAATACAGTCAATCGCGCCATCCGAGAGGCAAGCCAGTTGGACGTATTGTGGTCATGGCGACGGTAATATTGCAGTGGGATGTCGAGCTGCATGCGCACGCCTAGCAAGGACGCCAAGCGGTGTATCCAGCCGTCGTGGGTCGCTGAGCGCACCGCTGGGATAGGTAATACAAAGTCGCGCCATGCGCAGCGAAACGCCGTGCTGCAACCATGCACAACATTCTCGGAACCGTACGCAAGCGCGACACTTTGCCCTAACGCGGTGTACGGAGAAGGGTTGAGACTGTCGTCGGTGAGCACTAAATCCGCGTTTAGTAACATGATTTCCGGCCGCGTCACCAACGTCGCCGCCATTATGTCAATCTTATTGCAGAACCAGACGTCGTCCTGATCGCTCAAAAAGAGGATTTCGCCCGTGCAAAGCGACATGGCCTTTTCGAAGTTCTTTGTACAACCAAGGTTCGTCTCGTTGCGGTAAACGTGAACGGCAAACGGTGCTTGCCGGCAAAAGGTTTCCAGAACTTCGAGCGTGCCATCAGTCGAGCCATCGTCGCATACCACCAACTCATCGGGTTGCCGGGACTGATAGAGGAAGCTGTCGAGCTGGTCCTGAAGATATTTGGCCCCGTTGTAGGTTGCCATCGCGATGGAAATTCGCATGCTTACTGAGCCGTCCGGTAAATAGTGCGTAGATTCAGATCAAGCAGCATAACGGACATGCGCTCGGACTTGCACGACCTCCCAGTCTGAACAAGAACGCCGTTCGGTAAACGGTTACGTCGTGCTCGCGCTCGGTAAGTACTTCGCGATGACGTTCGAAGAGCTGCAAAATGACTCGACTTCGGTCCGCTTTTGCGGTCAGTATCGCGTGCAACTTGAGATGGTGCGCCGGCAGAGTCCGCCGCACATCGTGTTCGGATACAGCAAGGGCCACAGGCCCGGTCTTGGCCGAGGCGCGTTTGAGGGCGCTGCGGCATCCTCTGGGTCTCTATTTGCCGAACGGCCGGCCGCAGCGTCGTCGCAGCTCCCCGGACATCCACTTGGATCGTGCCGCGAGGCCGGGTGCGATCGCACGCGCGACTTCGGCCACAACTGTGTGGAAAGAGTGACGGCGCTGAAGTACTTACGACTATCTCAGTCATGAATGCGCGAGCGTTTCAAACGGTCCACAAGTGCCGTAATGGTCAAGTCGGGCTGCAGACCTATCAGCTATTGCCTACGCAATCGGCGACAACTCGGAATATCGCGATGAAACGATTCCCGAAAATGGTGCCGCCAAATCCTTTACCACCTATAAGGATCGCCACACGCGCGATTCCGCGCTTGATCAAACCGCCATCCGCGTACGGCCAACCAGTCTCATGAATCGCCCAGTGCAAGCGCTCGAGCTGGGGGGTGATTCTCTGAAAAAATCTCAGTTGCTGCTGCGCGCCCGCGCGAAAAAGATGCGTGGGTGTGCCCCGACCTGTGAATGACGGTCGCAGCCTACGCTTCATCATGCCGAACGTGCGTGCCGCCCAATATACGGGACTGGGATTCACCTCAAGAGGACCCTCGGCAAAGAGCAACCCACCGGCCTTCAAATAAGAAAGCAAATGCGTCAAGGTTCCAGCTGGATCAGGCAGATGTTCCAAAACATCCCCCAAGTGAAGCACGTCGAATTTCTGTGTCT
>JAJYDK010000068.1 GCA_021777555.1 Pseudomonadota bacterium | reverse complement strand
CCGCCGTTCGTCTCGGCCATCACCTTCGTCAGCGCCGCCGTCAACGTCGTCTTGCCGTGGTCAACGTGACCAATCGTCCCAACGTTCACATGCGGCTTACTGCGCTCGAATTTCTCTTTGGACATGGCTGCTTACCTTAAAAAACTACTTCTTGATGATGCCGTCGGCGATATTCGGCGGCACTTCGAGGTACTTGGAAAATTCCATCGTGAAAGTCGCGCGGCCCTGGCTCATCGAGCGCACATTGGTCGCGTAACCGAACATCTCGGACAGGGGCACCTCGCCCGTGATGACCTTGCCCGCAGGACCCTCGTCCATGCCGGTGATCTGCCCGCGCCGGCGGTTGAGATCGCCGATGACATCGCCGGAGTACTCCTCCGGGGTCACCACCTCGACCTTCATGATGGGCTCGAGCAGCACCGGCTTGGCGTGCCGGAAGCCTTCCTTGAAGCCCATGGAGCCGGCGATCTTGAACGCCATTTCGTTCGAGTCGACATCGTGGTACGAGCCGTCGAACAGCGTCACTTTGACGTCGACGACCGGGTAGCCCGCGATGACGCCTGTCGCAACTGCTTCCGCGATACCCTTGTCGACGGCGGGGATGTATTCGCGCGGCACGACACCACCGACGACGCCGTTCACGAACTCGTACCCCTTGCCCTGCTCGTTCGGCTCGATCTTGAGCCACACGTGGCCGTACTGGCCGCGCCCGCCCGACTGGCGCACGAACTTGCCTTCCTGCTCGACGCTGCCGCGGATGGTCTCGCGGTAAGCCACCTGCGGCTTGCCGACATTGGCCTCGACCTTGAACTCGCGCTTCATGCGGTCGACGATGATCTCGAGGTGCAGCTCGCCCATGCCGGCGATGATGGTCTGGCCCGACTCCTGGTCGGTGCTCACGCGGAAGGAAGGATCCTCCTTGGCGAGGCGCTGCAGCGCGAGACCCATCTTCTCCTGGTCGGCCTTGGTCTTCGGCTCGACCGCGACGGAGATGACGGGCTCGGGGAATTCCATCTTCTCGAGCGTGATCTGCTTCTCGAGGTCGCACAGGGTGTCGCCGGTGTACACGTCCTTCAGACCCACCGCGGAGGCGATGTCGCCGGCGCGGACTTCCTTGATCTCGGTCCGGTCGCTGGCGTGCATCTGCAGCAGGCGGCCGACGCGCTCCTTGCGGTCTTTGGTGGGCACGTACACGGTGTCACCGGAGTTGAGCACACCCGAGTAGACGCGAAAGAAGGTCAGGTTGCCGACGAAGGGGTCGTTCAGGATCTTGAACGCGAGCGCGGAGAACGGCTCATCGTCGCTGGCCTTGCGCGTGGCGGGCTCCCCGCGGTCGTCCACGCCCTTGACGTCGGGCATTTCGATCGGCGAAGGCATGAACTCGATGACGGCATCGAGCAACGCCTGCACGCCCTTGTTCTTGAATGCCGAGCCGCACATGCACAACACGATCTCGTTGCGGATCGAGCGCTCGCGCAGCCCGGCGCGGATCTCCTCGTCGGTGAGCGACCCGCCTTCGAGGTACCTGTTCATCAGCGTGTCGTTGGCCTCGGCAGCCGCCTCGATCATCTTGCCGCGGTATTCCTCGGCCTGGCCCTTGAGTCCCTCGGGAAGGTCGCGGTATTCGAAGCGCATGCCCTGGGTGTCCATGTCCCAGTAGATGGCCTTCATGCGAATGAGGTCGATCACGCCCTCGAAGTGGTCTTCCGCGCCGATCGGCAGCTGGATGGCCACCGGGTTGGCGCGCAGGCGCGCGCCGATCATGTCGACGACCCGCAGGAAGTTGGCACCGGCGCGGTCCATCTTGTTGACGAACGCGATGCGCGGCACGGCGTACTTGTTCATCTGGCGCCAGACGGTCTCGGACTGCGGCTGCACGCCGGCCACCGAATCAAACAGCGCCACGGCCGAATCGAGCACTCGCAGGCTGCGCTCCACCTCGATGGTGAAGTCGACGTGCCCCGGGGTGTCGATGATGTTGATGCGGTGCTCGGGATAGGTGCCGTCCATGCCCTTCCAGAAGCAGGTGGTGGCCGCCGAGGTGATGGTGATGCCGCGCTCCTGCTCCTGCTCCATGTAATCCATCACGGCCGCGCCATCGTGCACCTCGCCGATCTTGTGCGAGACTCCCGTGTAGAACAGGATGCGCTCGGTCGTCGTCGTCTTGCCCGCGTCGATGTGGGCAGAGATGCCGATGTTCCGGTAACGCTCGATGGGCGTTGCGCGTGCCACGGTGTGCTTTCCTCTGGATTCAGTAAGAACCAGCGTCCGGTAGGAACGCCGGGCTTACCACCGATAGTGCGCGAAGGCGCGGTTGGCCTCCGCCATGCGGTGCGTGTCCTCGCGCTTGCGCACGGCCGCGCCGCGATTCTCGGAAGCATCCAGCAACTCGTGCGCCAGGCGATGCGCCATGGACTTCTCACTTCGGGCACGGGCCGCCTCGATCACCCACCGCATGGCGAGCGTCTGACGGCGGGTGGCACGCACTTCGACGGGCACCTGGTAGGTCGCGCCGCCGACGCGGCGAGACTTGACCTCGACCACGGGCTTGACGTTATCGAGTGCGGTAGACAGCACCTCGATCGCCTCCGGTCCCTGCTTGCCGGTCTTCTCGGCAATGCGTTCGATGGCGCCGTAGATGATGTGCTCGGCCGCGGACTTCTTGCCGTCCTTCATGACGACGTTCATGAACTTGGCCAGCATTTCGCTGTTGAACTTCGGGTCCGGCAGGATGGTGCGGACCGGAGCTTGGGCTCGACGGGACATACCGGATCCTCCTTACTTCTTGGGGCGCTTGGCGCCGTACTTCGAACGACCCTGCTTGCGCTCGCCGACGCCGGCGCAGTCAAGGGTGCCGCGAATGGTGTGATAGCGCACGCCCGGCAGGTCCTTCACACGACCGCCGCGGATCAGCACCACCGAGTGCTCCTGCAGGTTGTGGCCCTCGCCACCGATGTAGCTGGTGACCTCGTAGCCGTTGGTGAGGCGCACGCGGCAGACCTTCCGCAGCGCGGAATTCGGCTTCTTCGGCGTGGTGGTGTACACGCGCGTGCAGACGCCGCGCTTCTGGGGAGAAGCCCCCAGGGCGGGCACCTTCGTTTTTTCTGCCTTCGTCCGGCGTGGTTGCCGGATGAGCTGACCCGTGGTCGCCATGCTGTCTCCAAGATCCTGCGGTCGGGCGCGGATCGCTTCCCTTGAACTCTCAAAGGTTGCGCCCGCGCGGTGAGCGTCCGGACGAAAACCGGGCCTCCTGCGCGCTGCGCACCCATTTATTAGCGCGCTCGCGAAGATTTGGCCCGGTGTCGGTGTGTCGCGGTTTCCGGGGGCGGCATGCAGTGGGCCGACCCGAGAAAGGCCGGCGATTCTAGGGAGGGGGGCGAAGAGTGTCAACCGTGGCGAGTCACGGCTTGCTTTCCTTGCCGCCTTTGGGCGGGCAGACGTATCGGCCGCGCGGGCATCTGGAGCCCGCCCACCCCCCCCGCCAAGGCTCGTGCCTGGCGGCCGTCCGATCAGCCCTGCCCTGGGCTTGGGGGGCCGCCCGGGCTCCGGGGAATGCCGGCCGACCGGCCCCGGTCACGGGACTCCAGAGAGCCGATCAGAAGCTGTCCCAGGCCTGCAGCGACGATGATCAGCCCCCACCAGAAGCTATTGTCCCCGTCCGTCTGCCACATCGCCACGGTGATGGCGATTCCCACCAGGAGCGTGATGAGTCCACGATAACGGCGCCGTGGCGGCATCCCCACGCCACCATAGCCGCGGTGGATGTCAAACGAGGGGTCGTGGGCGATTTCAGAGGCCATCGGCGGCAATTCGATGCCCTTCTCGATCGCGGCCATGCGCTCGGCGTGGTGCATCTGAAGCATCTCCCGCTGCCTGCGAAACCTGAGGTACATCGAGTACGCGGCGTACGAAATGCCGCCGAGGATGGCGACAATGGGAATGGCCACGGTGACCAGCAGTCCGGTGAGAGAGTGCAGTACGGAGGACATGGGTGCCTTCTTCGGTAAAGTTGCAGGACGCGATTGATACCCGGCAAGCTGGCGGCTGGTTTCAAACTGCGCTCAATGATGATTGAAACCGATTCGGCGGGGCCGGGGTATCAAGCGCAGCCTTGGAGTCCCCGAACATCGGGCACCGCAAGGCACTCAGGGGGTGAGGCGTGCAGGCAGCGGTGAGCGAGGCCGCCGAGCGGGATCGAGGCATCGTGGAGCTTCTGCGAACGGGCGGCGAGGAGCGCGCGTTCGAGGAGCTGCTGCGCCGGTACGAGGGCAAGGTATACCGCCTGTGCTGCGCGCTGCTGCGCGATCGCAGCCAGGCAGAGGATGCCGCCCAGGAAAGCCTGCTCAGGGTATGGAAGGCGCTCGGACGCTATGACGGCCGGGCCTCGCTCTCGAGCTGGATCTACGCCATCACCCGAAACCGCTGCCTGAGCGCGCTCGAGAGACGGCGGACGCTCGAATCCCTGGACGGGTTGGGCGAGGAGGCGGAGCCGGCCGCCCCGGGCGGCGGGGAGCCTTATGACGGGCGCGCGGAACAGCTGCTCGCCCTGGTGGAGCGGCTCCCGGAGCGATTGCGCCGCTCGCTCGTGCTCTACTATTACGAGGAGTACTCGGTGAGCGAGGTGGCGCTCATGCTGGGCTGCCCGGAGGGGACGGTGAAAACCGCGCTGTTTCGCGCCCGCGCGGCCCTCACCGAGATGTTGCGACGTCGGGGACTGGACGACCCGGCCTACTGGCGGGAGGACGCCCCATGACCGAATCCCACGACACACGAACACGTCTCGGGTGCGCCCTCGATGGGGCGTTGGAACGCACGTTACGGCGGCCGCAGACCCCTGCGACCTTGCGCGCCCGTGTGAGCGCCGCGCGGGCACGGCCTGCCGAGACCGATCTCGCGGCAGTGCGCGCGCGGCTGGAAGGCGAACGACGGCAACAGCTCGAGGCGCTCGAAGCGGACTACCTGCGCGTACGGCGCAGCACTCTGGGCACGCTCATCGGCGTAGCCTTCGCGGCCGGCGCCGCGGCTGCGATCGCGATGCCCTGGCTGCGCGCGCATCTCGGCGACTACACGCCGGCGGCCCTCACCTGGGGAGGAGCCGCACTCGGCTTGGGCATGGTGTTCTTCCATCCGGCGAGGGCCCTGTTGCGCCGGTGGGCCGACCTCGGCTGACGGGCAATGCCGTCACGGGCGCCGCTCGACGCAGGGACACTGCGCCGGTGCGGCGTGGACGCGATGACGTATCATGCGCATCGTCCGTTTCCTCGTGATGCGAAGCCCGCCATGCCCGGACCCGACCCCACCCTGCGCCCCGCCTCACCACTGCGGCCCTCGGGGCGCTGGCTGGGCGCGATCCCGCTGCTGTGGCTTCTGGGGCTCGCCCTGTGGGTGCTGGTGAGCTGGTCACGATTACCGCCGATGATCCCGGTGCATTGGGGGCTGACCGGATATCCGGATTACTGGGTGCGCCGCACCCCATCGGCGGTCCTCACGGTCATTGGAATCATGGGGGCGATCTGTCTCGCCTTTCTTGCGCTCGCCTGGCTCCTGGTGCGCCAGCCACCGCAAATGGGATTGCCGCAGGCCACTGCCGCCGAGAAGACGCTGCGGCGCCAGACGGCACTGCTCATCGTCGCGAGCGCCTGGTTCGTGGCCTTCGAGCCGGCGTTCGCCCTGCTGCCCCTGCCCTACGGCGCGTTCCGAATCTGGATGATCCTGTTCGCCGCCACGCTGCTCACCGGGACCTACCTGCTCATCCGCTCCGGTGTGCGACTGCGACGCCATCGCGCCTGATCGCCCCCTGGGCGAGTCTGATTCTGACAGTGCCGCCGCGATTGCGGGTCCGACGCCGAGCCTGCGCCCGAGCGTCGGCGCGCTGACTTCGATCACAGATTCGATCGCAGGGGGATTCAGATCACAGATCGTGATCGCGGCAATATGTTAATGTTAGACTGACGCATCGGCAGCGGGCCGCTGCGCCGCCCGGGCGGCTCGCCTCGAATCACCGGGTCTCCAATTTGACCCGCAGGTCGACCGCGAGAATCCAAAAATGAACAGACAAGGTTTCGGGCTGTCGGTCCTCAAGCAGACCACCGTGCTGCTGGCTGCCTCCCTGGCCTTCCTCTCTCCCGCCTACGCCGCCCGCTATCACTACGTCTGTCACCATTACGCGCATCACCGCCGCGTCTGCCATCGCTACCTCGTCCATCGCTACATCCATCACCCGGTCTATCGCCGGGTCGACCTGAGCCACCCGTATGTGCGCTCGAGCGAGGCGCTGGTCATCGACGTGCACGGCCGCCGGGTGCTGTACGCCAAGCGAGCCGACGGCGTGACGCCGATGGCATCCATCACGAAGCTGATGACCACCTTGGTCGTGGCCGAGGCGCACCAGCCGCTCGGGGAGTACCTGACCGTCACGCGGGCGGACATGATGCCCTACTCGCATCTGCCGCTCGGCGCTCGGCTGACGCGGGCGCAGTTCTTCCATCTGGCGTTGATGTCCTCGGAGAACCGCGCCGCGCACGTGCTGGCCCGCAACTACCCGGGCGGGGTGGCCGCCATCGTGCGCGCCATGAATGCCAAGGCCCGAGCGCTCGGCATGATGCACACCCATTACGTAGAGCCGACGGGGCTGTCCCCTGGTGACGTGTCGACTCCCGATGACCTCGCGAGGCTGGTCCTGGCCGCCTCGCACAACGCCATCCTGCGCCGTTACTCCACCAGCCCGGGATACGCGATCCGGGTCGGCCGGTGGCGCCTGCCCTACTATCCCACCGACCCCCTGGTCAGAAATCGCCTCTGGCGCATCGTCGTGCAGAAGACCGGCTTCACCGATCCTGCCGGCCACTGTCTGGTGATGGACACCTGGATCGATCACCGCGACATCGTCATGGTGCTCATGCATTCCTGGGGCCGCTACACAGGGTTTGCCGATGCCCAGCGCGTGCGGCAGTGGCTGACCGCCCGCTTCCAGGAGCGGCGCACCGAGCAGGTCGCCGCCACCCGCTCGCGCAACTGGAGCACGGTGGCGAGCCGGTAGTCCGGCATGAGCGCGACCGGGCCTCTCGAGCGATTCGCCCGGGCCCAGGCACCGGTCCTCGACGAGGTCAGAGCGGAGCTGCGCGCCGGGCGCAAGAAAACCCACTGGATGTGGTTCGTGTTTCCCCAGCTTCGGGGCCTGGGCCACAGTCCGACCGCAGAGTTCTACGCCATCGCCTCGCTCGAGGAAGCGCAGGCGTACCTCGCCGATCCGGTCCTCGGCCCGCGACTGCGGGAATGCACCCGGCTCGTCAACGCGATCGAGGGGCGTCCCATCGGGGAGGTCTTCGGCTTCCCGGATGATCTGAAGTTCCACTCCTGCATGACGCTGTTCGCCCGGGCGGCGAGCCCGGGATCCGCCTCGGCCGGCGCCGATGTCTTTCGCGCCGCGCTCGAGAAGTACTTCGGGGGCGAGGAGGATCCGCGGACGCTCGAGCGGCTTCCACAGCCGTAGGCTGCCGGCCGCTGTCAGTCCGTCTCGGGCAGTTGCGGCCGCACCGCCTCGACGATATCGAGGTCCGGGTCCTGGTACTGATGAACCGCGATGTTGCGGAATCCGACCATCTTCTGCAGGCGCGCATGACATTCAGTATCGCCGCGTCCTGGCGGGTGAAGTCCTGCTGGAACGCATTGCCCGCCGCCTTGGGCCTCAATCGATGCGCAGGGATTCTCCGCCCCTCACCGGCATCAGCCGCTCAGCCAATCCCAGCGTCTGAAAGCTCCTCACCAGATCCTCCTGGGACTGGGTGAAGTGCCCCCAACCGTCATGGTGCACCGGAACGATGCGGGCATCGGGGAACGCCGCCGCGGCCTCGACGGCATCGTTCGTGTCCATGGTGAGATAGAACGGTCCGCGCACCTGGGCGCCTCCGGCGAACACCAGCACGGCCCGCGGGCGGAAGCGCCGCGCGACCTCCCGTGTGCCTTCGTACCAAACCGTATCGCCCGTGGCATACGCCAGATCCACACCGCTCTCGACGCCGCTGATCACGAATCCGATCACCTCCCCGGTGATCGGCTCGATCCCGACCGGACCGTGACGGGCCGGAGTCGCGGTCACCGACAGCGTCGTGCCGCGCGGGGTACGCACGGACCAGCTCTGCCAGGGATCGAGTCCGATCGCGCCATTGCCGAGCCGGGCCGCTCCCGAGCGAGTGGTCAGCACGTGCGGAATTCTCCTCAACAGCTCCCGGCCCGAGGTGTCGAGGTTGTCCGGGTGCTGATCATGACTCACCAGCGCCACATCGATCCGCCCCAGCCGGTCCGGCTCGAGCGCCGGCCCCCGGGTCTTGTGCAGCCGCACCGCCCCGGAGGCATAGTCGCCACCGGCGGGATCGAATGTCGGGTCGGTGATGAACGTCATGCCGTCTATCGTGAGGACGGCGGTGGGCCCGCCGACGTAGGTGATCGCGAACTCGTGTGCCGAAGCGCTCATGTGGGCTCCCTCGTTGAACGTGGTGCACACGGTAGCGGTTTCCGGGCGTGGCAGTGAGTGGCATACTTGCCTCATAGGAGGTCATTCATGCCAGACCCCACACGACCCCTGCGGCTCGCCGTCCTGCTCAGCCCCGCCTCTTCGCTCCCCGTGGCGTTATTGTTCCGGGCAGTGTTCGAGCGGGCGAACCGCTCCGAGGGCGTGCGCCGCTATGCGGTTGAGCTGGTGAGCTCGCATGCCGGGCGCGTTTCGATGCCGGACGTGAGCGTTGCGACGCATCGCGCCCGGGGCCGCTACGACTACCTGGTCGTCACACCGTACGAGGGGATCGATGGAGCCTGGCGCCCCGATCCAGCCGACGTCGCGCTGGTGCGCAGGCTGCACGCGCGAGGCGTCATTGCCGCATCGGCATGCCTCGGCGCTCTGACGCTGGCCGAAGCCGGCGTGCTCGATGGCCGGGAAGCCACCACCCACTGGAGCTGGAGCGCGCAGGTTCGCGCCCGCCACCCGCAGGTGGCCTGGAACACGCGCCGCATCCTCTGCGACTGCGGCTCGGTCATCACCGCCGGCGGCTATCTCGCGGCCGTGGATCTGGCGCTGCACATCATCGCCACCACCCGCTCGCGGCGGGCCGCGCACGAGTTGGGGCAGATGATGCTCGCCGACAGCGTCCGGCAGTATCAGTCGATCTACGCGCTGCGGCTCACCGCGCCACCGGCTGAACGTGGCGCGCTGCGTGACATCGACGGATGGATCGAGAGCCGCCTCAAGGCTTCGCCCACGGCATCCGACATGGCCCGTCATTGCCACATGAGCCTTCGCTCCTTCCACCGGAAATTCCGCGAAGCCTACGGCCTCACACCCCGCAAGTTCGTGCAGCTGAAGCGACTCGAGGTGGTGCGGCAGCGGCTCACCGACAGCGGGCGCAGCCTCGAGCAGATCCTGGAGGAAGTCGGGGTGAGCGATGTCACCTCGTTCCGGCGGATCTTCCAGCGCGAGCTCGGGCGCTCACCCGCGGAATACCGCCGGCGGCTGAGGGCCGCCGCTGGCGAACGCGCGGCGCGCGCGTAGCGCAGTTCGTGTCAGTTGCCCGCGGGCGCGGCCACGGGCTGCAGACGGATCGCGCGCAGACTGGGGCGCGTGAGACACGCGAGCGCAATGGCGCTCAACAGGGCGCCCGAGCCCGCGAGCAGCCCGGTCAGCGAGAGGGTGTTCACGAGCACACCCGCCAGAGCGGCCGCGAGCGGCGCCACGCCCAGGAAGGCGAACATCACGAGGCTCATGGTCCGGCCCATGAGCGCGTGCGGGGACCGGCGCTGCAGCCAGGTCAGCATGGAGATCTGCAGGGTGCCCTGCAACACCCCCACCATGACCAGGATGGCCGCACCGACGGCAAGGGAATGCACCACGCTCAGGGCGGCGACCGCCAGGCCGATGAGCGTGTCGGCGGTGAGCAGCATGACTCCCAGACGACCGCGGGTCCTGCGCGTCACCGATCCCGAGACGGCGCTGCCGAGCAGCATGCCGGCGCCGTTGGCGGTCATCAGGATGCCGTACGCGACGGCACCCTGGGCGAGGCGAGTCTTGGCGAGCAGTGGCAAGGCGACCTGCAGCGGCCCGGCCACGAGCAGCGCACCGGCGCCGAGATACCCGATGAGCGCCCGCAGCTGAGGGTCGCGCCACAGCGCGCGAACCCCCTCGATCAGGTTGGCGAGAATGCCGCCCGAGGGCGCCGGCCGCCGCGCATCTCCCTCGAGGCGGATCATCAGCAACGAGCCCACCGAGATCAGGAAGCTCGCGGCGTCCACGGCAAAGGCGATACCGGTTCCGCGTGCCTGCGCGGCGCCCGCGGCCGCACCGGCCGTGATGAGCAGACCTGCCAGTGCCGGCCCGATGAGCAGGCTCAACTGGCGCGCGGCCATCATGATGGAGTTCGCCGCGTGCAGCTGCTCGACGGCCACGAGCCGTGGCATCAGAGAGCTGCTGGCCGGGTAGGCGAAGGCCATGGCGACACCGATGCCCGCCGCGAGCCCATACAGCATCCACATGCGGATCGCGCCGCCGAGCACCAGGGTCGCCAAC
>JAJYDK010000033.1 GCA_021777555.1 Pseudomonadota bacterium | reverse complement strand
GCTGGCCGCTGTTGCCGCGCGCAGCGGCGCGCAGGCCTCCGCCACTGAAGACTCGGAATGGCAGGAATTCTGACCATGGCCCCACTCGACACACACTTTGGAGCGCGACGATGGCACGGATACTCGCGGTAGACGACTCGGCGGCGATGCGCCAGATGGTCGGCATCACCCTCACCGGCGCCGGCCATCAGGTCCAGCAGGCCTCCGACGGGGTCGAAGCGCTCGAGATCGCGGAAAAGCAGAGGTTCGACCTCGTCATCACCGACGTCAACATGCCGAACATGGACGGCATCACCCTGGTGCGCGAGCTGCGCTCGCGGGCCGGATACCGCTTCGTGCCGCTGCTCGTGCTCACCACGGAGGCCACCGTCGAGCGCAAGCAGCAGGGCAAGGCTGCCGGCGCCACGGGCTGGCTCGTCAAGCCATTCAATCCAGAGCGGCTGCTCGCCACGGTCGCCAAGGTTCTCAGCTGAGCCGAGTCTCACCGTTCTTCGACCTGTATCTCAACGCTTGCATCGAGGTTCTCCCGCATGAACGCTCCCCGAAGACTCCTGATCACCCTGGCGGTCGCCTGCGCCCTGGGCGCGCCGGCGGCCTACGCGAACTGCCAACTGCCCCCGGCGCCCAGCAAGATTCCCGATGGCGCCACGGCCAGCAAGCAGCAGATGCTCACGGCCATGCAGACGATTCAGGAATACAACCACGACGTGCAGACGTATCTGAAGTGCCTGGACTTCGAGGTGCGCCAGAACCAGATGAGCTCCGACGACCAGGTGAGCCTGCACAATGCGGCGGTCAATCAGCTGCAGCGCATCGCCGCGCAGTTCAACAAGCAGGTCATCGCCTTCAAATCGAAACACAGTTGAGGTGCAGGCCCGCGCAACCACCGGCATGACGCCCTGATCCGCCTCCGGCAGCACGCGCCGGAGGCGGATCGAAATGTCCGCTACGCGTGCGCCGATGCCGTGTGGCCCAGCAACTACGGTCAGACATGAAGCGACACACACAGACGCAACAGCCGGCATCGGGAGTTGCACCACGCACCGCCAGCACGCACTCCGATCTGGTGCGCTCCGCGGAGACCGCCGCCGCGCTCATCGAGCTGGCGATCAGTGAGTCCGAGCGGCCGGTCGAGACCCTCGGACAGGCGCTCATGCGCATCGCCGGGGAGATGACAGCCGGCAAGCCGCCGTCCGCGCGCGATGTCTCGGCCTGCATCGAAGGCCTGCAGTTCCATGACCGGATGATCCAGCAATTGACGCAGGTGCGCGATCTGCTCGCCCGCTTCGCGGCCGGGGAGGCCGCGCGCGTGGACCCGCCGGGCTGGCCGGCGCTGCGCGAGACGCTGCGCGCCCGGTTTACCTCCGAATCCCATCGCATGCTGTTCAATCTGCTGATGCCGGACGAGACGGGGTGCGGCCACGTCCAGCTTCACGCGGACGAGGGCAGCGTCGAGCTGTTTTAGCCGGGCCCGCCGTGTCCATACTGGATATCGCCGCGCAGCGCCTGCGCGAGTTTCACTTCGACGAGGATGACTTCCAGGCGCTCCGTGCCCTGGTGAAGTCACTCACCGGTATCCACCTGACGGAGCAGAAGCGCGAGCTGGTGTACGGCCGCCTGACGCGGCGCCTGCGGATGCTGCACCTGAAGAGCTTCGCGGAGTATCGCGAGCTGCTCTCCCGGGATGAGTGCGAGCTCACCGAGCTGTGCAACGCCATCACCACCAACCTGACCGCGTTCTTCCGCGAGCCGCATCACTTCCAGTACCTGCGTGAGCAGTGGCTCGAGCCGCTCGCCGCCAATCCGCGCGGCCCGCGGCGGCTGCGCATCTGGTCGGCCGGCTGCTCGAGCGGCGAGGAGCCCTATTCCATCGCGATGACGGTGCTCGAGACATTGCCGCATCCGGGGAGCTGGGACGTGCGCATCCTCGCCACCGACCTCGACTCGGAGGTGCTCGAGCGCGCCCGCCGGGGCCTCTACCCGCAGGAGCGCACGGCCAGCCTCTCGCCGCAGCGTCGCGAGCGCTTTTTCACCGAGCATCGCGACGGGCGTGCCGTGAGCCACCGGATTGCCCCGGAAGTGGCCTCTCTGGTCACCTTCAAGCAGCTCAATCTCATGCATCCGCTGCCGATGAAAGGGCCATTGGACGTCGTCTTTTGCCGCAATGTGATCATCTACTTCGACAGGGACACTCAGCGCGACCTGTTCGCGCGCATCTGCCGGCTGCAGCGCCCCGGGGACCTGCTGTTTCTCGGCCATTCCGAAAGTCTGTTCAAGGTCTGCGAGAGTTATGGGCTCATTGGTAAAACCATCTACCGGCGGGTCTGAGCCCGCGGCCCGCAAGCAGGGCCTCGCGCGCGCGCGCGGCGAGGCCCGGGATGGGCTTTCCACGGAGCACCTGCGCGTATCCGCTCCGCCGCCGCCATTGCCCGGCTTTGCGCACTTCCAGCGCTACTGGGACAGAGAAAATGCCCGCTGGTCGGTGAAGATCCTGCCCGGGGAGTACTACGTCACCCGTAACGATGAGGCGATCAGCACGGTGCTCGGCTCGTGCGTCTCGGCGTGTGTGCGCGATCCGGTCCGCGGGCTCGGCGGCATGAATCATTTCATGCTGCCCGAGGATGCCGCGGTCGGCCCGAATGACTGGCTCGACCCGGCAATCGGTCTCGCCACACGCTACGGCTCCTATGCGATGGAAAGCCTGATCAATGACCTGCTGAAGCTCGGCGCGGTGCGCGAACGACTGGAAATCAAGCTGTTCGGCGGCGGCCAGATCCTGGCGGCCATGACCGATGTGGGCGGTCGCAACATTCAATTCGTCCGCAATTACATGGCGCTCGAGGGCTACAAGGTGGCGGCCGAGGACCTCGGCGGCACCAACCCCCGCAAGGTGATCTACTTTCCCGTGAGCGGCCGGGCGAGGTTGCGCAAGCTTCGCCCGGTGGAAAACCGGATCATCAGCCGTCACGAGCAGCTCTACATGGAGAGCCTCGGCAGGCAGACCGCCGGCGGCGATGTGGAGCTGTTCGAATGACCGGTATCAACCGCACCCCGACGAGACCGGCCGGCGGGTCGGGCGCCGCCGGGCGTATCCGCGTGCTCGTCGTCGATGACTCGGCGCTGGTGCGAAGTCTGCTCACCGAGATGCTCGGTTCCGCACCCGATATCGAAGTGATCGGCGTCGCGGCCGACGCCCATGCGGCACGCGAGAAGATCAAGCGTCTGAACCCCGACGTGCTCACGCTCGATGTCGAGATGCCGAGAATGGATGGCATCACGTTCCTGCGCAACCTCATGCGCCTGCGACCCATGCCGGTAGTCATGGTGTCCTCGCTCACCGAGCGCGGTGCCGACGTGACCCTCGATGCGCTGGCGCTCGGAGCGGTCGATTATCTGTCCAAGCCGAAGATCGATCTCGCGGTGACGCTGATGGACTACCGCGACGAGCTCATCGAGAAGATCCGCACGGCGGCTGTCGCCAGCGTCAAGGCGCTCGCCCCGCAGCGCCCTCCGGTCCTCCCCGGGCCCGCCCACAGCGCCGATGCGGTGCTGCCCAGGTCAGCCGGCCCGAAGCAGTTGCGCACCACCGACCGCATCATCGCCATCGGAGCCTCCACGGGGGGCACCGAGGCCATCAAGGAGGTGCTCATGAGGCTGCCGCCGGACAGTCCGGGCATCGTGATCACGCAGCACATTCCCAAGGCTTTCAGCGGCCCGTTCGCGAGGCGCATGAACGACTGCTGCGCCCTGTCGGTCTGCGAAGCCGAGGACGGTCAGCACATCCTCGCGGGCCACGCCTATATCGCCCCCGGGGACCGTCACCTCCTTGTGGTGCGCGACGGCGCCCGCTACGTCTGCCGCCTCGATGACGGGGTGCCGGTCAATCGGCATAAGCCTTCGGTGGATGTCCTCTTCCGATCCGTCGCGCAGAACGCCGGCCGCAATGCCATCGGCGCGCTGCTCACGGGCATGGGCAAGGACGGCGCGCGGGGTCTGAAGGAGATGCTCGACAGCGGCAGCCACACCATCGCCCAGGATGAGGCGACGAGCGTGGTATGGGGCATGCCCGGGGAGGCAGTCGCGCTCGGGGCGGCGCAGCACGTGGTACCCCTGGAGAATGTCGCCGCCCGGATACGCCAGCTCGCCGAGGCCACGGACATCACCCGCGAATCACGCACGGCAGCCTCGCGAGAGGCCTGAACCGTGAGCCGCGCACTGGCGCAGCGGACGGATCAAGCCGAGCATCTGCCTGCCGATATAGAACCGGTAACGAGGGCAGACGCTTGAACAGTCCCGCGCGAGATACCTCCGCTCAGGCCGGCAATCCCGAGGTCTTCGCCTTCGTGCAGGCCCTCGCCGCCGAGCTCTCCGAGGGCAAAGTCGAGCTGCCGAGCTTCCCCGATGTCGCCCTGCGCGTCCGCCAGGTGCTCTCCGACGATGAGGTCTCCCAGGAAAAGGTGGTGCGGGTCGTCGGCTCCGAGCCCATGCTGGCGGCACGCCTGCTGCAGATCGCCAACTCCGCGGCCATCAACTTCAGCGGCCGCGCGATCACCGATCTGCGCAGCGCCATCGCCCGGCTCGGGTTCAACATGGTGCGCTCCGCGGCGATCGCCTTCGCGATGTCGCAGTTGAAGAAGTCCGCGGACCTGAAGGGACTGGAGCGGCCCCTGGAGGATCTCTGGCAGCGCAGCGCCGAGGTCGCCGCCATGTCCTATGTCGTCGGCAAGCGCTTCAGCCGCGTGAATCCCGACACAGCCATGCTCGCGGGACTCCTGCACGGCATCGGCAAGCTGTACATCCTGACGCGCGCCGGGAAATATCCGCTGCTGGTCGCCGATGAGGCGATCTACAACTCCATCGAGCGCGACTGGCATTCCTCGATCGCCAAGGCGCTGCTCGAGAACTGGGAAATGGCCGAGGAGATCGTGCACGCGGTGAGCGAGTACGAGGATCTCGGACGCAAGCTCGCCGGCCCGCCGGATCTCACCGATGTGCTCACGGTCAGCCATCTGCTGAGCTCATTCAAGGACCATCCCGAGACACTGGATCTCAACATGCAGGACGTGGCGGCGTGCCGCCGTATGCAGATCGACGCCGCGGGATACAGGAAACTGATCGAGGAGTCTCAACACGAAATAGACGCGTTGCGCGATGCGCTAGGCGTCTGATGCCACCGGCACGATCCCGCCCATGCAGCCTCAATTCATCGATTCGACCGGAACTTTTGGTGCAATCGCCACCGAGCGCGACATCGCCTTCACGTTCGTGCAGGCGCTCGCCGCCGAGCTCTCGGGCGGCAAGGTGGAGCTGCCGGGATTTCCGCACATCGTCATGCGGATTCAGCGCGTACTCAGCGACGAGCAGACCGACACCTCCCGCATCATCAGGGTCATCGGAGCCGAGCCGGTGCTCGCCACGCAGCTCGTGCGCATGGCGAACTCCGTGGCGCTCAATCCCGGGGGCGTGTCGGTCACGGACCTGCGCGCGGCCGTCACCCGCGTAGGCATCGACACCGTACGCACCGCCACCATCGCTTTCGCGGTACGCCAGCTGCGTGAGGCGCCGACGCTGCGCGGCCTGGAGGCTCAGCTCGGTGTGCTCTGGCGTCGCTGCGTGCAGGTGGCGTGCCTGAGCTTCGTCATCGCCCGGCGGCTGACCGCGGTCATCGCCGACACGGCGATGCTGGCGGGACTGCTCCAGGGGGTGGGGCGACTTTACATCCTGACCCGCGCCAGCCAACACCGCTCATTGTTCCATGACGCCTCGGCCTATCAGGCGATAGAGCGCGCATGGCATCGGAGCATCGCCACGGCGCTGCTCGAGAACTGGGGCATCGCGGAGGAGATCGTGCAGGCCGTGCAGGAGTCCGAGAACTACGAGCTAGCGACGCGCGGCGCTCCCGGACTCGCCGACGTGCTGCTCGCGAGCACCCTGCTTACCGATATCGGCGACCCGGAGGCTCTGCCCGAGTGTGTGAACGAGTCGAAGCCGCTGCAGCGGCTCGGACTCGATGTCCCCTCGTGCCAGGCGCTGCTCGAGGAGTCGGAACAGGAAATCAGCGCCCTGCGTGAAGCGCTGGGGTGAGCGCATTGGTCGCACACCCGGTCCGCCCTGGCACAGGCGCCAGCCATCCTGGCTCCGCGATCGCCGCCGCATAAGCGGTGAACGGCCCTAAGCGGCGGGCTCGTAGTCCGCCGGCACCGTCCTATCGCCTCCCTCCTCCACCCCAAGGGCGCGCAGCAGCACCGTCAGCACGACCACCACGGCAACGTTCACCGCCAGCGTGATGAGTGCGATGTAGGTCGGCACGATGACGCCGAACAGGCGCAGCGGATACACCGCCCCCTTGAACCCGAGTCCGGCCTCCATCCACGTGCCCATCGCCATTCCGGCGAGCCACCCGAGGGCGAGCGCGCGCCGGTGGCACCAGCGCGTGTACAGGCCGAACACCAGCGCCGGCACGGTCTGGATGATCCAGATGCCTCCGAGCAGCTGCAGATTGATGGCGAAGGTCGTCGGCAATCCGATGGCGAACAACAGCGCGCCGAACTTCACGACCAGCGAGACGAGCTTGGCCTGGCGCGCCTCCTCGGCATCCGAGCAGCCCGGGCGCAGGTATTCACGATACACGCTGCGCGTCCACAGGTTCGCCGCGGCGATCGACATGATGGCCGCCGGAACCAGCGCGCCGATCGCGATGCCGGCGAAGGCCACTCCCGTGAACCAGCCCGGGAAGCTCCGCATGAACAGGGCCGGCACCGCGAAGTTGTTTGAATATTGTCGGAAATAGCCCGCGTATTGCGGCACCTTCGCCACACCGGCGGCCAACGCCATGAACCCGAGCAGCGCGATCAGGCCGAGCGCCAGGCTGTAGGACGGCAACAGCGCCATGTTGCGCGTCAGGGTCTTCGGGTCCCGGGCCGAGAGCGCGCCAGTGAGCACGTGCGGGTAGGCGAACAGCGCCACCGCCGAGCCGAGCGCCAGGGTCGCAAAGGCGCTGTAGCTGCCCAGGCTCCCCGGCGGGGGCCTCGCCAGCATGATCCGCTCCGCGGGCACCGCGGCGAAGATCCTTCCGTAGCCGCCGAGTTCGGCGGGAATGACGATCACCGCCACGATCACCGTCACGTAGATGAGCAGATCCTTCACCACCGCGATCAACGCCGGGGCGCGCAGGCCGCTCGTATAGGTGTAGGCCGCGAGCACCACGAAGGCGATGATGAGCGGCAGATCACCCACCCAGCCGGCGCTCGGGACGCCGAGGGCCGCCACCACGACTTCGATCCCCACGAGCTGCAGCGCGATGTAAGGCATCGTTGCGAGAATGCCGGTGATGGCCACCAGCAGCCCGAGCATCGGGCTGTCGTAGCGCCCGCGGACGAAATCGGCGCCGGTGATGTAATTGTGCTTGTGCGCCACGCGCCACAGGCGCGGCAGCACGACGAACACCAGCGGATAGGCGATGATGGTGTAGGGCAGCGCGAAAAAGCCGATGGCCCCGGCCCCGAACACGAGCGCAGGCAGCGCCACGAAGGTATAGGCGGTATACATGTCCCCGCCCAGCAGGAACCACGTCACCAGGGTGCCGAAACGTCGGCCTCCCAGACCCCACTCCTGCAACTGATTGAGGTCGGCGCTGCGCCAGCGCGCGGCGACGAAGCCGAGCGGCGTGACCAGCACGAACAACGATAGGAAAACGATGAGCGCGGCATGGGGCATGGCTAATCCAGGTCGCGAGTCTTGAGATAGACGACGGCCGAACACAGAGCGCTCAGCGGCACCCAGGCCATCAGATACCAGTAGAAGAAAGGCAGGCCGATGAGCATCGGCCGGGTACGTGCGAACCACGGCACCCACAGCGTCGCGATCACCGGGACCACGAGCAGCAGCCGCCACCAGAGGCGCGTGCGAACGCTACGGACCTGCGATGTCCTCATCGAGACGACCCCCGGCGACGTTTTGCACGCAGGTTAATGGCCGCGGTGCGAATTGATCAAGGGGGCGATGAGCGGGCGGGCAAGGGCCGGCGCGCCGGGTCCCAGGCACGAGGAGTGACACGGCGGCGCCGTGTCGGCGCGGTACTTCAGGCAGCGCCGAGCGAGCGGCCGGGATGGAATCCGAAGGTCGATTGACCCTTCGGTCCGTATGTGTCCTGCCGGGGCTGGCGGCCAGTCAGCGCACCGAGCATGCTCTGCACCCGCTTCAGACGGGCGGCGACGATGACGCTGTTGCGATCGTTCAGATCACGGCAGCGCACCGCAAGCTCGGCGCAGCGGCGCAGAACCTCAACCAGCGCACCGCGGGGATCGCACCAGGCCATCACGGCCTCGAGTCCGAGGCGATCCGCGGCATATCCGTGCATCGCGCACAGCGATCGGCGCTGCTCCTCCAGGCGGGCGAGCCCGCCCATCCTCTCCTGCCGCGCGCGCGTCGTGGCCTCGATGGTCTGGATGTCGGAAACCTCGAGAACGCGCGCCTCGTGGGTCAGCAGCGACTCGAGCTCCTCGAGCAGGGCTGACTCTTCGCGCAACAGCGAGCCCAGGTGCTCGCGACAGACGGCAGGATCCATGAATCAGCCCCCCGAGATCTGCGCGAGCGAGTGTTCCATCTGCATCAGCTGGTCGGCCACCTGCTGCGGTTGTACCGAATAGCTGCCGTTCTCGATGGCGGTGCGAAGTTGCGCCACGCGCTGCTCGTTCACCGCCGGCATATTGTGCAATTGCTGCTCGAGGCTCGCGAGCAGGCTCGCAGAGCTGGTGATCTGCACATCGCCCGAACCCGCAGAGCCGGCTGTGGCGGCACCGCCGCTGCTCGCATCGCGAGGCTTATCCGCACGGCGCCCCGCCCCGACCGGGGCTGATGTACCGCTCAAGCCACTGATTTTGCCGGACATATCGGATCTCCTCGAGCTCCTTGTGCTGTTTATCGGCGCAAGAAGTGGAAACTTTAGGGTGTGACGTCCACCACATTTCCATCGTGAACGATGCCCTGCACCACCTTCGATGAGGTGAGGTTCTGGACCCGGATGAGCGCCCCATAACGGCCGGCCTGCAGGGCCAGGCCAGGGGCGCGGACCTGGATGCCATCGAGCGAGGCGACGAGCGTGACCTGCTCCCCCTGGCGCACCAGAAAGTCCGCCAGAAGATCCTGGGCACGCAGCACGGCGCCGGCGGGCAGCGGGTGGCGCAGCGAGGTGCGACCGAGCCAGGCGAGGTCCGTGAGATAGCCGGCCGCCATGCCGCTCACCAGCCGCGTCTCGGGCACGACGTCGGCCGCGGTCAGCCGTGCCCCTTGGCCTTCGCTCCTGCGCAGAGCCCACACCTTGACGCGAGACTCGATGGTCACCGGGACGTAGATCGTCCACTCGGCGCCGTCCCGGCAACCCACGGCGACCGATGCGCTCGCCTGCAGGCGCGCACCGGCCAGGAGTGAGGCCTGCAACGGGGCCGCACACCGCGCCAGGCGCAGGCGCGGGTCGAGCCGGCCTGCAGCAACCACGATGCCATCGGATCCGGGAGGCATCTGAGCGCGCACGAAATCCACCGCGGCGCTGCGAATCGTGGCGAGCGGCTGGATCGCCGCGGTGGCAAGCGCCGGGATCAGGACACCCGCCGCGGCGCAGATCGTGATTCTTCGCGCGAGCCGGGCGCGACGGGTCGTTGACGCATGCTCTTTCATATATCCCCGGAACTGCAAGATGCAGGCCAACCCGATCTGCGTGATTCCGCGGCGCGCAGAGGCGTCCGAGGAAGCTCCGGAGCGGTGTTTCTGCCGGCCACCGGCAACCGCTTGCCACAGCAGGTGTGAACGCCATCACGCTTCCAATGGTCGCGCAGCGGGTTTGACCCCCGGAAACCGCCCGGCGGGCCCCTGGCACGCCTCTTGCTGCTAATCCCGCAGGTTTCACTTCCGCCGGTTTTCCGACATGCCGCTCAACCTCGACTCCTATCTCGGCATCCAACCCGATGCCCTGAAGGTGTATTCGCAACGGGCAGAGGTGCTCGCAGCCAACCTGGCCAACGCGGACACCCCGGGCTACCAGGCGAGGGACATCGACTTCCGCGCCGCGCTCGCGGCGGCGGACCCGCAAAGCCCCCGGGGATCGCACGGGACCCAGGCAACACAGGGCGCACTGCAGCTCGCAACCACGAGCCCGCTCGATGTGACGACGCAGAACGGCTCCGGCGGCCTCACCACGGCGCAGTATCTCAAGTACCGCATCCCGCTCGCGCCCTCGCTCGATGGCAATACGGTCAACTCACAGGTCGAGGAAGCCAAATTCGCGCAGAACAGCGTGCGCTTCCAGGCCGCCCTGTCCTTCATCGAAGACCGCTTCCGCCAGCTGACCACCGCCATTACCGGCCAATAGCCCACCGGGAACAGAGCACCCACACCTCAACACGCAGGCACCTCATGGCACTGTTCAACATCTTCAATATCGCCGGCTCGGGCATGGCCGCCGAGTCGGTGCGCCTCAACACCGTGGCGAGCAACCTTGCCAACGCGGACAGCGTCAGCAACAGCCCCACCACCGCCTACAAGGCCCGCTATCCGGTCTTCCAGGCCATACAGGCCTCGCTCCTCGGCACGGGCGCCGGCTCCCCGACGACGCAGGCGGCGGACGCATCGGTGCAGGTGAACGGGATCGTCCAGAGCACCGCGCCCGCCATCGCGCGCTACGAGCCCGGCAATCCCATGGCCGATGCCAAGGGCTATGTGTATTCATCGAACGTCAACCCGGTGGAGCAGATGGTGGACATGATCTCAGCCTCCCGCTCCTACCAGAACGACGCCCAGGTGCTGCAGACCTCCACGAAGCTGATGCTCGACACCCTGAAGCTGGGCCAGGTGTAAGCCCAGCCATATCCAGGACAATCCACCATGTCAGTGAATTCAGTGGGCGCCTTCTCCGCCCAGACCGCCGCCGCCGCCGCCGCGGTCTCAGCCGCCTCCAGCGGCTCGAACGCTTCCGCGAGCGTGGGCGGACTCCCACAGCTCACCCAGTCCGACTTCCTGCAGTTGATCACCGCGCAGATGCAGAACCAGGATCCGACTCAACCGACCAACCCGAACCAGTTCATCAATGAATTCGCATCGCTCAGCGAAGTCAGCGGCATCAACGGCATGGAAACCTCGATGAGCAACGTGTCGAACTCGCTCCTCTCCTCACAGGTGCTGAGCGGCACGAACCTGATCGGCCACGAGGTGCTCGCCTCCGGCACGTCCGCCGCGCTCGCCTCCGGCGGCACCGTCACCGGCGCCGTGGATGTCCCATCCGGGGTGAGCCGCATGATCGTGCAGGTCACCGATTCCAATGGCCAGCTGGTGCGCACGTTCTCGGTCACCCCGCAGCAGGGCATGACGAGCTTCACCTGGGACGGAAAGACCGACACCGGCGCCGCCGCTGCGGCCGGAACCTACAGCTTCTCCGTCACTGCCGATCAGAACGGCGCCGCCGCCTCGCTCAGTCCGCTGCTGCAGCAGAAGGTGAACAGCGTCACCATCGATCCGACCACGAACACCCTGTCCCTGAATACCGATGCCGGCACGCTCCCCCTGAGCGCAGTCCAGCAGATCATGTAAGGAGCTTCACCGCCATGCCTTTCTCCCTAGCGCTCTCCGGCATCAATGCCGCCAATAACGATCTTAACGTCACGGCGAACAACCTGGCGAACGTCGACACCACCGGCTTCAAGTCCTCGCGCACCGAGTTCGCCAGCCTGTTCGCGCAGACGCAGAGCGGTGTCTCCCAGACCGCGATCGGCAACGGCGTGCAGACCCAGGAAGTGGCGCAGCAGTTCAGCCAGGGCAACATCAATTCCACCTCGAACAATCTGGACCTGGCCATCAACGGCTCCGGGTTCTTCGTGGTGAAGAACAACGGCGCCACCACTTACACCCGTGACGGCGCCTTCCAGATCGACCAGAACGGAAATCTGGTCAACGCCTCGGGCGAGCAGGTGCAGGGCTACCCCTACAACAGCACCAACGGAACGTTCAACACCGGAGGTCTCGCCAATATCCAGCTGAGCACCGGCCAGGTGGCGCCACAGGCGACCAGCACGGCCGGCCTGACGCTCAATCTGCCCGCGAGCGCCACGGCGCCCACCGCCGCGTTCAGCCCGACAAACTCGAGCAGCTACAACGACACCACCTCACTCACGGTATACGACTCGCTCGGCGCGGCGCACACCGCCCAGCTCTATTTCGTCAAGGGATCCGCGGCAAACACCTGGACCGCGAACCTGTACATCGACGGCAACTCGGTCGGCAGCCAGGCACTCACCTACAACAGCTCGGGCGCGCTGACCTCTCCCAGCGGGCCGGTTTCCTTCGGGCCATACACCCCGAGCGGCACCGGCGCGGCCGCCATGAACGTCGCGTTCGATCTGAGCAAGACCACGCAGTTCGGCGATTCCTTCGGCGTCGATGCGATCACGCAGAACGGCTACACCACCGGCAACCTCACGGGAGTCAGCATCAGCTCGACCGGCGTGATCGAGGCGAATTACACCAACGGCCAGTCGCAGACCCTGGGGCAGGTCGCGCTCGCGAACTTCGCCAATCCGCAGGGCCTGCAACAGCAGGGCGACACCCAGTGGTCGCAGAGCTATGCCTCCGGGGAGCCGGTGCTCGGCTCCGCGGGCGGCTCCGGCTTCGGCTCCCTGCAGTCCGGCGCCCTCGAGAGCTCCAACGTCAACCTGACGGCCCAGCTGGTCAACATGATCACCGCGCAGCGCGACTTTCAGGCGAACGCGCAGATGATCCAGGCCGGCAACACGGTGACGCAGGCGATCCTGCAGATCCGCTGACCCTGAGCTCGAGGCAAGCAAGTGGACAAGTCGCTGTACGTGGCCATGACGGGCGCCAAGGAGATCCTCGACGCCCAGGCCGTGAACAACGTCAACCTGGCGAACGCCGACACCACCGGCTTCAAGGCCGAGCTGGCGGCGTTCCAGAGCCAGGCGGTGCAAGGCAGCGGCTACGCCTCGCGCGTCTATGCCACCGAGTCCACCACCGGCTGGAACGAATCCGCCGGCTCCATGGTGACCACCGGACGGCCCCTCGATGTGGCCATCCAGGGCCAGGGGTTCATTGCCGTGCAGGGACCCAACGGCCAGGAGGCCTACACCCGCAACGGCGACCTGCACGTCAACCCCGACGGCATGCTGGTCACCAGCACCGGCCAGATCGTGCTCGGCGACAGCGGTCCGATCAGCCTGCCCCCGAGCACTTCGGTGAAGATCGGGTCGGACGGCTCGGTGTCGGTCGTTCCCCAGGGCCAGGGACCCTCGACGCTCGCCACGGTTGGACGGATCAAGCTGGTCAATCCCGCCCCGGCGAGCCTCGTGCGGGGTGCGGACGGACTGTTCCTGCCGGGAAACGGCAGCCCGGCCCCGGCGGATGCCTCCGTGCGACTCGCCTCCGGGGTGCTCGAGTCGAGCAATGTCGATGTGGCCGATGCCATGGTCAACATGATCGACCTCGCCCGCAGCTTCGAGCTGCAGGTGAAGGTCATGAAGAGCGCAGACAGCAACGCCGCCGCCTCGGCGAGGGTGCTGCAGTCCGCCTGATGAATCCATAACCAGAGGTCATTCATATGGATGCTGCATTGTGGGCCGCAAAGACCGGCCTCGACGCCCAGAATACCGAGATGTCGGTCATCGCCAACAACCTGGCGAACGTCAACACCACCGGGTACAAGAAGGACCGGGCCGTATTCGAGGATCTGCTCTACCAGAACATGGGCCAGGTCGGCGCCGCGACTTCGCAGTCGACGCAGTCCCCCTCGGGGATCTCGATCGGCACCGGCGTGCGCCTGGTTGCCACGGAAAAGAACTACAGCCAGGGAAGCCTCACCCAGACCGGCAATCCGCTCGATCTGGCGATCCAGGGTCAGGGCTTCTTCCAGATCCAGCAGCCGGACGGCACGCTCGCCTACACCCGCGACGGGAGCTTCCAGGAAAACGCCCAGGGCCAGCTGGTCACCGCGAACGGCAATGTGGTCCAGCCCGGGATCACCATCCCGCAGAACGCCCAGAGCGTGACCATCGGCACCGACGGCACGGTGAGCGTGCTGTTGCCCGGGGCGAGCGCGCCCAGCCAGATCGGGCAGATCCAGCTCGCCAATTTCATCAACCCCGCCGGCCTCGAGCCCACCGGGAACAACCTCCTGGTCCAGTCGGCCGCGAGCGGCTCGCCCCAGACCGGCTCGCCGGGCACCAACGGGCTCGGCACGCTCGGCCAGGGGGAGCTCGAAGCCTCGAACGTCAACGTGGTCGAGTCCCTGGTCAACATGATCGAGACCCAGCGGGCCTACGAGATGAACTCCAAGGCCATCTCCACCGTGTCGCAGATGCTGCAGTACGCCACGCAGAACATGTGAGAACCGTCTTGAAGAACCGCCATTGCATCCGCGCCCACGGCGTGTACGCCGTGCTTGCCGCCCTGGCGCTCTCGGCCTGCGCGACGCGTCGGCCGGTCTACGACCAGAGCTTCGACATGCCGCAGCTCCCCGCCCCGCGGGCGGACGGCGCCATATTCCACACCGGCTATGGCAACGGCGGACTGTTCGAGAACCCGACCGCCCACAACGTCGGGGACACGGTCACCATCGTGCTGCAGGAGTCCACCGCCGCGCAGAAGAGCTCCCAGACAAACACCTCGAAGGCGACCAAGGATTCCCTGTCGGCGCCGACGCTCCTCGGCTTTCCGGCGACGATTCACGGCACGTCGGTGCTCAGCGCCACCATCAATAACGGCAACACGTTCAACGGCGCCGGAGACAGCAAGCAGAGCGACAGTCTGGTCGGTGACATCACGGTCACCGTGGTCAGGCGTCTGCCCAACGGCAATCTCGTGGTGCGCGGCCAGAAATGGGTCCAGATCAACACGGGACAGGAATACGTGCGCCTGCAGGGAATCATCCGTCCCATCGACATCGCCCCTGACAACACCATCTCCTCCGAGAAGGTCGCCGATGCGCGCATTGCCTATGGACAGACCGGCGCGCTCGCCGACGCGAACAGCCCGGGCCTGCTGGCGCGCTTCTTCAACAGTCCCTGGATGCCCTTCTGAGCGGCAGCAATGGCAATCATGTCACAGACCCGATGGCATCCCCGGTACCGGACTCTGCTCCGCGCATACCTCACGATCAGCCTGCTCTCGCTCCTGGTGGCCTGCGGCGCGGCCCACGCCGAGCGGGTGCAGGACCTCGCCACGGTGGCCGGAGTGCGCGGCAACCAGCTGATCGGCTACGGCCTGGTGGTCGGACTCGACGGCACCGGCGATCAGACCACCCAGACACCCTTCACGGTGCTCAGCATCGAGAACATGCTGGCCAAGTTCGGCGTGCAGGTGCCGGCCAACGCCAATCCCCAGTTGAAGAACGTCGCGGCGGTGACGGTCCACGCCACGCTGCCGCCTTTCTCCAAGCCGGGCCAGACGATCGACATCACGGTGTCCTCCATCGGGAACGCCACCAGCCTGCGCGGAGGGAGCCTGATCATGACCCCGCTGCGCGGCGCCGATGGACAGGTCTATGCCATGGCCCAGGGCAGCGTCCTCGTGAGCGGCTTCGGCGTGAAGGGCGCCGATGGCTCGAGCATCACCGTGAACGTTCCGAGCAGCGGCACGATTCCCAATGGCGCGACCGTGGAACGCTCGGTACCCACCTCCTTCGACAGCCGTCCCTATGTGACGCTCAATCTGGACACCCCGGACTTCACGACGGCGGCGCGGCTGACCTCGGCCATCAACAAGACGTTCGGCCCGGGAACGGCCGAAGCGCTCGACGCGGTCTCGGTGCGCGTCCGGGCGCCGATGGATTCCAGCCAGCGCATCGCCTATGTCTCGACGCTGGAGAATCTCAAGGTCGACCCGGGCACGCCCCCCGCGCGGGTGATCATCAATTCGCGAACCGGCACCGTCGTCATCAGCTCCGGGGTGCACGTCCTGCCGGCCGCGGTCTCGAGCGGCTCGCTCTCGGTCACGATCACCGAGCGTTACAGCGCCTCCCAGCCCAATCCCTTTGCCACGGGATCCACGACCGTTCTGCCGCACAGCACGCTCGATGTGAGGCAGGAGAAGGCCCACATGTTCAAGTTCCCGGCGGGCGTCAACCTGAATGAGATCGTGCGCGCGGTGAACTCCGTAGGCGCGGCGCCGGGAGACCTGGTAGCCATCCTCGAGGCCCTCAAGGAGGCTGGGGCGCTGCGCGCCCAGCTGATCGTGATATGACGCTGCCGGTCGCCGACCCATCCCTGTTCGCCGATGCCAGCAGCCTGGCATCGCTCAAGCGGGCGGCGGCCGCGAACAATCCTCAGGCGCTCAAGGAGGCCGCGCAGCAGTTCGAGAGCCTGTTCATCGACATGATGCTCAAGAGCATGCGGGCGGCCAACTTCAAGGATCCGCTGTTCGGCTCGAGCCAGCAGAGCATGTACCAGGACATGTACGACCAGCAGCTGTCCATCGAGCTCAGCAAGAGCCACGCCTTCGGCCTCGCGGACATGCTGGTGCAGCAGCTGCGGCGCGAAGGTCTGGCGGGCGGCGCGCCCTCCTCCACGTCCGCCACCGGAAGCGCCACCGGGCGTCCCTCGGCCGCCGGATCGCTCTCGACGGGCGGCTCCGCGCCACTCACTCACACAGCATCTTCCGCCACGGTCAGCCGCCAGCAGCAGACCGCCTTCGCCCGCGAGCTCTGGCCCGAAGCCGAGCGGTCCGGTCAGCAGCTCGGGGTCAGCCCGGTGAGTCTCATTGCCCAGGCTGCGCTCGAGACGAACTGGGGCCACAGCATGCCGCGCGATGCCGCCGGAGCGGCGAGCAACAATCTGTTCGGGATCAAGGCGGGCGCCGCCTGGAGTGGGACGAGCGTGGTCAGCGGTACCCACGAGTATCGCGATGGAGTCAAGACCGCCGTCAAGTCCTCGTTCCGGGCCTACGGCAGCTGCGCCCAGTGCTTCCAGGATTACACCGCGCTGCTGCGCGGCAATCCCCGGTACGCGGCAGCGCTGGGTACCGGAGGTGACGTACACGCCTTCGCCACGGCCTTGCAGCAGGGGGGCTATGCCACCGACCCGGATTATGCCCGTAAGCTCACCGCGGTGGCCGGCACGCTCAGCCAGCTGATCCAGGGCGCCGGAGCGGCGCCCCTAAAGCTTGCGGCCGTGGCGCCGATACATACCGGCAGCGAACCCCTCTGAGGACGATGAAGCATGGCCGACCTGCTCTCCACCAGCGTCTCCGGCTTGCTTGCGTTCCAGCAGGCTCTCGACGTCACCAGCAACAATATCGCCAACGCCTCCACCCCCGGCTACAGCGTGGAGACGGCGAATCTCACCGAGCTGCCGGGCCAGTACACCGGCGCCGGGTACATCGGCGCGGGCGCGCAGGTCCAGAGCGTCACGCGCGCCTACAGCGCCGAGCTCACCCAGCAGGTGCGCTCCTCGCAGGCGACTTACTCGAGCTACAACACTCTCGCCACCCAGGCTCAGCAGGTCGACAACCTGCTGAGCGACTCGACCACGGGGCTCACCGCCAGCCTGCAGAGCTTCGTCAACGCCATGCAAACGGTGTCGGGCTCCCCGGCCTCGACTTCGGCCCGTCAGGCGCTCTTGAGCCAGGCCCAGGCGCTCACCCAGCAGCTGCAGTCCTACGACTCGCAGATCGGCCAGTATGGCTCCCAGCTCGAGTCCAAGATCAGCAGCGATGTCTCCCAGATCAATACGCTCGCGAGCAATATCGCCAGCCTCAACGGCCAGATCGCCCAGGCGTCCGCCACCGGCCAGACACCCAATCAGCTGCTCGATCAGCGGGATACGCTCATCACCCAGCTGAGCCAGTACGTGTCCGTCCAGACCGTCGACCAGGGCAATGGCGTCGTGAACGTCTATATCGGCAGCGGCCAGGGGCTGATCACGGGCACCACGGCACAGCCACTCACCACTCTCCCGGGCACTTACGATCCCTCGCAGCTCGATATCGGGATGAGCAATGGGGGCGGCGGCACGACGGACATCACCGGCTCGATCAGCGGCGGTGAGCTCGGAGGACTGCTGAGCGCCCGCAGCCAGGTGCTCGATCCGACGCAGCGCGCCCTGGGGCGAATCAGCGTGGCGCTCGCCACGATCGTCAATCAGCAGCAAGAGCAGGGCATGACGCTCAGCGGCACGCAGGGTCAGGCGATGTTCGCCATCGGCGCCGTGCAGACCCTGCCCGCCTCGACCAATGCCGGCAGCGCCTCGCTCTCGGTGACGCGTACTGCGCTCGGCCAGCTCACGACCGACAACTACCAGTTGCAGTACACCGGCGGCTCCTGGCAGCTGACCGACCAGACCACGGGGCAATCGATCAGCATGACCGGCAGCGGCACCACCGCAAGCCCGTACCAGGCCGCCGGCCTGTCCATCGTGGTGACCGGGCCGCCGGCAAGCGGCGACAGCTACCTCATCGAGCCGACCGCCGGCGCCACCGCGGGCCTTGCCGTGCAGCTCACCGACCCCTCGCAGATTGCGGCCGCATCGTGGCAGGTTCAGGCGAGCGCGGGCGCCTCGAATGCCGGTACCGGCGCGATCAGCGCGGCCTCCGTCACCGACCCGAGCACCTACGCGCCCATCGCCGGCACCTACACGGTCACCTTCAGCAGCCCGACCCAGTACACGGTCACGAACAGCTCCGGGACCACGGTGGCGAGCGGCAGCTACACGAGTGGCAGCCCCATCAGCTTCGCCGGCCAGCAGCTCACGCTCACGGGCGCTCCGGCCGCCAACGACACCTTCACGGTGAGCCCCGCCACCGCGAACACGGGCGACAACAGCAACATGCTCGCCATGATCGGTGGGCTGACCTCGAACTCCCTCGATGGCGGGACGACCTCGGTCGGCGGCGCCGCCAACAACCTGGTGAGCCAGGTGGGCGTGCTCACCCAGGCGGCGCAGAACAACGCCGCAGCGCAGAAGACCGTCAACCAGGAGGCCACCACCGCGCAAAGCAACGCGACGGGTGTCAACCTGGACCAGGAGGCCGCGAACATGCTGCGCTTCCAGCAGGCCTACCAGGCCATGGCGCAGGCGATCTCCACCTCGAACAAAGTGTTCAATTCCCTCCTCACCGCAGTCGGCGGGTAGCCACCGTGACCATCTCCACCCTGTCCTTCCAGATGAGCGCCGTCAGCCAGATGGACGCGCTGAGCCAAGCGCTGTCCAAGACGCAGACCGAGCTGTCCACAGGCCTTGCGCTGCAGAACGCCGCCGACAATCCGGTCGCCATGGCCCAGGTCAACGAGCTCAATGTGCAGCTCTCGGCCTCCCAGCAATATGTCACCAACGGCAACCTTGCGGGCACGAATCTCAAACTCGAGGCCCAGGCGCTTACCGACGCGACGAACCTGCTGCAAAGCGCCCGCGACGTGGCGCTCCAGGCCAACAATTCCTCGCTGAACGCAAGCGACCGGCAGGCCCTCGCCACCCAGCTCGAGCAGCAGCTGCAGCAGCTGGTCGCAATCGCCAACCGCCAGGACAGCGCGGGCAATTACCTCTTCAGCGGCTATGCCGCCGGCACGCAGCCCTTCGCCCAGAGCGGCAATTCGGTCAGCTATTCGGGCGCCAACGAGGTCAGCCAGGTGCAGATCAGCGCCGAGCAGCGCATCTCCGCGGGCGATACCGGCAGCTCCGTGTTCATGAACATTCCCGCCGGCAATGGCACCTTCACCACTTCGGCCGCCGGTTCCAATACGGGAGGCGCCTCCATCGGGGCGGGCACGGTGACCGATCCATCGCAATGGGCACCGGGCACCGCCTCCTACACCATCACCTTCTCGAGCAGCACCCAGTACCAGATCACCGACAGCAGCGGAGCTCCTGTCACCTCTGGCACCCTCTCGGGCACTCCCGGCGCCCCGAACACGATCTCCTTCAAAGGCATACAGCTCGACTTGTCGGGCACGCCGAACGCCGGCGATTCGTTCACCGTGGCCCCGGCAGGCACCGCGAGTGTCTTCTCGACGGTCTCCGGACTGATCTCGACTCTCAGCTCGACGACGCTCAACGCCGCGCAGATCGCCACCCAGATCAACCAGGGTCTCGAGCAGATCGATGGCGCCATGAATCACATCGACAACACGCAGGCTTCGGTCGGCGCCCGCGTCAATGCGGTCACCGCCTCCCAGACAACCGCACAGAGTGAGCAGACCGCCTACCAGGCACAGGTCGCGCAGCTCTCGAATACCGACTACGCGCAGGCGACGACCCAGCTGTCCACCGAGGAGCTCGCGCTGCAGGCGGCGCAGGAGTCCTATGCGTCGATGGAGAAGCTGTCCCTGTTCAACTACGTCTCGTAGCGGCACGGCACCTGCCCAGCGAGCGAACTGTGACGCAGCCCACAATTTACTCACCCCGGTCTGCCGTCATTCAAGTTCGCGCCGGACAGCCCGATAACTGTGCTGAACGGGAGCGGTCCAAGCACCGCCCACCCGGACAGCGCGGCGGACGGGTGTCCGGCGCCTGACAGAACCTTCAGGAGCTTAAGACCATGTCACTCGTCCTCAATACGAACATCGACTCGCTCATTGCGCAGAACAGTCTCACGACTTCCGGCAATGCGCTGACCACCGCCCTGCAGCAGCTGTCTTCCGGTCTGCAGATCAACAGCGCCGCCGACAACGCCGCCGGCTACGCGATCGCGCAGGGCATGACTTCGCAGATCAACGGCCTGAACACCGCCATCAACAATGCGAACGACGGCGTGTCGCTGACCCAGACCGCGCAGGGCTCCCTGACCGAGATCACGAACGACCTGCAGACCATGCGCGATCTCGCCGTGCAGTCGCTCAACGCGACGAACAGCAGCCAGGACCGCGTCGACCTCAATCAGCAGTTCCAGCAGCTGATGCAGGACATGCAGCAGGTCGCGAGCACCGCATCCTTCAACGGCGTGAATCTGCTCAACGGCTCGTTCGCCAGCCAGCAGTTCCAGATCGGCGCGAACGTCGGCAACACCATCACGGTGCAGAACATCTCGAGCGTGGAAACGTCCTCGATAGGCCAGACGTACAATGCCACCGTGAGCAGCACCGCCCCCAGCTTGACCACCGCGCTCACCGCTGGATCGTTGGTCATCAACAACGTCAGCGTCGGCGCCACCGCTTCTGACGGTGTCTCGTACAGCGGCGGCTCCTATTCCGCCATCGCAGTTGCGAACGCCATCAACGCCGCCGGCATCTCCGGCGTTACCGCCACGGCCAACCAGACGGCCGCAACGGCCGGCGCCGCCGCCGCCGTCGGTGGCGGCACGCTGGCCACCGGCGACCTGGTCATCAACGGCGTCAATATCACCGGCGTCAGCAGCAGCGCGACCCAAACCCAGGGATTGATCAATGCGCAGTCGAGCCTCACCGGCGTGTCCGCGACGATCAATGGCACCGGCGACATCGTGCTCACCGCGGTCGACGGACGCAACGTTACCGTAACCGCGACGGCCAACGGCACCACGATCTCCGGATTTACCGCTGCCACGACCAACTTCGAGGGTACGGTCACTCTCAACAGCAACGGCGTGACGGCCGGCGCCGCCGGAATCGATATCAACACTGCGCCTGCCGGCAGCGGATTCTCGGTCGGAACCACCAGCGCCTCGCTGAATTCGAACACGGTCAACACCTCGAACGTGCTGACGGTCAGCTCCTCGAACCAGGCGCTGTACACGATCGATGCCGCGCTGCAGCAGGTCGCCGCGGTCGGCGCCCAGCTCGGCGCCTACCAGAACCGCTTCCAGGCGGCCATCGGCGGCTTGCAGACGGATGCCACCAACCTGTCGGCCGCGAAGAGCCAGATCGTGGACACGAACTACGCCCAGGCGACTTCCAAGCTGTCGAAGAACCAGATCCTGCAGCAGGCGAGCACGGCGATGGTCGCCCAGGCGAACACCATCCCGCAGCAGATCCTCACGCTGCTGCAGAAGCTGCCGTAAGGACCTCGCGCGTAATGGAATGAGGCAAAAGCCGCAATGGAAGCTCCCGAGGGCGGGCGCCGCAAGGCCCCGCCCCCGGACATTTCCGCCGCCATCCGCCGCCGGCACTCGTGCCCGCGGGGCGATGAGCCCGCTTCGGATGCAGCACGAATGGGCTGCCACCTGATCTTGCTGAGGAGCGCCTGAGATGTCCACCTCTCCCGTCTCCATCGCCAGCGGCACGAGCGCCGGGGCCGCCGGCGGCTCGGTCATCGATGTCTCGACCCTGGTGTCGCAGCTGGTGGCCGCGACTCAGGCGCCGCAGGAAGCGCTCATCCAGAACCAGACCCAGTCGGTGACCTCCGAGATCTCCGCCGTGGGTCAATTGAAGGGCGCGCTGTCGACCTTTCAGTCCTCCCTCTCCTCGCTCGATACGCCGAGCGCCTTCGGCTCGCTCAGCGCCACGAGCAGCGACACCGCGGCGTTCTCCGCCACCGCGAATTCCGGCGCGACGCTCGGCTCCTACAGCGTCTCGGTGAGTCAGCTGGCACAGGCCCAGCAGATCGTCTCCAGCACGGCGTACAGCAGCGGCTCCACCGCAGTAGGCACGGGGACGCTGCAACTCTCGCTCGGGAGCAGCAGCTTCTCCATCAGCATTACCAGCGGCAACGACACGCTGTCCGGCATCGCGGCCGCGATCAATTCCGCGAGCGGCAATCCCGGAATAGAGGCGAGCGTCGTCACCGGCACCAGTGGTGCGCATCTGGTCTTGACCTCTTCCCTCACCGGAGCGGCGAACAGCATAGCGGTTGCAGAGACCGACAGCGGCAACGGCCTGTCTGCGCTGACCTACGGCAGCGGCAGCAGCAACTACACACAGCAGACCGCCGCGCAGGACGCGAGCTTCAGCATCGCAGGCATCAGCTACACGAGCGCCAGCAATACCGTCACCGATGCGCTGAGCGGCGTCACGCTGAGCCTTCTGGCCACGACGACATCGCCGGCGACCCTGACGGTGGCCGACAACACCACCGCCATCGAGAGCAACATCCAGGCATTCGTGAGCGCCTACAATACGCTGCAGAGCGGCCTGGCGCAGCTCGGTGGCTATGATGCGACCACGAACACCGCCGGTCCCCTCATGGGTAACGCCGCCTTGACGGGCGCGCAGAGTCAGATTCGTGCGGCACTGTACAACGTCGTCGACACCGGGTCGTCGACCTATAACACGCTGGCCAGTATTGGCATCACCAGCAACAGTGACGGGAGCCTGAGCGTAAATACCGCGACACTTTCGGCGGCTCTGACCTCGAACTTCAGTGCCCTGAGCAACCTGTTCAGCGGCACGGGCGGCGTCGCCTCCGGGCTCAATACGGTTCTCGGCAATGAGCTCGCGAGCGGAGGTCCAATCGATTCTCTGAGTCAGACTCTGGTCAAGCAGAACAATGCCCTCACCCAGCAGAGCCAGAAGCTCAATCAGCAGATGAGCGTGCTGCAGGCGAGTCTCACCCAGCAGTACTCCTCGCTCAACGCCCTGCTGTCTCAGCTGCAGTCCACCTCCTCGTATCTCACGCAGGCGTTCGCGACGCTGCCCAATGCGCCCAAGGGAACGAGCGGCTGACACTTCCACAGGCTCAAGCCGAGAGGATGCAGGCCGTTACAGTGCATATCAGGATTCAGAGTCGCCAAACGTGAGTCTCTACTCCCAGCAATCGAAGCTTGCCGCATACCGCAGTGTCGACGCGCACGGCACCGTGGCGAGCGCGGATCCTCACGCTCTCGTGCTGTGCCTCTTCGATGCGGTACTCGGACGCCTGATGGCGGCGCGCTCGTGCATCGAGCAGGGAGAGATCGCCCGCAAGGCCAGCCTGCTGCACAGCTCGATCACGCTGATCGGCGAGCTGCGCGGCAGCATCAACCTGCACCAGGGCGGCTCCTTGGCCCAGAACCTGAGCGATCTGTACGAGTACATGGTGCGACGGCTCCTGCACGCCAATGTGAGCAACGACAAGGGAGCGGTCAGCGAGGTGCTCGGTCTCCTGGGAGAGATCCGCGAGGCGTGGGCCGCCATAGGACCTGAAGTCAGGGGACAGGGCCCTAGATCGGCCGCCATCGGCTGAGGACCTTTGCCTCGCGCCAGAGCCCGCACCTCGAGGGGTGAGCCCTGAGCGAGGAACACGAGTCTAAAGCGGGTTCCACGGCGAAAGCGCCCTGATCGACATGATCGCCTGACTCAGCCCACGAACTTGCGCGCGTTCCTGAACAGCCTCATCCAGCCGCTGTACTCTCCAACTCCCTCGGGGCGCCAGGAGTTTTGCACGTAGCGGGTGGAGCGCTCCGGATGGGGCATGGTGACGGTCACTCGCCCATCGAGATTGCTGAGTGCGGCGATGCCGTAAGGCGAGCCGTTGGGGTTATAGGGATAGGTGTGGGCAACCTTGCGGTCGTGATCGATGTAGCGGAAGGCCACCAGGCCGCTGTCGGCACAGGCTTCGGCCGCCGCCGCGCTCTCGAATTCCGCGCGCCCTTCCCCGTGCGCCACGGCGATCGGCAGATACGATCCTTCCATGCCCGCGAGCACCACCGAAGGTGAGCGCAGGATCTCGACCAGGGCAAACCGGGATTCGTACTGCTCGCTGCGGTTACGCACGAACCGGGGCCAGTGAGCGGTGCCCGGGATGATGCTCTTCAGCGCCGCGAACATCTGGCAGCCATTGCAGACGCCGAGCGCAAAGGCGTCCCGCCGCTCGAAGAACCTCTGGAACTGCTCGCGCAGCGCCTCGTTGAACAGGATCGACTTCGCCCAGCCTTCGCCCGCGCCGAGCACATCGCCGTAGGAGAATCCTCCGCAGGCCACGAGACCCGCGAACTCGCGCAGCTCGTGCCGGCCGGCGATGAGGTCCGTCATGTGCACGTCGTAGGGCGCGAAGCCCGCACGCTCGAAGAAGGCGGCCGTTTCGGTGTGACTGTTGACACCCTGTTCCCTCAGTACGGCGATCCTGGGACGCACGCCCCGCGCGACGTAGGGAGCGGCGATGTCTTCTTCCGGATCGAAGGTGAGCGAAACCGCGAGCCCCCGGTCCTGCGCCGCGGTCTGCGTGGCGTATTCCTCGTCGGCGCAGGCCGGATCGTCGCGCAGGCGACGCATCTGCCAGGTGGTCTCCGACCAGGCGGCGCGCAATGAGGTCCAGGATTCATCCAATACCAGATCGGCCCCGATCCGAACGCTCACGCGCATCTGCCGATCGGGTGCGCCGACCGCGAACGCCAGCGCGCCGAGTCCATGCGCCGCGAGAATCTGCGCCAGGCGGCCTTCGTCCTTCGTCGCGACCTGCAGCACGACACCGAGCTCCTCCGCGAACAGCTGCTCGAGCGCCGCTCCGCGCTGCGCGGGCAGGCGGATCTCGAGGCCGCAGTGGCCCGCGAAAGCCATCTCGAGGAGGGTCACGATGAGGCCGCCGTCCGAGCGGTCGTGATAGGCGAGCACCAGGCTCTCGCGGCGCAACTCGCTGAGCGCCGCCGCGAGGCGCACCAGCCGCTGCGGATCATCGAGATCCGCGGGCGACTCACCCAGCTGGCCGTATACCTGCGCGAGCGCCGAGCCACCGAGTCGATTGCGCCCGGCGCCGAGATCGATCAGCCACAGAGCCGTGTCCGGGCTCGCGCACAGGACCGGCGTCAGCGTCTTGCGCGCATCGCTCACGGGCGCGAACGCCGACACGATGAGCGATACCGGCGCCACCACGGATTTCTCGCCCTGCTCGTCCCGCCAGCCCGTTCGCATCGACAAGGAATCCTTGCCCACGGGAATGGCGATGCCGAGGGCAGGACAGAGCTCGCGTCCCACGGCGTGCACCGTTGCGTAGAGCGCCGCGTCCTCACCGGGCTCACCGCAGGCGGCCATCCAATTGGCCGAAAGACGGATCTTGCCGAGAGAATCGATGTCGGCCGCCAGGAGGTTGGTGAGGGCCTCGGCCACCGCGAGTCGCCCCGAGGCCGGCGCATCGAGCACCGCCACCGGAGTGCGCTCGCCCATGGCCATGGCCTCTCCCGCATGGCCACGATAGTCCGTCAGGGTCACCGCCACATCGCCCACCGGCACCTGCCAGGGCCCGACGAGCGGATCGCGGCTGACGAGCCCCCCGACCGTGCGGTCGCCGATGGTGATCAGGAAAGTCTTGTCGGCGACCGCCGGCAGACGCAACACGCGGTGCAGCGCTTCACTTACCCGAATGGCAGTCGTATCGAACGGTTGGCGCGTCGGCGCAACGCTTCGCGCCTCGCGCGTCATTCGCGGCGGTTTGCCCAACAACGCATCGAGCGGCATGTCCACCGGCTCGCCGCCGAGCAACGGATCACTCACGGTGAGCCGGCCCGTGCCGTCGAGCTCACCGATGACGGCGAACGGGCAGCGTTCCCTCTCTGCGATGGCCGTAAACACCTCCATGTCCGCCGGAGCAACCACGAGGACGTAACGTTCCTGGGCTTCGTTGCACCACAGCTCGAGCGGCGACATGCCGGGCTCCGCGCTCGGAATCGCGCGCAGATCGACCTTCGCGCCGCGATGACTGTGCGCCACCGCCTCCGGCACGGCATTGGACAGGCCTCCCGCGCCCACATCGTGAATCAACACGATGGGATTGGCGTCCCCGAGCGCCCAGCAGCCATCGATCACTTCCTGGGCGCGTCGCTGGATCTCCGCGTTGCCACGCTGCACGGAGGCGAAATCGAGGTCGGCGTGGGAGGCGCCGCTGCCGACCGAGGAGGCCGCTCCTCCGCCCAGGCCGATGAGCATGGCGGGCCCCCCGAGCACGATGAGCCTGCCTCCGAGGGGCACCTCGGGCTTGTCCACGTGTCCGCGGCGGATGTTGCCGAGTCCGCCCGCGATCATGATGGGTTTGTGGTAGCCGCGCATCCGGTTCGGCGGATCCCCGGGGCCGTGCAGCTCGAACGTGCGGAAGTACCCGTGGATGGCGGGCCGGCCGAACTCGTTGTTGAACGAGGCCGCGCCGATCGGCCCCTCGATCATGATCTCGAGCGCCGAGGCGATGCGCGCCGGCTGTCCGATCGAGCGCTCCCACGGACGCTCGTATCCCGGGATGCGCAAGGAAGATACCGTGAAGCCCGTAAGACCCGCCTTCGGTTTGGCGCCGCGTCCCGTCGCCCCCTCGTCGCGGATCTCGCCCCCGGAGCCGGTCGCGGCGCCCGGGAACGGCGAGATGGCGGTCGGATGGTTGTGCGTCTCGACCTTCATCAGGATGTCGACCGGCTCGGCACTCTCGCAATACGCGCCGGTGCGCGGATCGGGGAAGTAGCGCATGCCGGCCGTGCCCTCGATGACGGCCGCGTTGTCGCGATAGGCCGACAGCACGCCCTGCGGATGGCGCTCATGCGTGTGGCGGATCATCGCGAACAGCGACTCCTCGCGCGCTCTGCCATCGATGACCCATTGGGCGTTGAAGATCTTGTGCCGGCAGTGCTCGGAGTTCGCCTGCGCGAACATCATCAGCTCGGCATCGCTCGGATCGCGGCCGATCTGCCTGAAGGTTGCGAGCAGGTAGTCGATCTCGTCCGCGGAAAGCGCCAGGCCCATCTCGCGATTGGCCTCGGCGAGGGCGGAGCGGCCGCCCGAGAGTGCAACCCGTTTCAGGGGCTTGGGTGAGGCGTGACCGAACAGGCGTGCGGCTTCGGTCACCCCGTAGAGCGCCATCTCGGTCATGCGATCGAGCAGGACCGGCGCGAGCCGGGCAAGCCGCCCGGCACCGAGCGGCTTGCCGGCCGCCAGCCGGTATTCGATGCCGCGCTCGATGCGCTGCACGCCCGTCAGGCCGCACACGTGCGCGATGTCCGTCGCCTTGCTCGACCAGGGCGAGATCGTCCCTTCCCTCGGCACCACCCACAGTGGCTCCCCGCCCCCGGTACGCTCTGCGGCGTGCGGGCCGTAGGTCAGCAACCGCTCGAGCCGCTGGCGCTCCTCCGCGGTCAGCGCGCGATCGAGCGCCACGAAATGCACGAAGTGCGCGCTCAGCCCCGTGATGCCAGGGTCCAGGGCGGCCAGACGGGACAGGAGCTTATCGATGCGGAAGCCGGAGAGCGCCGGGGTGCCCGGCAACGTGAGGATCAGAGTCTCGGCCATGGAGGCTATTTCTTCTCGCCCGGGGGCACCGAGTACAGCGGCATCGGAAATTGGGCCACCGTGGCACCGCCCTCGAGGGCGGTGATCTTGCTCACCCCCTGCTTCTTGACCTCATCGATCCGCAGCACCGAGTGCAGCGGCAGGAAGGTGCGCTTGACCCCGCTGAACTCCCCCTTGATCCGCTCCTCGGACGGGTCGAGCACCACCGAGGAACGCTCTCCGAAGACCAGGTCCTCGACCTCGATGAACCCGAACAGCTCGCCATGGTTGACCTTGCGGGCATAGACCTCGTAGACCTTGCCCTGGTTGGCGAACATAATGCGGAAAATGTGACTGGCTGCCATGGATCAGGGGAGACCCGCTGCTAGTTTGGGATGCACATTATAGGGGGTATCGTCAGGGCCGACCGCAAATCCGGGGTCGGCGGGCGGTACCGGCTTTTACGCGAACCACCGGCACCTCGAATTCCAGACCATGACGCTTCGCCTGCGCGTCATCAGCGAACATCGGCACCTGGTCGACCTCGACACCGTGACCTTCGGGGTCGGCGGCGGCTCGATCGGCCGCTCGGCGGACAATGACTGGGTTCTGCCGGACCCGCGCCGCTACGTGTCCGCCCACCACGCGCGGGTGCATTTCCGCGACGGCCACTATTACCTCGAGGACATCAGCACCAACGGCGTTTACGTCAATGACGCGGCCGAACCCCTCTCCAAGCGCGGCTCGGAAGGGCACCTGCTGCGCCAGGGCGATGTGCTGCGCCTCGGGGAATACCACATCGAGGTGTCCTTCGAGGGCGCCTTCCCGGGTGAGTCCGCGGTGCTGCCCTCGCGCATCATGGCCCTGCAGGCGCTCGGAGCGGTGCAGACGGACATTGGTGCCGTCCTCGACCTGGACGATCTGCTGGCCGTGGACCCGCCCCCGGGTCTCAGCGCCCCGCCTCTCGAGCCACCCTCGATCGAACAGCTCCCGGGCGATCTGCCCCCGGCGCCACCTCACGCGAACCCCAAACCCGAGCCGGCCGACGACACGGTGGCCCGACGCATGGCTCGTCTGGCGCGGGCGGCGGGTCGGGAGGCGCGGGAGGCGGAGCTCGGCAGCAGCGGCCCCTCGCACGATGCCGCGCTGCAGGCCTTCTGCCGAGGAGCCGGACTCAAGCCCGCGGATCTGCCGGCGCAGACCCAGGGGCTGCTGCACCTGGCCGGCCGTCTGCTGCGCGAAGCGCTGGTGGGCATGAAGGACGTGGAGCGCTCGCAGGAGCAGATCCGCAATCGGCTCGGTGTCCGCATGCCGCCGGCCGAGCCCGACACGGGTCCCGCTCTCGGGCGATCGACCGTGGAAGATCTGCTGCTCGGCCTGATCCACCAGCACGAAGAGCACAGCCTGGATGCCGTGCGCTGGATGCGCGAGCGCCACGATGAACTCAAGGCTCGCGAGCAGGCGCTCGGTCAGGCGCTGCGGGCCGCCTTTCTCGAGTTCCTCGGGCGGCTCGATCCGGCCGAGCTCGAAGCCCGGTTCGCCCGTTCCGCCCGGGAGAGCGCCCCCCCCCGGTACTGGGAGCTGTTCAGCGCCTTCTACCGCAGCCTCCTCGGACCGCCGGATCAGCTGCCGCACAGTTTCGTGGAGGCGTTCGCGCAGGCCTACAAGGAGGCCCTGCAGCCCAACACCCACGACATGCCGGGCGGCGCTCGCCCGGAAGGCTCTTCCGGCAGACGCCGCTGACGGGCGCTATCGCCAGTTGGTGTGCGCCGCAACCGATGCGGTGACGACGACCTGCTGCAGCATGTTGACCGGCAGGGCGGGCGCCGTCGCGCTCGCCGCATTGGCATTCGCCGCGTGCTCCGGGTGGAGCGGCGGGGAGGAGCGCTGCGCACTGGCAGCGGCCGCCACGCCCATCAGCCGGGGCGAACGGCTCGCAGCCGAGACGGCTGCGCGGCCCGGCATGGAATGCTTCTGTGGTCTGAGTTGCTTCACGATATCCCCCCTCTGATGAGTTTGTGCGCCGCCAGACTCGGGAGCGACGCAGCGCCATTGGAGCACTAAATACAATCGATTGCCCTATAAGGTGCACACGTTTGTAATCCAAGCCTTCAGAGCCGTCTCAACGGACTGCGAGCAGCATCGCGCCGGTGATGCCGACCTGACCTGCGAGTTCCGGCTCGACGATCAGGCGATCGAATCCCCCGCCTCTTTCCTCGACGGGCAGATAGCCGCCGAGCTCACGCGCCGCCGCGGCGCGGATGTGCGGCAGGAGCCGCCCGTTCATCACGCCGCCGCCGAAGACGATGCGCTGAGCTGAGAGCAGCAGCGTGATCGTGGCCGCAAGCTGACCGAGGTAGCCGCCGATGATCTCGTGTGCGGGATGGGTCGCGCTGAGCTCGCCGAGTCTGGCATTCCAGCGCGCCACGATGGCGGGGCCGCTGGCGAGTCCCTCGAGACAATCCCCGTGAAAAGGGCAGATTCCTGGAAATGCCTGATCCCTCGGATCGCGACGGACCCGGATATGGCCCATCTCGGGGTGCAGCAGGCCGCGGATCGTGGCTCCCTCCAGGGCTACGCCGCCGCCGATGCCGGTGCCGACGGTCACATACACCACCGGGGCGAATCCCGCCCCCGAGCCATGGAGCGCTTCCGCCAGAGCTGCGGCGTTGACGTCCGTATCGATCGCGATGGGACACTCGAATCGCTCGAGCGGCCGGGTGAGCGACACCCCGGACCAGCCCGCCTTCGGGGTTGCGAGGATCGAGCCCCAGGTTGGCGATCGGCGGTCCACATCCACCGGTCCGAAGGCGGCCACACCGATGGCGCTGAGCGGCCCGCGCTGCCCGCGAATACGTTCGAAGAACGCGACGACAGCCTCCAGCGTGGCCTGCGGAGTCGTCGTGGGGATGACTTCCCGGCAGTCCTGCGGAATCTCGAATGGCCCATGGCCCGCCGCGCAGACGAATTTGGTGCCGCCGGCCTCGATCGCCCCATACAGTGCTCGAGAATTCATCCCCCCTCCAACGCTACTACGCGGCCAACGGGCCGCCGCTCAGTGCGCGCACGATTCCGCCGACGCACCACTCAGCACGGCATCATGGTCGAATCTCATCACCTGTTCCATTGGACCGCGAATCCGGGCGCCGCATCCTCATAGCGCATGCATTCGAGCTCGAGCGATTGCACCGTACCTCCATCGGTGTACTCGAGCGTCCAGCGTCCGGTCGCAAAGTCGGCCAGGAGCACCGCGTGCTCGCAGTCGACCTGCCATCGCAAAGCGAGCGAGCGCTCCGTGGACTCACCGACCTGGAAGGCCCCCTGGAACGCCGGATGGGTGTTGCGCAGGCGGATCATGCGCACGAGGTCCCGTACCACCGGCCGCGAGAGTGCCTCGAGCACTTCCTTGCGCTCGTAGTAATGGCGGTTGATGTCGCGCCCTGTGCCGGTGCGGGCGAGCAGCGCCATGTCATTCCCCCCGGCGAGCAGCCCCACGTAATAGACCTGGGGGATGCCGGGCAGAAAGAACTGCACGGCCCTCGCGAGCAGGTACTCCCGATCGTTGCGGCCGAGCGCGTCGTAGAAGGTGCAGTTCACCTGGTACAGGTCGAGGTTGGAGGCCGCCGCCCCGGTAGCGAGCCGGCTCTGACCGTGGCTGCGGGCATGAATCGTCTCGACCAGCGCATCGAGCTCCTCCGGCGGCACCAGTCCGGGATGCTGCCCGTCCGCGCCGACATCGATGATGCCAATGCCGTCGTGGGTATCGAGCACGGTGAGCGCATTGCGCGGCCGGATGGCGATCCATTCCTTGAGATGCTGGGCCGTTGAGGTGAAGATGGCGTGCAGCACGAGTGGCGGGAGCGCGAAGTCATAGACCCAGTCGACCCGCGAAGCGATCTCTTTCTGGCGCAGATGGTGCGAATGCACCTCCACCAGCACCTCCATGCCGAGCGTGCGTGCGAGCTCCGTGAGCTCGCCGATGAACCCGAAGGTCTGCGGCAGCATGAAGCAGCTGGTGCCCGCCTTCTTGATCGCGTAGCCGACCGCATCGAGGCGCACGGCGCGGATGCCGCACGCACCGAACGTGCGCAGAATGCCCTCCAGGTAGGCTCTGCCCTGCGGGTGACGCACATCGATATCGAGCTGCTTCGAAGTGAAGGTCGTCCAAAGGACGCGCCGCTCGCCATATGCGAGTGTGACGGGCGTCAGCGGCAGACCCGGCCGCGGCCGGTAGACGGCAGTCAGGTCACGCTCGCGCGCGCCGTCGGGGAAGACACTCTCCAGGGTCAGAAACAAACCGTCGTAACGGGAGCCGCGCCCGAGTCGGGAGAACTCCTGAAACTGCGGCGAATCGGCGGAGATGTGGTTGACGATCGCGTCGGCCATCAAGTCGACTTTGCCGGCGAGCTGCCGGATGTCCTCCCATGCGCCGAGCCGCTCATCCACGCGGAGGTGATCGATCGGATCGAAACCGGCGTCCGCCCCGTCGATGGAATGGAAAAAGGGCAGCAGATGCACCGTGCCGAAGAGGTTCGCCAGCGGTCCCGCGAGCAGCTCGGAAAGCGCCTCGAACCCCGCCCCGCCGAGGCGCTCGACGTAGGTGATGAGCTGGACTTGATTCTTCATGCGCCAGGTTTCGTCAATGGGCCGCCAGGGTTTACGAAAGAGCCTGCAGAGGCTATGATGCAATCGATTGTATTCAAAGTAAAGAGGGGGCCATGACGGGGCAAACCGGACTCGGCGCACGCAATCCTGCGATCCTTCGCGCGCTCACCTGTCTGATGTTCCTGATGTTCGCCATGACATCGGATGCGGTCGGCAGCGTCATCCCGAACATCATCGGCCAGTTCCACCTCAGCATGAAGGCGGCGTCCGCCTTTCAGTACGCGCCCATGGCGGCCATGGCGCTCGGCGCGCTGACGCTCGGCTTTCTTGCCGACCGGCTCGGCCACAAGTGGACCATCGTCCTGGGTCTTGCGCTCTACGGGATGGGCTCGGCGCTGTTCGCGCTCGCGGACCACTTCGGACAGTTCGTGACACTCCTCGCCATCGGCGGGCTCGGTGTCAGCGTTTTCAAGACCGGGGCGCTCGCCCTGGTCGGCGACCTGTCCCGCTCCACCACTCAACACACCTCGTTCATGAACCTGATCGAGGGGTGCTTCGGCATCGGCTCCATCATCGGCCCGGCCATCGTGGCGGTGCTGCTCGTGCACGGCCTCTCCTGGAAGTGGCTGTATGTCATTGCCGCGGGCATCTGCGCCCTGCTGGTCATCCTCGCCCTCCTGGCCGATTACCCGGCGCGACGCACCGAAATCCGTGCGCCGGCCAGCCTGGCGCATACGCTCGCACTGCTGCGCGATCCTTACGCGCTGACTTTTTCCGGCCTGATCTCCCTGTACGTCTCGGTGGAAGTCGCGATCTACGTGTGGATGCCCACGTATCTGCGCATCTATCACGGTCCACTGCTCTGGATGGTGCCTTACGCGCTGACGGCATTCTTCGTATTGCGCGCGGCCGGCAGACTGGTGGGCGCCTGGATGCTCAGCCGCTTCTCCTGGTCCACGGCGCTCGCCCTGCTCGGGCTCGCCATTCTCGGTTGCTTCGCCGGCAGCCTCGCGGGCGGGCCGCAGGCGGGGCTCGTCCTGCTGCCCCTCTCCGGACTGTTCATGTCCGTGATTTACCCGACCATCAACTCCAAGGGCATCAGCGGCTTCCCGAAATCCGAGCATGGACGCGTGGCGGGGCTGCTGCTTGCATTCACCGCATTCGCCGCCGCGGTCGGACCATTCGCCATGGGCGCGGTGAGCGATGCCTACCACAGTCCGAAGTACGGTTTTGAGCTTGCCGCGGGATTCGCGCTGCTGCTCGCCACAGGGCTGGTGCTCAATGCCGCTACGGGCTTCACCGCTCGGCGGCTGCGCAGCCTCGATCAGACGGAATACTCGGCACCGCCCGGTCCGCCACCAGGAGCCCTCAGAGCGGCGCCGACTCCCGGACGATGAGCTCGGCGGGCATGGTGACCGATGGGGTCTCCTCCCCGTCCATCCGCTTGAACAGCAGATCGATCATGGTACGCACGCCGCGCTCGAGGTCCTGACGAACCGTGGTCAGGCTCGGGGTCGTGTGTGCCGCGATCGCGATGTCGTCGAATCCGACGACCGCGACATCCTTCGGCACCGACAGACCCGCGGTTGCGAGCGCCCGCATGGCACTGATGGCGATCACATCCGAGGCGGCGAACACCGCATCGAAGCGCTCGCCCTTGCGGATGAACCCGAGCATGGCCTCATAAGCGGCATCGGCCGTCAGGTGAGCGGGGATGAGCCGTGGCTTGCCGGTGCCGCGCGGCCCTTCCTCGAGAGTGCGCCGATAGGTGTCGTAGCGCTGCCGGAGCTCAGGTCCGGTGGGGTCGCCGAGAAACATGATGCGCCGCCGCGCGGATTTCAGCAGATGCTGCACCGCGGCCCGCGCCCCTCCCGGGTTGTCCGTGCCGACCGTGCAGTAGCGCTGCCCCGGAATATGCCCGCCCCACACGACGAGCGGCAGATAGGTCTGCGCCACCGATTGCAGCGTCTCGTGCTCCGTGCTCTGGCCGATGACGATGATCCCGTCGGCGCGTCCGGAGGCGATGAGCGTGGTGAGCCATTCGTGCGTCGGCAACACGACTTTCTGCAGCGCCATGCCGTAGCCGCGCTGCGTGATGGCCTCGGCGAGATATCCCAGCATCGCCACGAAGAACGGATCGGTCAACGGCTGGCCGCGCTCGTGCTGCAGGGGAACCACCACCGAGAGCGTCTGCGTGCGCTTCAGGCGCAGATTTCGCGCCACGGAATTGACCACGTAGCCACGCTCACGCGCGATCCGCATGATCTGCTCGCGCTTGCCGGCTTCGACCAGGGGACTTCCGGCCAGAGCGCGGGACACCGTCGAGACGTGCACTCCCGCCAATCGCGCGATATCGGCCATCCTCGCGGGTGCGCGCCGGCTCGATGGGTGTGGTTTTTTCATCGCCGGGCAGCATACCCGATCTGGCAAGGGAACCTGAATCGCATCCGCCCTTCCATTGCGGCGTCGATGCAGCGCCACGAGAGGCCCGGGACCTGCCCGAAGTGAACACCGGCTCACACCACGGCGAGATCCCGGTCGAAGACTTCGATGGGTACCGGGCGGCCGAAGAGATAGCCCTGGTATTGATCACAGCCGTGCCGGATGAGCATGTCCCGCTGCCACTGCGCTTCGACGCCCTCCGCGATCACCTGGAGGTCGAGACTTCGCGCCATCTGCACGATGGTGTGCACGAGCGTCTCGCCATCGGGATGGGTCATGCCCGAGACGAAGCTGCGATCGATCTTGAGCACGCTGATCGGCAATTGCCGCAGATACGACAATGACGAATAGCCGATCCCGAAATCATCGATGGCGAAGCGGATTCCCAGCGCGCGCAGCGCCTGCATCTTCGGGATGACTTCCTCGACGTCCTGTATCGGCAGGCCCTCGGTCACCTCCAGCTCGAGCAGACGCGGATCTGCGCCGGTGCGTGCCAGGATATCGATCGTCTGATCCACGAAACCTTCGGCGGCGAGCTGTCTGGGACTCACGTTCACCGCGAGGCGCAGCCGCCGCGCCGGCGCGATCCGCGACCACTCCTTGAGCTGCCGGCATGCGCGGCCCAATACCCATCGGCCGATTTCGTGGATCAGGCCGATCTCCTCGGCCACCGGCACGAGCTCCATGGGCGGCACCAGGCCCCGCTGCGGATCGCACCACCGCAGCAGCGCCTCGGCGCCGAGCGTCGCTCCCCGCTCATCGACACGCTTCTGGAAATACAACTGCAACTGGTCGACGTTGAACTCATGACGCAGCCGTGTCTCGAGCCGCGAGCGCTGATCGAGGGCCAGCTGCATCCCTGGAGTGAACAGGCGCATGGCGTTGCGCCCGTTGTTCTTCGCCGCCCGCATCGCCAACTCGGCTCGCCTCAGCAGCTCCTGGGACCCGGCCTCGGGCTCATCTGCCCACACCGCCGCGCCGATGCTGACCGAGCAGGACACGACCCGCTCGCCGATGAGATGGGGTTGCAGCACCGCCGCGAGCAGCTGCTCGGCGCTGCGGCGCGCGGCCTCGGTGGCGCACCGGGCGTCCGGGCCGAGATTCTCGAGCAGGACGAGGAATTCGTCACCTCCGACTCTTCCCACCGGCTCGCCGGCGGGGATCGCGGCGCGCAGCCGCTGCGCCGTATCCTGCAGCAGCTTGTCGCCGGTCTGATGGCCGAAAATCTCATTGAGGGTCTGAAACCGGTCCAACCCGAGCAACAGCACGGCGCCGTGTTCCGTGCGATGCGCGGCCCGCGACACGAGTTCCTCCAGCCGCTCGAGCATGACCCGCCGGTTGGGCAGCGAGGTGAGCGGATCGATGCTCAGGAGCCGGGAGATACGCTCCTCCGTATTCTTCTTCTGGGCGAGCAGATCGAGCCGGCCGAGCGCCGCCTCGATGTCCGTCACGATCCTGTGCAGCAGATCGATGACCTTGTCGGAGAAGGCGCCCGTCTGGATGTCATACAACGACAGCACCGCGTGGACGGCGCCGCCGCGGTGGATGGGAAGAGCAGCGCTCGAGCCCCACGGCACCGATCGATCGGCGCTGCGCCACAACGCGACCCGCTCATCGCGCCGGAAATCCTGCACGAACACCGGCCGCCCCTCCCGCCACGCGATGCCGAATGGTCCGCGTCCCTCGGGCCGCGCGGCGTCCGTATGGACCGTGAGCCCGCTCAGATACCCGGCGAACTCGGCGGTGGCGCTGCTGCTCGCCACGCAAACGATGCGGCCGGATTGCGCCTCGACCCGCCCGACCCACGCAAGTCTCAGCTCCCCTGCCGCCACCGCGACCTGGCAGATCCGCTCGAACAGGCGGATCTCGTCCTCGCAGACCGCGGTCAACTGACTGGTTTGCGTCAGCGTCGAGTACATCCGGTTGAGGAATAGAATCTCCGACACCGCGGCCTGCCTCGCCGTGGCGTCGCGCACCGCGGCGATGACCGCGCCGGAGGCGAGTGAACTCAGTGAGATGTCCGCCGGGAACGTCGTCCCATCGCGACGCATGGCCTGCAACGTGAGGTCGCCGATGCCCATTCGGCGTGGACGCCCGCTGGCAAGAGGATTTCGCCGCAGCAGCCCGTGGGTGGCCTTCCTTCCTCCCCGCATGAGCTGTTCGACGGGACATCCGATGAGCTCCGATCGCTGCCAGCCGAACAGGTCCCCGGCGAGACGATTGGCGATGAGGATCGTGCCGCGGCGGTCGATGACCACCATGGCGTCCGGTCCGGCCTCGAACAGCTCCTCGAGACGCACCGGGAGGCTGCCCATTCCCGCATCGCGGCGCGCGGATACGATGGCGAGCAACGCCACGACTGCAATCAGCGCGCCACCAACCGTGGCCATCACCATCACAGGCTCTCCCACATTCCCTGGCCTGACTATCGGCTTCCTCTGCGGAAAACGTGCAGAGCCACGTCGCAATTTCAATACAGGGGCGACGCGTCGATGGCGTCCATCCACTTGACTGAGCCTTCGACCTGGGCAACGACGACCGCCTGCTCGTGGCCGGGCTGGGTGAGCGGTTGCGCGCGGCCGGCTACAAGGTGATCGAGGCCTGTGACGGCCCGTCGGCGCTCGCGGCGGGCGCGGCTCGATGATCTGGCCGCTGAACTGGTGCGCGCATACGACGAGGCGGGGACGCGCAAAACCGGTGAGCCGGGGTAACCGCTGAGGAATTGACGGCGGTCAAGGCCGCGCCGGCCCGCTCGGGCGCTACAATGCGCTCGTTGTGACGCTACTCTCCCAGGGCTTTCGTCCGTTCTTCCTCGGGGCCGCCCTCTGGGCCGCCGCGGCCATCGCGCTGTGGATCGCGATCCTCTTCACGGGCATGTTGCCGCCAAGCGGCTTCCCGCCCCTGCTGTGGCACATCCACGCCATGCTGTTCGGGTTCGTCCCTGCGGCGGTGGCGGGTTTCCTGTTGACCGCCATTCCCAACTGGACCGGACGCCCTCCGGTGCGCGGCGCGCTGCTCGGGCTGCTCGTGGAGCTGTGGGTCATCGGGCGTATCGCCTCGTTCGTGTCCGCGGACATTCCTCCCTGGCTCGCAATCATCGCCGATGCCGCATTCCTCTTCGCCCTGGCCGGAGTGATCGCCCGCGAGCTCATCTCGAGCGGCAATCGTCGCAACTTCGTACTGATTGCGCCCGTCATGGTGCTCGCCGTCGCCAATGTGATGATGGACCTCACCCTCGCGGGTTATCCGAGCCTGGCGGGTGATGGCTGGCGGCTCGGGCTCGTGGCGACGCTCATCCTGGTGTCGGTGATCGGAGGCCGGATCGTTCCGGCTTTCACGCGCAACTGGCTCATGGCACGCAAGACGACGGCCGTGCCCCCGCCGCCCGGCATGCTCGATCGCGCATCCCTCGGGGTGCTTCACGCGGCGCTCATCGTCTGGGTTTTCGTGCCGGACGCACGGTTTACCGGAGTGGCGCTGCTCAGTGGCGGAGCCCTCAACCTGTGGCGCCTGGCCCGCTGGCGAGCCGCTGCCACGCGCGCCGAGCCGCTGTTGCTCGTGCTGCATATCGGATACGGCTGGCTCACCCTCGGTGTCACCTTCCTCGGGCTGACCGTCATCGAACCCACGCTGCCCTCGAGCGCCGCCATCCACGCCCTGACGGTCGGCGCCATTGGCACCATGATCCTCGCCGTGATGACCCGGGTGACGCGCGGTCACACGGGGCACGAGTTGTCCGCCGACACGATGACGACCTCGATCTACCTGCTCATCTTCCTCGCGGCCGCCGCCCGCATCGCGGCGGAGTTCGCCGGTCAGTGGTACGAACGACTGCTGCTCGCCGCGGCGGCGGCCTGGATCGGCGCCTTCGGCCTGTTCGTGCTGCGCTATGCGCCGCTTCTGCTTCGGCCCCGGCGCCAGGGCTGAGCTCCCCCGCAACCCGTGCGGCCGGTCACAAAAGCGCAAAGCAACCATCGATTTCCGGCCCCTCCTGCCGAAATCAGGAATGTTCCGGAGCCATCGCCCCGCTCCGGGGAGGAAGATTCAAGGATATGGCATTCTGGCTGGCATCTCCGCTGCTGCTTGCAGTCATGGCGTTTCTCGCGCACATCATCTGGCGTGGGACCGTCCATGGTCGGGCGAGACAGCCACTTGCAGTCCGCTACACGGCCGGCGCCCGTATGAGCCCACCCACCGCCGCGGTCCCCGCGGCACCCGCAGCCCCCGGGAGCACGGCATCCGAAGGCCTCGATGAGACGGAGATCTTCAAGCGCCTGCGCCAGCTGCAGCTGGGAATCTCACAGGCCGCCCAGCCGCTGCCGGAGCAGGCGCGCATCGTGACCGCGGCGCTGGTCGCAATCGGCGATCCGACCATGCAAAGGCGTTACTTTCCGCGGCGCCCCAATCTGCTGCCCAAGCTGATGCACGCCATTCGCGACGAGAATGCGTCGCGCCGTCAGCTCGCCGCCATCATCGCAGACGACCCCTCTCTGGTGGACGGTCTGTTGAGAATGGCGAACAGCCCTTTCTATCGGATCAATCCGGACCCCATCGAGACGATCGAAGGGGCCATTGCGCTGCTCGGCTGCGAGGGCCTGCGCTCGATGATCGCGGTGGCGCTGATGCAACCGATCTTCCAGGTGTCCAATGCCGGAGGTGCGCCGCGCTTTCCACAGCTCGTCTGGGAGCACACGCTGCGTTCGGCGCACGCCTCTGCCTCCCACGCGGCGTTGATCGAGAAGGTGGATCCGTTCGCCGCGGAACTGCTCGCCCTGATCAGCGGCCTGGCGGAAATCGTGCTGTTTCGCGTCGCGATGGATCATTGCGCGGCCGCCGCCGAAGGCAGCCCGCCGCCGGCGCCTCTGGTCATCGCCTCGCTCCTCGATTCGCAATCATCGGTGCTCGCCTGGCGCATCGGCGCCGCCTGGCAGCTCTCCGCGGCGGCGGTGGCTGCGCTCGAGGAACAGACGCTCTCGACATCGTCCAGGCCGGCGACCGGGCTCGGCCGCTCGCTGCGCTTCGGCCGTCGCGCGGGAGCTCTCGCCCTGCTCTATGGCAACTCACTCATCGACGACACCACCGTCAGGCAATCGCTGCCCGAAACGGGCCAGTGGCCCCGGCACCTCGACCGTGTGCTGACTCGCTTGCTCTATCAGCCCGCCTTCGACGCCGCCGCATAGCTGCGGCTCCCACGCTTCGCGGCTCAGGGGGTGCCCCGGGGCGGCTCCCGGGGATCGTGACGAGGCTTCGGCAGCGTGGATCGCAGTTGGATGCCGTCGTGATCGCCGATCAGGGCAGCGAGCCATTCGACGAACACCCGGACCCTGCGCGATTGATGCCGGCTGCGCGGATAGACGACGTGCAGTGGCGCGGGCTCGGGGAACCAGTCACCGAGCACCAGATCGAGAGTGCCTCGCTCCATCGCGTCCTTCACCACGAATGCCGGCATTTGCGCGATGCCGAGTCCCGCTTCGGCGGCGCTCACGTAGCTGTTCTCGTCCTCGAGCGCGAGGTGACCGGGAAACACGGCCTGCACGCGCTCGCCCTCCCTCGAGAAAACCCACTCCACCGTCTCACCGGTCCGCGGCGAGAAGTGATTGATGCAACGATGCCGAGCGAGCTCGCGGGGGTGGGTCGGGCGGCCGTGTGCCGCCAGATAGGTCGGGGCCGCGCAAGTGGCGAAATAAAGATAGCCCACGCGACGCGCGACCAGACTTCCGACCTCTCCGATCCAGAGCGCGCAGTCGATGCCTTCGGCCACCAGGTCGAAATGGCGCTCATTGCAGGCGAGGGCGAGCTCGATGTCCGGGAATTGCGCGAAGAAACGCGGCAGCGCCGGCACGATCACCGAGCGGGCGATCAGCGTGGGCGCATCGACACGCAGCCGTCCTCTGGGAGCCGTCGCATGCCGAGACAACGCTTCCTCGGCCTCGCGAAGCTCGGTGAGGATGGAGGCGACGCTGGCGTAATATGCGGCGCCATCGGGAGTGACGCTCACTCGCCGGGTCGTGCGATTCAACAGCCTCACCCCGAGGGAAGCCTCGAGCCTCTGGATGAGCGTCGTCGCCGTCGCCCTGGGAATCCCCAGGCTTTCGGCGGCGCGCGCCATGCCCCCGGTCTCGACCACACGGACGAACAGCGACGCAGCCTGAAATTTGTCCATGGCAATTATTCACGTATCGGAATAATCAATTCCAGGACGATACTTTATTTCCATCAGTTTGAATAATAGATTCTCCTCTACCCCATCAGGAGATCCACTCCCCATGAGCCACGCAACCCAGACCGTGACCGATCAGACCTTCCAGGCCGAGGTGCTCCAGTCCTCGAAACCCGTGCTGGTGGACTACTGGGCCGAGTGGTGCGGTCCCTGCAAGATGATCGGACCGCTCATCGAGGAATCCGCGGGCGAATATGCCGACCGAATGACCGTCGTGAAGCTCAACATCGACGAGAATCCCGCCACCCCCACCCGTTTCGGCGTGCGCGGCATCCCCACCCTGATGATCTTCAAGGACGGACAGCCGGTGGCCGTGCGCGTCGGCACTCTCAGCCGCTCGCAGCTCGGCGCATTCATCGACGCACACTTGTGAGCGGAAGGAAGGCCCCGCGACCGACCCGGCGGCCGCGGGGCCCCGGCCTCAGGAAGCTGCGCCGGCGCGCAACGGCCGGCGCTGCGGATCGGCGCTCGAGGTCGGCACGGCTGCGATCATGGCGCTCGACGCTCTTGCTCCAGGCTGATGTCGCCCGATCGCGTAGTAGCGCAAGCCCTCGTCGGTCATCTGCTGCGGATCGTAGAGGTTGCGTCCGTCGAAGACGACCGGCTCGTGAAGGGCCTTGCGGATCGCGCAGAAGTCGGGACTGCGGAATTCAGGCCACTCGGTCACGATGGCGAGCGCATCGGCGCCATCGAGCGCCTCCATTGCCGATGCGCACAGCTCGAGCCCCGATTGCTGCTCGTACAGTCGGCGCGCTTCCGGCATGGCGGCCGGATCATAGGCGCGCACGCTGGCGCCGGCCGCCCACAGACTCTCCAGAAGCACCCGGCTCGCCGCGTCGCGCATGTCGTCGGTGTTGGGCTTGAAGGCGAGCCCCCATACGGCAATGGTTCTGCCCGCCAGATCACCGAAATGCGAGGCGATCTTCGCGAACAGACGCCCCTTCTGCCGCTCGTTGACCGCCTCCACCGCCTCGAGGATCGTCGTTGCGCATCCGGCGTCGGTGGCGGATCGCATCAGCGCCTTGACGTCCTTCGGGAAGCACGAGCCACCATAGCCGATACCCGGATAGATGAATGCGTAGCCGATACGCGGATCCGACCCTATCCCGTGACGGACGCTCTCGATATCGGCGCCCACCTGCTCGGCCAGGTTCGCCAGCTCGTTCATGAAGCTGATCCGCGTGGCGAGCATGGCGTTCGCGGCGTACTTGGTGAGCTCCGCGGACCGGACATCCATCACGAGCATGCGGTTGTGATTGCGGGTGAAGGGCTCGTAGAGTGCGCGCATGAGCTGCGCGGCACGCTCGCTGTCGGCGCCCACCACGATCCGGTCGGGCTTGACGAAGTCTGCGATCGCGGCGCCTTCCTTCAGAAACTCCGGATTCGAGACGGTGTCGTGCTCGATCGTCACGCCCCGGCGCGCAAGGCTCGAGCGAAGCGTCGCCCGCACCCTGTCGCCAGTGCCGACCGGCACGGTGGACTTGGTGATCACCAGCTTGTACTCGCGCATGTGCTCGCCAATCGTGCGCGCAACAGCCAGCACATGGCGCAGATCCGCCGATCCGTCTTCATCGGGCGGCGTACCCACCGCGATGAGCTGGAAGACCCCATGTGCGACACCCAGAGCGGCGTCACGGGTGAACGACAGTCGCCCGGAAGCGAGATTCCGCTGCACGATCGGCTCGAGGCCCGGTTCATGGATCGGCACCTCGCCCCGGCTCAGCATCTCGACTTTCCGCTCATCGACATCGACGCACACGATGTCATTGCCCGCATCCGCAAGACAGGCGGCCGTAACCAGACCCACATAACCCGAGCCGAACACAGTGACTTTCATAGGAGATCCCGATTTACTTGAGCAAACGGTGCCCGGCGGAGCGAAGCCGCCCCGGCGGGTCCCAATCGAATTCGTATGCGGCACCGGCCTGTGACGCCACCTGCCGGTAGTGCGCCAGCGGCCGGTCCTCCGCAAGGAGACGCGCGAGACGGATCGGTCCCGTGTGCGTGACGGCGATGACGCAGCGAGGGGCCGCTGCGGTGCCCCAGGGCGGACAGCTCAGGAAATGCCGCAGCCGTTCCAGCGCATCGGCGAGCCGCTCCCCGCCCGGGAAGCCCACCGAATCGGGCGCGCGCTTCCAGGCTCGCAGCAGCACGGGCCAGTGCGTTTTGACCTGCGCCTGAGTGAGACCCTGCCACTGCCCGAAATCGATCTCGGTGAGACGCTCATCGACCACGCTGCCCAGATCTCCCAGTCTCCGCCCGATGACCTCGGCGGTCGCCCGCGCGCGCTGCAGCGGGCTGGCGAGCAACACCGTCGCCTCGCATCCGCGCAACATGACGGCGACGCGCTGCGCCGTCGCCAGTCCAACGGTGCAGATCGGCGTATCCGCCCGGCCCTGGTAGCGTCCCTGCAGGTTCCACTGCGTCTGCCCGTGCCGCACCAATATCAATCGTGTCTGTGCGGCCTCGCTCATCGGATCAATACGCGTAGCTGACACCGACGCTGATGCGCCGTCCGGCGTGGATGGCCTGGCCGGCCACATCCTGCTCGTATTCGATGAATGGCTTGAGCCGATCCGAAATGCGGTACTTGAGTCTCAGACCGGGGCGCAGCAGATCGTATCGCTCGGCGCTGTCGGTCGTGGGCAATGGATGTCGCATCGCGAGGGTGCGCACATAGAAGAGCACCCCGCCAAGCTCGATACGCCGGGATATGCGCACACTGGCGTCGAGCTCCGCCCGCATCTGCGCGGCGCCTCCATCGACGAACACCCGGGGCCCGGTCTTGAGGGAGACACGCCACCGGCTTGCGGCAAACCCGGCCTGGAAGTCCGGCTCCACCGCCGTATGACCCGTACCCAGGGCGGGATGACTCGTGATCGAACCGGTGGCCGCCACCACGTTCAGCGCGATCGAATCGGCAAACCTGCGCCCCTGAGTCAGTCCGATGTTGAGCCCCACCTCCTGGTCTTCGACCCCCAGTGAACTCTCGACCACGCGTCGACCGTGACGGGTACGAATCTTCTCCACGTGCGCCGCGCGCAGGTCATATTCAATCGACAGACCGTGACCCAGGCCGTGCTCACCGGTCATGCGCAGCATGGAATAGCGAAGCTCGCTCGCA
>JAJYDK010000032.1:5953-45453 GCA_021777555.1 Pseudomonadota bacterium | reverse complement strand
GCGCCCGGGCGGCCGGCAGACGTCCCCCGGGTAAAGGCGCACGCGGCAAGCTCGCCCCGCGCGGCGAGGCCCGCGGCCTGAGTGCCGCCGAGATCGCCTTGGGCCTGGAGACCTCCGAGGTGGGCCCGCTCTCGGCCTGGGTGCGCGAGGCGGGCGGCACCCCCATCGGGGCCTACCGCGACCCGCTCGGCGGGAAACCCTTGCTGCTCGCCTCGCTCCCGCTGCCCGCGGTTCAACCCACCCCCTTTCAGCGCGACCTCTCCCCCACCCACACGCAACGCCTGGCCGGGCGCATCGCCGAGGCCGGAGCCTTTCTCGATCCTTTGATCGTGGTGCGCGGCGAGGACGGCAGGCTCTGGACACCGAACGGGCGGCATCGGCTGGCGGCAGCCAAAGTGCTCGGGCTGCGTCAGATCACGGCGCTGATCTCCCCCGATGCGGCGCTCGCGTACCGCATCCTGGCGCTGAACACCGAAAAGGCGCACAACCTGAGGGACCGCAGTCTCGAGGTGATCCGCATGGCGCGCAGCCTGGCGGTGAAGGACAGGCGCGCGAGCGAGGCATCCCGCGCGGCCGAATTCGAGTCGCCGGAGCTCCTGACGCTCGGGCTGCTCTATGAGCGAGCCGGCCGCTTCGCCGGGGGCGCCTACAGCGCCTTCCTGAAGAAAGTCGACCGCTTCAGCGACCGGCCGCTCGCCGCCAGCCTGCGCCAGCGCGAGGACTACGCGGCCCGCCTGCTCGAGATCGACACACAGGTCAAACGATTGGTCGAAACCCTGCAGTCGCGCGGTTTCCGCTCGCCGTATCTGAGAAATTACGTGGTGGCACGCATCAACCCGGTGCGCTTCGACAAAGCACGCAAAGACGGCCAGCCGCCGATGCCGCTCGCGCAGGCCCTCACTCGCATGCTCGCCGCGGCCCGCGCGTTCAAACTCGACTCCGTCTCCCATGCCGATCTGGCGTGGGTGGCCGTGGGGGCGAGCGCCGCGGAGTGACTCGCGAGCATGGTCATCGGAGCGCGACCGCTGAGCGGATTTTCCCCGGGTGCCGCCGCGCAGGCGCCGAGGCGCGAGCCCGCAGGACGCATCTGCGCCAATCCACTCAGGCGCGCCCTTCGATGCCGGGGTGGCGGCAGGTCACTCAATTCAAGTGCGCCGCCCTCGCCAGCCACTCGGCCGCCTCCGCCGGCGTTCGCTTGCCGGCCGGCCGATCGACCATGTAATTGGCCTGGCGCATCAGTTGAATGGGGATAGCGCCGATCAGCGGCTTAAGCGCGCGCCTGAGCACGGGGTCCTCGGCGCGCTTCGGTGAAAGCAATATCACCGCGTCGTACGGCGGGATCGCATGCAACGGGTCCTTCAGCACCACCAGGTGATCCGCGGCGATGCGTCCATCGCTCGAGAAGGCGGAAATGACATCGACCTGGCCGCTCATCAGCGCCTTGTACATGAAGGTGGGCTCGTAGGAGCGCCGGGAGCGAAACCTGAGGCCGTAACGCGCCTCGAGCATCCGCCACTCGGGACGGGCGAAGAACTCGAGGTCCCCCCCCATGCGAAGCTCGGGGGCGAGCCGCGCCAGATCCTGAATGGTGCGGATCCCGAGCCTCGCGGCCTCGCCCCGGCGCATCGCGAGCACATAGGCGTTCTCGAACCCGAGGGGTCCGAGCAGCTCCACGCCATAGCGGCTGCGCAACTGCGCGCGCAGATCCGCCAGCATCTGTGCGCGCGGGGGCTCATCGGTGCGATGCAGGATGTTGGTCCACAGCGTGCCTGTGTAATCGACATAGGCGCTGAGCTCATTGGCCGCGAGCGCGCGGAATGCGAACACCGAGCCGAGATCGGTGCGCTCCCTGACCGGATGCCCGCTCGCCTGGATGCGCGAGCCGATGAGCGAGGCGAGAATGTACTGCTCCGAGAAGTCCTTTGCCCCGACCACGTAACCGGCGCGGCCCCGAGACTGCAAGGGCACCGCCCCGGCGGCCGCCACACCGAGCAGCAGCAGTGCAAGGCCGATCCAGGCGAGCCGCGGCCGGCGGCGGCCCAAGCCGAGCTCGATCAGCCCGAGCAGCTGGTCGGTGACGAGCGCGAGGGCGACCGCGACGCCACACCCGAACAGCACCCAGACCCAATCCTCCACCTGAAGTCCGGTGAAGATGTAATTGCCGAGGCTGGTCTGGCCGACCGGCGTCGCCAGCGTCGCCGTGCCGATCACCCACACCGCCGAAGTGCGCAGGCCCGCCATGAGCATCGGCGCGGCGAGCGGCATCTCGACGCGCAGCAGCCGCTGGCGATCGGTCATGCCGACTCCGCTCGCGGCCTGGAGGATCGCCGGATCGAGGTTGAGGATGGCGGTGATGCCGTTGCGCAGTATGGGGAGGATGGAATAGAGGGTCAGGGCAAGGAGGGAAGGCAGGAACCCGAGCGCCGGAAAGTGGAAGCCGAACAGTCGCCCGCTGAGCGATGACAATCCAAGGAGCAGCGGATAGAAAAGCGCGAGCAGTGCTATGCCCGGCACCGTCTGGATGAGGCTCGCGAGCGCAAGCACCGGCCAGCGCACGCGCGCGCTGCGCGTCGCGGCGATCAACAATGGCAGACTGATGGCAAGACCCAGCGCGAGCGCGGCCGCGCTCAGCAGCACGTGCTGGCTGAGGTAATCCGGCAGTACGCGCAGCGCCGAGCTCAGGCGCTCATTCACGCGCGCGCTCCTCGAGGAGCGCCCTCACCCGCTCGGCCTGGCGGCGGGGCATGTCCATCAGCGTGCGCACGTCGGGGTCGGGATGCCCGGCCAGCAGATCGTGCGGCACGCCGTCGGCCACGATCGCGCCCGCGCGCATGACCACGATGCGGTCGGCGAGCAGGACCGCCTCCAGGATGTCATGAGTGACCATGAGTGTGGTCAGGTGCATGCCGTCGTGGAGACGTCGATATTCCACGCCGAGCGTATCGCGGGTGATGGGATCGAGCGCCCCGAACGGCTCATCCATCAGCATGATGTAGGGGCGCGCGGCCAAGGCCCGGGCGATGCCGATCCTCTGGCGCTGACCTCCGGAGAGCTCGGCCGGCAGGCGCGTCAGATAGGCGCGGGGCAGAGCGACCAGGTCGATGAGCTCCTCCACCCGGGCGCGGATCTCGGGCTCCGGCCAACCGACCAGCCTCGGGGTGATGCCGATGTTCTCCGCGATGCTCATGTGCGGGAACAGTCCTATTCCCTGGAACACGTAGCCGATCCGTCGGCGCAACGCATGCGGGGCGACCCCGCGCACCCGCTCCTCGTCGATGAGGACTTCGCCTTCCTCCGGCTCGATCAGCCGGTTGATGGTCTTCAGCAGCGTCGTCTTGCCCGAGCCCGAATCCCCGACTACTGCGACGAAAGTCCGCGCCGGCACCTGAAGACTCACGCGTCGCACGGCGTAACTCGCGCCCCCGTCGAACGTCTTCGAGACGTTGTCGAGGACGATCATATGACAGACGGGGCGGCGCGTCCGGCCCGGCTCGTCACGATGGCGCGCGCAATACTTTGGCGCGATCGCCGCGCCCGACGCGCACGTAGCGCGTGCCGACCGTCCTGTTGCGTCCGCTGACCACCGTCACGATCTGCCGCAGCGGAGCGGCCAGCACGTCCTCCTTCGGTCGCGAGAGAAACAGCTGCGCCTGGAAGCGGCCGTCGGACTCGAGTCCGCTGGTATCGATGCCCAGCTTCTCCAGCGTCGCCAGACAGCTGGTGAATTCCTCCACGTCGCGAAACCGCCGTTGCACGAACGTCGCTCCGGCAAGGCGCTCCGTGACGAGCCCATGCCTGGCGAGCTCGTCCGAGATGGCGTCGTAGGGGAACATGCGCAAAACGAACGATATGATCCACGGTGGACGCTCCATGGCACCGAGAACGCTCCGGAAGGTCCGTTCCGTCACATAACCGACACAACCCGTCGACAGGATGACATCGGCGCGCCGCAGCCGCTCGGCGTCCCGCGGCGCCGGCGGGGTGGATTCCAGGTTGGCGACGATGCCCTCATCGAGCAACCCGACCGCCACCGCGTAACGCACCGCCGGCGCCGACACATCGAGGCCGATGAAGCGCGCGAGGCCGGTCTCCGGCCAGCTGGCGTAGTAGCTGCGGTCCAGGCGCGCCAGCTCATCGGAACCGAGCGCCGCCATGTCGGCGTTCGCATAGCGTCGGCGCAATCTGCGGAAACTCAGCGGAAAGCGGTGCACAGCCGCGTTGATGCCGTACGAGCACCCGACATCGAGGACGGTGGGCGCGAGGTCATAACGGCGCTTGCGGGCCGCGAGAATCTGCCGCACGAGCGGCGCGGCCACATCTGGAATCATGTAATCGAGCGAGCCGAGGACGGAGAAATAGTCGCGCGGATCGGCCCGGTCGTAGATATCGTCGAAGTTGGCCTTCGATTCGTTGAGGCTGGCGAACGCTTGCATGATGACCTCCTGTGCGACCAGTGTGCGCCAGCGCGCTGATCGCTCGTGGATATGCGGACGGCTGGTCCGTTCAGCCGCGAAAATTCAAACAATGATATATATTTTCAAGAATATGATTTCTGCGCCGGCAATGCAACCCTGCGCGCGGCCGCGCGCCAGCGCTGTTTGGCAGGCATTTGCGCGGCGGCGCCTCAATCGCCGAACAGCAGCTCTCCGGTCGCGGCGGGCGTCGCGCGGCGCATCGCCTCGCGCAGGGTGTTGAGTCCCCGGGCGAGTCTGTCGAGATCCCGGGCGGCGATACGCTGCAGCGCATCCACGAGCAGTCCGCTGTAGGGATGTGGCGAGCGCGTGAGCAGGCGTGCGCCTTCGGCCGTGGCGAACAGATGCACGATGCGCTGATCGCGACGATCGCGAACCCGCTTGAGCAGGCGGCGCTCGACCAGGGCGTTGACCAGATTGCTGGCCGTCGTCTGGTGAAGGGCCAGGCGGCCCGCGAGCGCGCTGACGGTCAGTCCCGCGGTGCGCGCCACCTCCGCCAGCGCCCAGAGCTGCGAGCCCGAGAGGCCTGTACTGCGCTTGATCCGGGAATCGTACAGCCTGGCGGACCCAACGACGGTACGCAGGTCCTGCAGCGCGCGCAGCTCGATCGTCTCACGAGGCGAGCGGCGGGCCGCGCGAGGCTGTGGCGCCTTACGGCGGCCGTCACGGGTCGTCTTGCGCAAACGGAGCGTCAATCCCATGGTCCATGCCTGTCGGGCGCGGGTGCGCCGGATGAGCGCAAGGGTAGTCCCGAAGGGACGAGTGATACAACAGACCGGCACGGATGCGCTATCCTCCCGCCGATGACTCACCCCGTCACGCATCTGCTGTCGCTCGCGCCCACCTTGCGCTACACGCCGCTCGCGTGGCTGCAGGGAATCGGCGCCGCCGTCGTGCTGCTCGGCGCCGCCGTGCTGGTGCGACGTCTCGTTCGACACTACGACCGACGGTTGAAATCGATCGGCCGCACGGATCTGACCGCCCTGGTGTTCGAGGTGGCGAGCCGCACCACGACGCTCTTCCTGCTCTCGCTCTCGATCTTCATCGGGCTGCTGTTCATCCGCGCCTCGGCGCGCGCGCACGAGGCGATCGACGACGCGATCACCGTGGTGATCTTCTGGCAGGTGGGGGTGTGGGGAACCGCGGCGGCCGGCGCTTGGCTCGAGGGCAACCGCCGCGCGCGTCACGCGGGCGATCGCGCCGCGGAGAGTTCCCTGGGCGTGCTCATATTCATCGCCAAGGCGGCGGTGTGGACCATGGTGGTTCTGCTCGCGCTCGAGAACCTCGGCGTGAACATCACGACGCTGGTGGCCGGCCTCGGCGTGGGTGGCGTGGCGGTGGCGCTGGCGGTCCAGAACATCCTGGGCGACCTCTTCGCCTCGCTCTCGATCACGTTCGACCAGCCGTTTTTCGTCGGTGACTTCGTCACCGTGGACAGCTTCCAGGGCACTGTCGAGCACATCGGCATCAAGAGCACGAGGCTGCGCAGCATCTCGGGCGAGCAGATCGTTCTCTCGAACGCCGACCTGCTGAAGAGCCGGCTGCGCAATTACGGTCGCATGAGCGAGCGGCGCGTGCTGTTCACCATCGGGGTCACTTATGAGACACCCGCGGAGCTTCTCGAGCGCATCCCGCAGATCCTGCGCGGCATCATCGAGGGGATCGCGGATACCCGGTTCGACCGCAGCCATTTCACGAATCACAATAGCGCGTCGCTCGATTTCGAGACGGTCTACTACGTGACCACGGCCGACTACCTGCGCCACATGGACATCCAGCAGGAGATGCGCCTGAAGGTCCACCGCGAATTCACCCGGCTCGGGATCGAGTTCGCCTACCCGACGCAGCGGCTCATCCTGGAGCGCGCGGCCGCCCCGCTCGCCGGGACCCGATAGCGCCCCCTCCGGGCGGAGCCGGACGGGGGCAGGCCCTCGCGACCCTCCCTTAATTTTCCTGAAACCCTCGAAAAGACCCTCGCCGGGATTGACCGCAAGCGACAGACAGATATTATCGAGCCATATCGGCGGTTGAGACCGCATGCACTGGCCGGCCCCAGGGGTCCGGACTGTGTCGCGATCCGCCTCATCCTTCTTGAGTCAGCGGGAGCCATCGGTGAGTCCGTCCCCACGCAGGGGATCGGCATCGGTGCAAGGGAACGCGCGCCCGCGAATATTGCCCATCGGCGCAAGCCGCTGGGACGGACCCGGTCATACGGCGCCTCGGGCGGTGATGGCCGGCTCCACTTACTTATGAGGCCGATCATGCGACACCAGCGCCGAAGCGCTGTGGCGCGCGCGCCCCGGGGTGCCCCGAGGCTGCCGCGCCGCTCCCCGGGTGCCCCCGCGAAACAGGGGCTCTACGATCCGTGGTTCGAGCACGAAGCCTGCGGCGTAGGCTTCGTAGTCGACATCAAGGGCCGCAAATCCCACCGCATCCTCGAGCAGGCCGTCCAGGTGCTGCGCAATCTGGATCACCGGGGCGCCTGCGGCTGCGAGGTCAATACGGGCGATGGGGCCGGGGTGCTCATCCAGATGCCGCATGCCTTCCTGCGCGAGGTCATGCGCAAGAACCACCTGCAGCTGCCCGAGCCGGGCGAGTACGGCAGCGGACTCATCTTCCTGCCGCGCAACCCCACGCGCCGGCGGCGCATCGTCGAGGAGTTCGAGCAGATCGTCCAATCCGAGGGCCAGGTCGTGCTCGGCTGGCGCACCGTGCCGACGAACAACGCATCGCTCGGCGAGACGGCCAAGGCGGGCGAGCCCTTCATCCGCCAGGTGTTCATCGGGCGCGGCCCGGGCGTGCGCGACGAGATGGAATTCGAGCGCAAGCTCTTCATCATCAGGAAGCGCGCCTACAGCGAGATCCGCGAGTCCACCATCGATGGGGCCGAGTACTGGTACGTCTGCAGCCTCTCGCACAAGACGATCGTCTATAAGGGGATGCTGCTCACCGAGCAGCTGACTCAATATTTCCCGGACCTGCAGGATCCCGCGGTCGAGACCGCGCTCGCGCTGGTGCACTCGCGTTTCAGCACCAATACCTTCCCGAGCTGGGACCGCGCGCACCCCTACCGTTATCTCGCGCACAACGGCGAGATCAATACCCTGCGTGGCAATTTCAACTGGATGAAGGCCCGCGAGGCGCTCTTCGAGTCCGATCTGTTCGGGGAGGACACGGACAAGATCCAGCCGGTCGTCAACCCCAACGGAAGCGATTCGGCGATGCTCGACAATACGCTCGAGCTCCTGGTGCTCTCGGGCCGGCCGCTGGCGCACGCCATGATGATGCTGATCCCGGAGCCCTGGTCCAACCACCAGACCATGGATGAGGACCGGCGGGCCTTCTACCAGTATCACTCGAGCCTGATGGAGCCCTGGGACGGGCCGGCCTCCATCGCATTCACCGATGGAAAGCAGGTCGGCGCGGTGCTCGATCGCAACGGCCTGAGGCCCTCGCGCTACTACGTCACGCGGGATGACCTCGTCATCATGGCCTCCGAAGCCGGCGTGCTCGATGTTCCCCCGCAGGATGTGGTGCAGAAGGGACGGTTGCAACCGGGCCGCATGTTCCTCGTCGACACCGAGCAGGGCCGGATCATCGACGACGAGGAGATCAAGCGCACCATCTGCGCGCAGCAGCCGTACCGGCAGTGGCTCGATCAGCACCTGGTGTACCTGAAGGACCTGCCGCCGGTGACCGAGCTCCCGGCGTCCAATCCCGAGACCCTGTTCGAGCGCCAGATCGCCTTCGGCTACACGTTCGAGGACCAGCGCGTGCTGCTCGCGCCGATGGCGAAGAACGGCGTCGAGGCGGTCGGCTCGATGGGCAACGACGCACCGCTCGCGGCACTCTCGGAGCGGCCGCGGCTGCTCTACGACTACTTCAAGCAGCTGTTCGCGCAGGTGACCAATCCGCCGATCGACTGCATCCGCGAAGAGCTGATCACCGCGTCCGAGGTATGGCTCGGCTCGGAGGGGAACCTCCTGCAGCCGCAGCCCTCGGACTGCCGCCGGCTCGAGCTCAAGGGCCCCATCCTCACCAACGACGAGTTCGCGAGGATCCGGCGCCTGGCGCTGCCGGGGCTCAAGGTCGGGGCGCTGTCCACCCTCTTCCGCGCCACCCGTGGCGAGAAGGGGCTCACCAAGTCCGTGGAAGAGTTGTGTGTCGCGGCCCGCCGCCTCGTCGAGGACGAGGAAGTCAACATCCTGGTGCTGAGCGACCGCGGGGTGACGCGGGAGTTCGCCGCGGTGCCGGCGCTGCTCGCGGTGAGCGGTCTGCACCACTACCTCATCCGCGAAGGACTGCGCACACGCGTCAGCATCGTTCTCGAGACCGGCGAGGCGCGCGAAGTGCATCACTTCGCGCTGCTGATCGGCTACGGCTGCTCGGCGATCAATCCCTATCTCGCCTTCGAGACGCTCGAGAGCATGATCCGCGAGGGTCTGCTCACCCACGTCGACACCACGCTCGCGTGCAAGAATTACGTCAAGGCCGCCACCAAGGGAGTGGTGAAGGTCATGTCCAAGATGGGCATCTCCGCGATCCAGAGCTACCACGGGGCCCAGGTGTTCGAGGCCGTGGGCCTGCGCCAGGACGTGATCGATCAGTACTTCACCTGGACCGCCTCGCGCATCGGCGGCATCGCAATGGAAACCATCGCGCAGGAGGCGCTGATGCGCCACCGTGCGGCCTTCCCTGCGCGCAAGGTGAACGGGCACAACCTCGAGACCGGCGGCCAGTATCAGTGGCGCGCCGATGGCGAGCATCACCTGTTCAACCCCGAGTCCATCCATCGCCTGCAGAAGGCCGTGCGCACGGGCAGCTTCGAGACGTACAAGGCCTACGCGAAGCTGATCGACGACCAGTCGAAGAAGCTCGCCACCCTGCGCGGGCTGATGGAGTTCGTGCCCTTCGAGCCGGTGCCCATCGAGCAGGTCGAGCCCATCGAGAGCATCCTCAAGCGCTTCAAGTCGGGGGCCATGTCCTACGGCTCGATCAGCCAGGAAGCGCACGAGACGCTTGCGATCGCGATGAATCGCATCGGTGGCAAGAGCAACACGGGCGAAGGCGGCGAAGACCCGGCCCGGTACGTCCCCGAGCCCGACGGCGACTCGAAGAACAGCGCGATCAAGCAGGTGGCCTCGGGTCGCTTCGGCGTCACCAGCCAGTACCTGGTCAGCGCCCGGGAACTGCAGATCAAGATGGCCCAGGGGGCCAAGCCCGGCGAGGGCGGACAGCTCCCCGGCACCAAGGTTTACCCCTGGATCGCCAAGACCCGGCACACGACCGCGGGCGTGGGGCTCATCTCCCCTCCTCCGCATCACGACATCTACTCCATCGAGGATCTGGCCGAGCTGATCCACGACCTGAAGAACGCCAACCGCGAAGCGCGCATCAGCGTGAAGCTCGTCTCCGAAGTGGGCGTGGGCACGATCGCCGCGGGCGTCGCGAAAGCGCATGCGGATGTGGTGCTGGTCAGCGGCTACGATGGCGGCACGGGCGCCTCGCCGCAGACCTCGATCATTCACGCCGGCCTGCCCTGGGAGCTCGGGATTGCCGAGACGCACCAGACCCTGGTGTTGAACAACCTGCGCAGCCGAATCGCCGTGGAAGCGGACGGCCAGCTCAAGACCGGCCGCGATGTGGTCATTGCCGCCTTGCTCGGCGCGGAGGAGTTCGGCTTCGCGACCGCGCCGCTCGTGGCGTTGGGTTGCATCATGATGCGCGTGTGCCATCTCAACACCTGTCCCGCGGGTGTTGCAACCCAGGATCCGCGGCTGCGCGAGCGATTCGCCGGCAAGCCCGAGCACGTGGTGAACTTCATGCGCTTCATCGCGCAGGACATGCGCGAGCGCATGGCGGAGCTCGGTTTCAGGACCGTGGAGGAGATGGTCGGCCGGGTGGACCGATTGCGCATGAAGAAAGCCGTGGATCACTGGAAGGTCAAGGGCTTCGACTTCAGCCACATCCTCTATCAGCCGGATGTCGGCGAGGAGGTGGGGCGCTTCCGGCAGATCGATCAGGATCACGGCCTGGAGTCCTCCCTGGATGTGACGACGCTGCTGCCGCTCTGCCGGCCCGCCATCGAGCGCGGCGAGACGGTTCGCGCGGAGCTTCCCATCCGCAACGTCAACCGCGTGGTCGGCACCATCACCGGGAGCGAGCTCACCCGCAGGCATGGCCCCGGGGGCCTGCCGGAGGACACCATCCGCATCCACTTCAAAGGCACCGCCGGGCAGAGCTTCGGCGCCTTCATGCCGCGGGGAATGACCTTGGTGCTCGAAGGCGATGCCAACGACCACGTGGGCAAGGGCCTCTCCGGCGGACGGATCATCGTCTATCCGCCGGCCGGCTCGCCGTTCGCTCCCGAGGAGAACATCATCGTCGGCAACGTCGGCCTGTATGGGGCCACCGGCGGGGAAGCCTATTTCCGGGGCATGGCGGGCGAACGCTTCGCCGTGCGCAACAGCGGCGTCGACGCGGTGGTCGAGGCGGTCGGCGATCACGGCTGCGAGTACATGACCGGCGGCCACGTGGTCGTCCTCGGGCCGACGGGGCGCAACTTCGGTGCCGGCATGTCCGGAGGCATCGCATACGTGCTCGATGAGGCCGGCGAGTTTCCCTCGCGGGTGAACCACCAGATGGTGGATCTGGAGCCGCTCGAGGATCGCCAGGCGATCGCCCGGGTGCGGGGAATGATCGAGCGGCACCGCGAATTCACCGGCAGCGCCCGCGCCGCGCACGTGCTTGCCAACTGGGAGCGTCTGCTGCCCCAGTTCGTCGCCGTCGTGCCCAAGGACTTCAAGCGCGCACTGGCCTCGCTCGAGCGCGCCCACAGCCAGGGCCTCTCCGGCGATGAAGCCATCATGGTGGCCTTCGAAGAGAACGCGCGCGACCTGGCACGCGTCGGCGGAAACTGAACATACCGAGTACCCGATGGGCAAGCCGACTGGATTCATCGAATATCTGCGTGAGCTCCCGGTGGACCGCACACCTGCCGAACGCGTGCGCGACTGGAAGGAATTCCATCACCACATGGACGAGAAGCGCCTGCGCAACCAGGCCGCGCGCTGCATGGACTGCGGCGTGCCGTTCTGTCACACCGGGACGCTCGTCTCGGGCATGGCCTCCGGCTGCCCGGTGAACAATCTGATCCCGGAATGGAACGACCTGATCTACCGGGGCTTGTGGCGCGAGGCGCTCGATCGGCTCCTGAAGACCAACAACTTCCCCGAGTTCACCGGCCGGGTCTGCCCGGCCCCGTGCGAAGGCTCGTGCGTGCTCGGCATCAACGCCCCGCCGGTCGCCATCAAGACCATCGAGGCGGCGCTGGCGGACGAGGGCTGGGACCAGGGCTGGATCTCCCCGGAACCGCCCGCGAGCCGCACGGGCAAGAAGATTGTGGTGATCGGCTCGGGACCGGCCGGCCTCGCCTGCGCCGAGCAATTGAATCGCGCCGGGCACACCGTGACGGTGCTCGAGCGCGACGACCGGCCCGGGGGGCTGCTCATGTACGGCATCCCCAACATGAAACTGGACAAGAAGGATGTGGTGCTGCGGCGGATCGAGCTGATGGAGAAGGAGGGAGTCCGGTTCGTCTGCAACGCGCACGTCGGCGAGAACGTCGAGGCGCAGCTGTTGCGCACGGACTTCGATGCGATAGTGCTGTGCACCGGCGCCACGCAACCCCGCGACCTCGCCGTCCCGAATCGCAAGCTCAAAGGCGTGCACTTCGCCATGGAATACCTCACCGCGAGCACCAAGGCGCTGCTCAACGGCGGCCCCGACCACAGCCCCATCCACGCGCGGGGCAGGAATGTCGTGGTGATCGGCGGCGGCGACACGGGCACCGACTGCGTGGCCACCGCCATGCGCCAGGGCTGCAAGACCCTGAAGCAGATCGAGATCCTGCCCCGCCCACCCATGGAGCGCGCCGAGGACAATCCGTGGCCGGAGTGGCCCAAGGTCTACAAACTCGACTACGGGCAGGAGGAAGCGGCGGCGAAGTTCGGCGCGGATCCGCGCACCTATGTCACAACGGTCAAGAGCCTCAATGGCGACGCCGGGGACGGCGTGCGGTCGGTCACGACCGTGCAGATCTCCTGGCAACGGGGCGACAACGGGCGGCTCGCGCCGGTCGAAGTGCCCGCAAGCGCCCAGGAGGTCCCCGCCGACCTGGTGCTGCTCGCGCTCGGATTCACCGGTCCCGAGCAACCGCTTCTGGCCGAGATCGGGGTCAAGACCGACGCCCGCTCCAATGTCGAGGCCGAACACGGCGCGTTCGCAACCAATGTGAAAGGCGTGTTCGCCGCGGGCGACTGCCGTAGGGGGCAGAGCCTGGTGGTGTGGGCCATCAACGAAGGCCGGGGCGCCGCGCGCGAGTGCGACCGGTACCTCATGGGCGGCACGGACTTGCCCTGAAGTCCGTGCCTCGAAACCGGTTACGATTATGATCGTCTGACCATTGCTTATTTCTCCAGCGGATCCGGTTTCCGTACGATAGACGCTTTCTCCCCTGCCCGGCTCCCGGGTGCGGAGACGGATGAGGAGCAGCATAAAGTCCATGAGTGCACCCAGGCCCGCGCCGCTGTCCGTGGAGGCCTCCGCCCGCGGCCCCGAGGCTTCGGGCCGGCTGCGTGAGATCCCCTACAACTACACCTCGTTCTCCGACCGGGAGATCGTGATCCGGCTGCTCGGAGCGCGGCACTGGGCGAGCATCGAGGAGCTGCGGCACGAGCGGCGCACCGGTCGCTCGGCTCGCATGCTCTACGAGGTGCTCGGCGACATCTGGGTGGTCCGCCGCAACCCCTATCTGCACGACGATCTGATCGAGAACGCGCGCAGGAGAGGATTGCTCATCCAGGCTCTGCACCACCGTCTAAGCGAAGTCGATAAACGGCGGGATGCCGGTGACGGCGCGCGCTATGCCCAGGTCGGTGATCTGCTGGCCGCCGCGAGCGCGGCCGTGCGCAGCTTCGAAGCGGACTTCGACAACTGGACCGGCCTGCGGCGGCGCGCGCTGCGCGTCCTGAAACGGCATACGCGGCCGGATAACATCCGGTTCGATGCCTATGCCCGCGTCTGTCATGTCACCGACGCTACCGATTGGCGCGTCGAATACCCGTTCGTCGTGCTGATTCCGGACACGGAGGCGGAGATCCCCGGCCTGGTGCGGGCCTGCATCGAGCTGGGCCTCACCATCATCCCGCGCGGCGGCGGCACCGGCTACACCGGCGGCGCGGTGCCGCTGACACCCCTCTCTGCCGTCATCAACACCGAGAAGCTCGAGCGCCTGGGCGAGATCGAGCGGCTGCATCTGCCCGGGCTCTGCGAGCCCGTACCGACGATCCACACGGAAGCGGGCGTGGTGACCCGCCGCGTGGCCAACGCCGCGGACCAGGGTGGACTGGTGTTCGCCGTCGATCCGACCTCGGCCGACGCCTCCTGCATCGGCGGCAACATCGCCATGAATGCCGGCGGCAAGAAGGCGGTTCTCTGGGGAACAGCGCTCGACAATCTCGCCTGGTGGCGCATGGTCGACTGCGAGGGCAACTGGCTGGAGGTCAGCCGGGTCGCGCACAACCGCGGCAAGATCCACGACGTCGGCGTCGCCGAATTCGAGCTCGTCTGGAAGGATGGCCGCTCACCCCCGGGCGAGGCGCGCGTGCTGCGCGAGCAGCGGCTCAGCATCCCGGGGCGCAGGTTCCGCAAGGCAGGCCTGGGCAAGGACGTGACGGACAAGTTCCTCGGCGGCCTCCCGGGCATACAGAAGGAAGGATGCGACGGCATCATCACATCGGCCCGTTGGGTGCTGCACCGCGCACCGGGCCACACGCGCACCGTGTGCCTGGAGTTCTTCGGTCAGGCGCGCGAGGCGGTGCCGGCGATCGTTGAGATCAAGAGCCACCTGGATGGCCTGGCGGCGAAGGGCGTGCACCTGGCGGGCCTCGAGCACATGGACGAGCGCTACCTGAAGGCGGTCGGCTACACCACCAAATCCAAGCGCGGCGCGCTTCCGAAGATGGCGCTGTTCGGCGATATCGTCGGCGATGACGAGGCCGCGGTGGCCGCGGCCGTCTCGGAGGTCGTGAGGCTCGCCAACGGCCGCGGCGGCGAGGGCTTCGTCGCGGTGAGCGCCGAGGCCCGGCGCAAGTTCTGGCTCGACCGCTCGCGGACCGCCGCCATCGCGCGGCACACCAATGCCTTCAAGATCAACGAGGACGTGGTGCTGCCGCTCGGCCGCATGGGCGAGTACACCGACGAGATCGAGCGCATCAACATCGAGTTCTCCATCGCCAACAAGCTGAAGCTCATGGAGGCGCTCGAGGCGGTATTCGCCACGCCGCCACCGCTCGCCCGCGCCGAGGACCTGGAATTCGGGACGCTGCCGGACACCGAGGTGATCGGGGAGCGGGCCGCACAGGCGCGCCAGCTCCTCGCCGATGTGCGCCGGCGCTGGCTCTGGCTGGCTGCGCACATGGATGCGGACCTCGCCGAGGCGCTGCCGGAGCTGCTCGGGCTGGGATACGCCCCTCTGGAGCAGAGCCTGCGTGCGCGCCTGGAGCGAGTGCCCCGGCCGAAGGTGTTCGACATCCTGCAGGACCGGACGATCCGCGTCTCCTGGAAGCGCGAGCTGCGCACACCGCTGCAGCAGATCTTCGGCGGGCGGATCTTCGCACCGATCCTGGCAGCATGCGAAGACGCGCATCAGCGCGTGCTGCGTGGTCGTGTCTTCGTAGCCCTGCACATGCACGCCGGCGACGGCAATGTGCATACCAATATTCCGGTCAACTCCGATGACTACGAGATGCTGCACTCGGCCACTGCGGCGGTCACGCGCATCATGGGGATCGCACGCAGGCTGGACGGCGTCATCTCGGGCGAGCACGGCATCGGCATCACCAAGCTGGAGTTCCTCGAGGAGGGCGAGACGAGGGAATTCCGCGACTACAAGCGCAGTGTCGATCCGGATGGCCGATTCAACAAGGGCAAACTGCTCCCGGGCGGCGACCTGTCGAACGCCTACACGCCGAGCTTCAACCTGCTTGGCCACGAATCCCTCATCATGCAGCAGTCGGCCATCGGGGAGATCGCCGATGCCGTCAAGGACTGCCTGCGCTGCGGCAAGTGCAAGCCGGTCTGCGCGACGCACGTGCCGCGCGCGAACCTGCTCTACAGCCCGCGCAACAAGATTCTCGCGACCTCGCTCCTGATCGAGGCGTTTCTCTACGAGGAGCAGACGCGCCGTGGCGTGAGCGTGCGCCACTGGGACGAGTTCTCCGACGTGGGCGATCATTGCACTCTGTGCCACAAGTGCGTGACGCCCTGCCCCGTGGACATCGACTTCGGCGATGTGTCCATGGCCATGCGCGACTTGCTGCGACGCATGGGCCAGAAGCGCTTCAATCCCGGCACGGCCGCGACCATGTTCTTCCTGAACGCGACCCACCCGGAGACCATCCGCCTCACCCGCAAGCTCATGATCGAGTGGGGCTACAAGGCGCAGAGAGCGGGCCACAGGCTCCTCAAAGGTCTTTCACGAGCCCAGACGCAGCGCCCGCCAGCGAGCACCGGCAGGCCGCCGGTGCGCGAGCAGGTGGTGCACTTCGTCAACAAGAAAATGCCGGCGGGGCTTCCGAAGAAGACTGCCCGTGCGCTGCTCGACATCGAGAACCCGGCCTACGTGCCCATCATCCGCAACCCGGCGGCCACCACGGCCGACACCGAGGCGGTGTTCTATTTCCCCGGATGCGGCTCGGAGCGGCTGTTCTCTCAGGTGGGCCTTGCTACCCAGGCCATGCTCTGGCACGTGGGCGTACAGACGGTCTTGCCGCCGGGATATCTTTGCTGCGGCTATCCGCAAAGGGGCACAGGACAGGGCGACCGGGCCGAGAAGATCACCACGGACAATCGCGTGCTCTTTCACCGTGTGGCCAACACGCTCAATTACCTCGACATCCGTACCGTGGTGGTGAGCTGCGGCACCTGCTACGACCAGCTGCTGGGCTACAAGTTCGAGGAGATCTTTCCGGGCTCGCGCATCATCGACATCCACGAGTACCTGATGGAAAAGGGGATGAAGCTCGAGAATGTGACGGGCGTGCGCTACATGTACCACGAGCCCTGCCACAACCCCATGAAGCGCTACGATTCGCTCAAGGTGGTCAATACTCTGATGAACGACTCGCGCAATGGCCGGATCGAGAAGAACGACCGATGCTGCGGCGAGTCGGGGAGTCTCGCGCTCACCCGCCCCGACATCTCCACCCAGGTGCGATTTCGCAAGGAGGAGGAGATGCGCAAGGGGGCCGACAAGCTGCGCGCGGAGGGAGCAACCCAGGTCAAGGTCCTCACGTCCTGTCCGTCCTGCCTGCAGGGCCTGAAGCGCTACAACGACGACGCCGATCTCGATGCGGCGTACGTCGTGGTCGAGATCGCGCGACACATTCTCGGCGAGAACTGGATGGCCGAGTTCGTTGCGCGCGCCAACGACGGCGGCATCGAGCGCGTGCTCGTCTAGGGGAGCCGCCGCGAACAGGCTCCCTGGCGGCCGCCTCGTGCAGCGCGCCGCCGGCCCGAGTCAGGAGGTGGGAGGTTCGATCGCGATCGGCTGGTTGAACTGGCTGTAATCGGCGACGACCTTGACGCGGTGACCCTTGATCTTCACCCCATTCATGACCACCCGCACGGGCAGATGATCGGCCCCGACGTAGAGCGTCTCGTCAACCCCTCGTACCACGCAACCATAGACGTGGACGCTCTTGCCGTCGAGCGTCTGCATGCCCAGGTCGCGGGCCGTTTTCCGCATGTCGGCCTTGGTGACGCCCGAGAACGGATCCGTCTTGGCCGCGCGCCTCATCGCCTGCGCCACCATGGTGCCATAGGCCGGCGGCAGCCTCATGACGTGGCCGTTGGTCACCATGTACACATCGTTGCCGATGAGCACTTCCTTGATGTTGGGAGCGGGCACGAAGCGCCAGCGGTCGGGCGCCGAGTAGTCGATTTCCATCGTCCTGCCGCCGAGGTGCTCCTCGATGTGCCACGAGGTCGCCTTGAAGAAGGCCGCCCGCACCTGGGCAAGGTCAGCGTATGCGCCGGCGAAAGCGCAGCCCGGCAGGAGCAGGCCCGAGACGACACCCACGTAAAGCTTCTTCAAGATGTCCGCTCTCCCCATTGCCCGTGAGCCGGGCCATTGGCGCTTTTTAACCGTTTCTGCGAGTGACGGCAAGGCATCGCGGGCGAAAGTGGTCATTGCAGCTCATGTGCGTAGACGATGAATCCCCGGTGCTCCGCGACCTTGTCATAAAGTGCCCGGCCGGCCTGATTCGTGACCTGGGTCTGCCAGTAGACCCTGCTCGAGCCGGCGGCGCGGGCTGCCTCGTAGACGCCCCGTATCAACTGGCGGCCGATACCGCGGCCGCGCAGATGCTCGGCCGTGTAGAGGTCCTGCAGGTAGCACACCTCGCGAAGGCGCGTGGTGCTGCGGTGATACAGGTAATGAGCCAGCCCCGCGAGCCGCCCCGCTTCTTCGGCGACCAGCGCATGAACCGGCTCCGCCGGATCGAAGAAGCGCTCCCAGGTCGCCGCCGTGATCGGCTCGGGCAGCGCCGTGGGTCCGCTGCGCCCGTAGAAGGCGTTGTAGCCATCCCAGAGCGGACGCCACTGCGGGTAGTCATCGCGCTCGATGGCACGGATATGGCAAGAGCCGGTCATGGGTTCAGCGCCAGGGCGGCCGGCTATCTGAGCAGCTTGAAGGCATGCGACCACTGGTTGTTTCGAAAGCCGGGGATGCACCAGAGCATGCACAGCGGCTCGATGGCGCGCGCGGCCTGCGCCTCTCCCATGTCCTCGGTTTCCCAGCCGAACTGCTCGAGAATGCCGCTGACCAGCCCTTTCGCGCCATGATCGTTGCCACAGATGAACATGGTCGGCCGGCCCGCCGCAAAATGCGGATTCACCATCTGTGCGCTGCCGACGGAGTTGAACGCTTTGACGAAGTGTATCTGCGGGAATTCGCTCTGCAGGCGCTCCATGAGCGACTCGTCGAGGGTGGTGAAGAATTTGAGCACGCCGCCCACGGGGGGCGCGTCGGCGATCGGATTGGTGGCATCGATGAGCGTCTTGCCGGCGAGGCTTCCGGCGCCCGCGGTGCGCAGCATGGCCGCCGCCGCGGTGCCCTTCACGGCCAGCACCGCAAGATCACCGAACACCGCGGTCTCCTGCGGAGTACCGACCCGCGCCCCGGGATGCTGCCGGGCCCATTCGGCGAGCTTCGCCGGCTCGCGCGAGGCGATCATCACCTCGTGGCCATGCTTGAGAAAGCCGCCGGCCAGAGTCTGGCCGACCACACCTGAACCCAGTACACCGACTCGCATGAGGCACCTCCGCGGCAGACCTTCCCCGTCAGACGTCGCGGGCGGACTATATCAAGCCGCGCCCTCGACGGTATCACGGCGTCCGCCCCTCGCGCCGCCCCGGGTCTATTGCTCGAGGATCGGGCCTGGGCGTATGCGCAGCTGGAGTGACGCGGGGTGCTCTTGGCATGAGCCGGCCGCTCAGCCACAGCAGCATCAGCGTCCAGTAGCCGAGGCCGACGCCAAGACGCACGGGGATCGACACCATCACGCGCGGCGAGAGAAAACCCTCGATCAGCCCGGAACCGAGCAGAAGCAGCGCGCAGCCGAGCAGCAGAGGACCGAGCTCGGCGGCGCGGCGCCGCAGCGATTCCACGCGTGAGGGGAGCACAGGGCGGATCACGGCCTCCCCCAATGCGGTGCCCGCGGCCGCAGCGAGGCACATGACCGACAACTCCACCGGACCGTGCGCCAGCGTGAATTTCACCAGCCCGAGCGCGAGGCCGTGCTGGTGCGTGAAGGCGAGCAGTCCGCCGAGCATCAGTCCGTTCAAGGCGATCATGTAGAAGGCCCCCAGCCCGAACAGCAGCCCCGTGCAGAACGCGCCCAGGGTCACCACCACGTTGTTGGAAAAGATCTGCGCCGACAACATCGCCGGTGGCGCGATGTCGAGCACCTGATAGGTCCAGAGGTGCCCACGCTCGACGCCATCGATCATCCGGGGGCTTGCGATCAGACTGATCAGCTCGGGATAGGTGCTGATCAGCCACCAGCCCGCAAAGGTGCTCGCCAGGAGGAGCGCGGCGATCCACAGCGCAAGAACGCGCACCGAAGCGGCGGCCGCCGGAATGTCATCTCGAAACAACGTCAGCCATCTCACGCCGGTAAGCCTCGGTGCGCGGTTGATGGCGGCGTGTAGTGTCGCACAGGCGTTCTCCAGCGCCGCAGCCAGGAAGCTTCCCGGCAACAACTCGCGCGCGCTCGCCAGATGCTGCGCCATGACACGGTACGTGCGAAGGGTGCTCAACGCCTCATCCACGGTGGCCCGCGGGCGTTGCGCCGCGGTCGTGGCCTCGGTCGCAAGCGCCTGCCATTGCGGCGCCCGCGCGCGAATCCAGGTGGCCGCATTAGCGTCCGGGGCCGGCAAGCAGCGTCTCCAGGCGGGCTCTCAGGGCTGGGCCGCTCTCGGTTTCGCCCCGCCGCGGATCGAACCCCGGATCGATCTTGGCGAGCAGCGCGCGCGCCAGCTGGGTCCGACGGGCGTCTTCCAGCGAGGGCCAGCGGTCGAGCAGGTCATGAATCAGCCGCAGCGCCTCGAGCGACAATGCCGTCCGCTGCATCTGGGCACTCAGCCGGCCGAGCGAGCGCACCGGGTCGGGTTCGTCGACCACGAGCACGGTGCCCGCCACCATGTCCCCGAAACGCACCCGCTGCTTCGTGAGCATGCAGCACGCCAACCCCACCATGTAGCACACCGGCAGACTGTCGATCAGGCGAAAGAGATTGCGGATGAGCAGCGCGCCGGTCCCGGGCGTCGCCCCCTCCAGGGTGACGATCCGGGCGCCGGCCTTGCGCAGGCCGGGGGTGCGGCCCCGCATCGCCACCTCGACGACGGGGTGATAGAGAATGTAAGTCGCAATCGCGAGAATCCCCGCGGCGATCATCACTGTGTTCCCGGGTGCGCGGTGGCCTCCGAGCGCCAGAATCAGGCGCAGTACCGCGCCGGTGAGCAGCAACCCGAGCGCGAGCAGTGTCCGCAACAGCCAGTCAGTCACGAAGGCGTAGCTGCGCGTGCCGGGCCCCGCGATCCGGAGGCTGATGTCGACGCCCGTCAGGCCCTTGACGATGAGCTCTTCTTCGGCCATGCGTTTGAGATGAAAGGTTGCCCGCCGCGCCCGAGCTTAGCTATTCTGCCGGGCGGGGACAAGACGCGCGGGCCCTCGCCCGCCCCATCACAATACCGGAGCCAACATGCAATACGTGGCACCCTCCTCTCCGCTGTCGATCGGTGGCGTTCTCGACAGCTGGATACGGCTGTTCCGCGCCTCCTTCAGCCGGTGCTGGGCGCTGGCGCTGATCGCCGTGGCGGGCAGCGCCGTCATGCAGTTCTTCATCACCCCCCCGTTGCCGGTGCCGGGGCAGAACCCTCTGCAGGCCCTGCAGCAGATTTTTGCCCTGATGCGCGTCGCCGGGCTGCTGATGATCGTATCGTGGCTGATCACCCTCGTGGTCAACGGGGCGCTGCTCACCCAGCAGGTGGCCATCATGCGCGGCGAGACCTCCCCGTCCATTTCGGCGGCACTCGGCGCCGGGGTGCGTCGGTTGCCGCAGATGCTGCTCGCGGCGGTGCTGATGACGCTGATCGTCGCTGCGGTCTGCCTTCCGGTGGGGGTCGGCGTGGGGGTGATCATCGCCCTGCGTCACGCAGGCCAGGATCCCGTCGCGCTGACCTTCGTCGTGGTCGTCGTCGGCCTTGCGCTCGCCGCGTTTCTCTTCTACCTGGTCGTGCGCCTGGAATTCTGGCTGCCGGCGATGTTCGTGGAGGACTGCGGAGGGGCCGCCGCGCTCGGTCACAGTTGGCGACTGGTCAAGGGCCACTGGTGGCGGGTCACGATGATCTCCTTCGTGGCCGTCATCATCATGGCCATCCTCAACATGGCGCTCACCTGGATCGCCGGAAGCGTCGTCGCCTTGGCCGGCATACACGCCATGGACGCCCTCGCCAACCCCGCGCAGTTCATCCACCGGATGCGCATCGTGGGCGCGCTCGCGGCGTTGGGCAACGTGGTCATCATTCCGCTCCTCACGGCCGTGGCGCTCGCGATCTACCACGACCTGAAGCTGCGTCGTGAGGGCGGTGACCTCGCCGCGCGCGCGGAGGCGCTGAGCGGCACCTGACCCATGCGGGGTTCAAGGCCATGGATGCCGCTGCTGGTCGCGTCGCTTGTCGCGCTCCCGGCCGGCACCTGGGCCGTGACCCAGCCCCTGCCTCGCACTGCGCAGCCCCTGATCGCGCGATGCCTCTCTCGGGCGCCGGCCACGCTCAAGGGTTTGGGCGCCCTGCGAGGCGCATGTCCAGGGATCGGGCACGCCATCGACGACCTCGGGCTCGGCGCTTTCCTGCCGCCGGACTGGCGCCAGGCCCTCACCCCGCTTGCGCTGGCCCGTCTCGATGCGCTGGCGCATCGCTACGCCGGATCGCCGCTTTCTTCCGCGCCCAACGCGGGAGCGCTGCGCGCCCTCGCAAGCGGCCTCAAACCGCCTGCACCGCCGCCTTCGTTGTGGGACCGGCTCACCTCATGGGCAGGGCGAGGGACGGCGCCGTGGCGCGGAATGTTGCGTCGCTGGCTGCGCTCCCTGGGCGGCGTGACGGGCTCGCACGGTCTGCTCGCGGTGTTTTTCGTGCTTGCGGGAATCCTCCTGCTGACTGTGGTCCTCGTGGTCGTTTTCGAGCTGCGATCCGCCGGCCTCATCGGCCCGGGACGCCGCTCGGCGCGCCGCCCCAGCGCTCGCATCGATACCCAGACACCGCCTGAGGCGGCCCCAGGGGACGCACCGGACTGGAACGAGGTGGCTGAGCACCCCACGCGGGTGCTGCGGCTGTTGGTCGAGGCGCTCAACCGGTCACGGCGCATCGGGCACGAACGGCACCTGACCTGCCGCGAGATTTCCGCGCAGGCGCGTTTCGACACCGAGCGCCAGCGGCAGGACTTCGCGCGGGTGGCGCTCCTCGCTGAACGCGAGCTCTACGGGCCCATCGCTCCGGCGAGAGTTCCCGAGGAGACCCTGCGTGCGGCCCAGGCGCTGCATGCCGGGCTCCTGGCCCGGCCGGCACGGAGCGAGACCGAGCCATGAGAGAGCGGTTGCTCACACTCGCGCTCGGGATCGGCGCGCTGATCCTGTTCTATGCGCTCATCTTCCCCAAGCCGCAAAATCCGGCGCCCGCCCAGGGTCTGCCGCTGTCCACCGACGCTCGGCCGGAGGGGTATCGGGCGATCTGGCGGTGGCTCGGCACGGAGCGCATTCCCAGGGTCAGCCTGAGATATCGCTACGGTCGGCTGCCGGGGCTGTTGCCGCAGCCGACCGGCAATCTGCTGCTCGTGACCCTTCCCCAGCGGGTGCCCATGCAGGCCACGGAGCGCGGCGCGCTGCGCGCGTGGGTGGCCAGGGGAAACACCCTGCTCATCGCGGCGGCACTCAATGACGAGCCGCTGTGGGCGGCGGATACGGACGACCCGGTGATGATCCAGGACCTTCAACGGCTCGTGGGGCTCAAATTCCTGCCCTCGCGCGCCGCCAGCCTGCTGCGCTCGCTCGGCACCCGGCGCCTGGACCTCCGCCCGCTCGGCACCCATCCGCTTCTCGAGGGCGTGAAGCAAATCACGGCGCCGCTCACCCTGCCCTCGCGCGCCTGGCGGGCGCATCTCACGTATCGGCAGTTGCCGCTGCAGCTCGCCGCACGCAGCGACGATGGTCTTCCAGCGCTATGGCTCGAGCATCTGGGCGCCGGCCAGGTCATCCTCTGCGCCGCCGCCAGCCCCTTCTCCAACGCCGGCATGGTCTTTACCGGCAATGCCCGGTTCCTGGCCAATATCATCGCCTGGTCGCGCGGCCCCGGCGGGGCGGTCGTGTTCGACGATGCTCACGAGGGACTGACAGCCTTCTATGACGCCCGGGCGTTCTTCGCCGACCCGCGCCTGCATGCCACCCTGGGCTGGATCGTCATCCTGTGGCTGATATTCGTCGTGGGCTCGCAGCCGCTGCGCGCCCAGCCTCCTCTCTGGCAGCCGCTCGATGAAACCGCCTACATCGAGGGCAGCGCGCGCTATCTTGCCGCGGTGGTCGAGCCCGGCGATGCCGCCCGGCGCATGATCGAGGACTTTCTCGGCGAACTGGCCGGGCACTCGGGAGATACCGGGATTGACGCCTGGCAACGGCTCGACGCCGAGCCGGGCCTGAGCAACGCCGAGCGGGCGGCGCTGCGGGCCTGCTACGCGCGGGCTCGCGCCGGCAAGCGTGTCAGCCTCACCCGGCTGCAGAATCTTCTGGCACAACTACGTAAGGCACTGCGATGAACGCGCTCGAAGAACTCGAACAACACGTCCAGGAACGGCTCGGTGGCACCGTGATCGGCCTGCGGGATCTGATCCGCGCCCTGGTGATCGCCGTGGTCTCCCGCGGTCACGTGCTCGTGCAGGGCGCGCCGGGACTGGGCAAGACACTGCTCGGCAAGACGCTGGCGGCGGCTCTGTCCGGCCGTTTCACGCGCATCCAGGGCACCGCGGACCTGATGCCCTCCGACATGACCGGCGTCCATGTCCTCGATGAGGCGAACCGCAAGTTCGCGCTCCATCCCGGCCCGATCTTCACCGACGTGCTGCTGGTCGATGAGATCAACCGCGCCGGCCCCAAGACCCAGTCGGCGCTGCTGCAGGCCATGGAGGAACGGCAGGTCTCGATCGACCGGCACACCTACCGCCTGCCGGCGGGCTTTCTCGTCATTGCCACGCAGAATCCGCATGAGTTCGAGGGGACGTTCCCCCTGCCCGAATCCCAGCTGGACCGGTTCATGATGCGCATCGACGTCGGTTACCCGGCGATCGAGGATGAGGCGCGTGTGCTCGATCGCTACGGCACGATTGCGGCCGCCGGGGAGGCGGCTTCGGATCCCGCCACCGCGAGTGTCACCCCCGAGCACATCGCGGCGGCCCGTCTATGCGCCGACCGTGTGCACGTATCGGGGGAATTGACGAGTTACGTGCTCGCACTTGCAAAGGCTTCGCGCGAGCACACCCAGGTGTCGCTCGGACTCTCCACTCGCGGCGCGCTGGCTCTGCTGCGCGCCGCGCGAGTCGCAGCGGGGCTGCGCGGCTCGGAATTCGTCACGCCGGACGACGTGAAGCTCGTGACTCCCTGGGTCGTGGCGCATCGCCTGAGCCTCACCTCCGATGCGGTGTTGGAAGGGCGCGGAGACCGGGAAATCGCGACGACTCTGCTCGAGCGGGTGCCGGTGCCTCGCTGAGCGCAGTGCAATGAGTCTGCGCCGCAACGCCCTGCTGTGGGTCCTGGTGACGGGAATCCTGGGCATACTCGGGCAATGGGACCCGGCGCTCACGCGATGGTGGTGTCTGCCGGGTGCGCTGTTGCTCGCCGGGCTGGCTTATGAGGCCGCCGCGAGCGGGCGCTGCCACCTGCGGCTTCGGTTCACCGGGCCGGAGCACTGGCTGCTCGGCCGGCCGCACCTCATGCGGCTGGCATTCACTCACAGCGGCCACGCCCGTGTGACGATCCAGGCCGCCCTTGCGGCGCCCGAAGGGTTCGCGGCCGAAGCGCGTATCGAGACACTGCGCCTCGCCCGGGAGCCCGGTACGGCTGAAATACGCGCCAGGGCTCGGCGCCTGGGGCGCTATGCGTGGCCCGTTCCCGGGATACGGATCTCCGGGCCCCTGGGCCTCGCCTGGTGGCCGAAGCACGTGGCCGGCGAATGCACGGTCACGGTGATTCCCGATGTAGTCAACCGGTCGGCCAGAGTCGCCGGTGATCGCGCCGGCGGCGAGCAGCGCGCGCACTTCGGGGGGGGCGGCGCGGGGAGCGAGATCCTGCAGCTGCGCGACTACCGCCACGGCGATCCGCTGCGCATCATCGACTGGAAGGCGAGCGCACGCCGCCGCAATCTGGTCAGCCGCGAGCTGAGCGAGGAGCGTCACCTCGAGATCATGATCGCCATCGATGCCGGACGGTCGAGCGCTCTGGCGGCCGGTGAGGTCGACCGCCTGGGGTTGTACGTGAACGTCGCCGCCCGGCTGGCGCAGAGGGCATCCGAATTCGATGATGCGGTGGGCATACTGGTGTTCGCCTCGCAGCCGTTGGCGATGCTGCCACCCGCGCGGGGCGCCGCCGCGGTCGTGCGCATCCGCCGGATGCTGTCCGCCTGTCGGGCACAGCAGGGCCCATCCAATCCCACTCTCGCGGCCGCCCGCATTCGCGCGATGAGCCGCCGCCGAAACCTGGTCGTGCTGCTGACGGACCTCGAGGACACCTCGCAGGAGCAGCTCATTCAGGCGGTTCGGCTGCTCAGGCCGAAGCACTTCCCGTTCATCGCAGGCCTCGAGAATGCGCAGATCATGGCGTTGCCGCTCGATCCGGGCGAGGAGCCACTCGCCCCGTACCGCGCGCTGGCCGCGATCGAATATCGTCATGCGCTCTCGAGCCGGGTGCGCGCGCTGCGAGCGCTCGGTGCCGCAGCCCTCACCGCGCGGCCCGAGCACCTGGACCAGGCTGTGTTCGAGGCTTATCGTGAAGCCCGTCTCCACCGCAGAGCCTGAGCCGCCATGACCGCCCCAATCTCCACCGAGAGGACACACCATGCCCAGTGACAGAAGGATATTCGAGTCCACCCTCCTGGCGCTCGCGCTGCTTGCGTCGGCGAGCTCGCTCGCCGCGCCGTCGCCGGCCACAGACGCCGCGGTCGCCTCCGCCAAGGCGTTCGTCGAGACCATGGCACAGGGTCATTTCAACCGGGCGGAGGCGGATTTCACCCATCAGATGAAACAGGCCGCGCCGCCCGAGAAACTCCGGCAGCTCTGGAATGCGCTCATCCGGCACGGCGGCGCATTCGAGAAAACCGGCGCCACCCGGACGATGCACAGGGACGGCTACACGGCCGTGATCGTCAGAACCGACTTCAAGAAGAGCCCGATCGGACTGGAGGTGGCATTCGATTCGGCCCACCGCATCGCCGGGCTGCACCTGGTGCGTCCGCCCCGGGCAGGTCATTGAGCGAAGGACCCCCATGCAGCTCATAGGTATGCTCGACTCTCCTTACGTGCGGCGCGTCGCGGTGTCATTGCACGCGCTGGGACTGCCGTTCCAGCACCGCTCCGTGTCGGTATTTCGCACCTACGACAAGTTCCGGGAGATCAATCCCGTCGTGAAGGCGCCGACGCTCCTCTGTGACGAGGGCACGGTGCTCATGGACTCGACGCTGATCCTCGATTATGCGGAGGCTCTGGCCGCGCCGCGATCGCTCATGCCTCGCGGAACCCCCGAGCGGCTCGCGGTGCTGCGCGTCGTCGGACTCGCCCTCGCGGCCTGCGAGAAAACGGTGCAGATCGTCTACGAGCGCAATCTCCGCCCCGCGGACAAACAACACGAGCCCTGGGTGGAGCGTATCGCGCAGCAGCTGCGCGCGGCGTATCGCGAGCTCGAGTCCGATTTCGCAACGCGGCCGGGCGGCGCGCCGGAAACGCTCGGCGCGGCGCAGATCGCCGCGGCCGTGGCCTGGCGCTTCACGCACGAGAAGCTGCCCGGGCTTCTCGCCCGGCCCGATCACCCGCGGCTGCAGGCGCTGTCAGCGTGGGCGGAAGACCAGCCGGCATTCCTTGCCTGGCCCTACGACGAGGTGACGCTCCACGTCTGAGCGCATTGTCCGCGAGCCGTGCCCGCACCACGCCGGTACGGCCCGCGGGACGCCCGACTCGGGGTCTGCAGCCACATTCCAGACGGGTCAGGCGGGACGGGTCTTCTGCCATGCGGCAAGGTCCCGCACCCGCGAGAACCAGCTCTGCAGGTGGCGCAGTTGGCCGACCGGCAGCCGGGCCTGCTCGATCTGGGCGAGAGGCGTGGCGATCGCAAGATCTGCCAGCGTCGGCGCTTCGCCGCAGATCCAGTCGCGGCCGGAAAGATGCGCATCGAGCACGCCTGCGAACTCGCTCACCAGTGTCTCGCCGCGCTTGATCTCGCCGGGGTCCGGCCCGCCGAGGCCTATGAGACCCTTGATGACATGCTCCCAGTTGAGCACGGAGACCGCCGGTGAAAAATGGTGGGCGCACCAGAACAGCCACCGATTGACGTCGGCCCGGGCGCGTATCGCGATGGGATAGAGGGTCTGCCCCGGAGTCTTGTCCGCCAGGTACTGCATGATGGCGTGCGACTCCCACAGGATAAAGCCATCGTCCTCGAGCACCGGGACGCGGTGGTTGGGATTCAACTCGAGGAACTGCGGCTGGCGCTGCGCGCCCTGAGCGAGATCGACGAACACCAGCTCGACGGGCGAGCCAAGTTCAATGGCGGCCATGACGGCGCGGCGGGCGTTGAAGGAGAACGGATGGTGATACAGGCGCATGACGGCTCTCTCTGGGGGTGGATCGATCCGTCCATCCTGCCAGCGGGCCGTGACAGTTTCTGTCAGCAGTCCTCGCGCGGCGGCCCGGAAGGCGGTGTCCTGCGCCTCTCCTGCTGTCGCCAGCTTCTCACCAGCTCCTGCCGGCGATGCGGATAGGACTCGGGGGTGAGGGTGAGGCGCGCAATCCGGTCGGTGCGAAAGTGCCGGAACTCGCGCCGCAGCTCGCACCAGGCGACCAGCACCCGCTTGCCCTCGAAATAGGCGAGCGCAATGGGCCAGATCAGCCGCTCGCTCGCCGCGCCCGCGACGTTGGTGTAGTCGATCCTCACCTTGAGCTCGCGGCGGATCGCCTCGCGCAGTGTGCGCAGTCCCGACTCTGGTTCAGTCTCCGGCCCGAAGCGCGGCGCCCACAAACCGGTCTCGGCGATCGCATCGCGCAGGTCCTTCGGCGAGGCGGTGGCAATCTTGGCGAGCGCGGATTCGGCAGCCCGGGCAAGCTCCGCATCCCCCTGCCCCTTCACCCAGCGGGCGCCGAGCACCAGGGCCTCGAGCTCGTCGACGGCGAACATCAGCGGCGGCAGAAAGTACCCCGGACGCAGCAGGTAACCGATCCCGGCCCCGCCCTCGATGGGCGCACCGAGCCCGGTCAAAGTCTGCACGTCCCGGTAGACCGTACGCAGCGAGACGGACAGCTGGCTCGCGAGGTCGGCTGCGGTCACGGGCCGGCGCCGGCCGCGCAGCGCATCGAGCAGCTGCAACAGGCGGGACGTGCGACTCACCCGGACTTGGGCTCCGTGCGATAGCCGCCCCGGGTAGCAGCCATGCGGCGCGCCGCGGCGCGCAGCACCCACGGCGCGAAACGCTCCAGCGCGACGAAGAGCTTGCCGTGTCCGGTGACCACGACCTCTCGCTGGCCCCGCGCGATGGCGCGCAACATCTGCTCCACCGCGCCCACGCGTCCTGCGACGAGCCATTGCGGCATCGGCTCGGCGGCATCGGCATGCAGCTGGCCCTGGTTGTCGACGCGGCGGATGTTGCTTTCGACGAAGCCCGGGCTGATCAACGTGACCCGCACCCCCATCACCGCGAGCTCCGGCGTGATGGAGTTGGCGAGGGCGCGCACCGCGAATTTGCTCATCGCGTACGGGGAGGCTCCGGGGGAGGCCGTCCAGCCCGCCACGCTGCCGAGGATCACCAGCTGACCGCGGGTCTTGGCCACCTCGGGCAGGGCGGCCTTCAGTGAGCGCAGCACGCCGAAGACATTGGTCTCGAACTGACGACGGTAATCCTCCACCGACAACTTGGCGAAATTGCCGACGACTCCGAAGCCGGCATTGGCGATCACGATGTCCAGCCGCCCGCGCAGGCGGACAGTTTCGTCCACGGCATGCTGTGGGTCTGCATCGCGCGTCACGTCGCACGCCACGATCAATGGCTCCACAGCTCCCGCCGCGCGGATCTTGCCGGCGAGGCTCTCCAGCAGTTCGGTGCGCCGGGCCGCCAGCGTGAGCACCGCGCCCGCGCGGGCGAGCTGGCAGGCCATCTCTTCGCCGATGCCCGAGGAGGCTCCGGTGATGAGGACGATCTTGTCGCGGAAGCTCTCGGCGATGCCTGCGTGCATGGGCCCCCCATGGGTGCGTTCGGTCGGTTCCCCGCGACGGCGAGCGGCGGCAGGGCGCTTGGAGTATGGCCGCTCCGGGCGGGTATTCTACCGATGCCGGGCGACCTCGCCCGTGGATAATTCCTTTTTGTTTTCGCAGCGTTATGAGCACATTTTTGCCGCAGGACCAAAGTCCGGGGCCCCTCCGCCGGTGCAGCCACGAATGACCGAAGAACGGCGCAATCTCTATCGTATTCTCTACGTGCAGCCCGAGGCACCGGCCGAGCTCATCGCGGCGGCCTATCGCTGCCTGATGACCAAGCTGCGCCACCACCCCGACCTCGGCGGCGATCACGACACCGCCGTGCGCATCAATCAGGCCTACGCCGTGCTGAGTGATCCGCAACAGCGACAGGTCTACGACGAGCGCCGGCGCAAACGCCGACAGGCCTCCTCCGACGGCGGCGCCGCGGAGCCGTCCCCGGCACCGCGCGCGGTGCAGGCCTGTCCGTTCTGCGGTCTCGCCATCCCATGGCGACTGCAGGCCGACTCACGCTGCCAGCGGTGCCAGAGCCCGCTGGCCTCGATCGCGTACAACTTCCGCGCCACACGCGAACTATATGGACGGCGCTCCGCGCCCCGGGTCGACAAGAACTGTCCGGTCATCCTGCACACTTCCCCAGCGGCACCTCCCGTGGCTGCGGTGCTGCGCGATCTGTCGCTGACCGGCATCAGTCTGATCACTCGAGCGGATCTCCGGGCGCAGACCACGATCCGCATCGAAGCGCCCGGCATGGATGCGGTCGCGCACGTGATCAAGGTACAGGCCCGTGAGGGCGCGAACCTCGTGCGCGGCTGCCTGCTCACGGCGCTCTACAGCCGAAAATCCGGCGTCTTCGTGTCCGAAACCGCTTGAGCGCGCACGGGCCCGGCACGGCGGCCGCCTCGCGATGGGTGTGTTCACGGCGCATGACATAATTCTCACGCGCATCAACGCGAGCCGGCAGGCGTTTGACGGCACTTGCCCCGGGGGCATATAAGGAACGAGCCTCGAAGGCAGAGAATCACCGTAGATTCCAGGTTGCAGGGGATGCAGGCATGATGCGTGTACTGGTCGTCGAAGATGATGCCAATCTGCGCCTGGCCGTTCGGATCGCCTTACAGCGCAGCGGCCACGAGGTCCATGAGGCGGGTGACGGGAACGAGGCGCTGCAAAAGGCCGCGGACGGTCGTTACGATGCGGCCCTCGTTGATTTTCAGATTCCGCCTCCCGACGGTCTGGAGGTCCTGAAGCAGCTGCACGCGTTCCAGCCGCGTTGCGTGCGCATCCTGATGTCAGGAGTCCTCGATCTGCCGGTTGTGATGCACGCCGTCAACCGCGGCGAGGTCTCGCGCATCATCGCCAAGCCGTTTCACCTCGATGAGATGCAGTCCACGGTGATGGATGCCATCACCGCGCGCGCCCGCCTGGAGGAACTGTGCGTCGGTGCCCGCAACAACGGTTTCGAGCTGCAGCGCCGGCATCTCGATGAATGCTTCCGGGGCGAGCTGCTGCAGCTCGCGCTGCAACCGATCGTCGAGGCCGAGAGCGGCAAGGTGCATGGGTACGAGGCCCTGCTGCGCAGCCGCCACGCGGTGCTCGATACGCCGATGAAGATCATCGCCGCCGCCGAGGCGCACGACATGCTCGGCCGCGTCGGCGACTGGGTCGCATCGGCCGCCGCGCTCTGGCTCGATGAGCTGCCCGCCAATGCCAACCTGTTCATCAACGTCCATCCCAACGAGTTATCGGACTTCGAGGCAGCCCGGGTGCGGTTCGAGAAGCTGCGGCGGTGGACCGGCCGGGTCGTGCTGGAGATCACCGAACGCGGCAACGTGCTCGAGCTCTGTGGATGGCAGCAGACGATCGAATGGCTGACCCTGTCGGGCTTTCGCATCGCGGTCGATGATCTCGGCTCGGGCTACAATTCCCTGTCGGTGCTGGCGGAGCTGCATCCGGCCTTCATGAAGGTCGATATGAGCATCGTGCGGCACATGGACCGCGAGGAGCGCAAGCAGCGCCTGGTCGATCTGCTGGTGCGCTTCGCCAAGGCGACGAGCAGCCAGTTGGTGCTAGAGGGTATCGAAACCAACGGCGAGGCCGCTGTGGCGAGGCGCCTGGGCGCGGATCTGCTGCAGGGCTACCTCCTCGGCAAGCCCGCCTTCACGGTGTACTAGGCGGCGGCGCGGGCAGCGGGGCCACCTGGGCCCTGTCGGGCCGCAACGCCAGCGCTTCGCGCAGGTCGCGCAGTTTCGGCGGCTTGGTGAGGATGAGATCGACATCGGGCGGCACGTCCCCTTCCTCGACCAACCGCCGGCCCCAGCCGGTCAGCAGCAGCACCAGGGTATCGGGAGCGGCGGTGCGCACTGCCGCGGCCACCTGGCGGCCGTCGACTTGCGGCATGCCGAGGTCCGTGATGACAACCTCGAAGGGCAGCCCGGCATTCTGCGCGGCGCGGAATGTATCGATACCCGTCTGACCGCCATCCGCCGCCGTCACGTAATGGCCGTCCACCGCCAGCGCCTCGCGCAATGACCGGAGGACGATCGGATCATCGTCCACCACGAGGATACGCTTCTGCGACACCACCTGGATCGGCTGCTCCGTGGTCGCGACTCCGGCTTTGATCTGGGCGACGGGAAAGCTCAACGTCACACGGGTGCCCCGGCCGACGGTGCTCGCCACGTCGATGTCGCCGCCGTGTCGTTGCATTGCGCCATACACCATCGCCAGCCCGAGCCCGGTTCCCCGCTCCCCCTTGGTCGTGAAGAAAGGATCGAGGCAGCGGCTGCGGGTGTGCTCGTCCATGCCGATGCCGGTATCGGACACGATCAGCTGGATGAGCCGGCCGGGCGCCTCGCCAGGGGCAACCTGCGACTCCAGGAGTCGGGTGACCAGCGCCAGCGTGCCGCCTTTCGGCATCGCATCCACCGCGTTGAATACCAGGTTGATCACCGCATCGCGCAGCTCTGCCTCGACGCCTGAGATAGCCGGAAGTTCGGGTGCGAGCTCGGTCTCGAGACCGATCTGCAGGCCGCGCCGCAACGCCATGTCGCTCCAGCGGGCGTGAGTCAGGTCGAGCACCTGGCGCACGAGACGATTGAGGTCGACGGGCCGGAGCTGCTGCTGGGGCTCGCGGGTCCGGTAGAACTCGCGCATGCGCGCCACGGTGTGCCCGACCTGATCGATGGCTCGCTGGATGACCTCGAGGGACTTTCGGGCGCCCTCGTTGAGTCCTGGCTCCTCGAGCAGCATATCCGTGTAGAGCATGATGGGCGAGATCGCATTGTTGATGTCGTGGGCGATGCCGCTCGCCATCGTGCCGAGCGCGTGCAGACGCTCCTGTTGCAGAACAGCCTGCTGGGTCTGCCTGAGATCCTCGTAGGCGCGCTGCAGCGCCTGGTAGAGATGGGTCTGGTGGGCGGCGAGCGCCACGTGCTCGCCGAGCTGGCGCAGAAACTCGCACTCGCCGCTGCTGAAGCTATCGGGCGCGCGCCGGGCGGCCAGCAGCACACCGAAGACGCGGCTCTCGAAGCGCAGCGGCGCGGCAACCAGTGATCCGAGGCCTCCTTGCGCCAGGCGCTGCGGGAACGGGGAGCGGAGAGCGCGCACGTCAGGCTCGTAGACGAGCTCTCCGTGCACGCAGCGCGAGAGCCCGTTCTGATCGATACCGATCCGGGCCTGCTCGGGCATTGCCAGCTCGTGGGCGAGCGGCGCGCTGCGCACGCCGACGCGGGCGACGGTCAACCGGGAGTCACCCGTCTCGTAGAGGCAGATCGAGCAGAAATCCAGCTCCAGATGCGTTTCGATGCTCCGGATGACGACCTGGAAGATGCTGTTGACATCCTGACGCTCGCCCATAGCACGCGTGATCCCGCCAAGGAGGCTCAGGCGTTCGAGCTGCGCCTCCTGTCTCAGTCGCGAGACCTTGCGTTCGGTGACATCGCTCGCCGCGCCGAACCACTCAGTGATGATGCCTTTGTCATCCTTGAGCGGGACAGCACGTGAGAACGTCCATCCCGTCGTCCCGTCCACGCGCAGCACACGATGCTCGAGCTGAAAAACGCCCTGCGTGCGGATCGCCTCGCGGATGGCACCCAGCACCTGGGGCCGATCCTCGGGAGGGATGTACTTCTCGAGCCAGGTGCGGCTCGGATCCGCCTGATCGGCGATGAAATCGCGGCCTTGCAGGTAGCGCATCTCCCGCCAGTCCGCGCTCATCTGGTACACGATGTCCGAGGTTGCGTTGACGAACGCCCGGAACCGCCCCTCGCTATCGGTGAGTGAGGCACTGGCCCGCGCGAGCTCGGCGGTGCGCGCCGCGACGCGGTTCTCGAGTTCTGCATTCAACCTGCGCAGCGCCTGCTCGGCGCGCTGCCGGCCCGCGGAGTCCCGGCGAATCGCGAGCAACGCCAGGGCGACGACGAGGAAGGCGAGCCCGGAGCCGGCGGCGAGAGTCCCACGCGTCCGCGCCGTCACCGCTCGAGTTCGTCGCGCACGCGCGGCAAGCAAGCCGTCCTCGGTGGCCCGCATGCGCTCGATCAACTGGCCCATCGCCGCCCCGGTCCGCCGGTGGGTGGCGGTCCGGATCTGCTGCTGCGCAATCGCAAAGCCCTGCGTCCGCCGCAGGCTGATCAGCCGGCTGAGTTCCGCAGTCCGCTGCGCGATGAGCGGCGCGAGCAGGCTGAGACGGCGCTGCTCGAGAGCATTGTCGATCGTGAGGCGTTGGAGCTCGTCGTCTGTCTGCGCCATGCCTCGAAGGGCGCTGCGAAAATGGCCAAGGCCGGCCGCATCGCCGGTGATCAGGTAGCTGCGCTCGGCCGCCTCGGCCTGGGTCGTCGCGGCGCTGAGCGCCTGGAGGTCATCGAGCACCCGCTCGGTGTGCGTGACCCATCGGGCATCCGCGGTGAGTCGCCGCAGACTGAGGAACGACACCACCGCGATGAGCGCCACGCAGGCGAGCGCGATGGCAAAGCCTGCCTGGGTCTTGTGCTCCGTCGACCACTTCACGCCCACCTCCTACGTCCGTTTCGCCCCTGGGCCGTTTTGATTTTATGATGGGGCGCCCTGTCCTCTTACGATACCCGCAAGCCCGCCGGCACGCCAGGGTGGAGGCTCCTCCGGCGCGATCCGCTCAGTCGAAATAACTGATCGCGGCGACCGGCGTGACGCTGCCCGTCACGTTGCGGCCGGCCGACAGCACGCGGATCCCGAAGATCACCCCCAGTCGGCTGGTCCAGTTGTATTCGAGAGCGGGCGCCACGTACAACTCCCGGCCCACGGCCGACAGGCTCAGAAAGGCCGCTGGGCGGCCAGCCGGCCGGGCAACGGCGCCCGTGACACGGGTCTCACCGTTTTCCTGGAACCAGAAGTCGCACGCCAACACCCAGTTGCGGGTCATGCTGTACTCGAACGCGAGGTCTCCGTACGCGAAGTCGCCCGGCCTCGCGTGACCGCGAAAGCCCTCGGGCGTGCCGTAGACACTCCGGTCCTCGATTGACACCTCGCCCGGGATCGCATACGAAAGGTCGAGGCGCGTGCGCAGGATCCTCCCGTTGGACAGCCAGAAGTACGACATGAAATACGCTGAGAGTGTCGTCGTGTAGGCGCCCGAGCCGAACCCGTCACTCTCGCGGCTCAGCTGGTCATAACGGCCGGTGGGCAGCGTCTCCTGCACGTTGATGGATGCGATGGGAATGCGGCTGTGGGGATCGAACGGCGTCAGGCGGTATTGCGCCTGCAGCGTGAGATCGCCCACCCCCGGACCCGAGCTCGCCGGTCCATCGGCCGGCCGGTCGTAGCCGAAGTTCGGAATCAGGCCCACCGTCAGGCGATCGGTGAGGCCGTAATTGATATACGTGAGCGATCCGAAGTCATTGCCGTAGGAAGTTGGATGCGAGTGACCGCGGCCGTCGAAGCTGGCATAGGGCATCACGTCATAAAGATAGGGCTCGACGTAAAGATGTCCTTTCGGAAGCGTCGCGGCGTTGGGTGCGAGCAGGGGCCCGGTCCACCACGCCTCGCTCAATGGCTCCCGGGATGAGCCGGCCGGCTGCGTGGCGGCGAAGCCGGCCCCGGCCGGCAGCACGGCCCAGACCAGGGCCGCGAGCATGAATGTCTTCTTGATCAATGAGATACCCGGGTTCCCCGCGGCGACCCGCGCCCGACGGCGGGGCACAGACCTGGGGAAAATGCAGCAGCGCGTGGAGCGCCGCAAGAGCCACTTTTCAGTTCATCGACAGGACCACTTCAGCCCGTCACGAAGCGCCGCTCGGCTGGCGCGGCGCGGCGCGCAAACGCAACCCGGACGCATCGGGAGCGATGAGGCGCGCGGAAGGACTGCCCTCGACTTCCCCGAAATGACGGCGCTCGTTCCAGGCGCGGCCAGCGGCTTCGATCTCCTCCGGGCGGCGGGCCACGAAATTCCACCACAGCAGGATATCCTCGCCGAAGGGCTCGCCGCCGATCAGCAGCAGGCGGCTCGCCGAGCGACACTCCAACTCCAGGCGCCCCCGACCGCTGCCCAGATACAGCAGAGTGTCGGGCCCGAGGGTCTCGCTCTCGATGCGCACCTCGCCGCTCAGCACGAGTGCCGCGTGCTCGAACCGCGGCTCGAGCGGCAGATCCGCGCGCGTGGCGGCGGCGGCGGCCAGGTCGAGGCCGATGATCGGAGAGTGGACCTCGACCGGTGAGTGCGCGCCACGGTGGGCGCCGGCCAGCACGGTGGCCCGAAAGCCGCCCTCGCTCAGCCGCGGCAGCTCGGGATGGTGTTGGAACGCAGGCGATCGGCGACGCTCGGCCTCGGGCAACGCGATCCACAACTGCACCGCGTGCAGCCGCCCGGGCTGCTCGGTTGGCGCGTCCTCGGAATGCGCGATACCGCATCCGGCGGTCATCAGATTGACCTCACCCGGACGGATCGGTTGGCGGTAACCGAGGCTGTCACGGTGCAGAATCTCGCCCTCGATCATCCAGGTGAAGGTCTGCAGGCCGATGTGCGGATGCGGCCCCACGTGCAGCCCGTGTCCGGCCGCATGCCCGATCGGACCGATGTGATCGAGAAAACACCAGGCGCCCACCATGCGCCGCTCGCGGGCGGGCAGGGCGCGATGGATGGGCAGCTGCCCGACCTCGGCGCCGCGGGTTTCGATGCGCTCGATCACCGGCCGCCCGGCACGGGGCGCAGCGTGAGAATCCGGCGGCGGGGCCACGCGTTCACTCGTGCTCACTGGTGTACCTCATAGCGTCTCGCGGATGACCGGTCGCGCGCCCCAGCATACCAGCCGGCCGCAGGCCCACGGGGCTCAGCGCTTGAGCGCCCGCGCCAGCGCCTCGGCCATCACCCCGTTGCCCTGCGGTGCGGGTGGGCGTCCCTTGGGAGCTCCCTGCGCGGGACGCGGTGGCGGGCTGCGGCCGCGATCACTGCCACGCAGGGTCGCCTCGCCAGGGCGGCTGCGCGGCGCCTCCCCGAGCTTCATGGTGAGCGCGACGCGCCTGCGCTGCAGGTCGACCTCCAGTACCTTCACCTTCACGACATCACCGGCCTTCACCACCTCGCGCGGATCCTTGATGAAACGATGGGACATCATCGAGATGTGCACCAGCCCGTCCTGGTGCACGCCGATATCGACGAACGCGCCGAAGTTGGTGACATTCGTGACGACCCCCTCGAGCAGCATCCCGGGTACGAGGTCCTTCAGGTCCTCGACGCCCTCGTGGAACACGGCGGTCTTGAACTCGGGTCGCGGATCGCGACCGGGCTTCTCGAGCTCACGCAGGATGTCGCGGATGGTGGGCAGGCCGAAGCGCTCGTCCGTGTAGCGACCCGGGTCCACCTGTGCCAGCGCGCCGGAGCTGCCCATCACCTGTACGAGAGGTTTGCCCAGGTCCGCGAGCATGCGCTCGACGACCGGGTAGGCCTCCGGATGGACCGCCGAGCGGTCGAGCGGATTCTCCCCTCCATTGACGCGCAGAAATCCCGCCGCCTGCTCGAAGGTCTTGTCGCCGAGCCGCGGCACGTGGCGCAGCCCTTCTCTGCTCGGGAACGCACCATGCTCGTCGCGGTAGCGCACGATGGCTTCGGCAAGGGAGGTCGAGAGCCCCGAAATGCGCGCGAGCAGCGCCGGTGAAGCGGTGTTGACATCGACCCCGACGGCGTTGACGCAGTCCTCCACCACTGCATCGAGCGAGCGCGCGAGCTTCGTCTGGTTGACATCGTGCTGGTACTGCCCCACGCCGATCGACTTCGGATCGATCTTGACGAGCTCGGCGAGCGGATCCTGGAGGCGACGGCCGATGGACACCGCCCCTCGCAGGCTCACATCGAGGCCGGGCAGCTCGCGCGAGGCGAGCTCGGAAGCGGAATACACCGAGGCGCCCGCTTCCGACACCACGATCTTGGTGAGCTTGAGCTGCGGATGGCCCTTGATCAGGTCCGCAGCCAGCTTGTCGGTCTCCCGCGATGCGGTGCCGTTGCCGATGCTGATGAGATCCACCGAGTGTTTCCTGGCCAGCGTGGCCAGCGCGTGGAGCGATCCGTCCCAGTCGTTGCGCGGCGCATGCGGATACACGGTCGCCGTGTCCAACACCTTGCCCGTCTGGTCGACCACGGCCGCCTTGACGCCGGTGCGCACGCCGGGATCGAGTCCCATCGTGGCCCGCGGGCCGGCCGGGGCGGCCAGCAGCAGGTCATGCAGATTGCGGGCGAAGACGCTGATCGCCTCCTCCTCCGCACGCGCGCGCAGCTCGGCGAACAACTCCCCCTCGAGCTGCCAGGCGAGCTTTACCTGCCAGGTCCAGCGCACCGTCTGCGACAGCCACGCATCCGCGGGCCGTCCTTGGGCGGACACCTCGAAGTGCGCCGCGATCTTGCGTTCGCAGGCGTTCGGCCCCTCGGAGGGCGCGGCGGATCTGCCCTGGCCCTCGAGCGGCTCGAGCTCCTCGGGCAGCTTCAGGGCGAGCTGCAGCATTTCCTCCTTGCGGCCCCGGAACAGGGCGAGGGCGCGATGGGAAGGAATCGCCTTGATCGGCTCGCGGTAGTCGAAGTAATCCCTGAACTTCGCGCCCGCCTCCTCCTTGCCCGCCTCCATCCTGGAGACGACCCAGCCGTTCTCGCGCAGATGATCCCTGAGCTCCCCGACCAGCGCCGCGTCCTCCGCGAACTGCTCCATCAGCACCTGTCGGGCGCCCTCGAGCGCCGCTTTCTCATCCGGCACGCCCGGGTTCTCGCCCTGCTCGGTGGTGAAGGGAGCCCTGAGGTACTTCGCCGCCTCGGTGAGCGGATCGAGGCGTGGCTCGGCGAGCAGCGCCGCCGCCAGCGCATCGAGCCCGGCCTCGCGGGCGATCTGCGCCTTGGTGCGGCGCTTGGGCTTGTAAGGCAGGTAGAGGTCCTCGAGCCGCTGCTTGGTGTCGGCCGCATCGACGCTCTGCCTGAGCTCGGGTGTCAGTTTGCCCTGCTCCTCGATGCTCTTGAGGATCGCGGCGCGGCGCTCCTCGAGCTCGCGCAGATAAACCAGGCGCTCCTGCAGCGTGCGCAGCTGCGCATCGTCGAGTCCGCTGGTGGCTTCCTTGCGATAGCGCGCAATGAACGGGACGGTGGCGCCGCCATCGAGAAGGGCTATGGCGGCAATGACCTGCTGTGGTGTGGCGGCGAGCTCGGCGGCAATTCGGGATTCGATTGAGCGCATCGGGAACCGGAAGGAGCGGAAGGGAGCGGCACTATGCGCAAACCACCGGTGGACAACAAGACTTGCGCACGGCAGGGGATTGTCCTAGGACCCGCGCGCCGGTTGGCGACCGGCCGCGGAGCATCACGTGCGGGGATGGCAATTTTTCCCAAGCCCCGGACGGGATCGGCGGCTACGCTCGGTTTCACTGATGCCGTGCGGCGGAAGAGGCCTCATCCGAGGCA
>JAJYDK010000032.1:0-5853 GCA_021777555.1 Pseudomonadota bacterium | reverse complement strand
GCAGCCGGCGCTTCTATGACGCCGTACTCGGCCCGCTCGGCCATGGCTGCCTCAGCGACTCACCGGGCTCACTCGGCCACGGGGCGAGTTCGCCGATGCTCTGGCTCATTCTGACCGACCGTCCGGTCATCGCCGATGCCATGTCGGGCCTGCATTTTTGCTTCGGCGCGCCGCATCGCGCAGCGGTGGATGCCGTTCACGCCGCCGGCGTGCGGGCCGGCGGGAAGGACCATGGCGGGCCGGGCCTGCGGACGGACTACGACCCGGGCTACTACGCGGCCTTTCTCATCGACCCGGATGGATATCGCATCGAGGCCTATTGCCAGCTGCCCGCCCCGGCTTGAGTGAAGCCGCCACGGATCAGGAGCGCTCCAACGGCGCGGGACGAAGCCTATGCGCATCACAGCGCGTTCATGCAGGTCATGCCCGACCCGGCAGGTAGCCGTTTCGTCTGGGTGAGTGACTTTCTGCCCGATGAGCGCGCCGGGACGATGGAGCCGCTGATCGAGGCAGGGTGGCGGGCGCTCAAAACGTCTCTCGAGCGGCGCGACATCTGAGGCAGGCGGGCGCTCCACCGCCAGGCAGGTGGCGGACGTGGGACAACCTTGTGTTGCCTGTCATCACCGGACCTGCCTGAACTCGCGCGCGCGGGCTAGAATGGCGCCCTGGATGCCTCAGCTATGACGCGCACTGAAATCGCCATTCTCGGACCCGGGGCTCTCGGCTCCATCCTGGCCGCGCATCTCGTGGCGGCCGGACACCGCGTGGTCGTGCTGGCGCGCGGCGAGCGCGCGCGAAACATCCAACAGCAGGGCTTGCGCATCAAGGGCCTGGCCCGGATATCGACCTCCGTGGCGGTCATCACGGATCCCTCGGAGCTCCGTGCGGCCGAGGTCCTGATCGTGGCGACCAAGACCCCGGGCACGCAAGCCGCGCTCGAGCGTCTGCGTCATGTCGAGGTGGGCGTGGCATTCTCGGTTCAAAACGGTGTGCTGAAGGATGAGCTGCTGGCCGGGGTCTTCGGCGCGGATCACGTTCTCGGCGCGCTCGCGGACACCAGCGGAGAGCTGCTGCCCTCCGGCGAGGTGCTCTTCACTCGCAACGTGAATCTGCCCCTCGGTGAGCTCACGGGCGGCGCGGGCCGTGCGACCCGGATCGCCGCCCTGATCGATGCCGCGGGAGTCAGGTCGAGCGCCGTACCCGACATCCTGGCGAGGGAGTGGAGCAAGTTCACCGCCTGGGTCTCGCTCATGGGCTTGGCCGCCGTGACGAGATCGCCCACCTGGCGCTATCTGAGCGATCCGGACTGCGCGCTCATGCTCGTGCGGGTCACGCGTGAAGTCGCCCTGCTGGCGCAGACGCAGGGGGTGACGCTGAAAGAGGAAGGCATACTGTTCCCGCTGCGCCCGGTGCTCGAAGCCCCCGAAGCCGAGGCCGTGGCGGCGGTCCGGGCGACCGGGGAGCGGTTGCGCACGGATGCCCCCGATCATCGCATGTCCTCGCTCCAGGACCTCGAGGCCGGCCGGCCGCTCGAGGTCGAGGAGACCTTGGGGCATGCGGCCCGCCTGGCCTCAAAGCTCAACCTGTCGCTGCCGCGGCTCGAGACCTTCTATCATCTCGTCGCGGGGATCGACCGGCTGCGCCAGATCCACTCCTGACCCTGCCGGTGACCGGCACCCATTCACCGGATTGCAACATCCATGATCTAAAGTCCCCGGCGAGTGGGTTCAGATCAATCCAACGCCGGAGCGGGCCTGGCCGTGCCCGAGGTGAGCCTTGCGCGCGGTGCCTGACAGTCATCCCCTCCCTCGTTACGCGCCTCGTGCCCTGTTCGCGATCAGCTCGCTGGGCCTCGGGCACGCGACCCGCACGCTCGTGGTCATCCGCGAGTACCTGCGGCGCGGCTACGCCATCACCGTCGTTTCCGCGGGCAACACGCTGTCGTTCCTGCGCCTGGAGCTGGCTGGCGAGTCCGTCGTCGAGTTCGAGGAAATGCCCGACTATCCGCCTCTCGAGCGGGGCACGGGCTGGCGTCTCTACGGATATCTCGCGATCGACCTGCTCGAGACCTGGCGGCTGATCGCGCGCGAGCATCGCAAGGTCGGCGCGATGGCCGGGGAGTATGATTTCATCTTCAGCGATGGCCGCTACGGCTTCCACAGCCGCTGGACGCCCTCGTTCATCCTTTCGCACCAGATCGCCTTTCTCCCGCCCAAGGGGCTGCGCGAGGTCTCCTGGCTGACCGAGCACATCAACGTCGCGGCGCTGCGCAAGTTCGACTGTTTGTTCATCCCGGACTATCCGTATCCGCGCGCCAACCTGGCCGGCAATCTCGCCCACTCGCACAACCTGCACCGCTGCCCGCACGGGCACATCGGTGTTCTCTCCTCCTACCCCGCGCTCGGTCTCGCTCAGGATATCGATTATCTCTTCGTCATCAGCGGCTACCTGCTCGAGCACAAGGACTCGTTCGTGCGCACGCTGCTCGAGCAGGCGGTCCGACTGCCCGGGCGCAAGGTATTCATTCTGGGCAATGCCGATACGGATCCGGCGCTGTATGAATCCTTCCGGCGTGGGGATCTCGAGATCCATCCCGTCGCAAGTGGCGCTCTGCGCCAGGAGCTGTTCAGCCGGGCGCGGTGCATCGTATCCCGCGCCGGCTACACCACGATCATGGACCTGGTCGAGCACGGCAAGCGCGCACTGCTCATCCCGACGCCCAACCAGACCGAACAGGAGTATCTCGCCTACTACCTGGACAGTCTCGGCCACTTCGTGCAGCGCGATCAGGGCGAGCCGCGCCTGGTGGCGGCCCTCGAGGACTGCGCGCGCACGCGGCCCTTCGAGCCGCCCTGGCGCACCGGGGAATCCCTGCGCCGGCTGACGGAGCGGATCGAGCCGTTCCTGCACAAGAATTTCATGTCCATCGTCGTGCCGGCGCATAACGAGGAGAAGGAACTCGCATCGACCTTGCGCGCCCTTCTCGAGCAGCGTTATCCCGCGGACCGGATGGAGATCATCGTGGTCGAGAACGGCTCGACCGATGCGACGGCCCAGCTCGCCCGGAGCATCGCCAACGAGCCCGCCGCGGCGGGCCGGCTGCGGGTCCTGCAGAGCGAGCGAGGCGTCTCACGCGCCAAGAACGCAGGTTTGCGGGCCGTCTCGCCTCACTCCGACTGGGTGGTCTTCTGCGACGCCGACACCCGTCTCGGCCCGCATTTTCTCCATCACCTGAACACCTGGCTCAATCGTCACGGCGAGGAGGGCCTGAGCGTCGGCACGACCGCCGTGCGTCCCCAGCCTGCGCACCGGCTGTATGCCCGCGCCTGGTTCCTGCTCTACGACGGGATCCACCGGCTGACGCGCAGCTCCTACGCCATCCAGATCGCCCGCACGCCCATTGCACGGGGCGTTGGTTTCCGCGAGCGGCTGCAGTTCGCGGAAGACCTGGAGTTCATCCACGAGTGCCGCCGCTACGGGCGCTTCTTCTTCCTGCCCACCGACCAGGTCGGCACCTCGACGCGGCGGTTCGAGGCGCGCGGCTACCTGCGCCAGGGACTTCGCTGGATGATCGAGGCACTGATGCCGCTGCGCCTGAAGCTCGAGCGCGCATACGATGTCGTTCGCTGAGGTAGAGTCGCTGCGACAACTGCTCGCCATCCTCGACGCGCACCGGAAGTGGGCCTACGGGGTCCTCTTTCTCGGCGCCTATTTCGAGACGGTGGTGCCCTTCTCGCTCATCGTGCCGGGCGAGGTGTTCTTTCTCGGCGGCGCGGTGCTCGCCGGCATGGGCGCGCTGGACCTGCGGGCCGTCCTGGCCGTGCTCTATGGCGGCGGCATTCTCGGGGACAACTCGAGCTACTGGATGGGTCGGCATTATGGAGTCGGATTGCTCGAGCGCGTGGCGCGCCTGCCGGTGATCGGCCGCCTTGCGCATCCCGGGAGTCACGAGAAGGGCATCGCGTTCTTTCGCCGCAGAGGTGCGCTCGCAGTCTTCACGGCACGGCTCTCAGGCCCGGCGTCCTGGGTGACGCCGGCATTGGCGGGCGTCTTTCGGCTTGACTACCGCACTTTTCTGCGCTTCAACACGCCGGCGGTGATCATCGGGATCAGCGAGTTCGTGCTCGCCGGGGGATTCTTCGGGCGGCATCTAGATGCCATTCGCCGCTGGCTCGGCGACTCCGCCCGCGTCGGACTCGCGCTCGGCGTCGCCATCGTCGTCGGGCTCATCGCCCGCCGCTGTCTCAACCGGCGCGCCCTGCAGCGCAACGCCTAGGACATCCCTGGAGCGCACACGGACGTGAGCGCCCCCGCCGGGCGCTCACAGTTCAGTGTATTTCTTGCGGGTGCCGCGCGCCTTGTCCACGGGGTACTTCTTCGCATTGACCGCGAGCTTGTCGACGGCGGCCGCGGTCAGCTCGATATCGAGCTTGTCCGCCAGCCGAATGAGATACAGCAGCACATCCGCGAGCTCTTCGCGGACCTTGGCGCACGTCTCGGACGGCAGCGCCGCCGACTCGGCATCGGTCAGCCATTGGAAATGCTCGAGCAGCTCGGCCGTCTCGACGCTCAAGACAATGGCCAGGTTCTTCGGGCAATGGAACGGGTCCCAGTCGCGCTCCGCGGCAAACCGCCGCAGGGCATCCCGTAACACCACCAGCGCATCCGGCGCATCGCCGAGCCGGCCGCTCGCATCGGAATCGGACGCCATGACAGAGATTCCTCGTCGCGGCCCGCGGGGCCGACGTCCCGGAGTATAGGCCCGTCCCTCAGCCCGAGCCGAGATCGGGCGGTGGTTCGTCGCCAACCGGGGCCGCGCCATGGCGCTGGTCGTGCCCGGCCAGCAGGCCGGCATCGCGCTCCTACCGGTGCTCGTCGTACTGATCGACCGCTGCGGCGCGCTCAAGCTCCTGCCCTACTTCCTCCTGCCGCTCGCTGTCGCTTCGACGGCCGTCGCCCTGATCACGCCGGTCTGGGGCGTGTACCTCTTCATGTTCCTGTTCGGAGTCAGCAGCGGCTTCTCCTCGACCCCGCTCGGCGCTCTGTGGCCCGAGGTGTACGGGCTCGCGAACCTCGGCGGCATCCGCGCGATCATCGTGTCCGCCATGGTGTTTTCGACGGCGATCGGGCCGGGCCTTTCGGGCGCCCTCATCGACCGGGGCATCTCGCTGCCGACACAGATGCTGTACCTGGCCGGTTGGTGTGTCGCCGCTTGCTTCGTGCTGGCCTTTGCCGGATGGCGGATCCGGCCGCGCGAGACTCTCCGGCTCGCTTGACTATACATGCATATGCATGTATAAGAATCGCCATGAACCTGCAACCCCTCCCCTGCTACTGCGCGACGTTACGGCAAGCCGCCCGGGCAGTGACCGTCCTGTACGAGGAGACGCTCGCCGACAGCGGCCTGCGCGCCACCCAGTACACCATCCTGCAGGCCCTCGAAATCGCCCCCAAGCTGACCACGACCGAGATCGCCGAGGCCATCGGCATCGACCAGACCACGGCAACGCGGACGCTGGCGATCCTCAAGAGGAGCGGCCTGGCGAGAGACACCGTCGGCGCCGACCGACGTCAGCGCCGCTGGACACTGACCTCGCAGGGCGAGGCAAAAATGCGCGAGCTGATACCCCGCTGGGAGGCAGCGCAGCGCGCGTTTGAGACACGGCTGGGCCGTGAGCAGGCCCGGTTGCTGAAGGAGACGTCATTTCGGGCCGCCAGCCGCCTGACATCGAGCTGAGGCACGCGACAGGAGAGTTTTTGATTCATTCACATGTATATACATGTACTTACCCGACCAGGAGGAAGTCATCATGCCATCGCCCCGGTCCCCGGGCCGCTTCATCGCCATCGGCT
>JAJYDK010000031.1 GCA_021777555.1 Pseudomonadota bacterium | reverse complement strand
CTCAACCGCATGTCCAACGTGCACCTGAAGAAAGTGTTCGTGCCGATGATCGTGCTGGTCGCGCTCAGCATGCTGGCCCGGGCCTTCGGCTGGCTGTAGCGGCGGGTCTTGGCCGTGCCGCGCTGCCTCGGGCAACGGCGCCTCAGGGATGCATCAGCAGCGGCACGGAGCTCGACTGTATCAGCCGGGTCGAGGTGCCTCGCACCAGCCAGTTCAAAATCTCGCCGCGCCGGAAGGCGCCCATGACGAGCCCGTCCGCACGGAAAGCGGCGGCAGCGTCAAGCAGTACGTCCGCCGTCCGCCGTCCTTCGGGGGTGACCACGCGGAAGCTGGCTCCGGTGGCGATCGGCGCAATGGCGGCACGCGCACCCTCCAGGGCACTCTCGTCCTGGCTTACCGTCAGCGCCTCGACCTGCTCGGCCGCGGCGAGGAACGGCTGAAACGCGACCAGGGCGCGCCGCAGAGGTGGAACATCCCACCAGCCCACCATCAGCCGCCGACCGAAGCCACCCTCCCAGGCGGGCGGCACCATCACCACCGGATGGCGCGTGCGCACCAGTGCCGCTCGCAGCGCCTCGCGGTGTCCGACGGGCTGGGATTGTGGCGCGGCCAGCACCACCATGCTGGCCGTTTTGCGATAGTGCCGCATCACCCGCCATTCGTCGCCCTTGTAGAGATCGAATTCGGCGGAAGAGCCGGTCTCCCGTGTCCAGGTGGACACGATGTCCTGCAGCTTCTCGGATTCAGCCCGCTCGCGAGCGGCCAGTTGCTCGACCTCGTATTCCGAGAGCTGCTCCTGAGACGTCAAAAGGATCGACCGCGGCCCGATCTCCACATGCGCAAGCCGCAGCTTCTGGCCGAGACGCTCGCTCATCACCGAAGCGATGCGCAGGCACTGCGGCGCGCCGGTCGTGGACGCGAGCAGCACCAGAATGAATTTCGATTCCATGGTCGGCACCTCGGGGGGTTCGGGCACAATCTCTCGAGGGACTGCACGTCCATCTTACCGCGAGGGAGACTGCGATGCGCACCAGGGCCCCTGTCGCCCCGAGCCTGTGGCGACGCCTGCCTCAATCAACGGGTCAACGTCAAGAGCGCCAGATCATCGCCAAAGCCGCAGGCAACGTGTTTCATATCAGGTTGAGCCGCTTGGCCCGGGTTGTATCCCAAACGCGGACCCTCGTGCCGGGAGAAGTGATATCGATCGTCAGCGGGTTGGCTCACCACGAATGGGCGTTTGCGAGAGGGTCGGGCGCAGTGCCGGCCACGCAAGCGGCGAGGACTGGAATGGATCGGGACATACCGCTTCGATTGCAATAAAATCAATAAGTTGAGCGAGCATGCCAGGGCCGCGTTCACCTGGGCCGCGCCCTGCCTTGTCCGGAGGCGGCGGCAAGCAGGCCGAATGATTCGCAAAGCCCCGGGCTGCCCGGCATTTCATCGGTGATCCTTTCCCGCGCCCATGAAGACACTGCTGATCGTCCATCACTCGCTGACAGGCGGTTCCCTCCAGATGGCGCACGCGGCCGCGGCCGGTGCCGCTCGTGAATCCGATGTCCGAGTCCACCTCGAGGCGGCCACTGAGAGCGGCCCGCAATCGCTCCTCGAATCAGACGGCTACCTGTTCGCGTGTCCGGAGAATCTCGCGTCGGTCTCGGGGCTCATGAAGGATTTCTTCGATCGGTGCTATTACGAGGTCCTGGGACGTCTCGAGGGCAGACCATACGCGAGCCTGATCTGTGCCGGCAGCGACGGCGCCAATGCCGCCCGACAGATCGAGCGCATTGCCACAGGGTGGCGGCTGCGCCCGATCGCGCCGGCGCTCATCGTCTGCACGCACGCGCAAACACCCGAGGAGATCCTGAAGCGCAAGACGATCGGCCCGGTTGATCTCTCGCGCTGCGAGGAACTCGGCGCCACCCTCGCTGCCGGTCTCGCGCTCGGGGTCTTCTGAGGCGAGGTTTCGATTCAAAATACCGGATTGTCCGCGCTCATGACGCTCCTCGTATCGACAGCGGTTCGCGGATCAGCGACCGGGTCGCGATCATTGCGACCAGCCGTTGCGCGGTCGGCGGTTGTCCGGCACCGGGCCGAGGAAGTGCCTGTAGGCCGCCACCCAGTTCGCGGCGATCATTTCTCGAGCGCTCGCGAGCGATAGTCTGCCGCGGCAGACCAGATGGTTGAGTCGGTTTTCCAGCCGGTCCTTCGCATAACTTCCCCATCCGTCCGACACGTGATGCGGCTCGGGCCAGAGGTTCTCCGGCGATGCGGGTGATCCTCCGAGCTCGAGCGGGATGAGGTGATCTTCCTCGTAATCACGCAGCCTGCGGTCCCGATAGCCGTACTCGCGGATCTGGCGGCGCTTGAGCCTCTCGGTGTACCGTTCAGGTGGCCGCACTCTGCGTGTCCAGCCGCGCACGCAGATGGTCCGGAAGATGTCGGCTTGCCGCACCGAAGGGTTGAGCGCTCCCGGGGTGAGCCTGGGATTCGGCAAGGCGCTGCGTGCGGGCAGCGTCGCGGCGTGTCGGGTCGAGGCCAGCGCGGGCGCCGGCAGAGTGAGGAAGATCAGCAGGGCGGGGAGTGAGCGGCGGAATTTCATGAAGAGCGACCGGAGGCGCGCATGAGGGGAAAGACGGGGTGATCTCGGTAATCGTGTGCAGAAATAACAGCCGCTCTGCATCCCGTCAACGTCATTCTCGCTGCGCCTGGCCGGATGAATCGATCGCCTGGAGGAAATTGACGACATTGACGGTCAACAGACCCCCCTGTATACAGCTCGAAATGTGCTGTGGCGCCCGAAGCGAGGCAACGTGACGATGAAAGATGATGGAAAACCGGTGGGCCTCGGCACGCGGCTCGCCCAGCTCGGCAGGATGTCCGATGCGCACCACGGCTTCGTCAACACGCCGATTTACCGGGGATCCACGGTCCTGTTCAAGACCCTGGATGATCTCGAGCGCGGGCGGGCACGCTATACCTACGGTACCTCCGGCACGCCCACCGTGGAGAGTCTGGAAAGCGCGTGGACCACGCTCACCGGAGGAGCGGGTACGGTGCTGTGCCCCTCGGGGCTCGGCGCGGTGGCGATGGCTCTCATGGCGACGCTCAGGAGCGGTGATCACCTGTTGGTTCCCGACAGCGTGTACTTTCCGACGCGCTCGTTCTGCGGTACTCTTCTCGAGCGGTTCGGGATCGAGACGAGCTACTACGATCCGCTGCTCGGCGGGCGGCTCGAGTCCCTCGTCAAAGACAACACCTCGACCATCTTCCTCGAGTCGCCGGGCTCGCAGACGTTCGAAATCCAGGACGTGCCGGCGATCACCGGATTCGCGAGAAGGCGCGGCATCAAGACGATCCTCGACAATACCTGGGCGACGCCGCTCTTCTTCCCCGCCCACGAACACGGCTGCGACCTGTCGGTGGAGGCGGGGACCAAGTACCTCGGCGGCCACGCCGACCTGCTGCTCGGCCTGGTGAGCGCCAATGCCGAGACCTGGCCGGCGCTCAAGAGGACCCATCAGAGCATGGCCATGCTGCCGGGGCCCGAGGACTGCTATCTCGCGCTCAGGGGCATGCGCACCCTGCACATCAGACTGAGGGAGGCCCAGGAGCGGGGCCTCGAGATGGCGCGCTGGCTTCAGACACAGCCGGAAGTGCTGAGCATTCTGCACCCCGCGTTTCCATCCTGCCCCGGCCACGAGCTCTGGAAGCGCGACTTCAAGGGCTCGACGGGCGTCTTCACGATCATTCTTCGCCCGGGTCCGAGCCGCCGTGGGCTATCGAACATGCTCGATCATCTGTCCCTGTTCGGCATGGGCTATTCGTGGGGCGGCTTCGAGAGTCTCATCATCCCGTTCGATTGCCGCGCTTACCGGACGGTGACGCCATGGAACCCCGGCGGATTCGCCCTGCGACTGCAGATCGGGCTGGAGGATCTGCAGGATCTGAAGTCGGACCTGCGCGCGGGCCTGGACAGATTGTCGATCGATAGGGCCTAGCGCGTGTGCCGCCGCCGGTCCGAGCGCTTGCAGCTCGAGCCGGGCCGTCACGGGAGGCGCTATCGGCACACGAAATCGATCCGGCTCGGCTTCTGCATGGGGGCCCCGGTAGGCGAGGGCAATCGTGGACGCAGCGGTCCCTTGACGAGCCGATATCCTCGCGGGCACATCTTGCGCGCCTGCCGAGTGCACTGATACCAGAGCGTGCACTCCGCTTCGTACGCGGTCGCGCCGTTGGGCAACGAGTACGTTCGTGTCGATGCGCACCCGCCCAGGACGGTGAATGCCACTATCAGCAGCGCGGGCGCCACGCGAGCGACCCTGTTCGTCGGCCTCTTTTCGTCTGGGTGCATGAAGTGTCTTCCTGGAGTCTTGGCGTGGCAGGATGCGCGAGCCGGCGCCCCATGGCGCTCCCCGCTCGGAGCGCTTGAGGAGGCCAGTGTAGGACTTTATCCCCTCGCACGGCCAAGGCTACCTCATCGCTGCCTGCCCGGCAGGCCGCGCGCAGCCTGCTGCTGGTTCCCGCCTGCGCGTCCCGTTAACCTACGCGTATGCCACACTGGATTCGCGCGCTCGGCTGGACTGCCGCGCTATGGGCTTGTCCCATCGCCGTTCGGGCTCAGTTCTCGAGCGGTCCGCTCTCACGCGCACAGGTCGTCGCCTATTCGACCCGGATACCGGGCGCCAATTCGGCTGACGCGCTCGCGCGCCGCGCCTTTGAGAAGGCGTATGACGAGGTGGAGACTGCCGGGCCGGATGCCGCCGAGCACGATGCGGCGATCCTCAAGGCCTATCCACTCTACCGGTATCTCGAGGCGGCACGCATCGAGCAGGCGCTGCTCGATGCTCCGGATTCGCTCGGCCCCCTGGATCAGGACGCTGCGGCGCTGATCGCGCGCCATGCGGGGGAGCCGGTCGCACGGGAGCTGCGCAGAGCCTGGCTCACGAGCCTCGCTCAGCGCTCGCAATGGGATGCGTTTCTGCAGGCGTATTCGGCCAAAGATGCGAATTCCGCGTTGCGCTGTCAGCGATTCACCGCTCGGATCGCGCTCGGCAAGACCTCGGGTCTGGAGCGCGAAATCGAGAAGGCGTGGCTCACGCCACACAGCCTTCCCGAGTGCGATCCGGCATTCGCGTGGCTGAAACAGCGCGGGGCGCTTTCTCCTGCCCTCATCGCGCAGCGTGCTCGTCTCGCCCTCGAGGCCTCCGACCCCGAGTTCGCGCGACAGATCATCGCGCAACTTCCAAAGGGTCGAGCGGCCAGGGCGCTTGGGCTCTGGGTGTCGCTCCTCGAGCGGCCAAGACGAGAGATCGACGCGCTGCTGCGCGCGCCCGGGAGGCCCGTCGAGAAGCAGGCGCTCCTCGCCGGGTGGACCATGCTTGCGCGCAAACACCCCCATGCGGCGAGGGGACGGTATTGGCGGCTCGTCGTCTCGCGTCACTTGAGCCATCGGAGCGCAAGCCCGTATGCGCTTGCCGTCGCACTGGGGCTCGCCTGGGATCGCGACCCGGCCGCGCTCGGATTCTTCCGCCGCGTCGAGCCGCGCGATTTCAACTCCGCGGCACGCAAGTGGCAGGTCCGGGCCGCCCTTTGGTCGGGGCACTGGCGGCTCGCGCTGCAATCCATCGAGGCATTGCCCCGCGACGACCGGCATTCATCCCGCTGGCGATACTGGACGGCACGTGCCGAGGAGGCGCTGCACCATCGCGAGCGTGCCCGGGGCATCTACCGGGCGCTCTTGAAGAGTGACGATTACTACGCCGCGCTCGCCGCCGCGCGCCTGCGCCGCGGCATCGAGCCAGATCCGAAATTGCTGCCCATCGAGCCCCCGGTGATCGCCTCGCTCGATGACATACCGGCGGTCGTACGCGCCCGGGAGTTGTTCTTCTGCGGTCTCGAGCGGCAGGCCGACGCCGAGTGGCGCTACGCGTATGGTTCGCTCGATGCCAAGGAGCGGATCGCGGCGATCGCGCTCGCCGCGAACTGGGGCTGGTATACCCAGGCGATCGAGACCGCGGCCGATCAGCACCAGTTCGATGACTACCCGATCCTTTATCCGAGGCCGTTTCACTCGGAAATCCGCGCGGCCGTCGAGCGCAACGGTCTCTCCCCGGCTCTCGTGCTCGGCGTCATCCGCCAGGAGAGTCTCTACCAGGTCGACGCGGTCTCGCCGGTCGGCGCGCTCGGCTTGATGCAGTTGATGCCCGAGACGGCTGCCCGTACCGCACGACATCGGCGGTTGCCCGATCCCGATGAGGCTGAGCTGATCAACCCATCCGTCAACATAGCGCTCGGAAGCGCGCACTTGGCCGTACTCCTCGACCGATTCGGACGGCGGGTCGCCCTTGCGGTGGCCGCATACAATGCCGGGTCGGGCGCGGTCCGGCGCTGGCTGCCGGCAAAGGCCGTGGCGGGAGACATCTGGATCGAGAACATTCCCTATACCGAGACGCGCGAATACGTCGAACGGGTGCTCTGGCACAGCGTCGTGTTCCGCTGGCTCGCGGACGGAACCGCTCCCTCGGTCCGCAGCTGGCTCGTGCCGCTCGGGCGAGGAGCGCTTGCCAGGCCACCCGGGTCACGCACCCAACCTCAGGAGCTTCACTCCGCGGTCCGCTCGGGGTCGGGACCGGGCAATCCGGGAATTTGAGCGCGGCGGGCGAAACCGCTATCTCCAGACCGGGACACGGAAAGTCCGCGGGCAATTGCTCTGCGCGATGGGCGCGTTCATGAGCGAGCCATTTCCCGGGAAGCGCGCCAAGGCGTCGGCGTGCAGCGTGATCCACAGCTGGGTGAGGACCACCCGGCCGCGGTGGTCGTGGCCGCAGCGCAACTGCAGGGCTGCCCATTGTCTCGTGTCGAAGGCGTGCGCGAAGGCCGCGATCACCTCTTTGCGCCGAACGTCGCGACCCCGGGCGGTGGACATCAAGTAATGACCGAAAGGGCTCTCGACCACCCGGCGACGCACGCGAAACTCGGTGTCGAAGAAGCTCTCGGCGTCGAAGCTGAAGCACTGCACGTGCTTGTCGTATTCGTGTCTGAGCAGATCGTGCTTCAGGTGAGGCATCAAGACCCGCAGTTGTCCCAGCGTCTCTGCCGAGAGACGCGGAGCACGGTCGCTGTGGTGGAAGCAATCGCAGCCGTGACGCCACCACTTCGGGGCGCTGATGCCGCGCGCGATCAGTGCCCGGGGTCGGGAGGCCCACAGTCCGTGCAGCCCGATGAGACTCTCGCGCGGCTCATCGCGCAGGCAGCCTTCATCGGTGCTGCAGAATCCGGGTTGCCAGGTCAGCGCAAACGTGTAGTGCCCAAAATCTCCGTGCCGCGCGGGCTTCGGGGACATCGCCCCCGCGATCACAGGCGCAAGCAGGGCCAGTAGCAGGCAAGCTCGGACCGGAGCAGCGTGGGCGTCGCGATGCATCAACCGTCTCCTGCGATGGGGCGGCGTTGGGCGGGGAGTCGCGCCGCGGTATGTGGCTTCTACCATCATGCCGTTGCAATCGACGCCCGGCGTTGACAATCACGCTCGCCGAGCCGGCGCGTGAGACGGGCGTGAGCCGCCAACAGCTGCTATGGAGCTCGTTTGGCGTGATGCAACACTCATCCAGTAAGTAAGAGTGGCTCCAGTGGAGCCGCCCAAGTGCCGAGAAATCGCGGCGTCTTCATATGGGAATCCTCTCCGGAGATCGGCCGCTAATGGGCCTGACGCGCCACTGTATCTAGACGAGCTCACGCTGTTTAGGCGCCTGACGTATGATTACGGGCCAGACGAGACGCGGATTAGAAGATACGAGGGCCGTGGGGTCCAGGCCGCAATTTCGTTCAAGACCCTGAAAGGTCCCCGTGCTCTCATCGGCGCCGGCCGGAATCCTCATCCGGCGGCCGCCTGGGCCATTGCCTTCTACGAGAAACACAGCTTCCACCGCGTGCCGGGAGCCGCTCGGGAAGCGCTTCTGAAGGCCTATTGGGCCGTCCCGGACCGGCAGATCGAAGCGTCCGTGGTGCTCTCGGACCCCGCTTTCGAGGGGAGGTGACTGCGCTCTCCGCCCTTTGATACCCTGGCATGGGCGCATCCGCGCCAAGTGGGTTGGGCGATCGACGTCCGCGGCTCCCGTCCGAAACGCGCAGGGGAAATGGCATCATGCGTCATCTCAAATCCAAAGGGTGTCTTGGCGCGGCGCTCTGCCTGCTGATGGTCCATCCTGCGCAGGCGGACACCATGCGATGTGGCAACAGGCTCATCGAAGACGGCGACTCCCTGGTGACCGTGCGGGCGCTGTGCGGCCGTCCGACCCTGGCGCAGCACAGCTTCCTGGTGAGATCAACCACCGTGCGGGTCGGCAGCCGTGGGCTCAGTCAGTCACATACGGTCGGGACCGAGGTTCCGGTCGAAACGTGGACATACGACCGCGGCCCGAACAAGCTCTTGATGCGCATCCGTTTCGTTGACGGAAGGGTCACTGCCATCAAGACCCTGAGCGAGTGGGGCCACTAGACCGACGGTCATCTTGCTGGCGCGCCGCGGGTTCAGGGGGAGGGCGCCAGTCGCCGGCCGGTACCGGTATGATCGAGCCGCCCTCTCCTCACGAGCCGGTCTCCGGAGCGCCATTTTGCAGACCCAATGGAAGACCCTGATCGCCTTCGGGATCATCTACTTCGTCTGGGGCTCGACATACTTCGCCATTCGAGTGGGCGTGGCGCAAATGCCACCCCTGCTGATGGCGGGCATTCGTTTCACGGTGGCGGGGCTTGCAATGACCGCGTGGGGTCTGGCGCGAGGCGAGCGAATGCCAAGTCGCAGACAATGGGCCTCGATCGCCCTCTTGGGGTTCCTCTTCTTCCTCGTTGATTACGGCTTCCTCTTCTGGGCGGAGCAGCGCGTTCCTTCCGGCATGGCGGCGGTGATTCTCGCGACCATTCCCGCCTTCACCGCCATCTCGGAGATTCTCTGGCTGCGTACGCAGCGGCTGACGATGCGCTTGGGCACGGCGCTGCTGATCGGTCTTGCGGGAGTGGTGGTGCTCGTGGATCCCTCGCTAAGTGTCGGCGGCCGGCCCGTATATTTCCTGGGAGCCGCCGGCCTCGTCATCGGTGCGCTGAGTTGGTCCACCGGATCGGTGCTGACGCGCCTGCTGCCCTTGCCGGCCTCCAAGGTGATGAGCGCCGGTACGCAGATGCTGGCGGGTGGGCTGTTTCTCGGCCTTGCCGCCGCAGTACTCGGCGAGGGGCATCGCTTCCATCCACAGGCGGTCTCAACCGGCGCATGGCTCGCGCTGCTCTACCTGATCGTGGCCGGCTCCATCATCGCCTTCACGGCCTACACCTGGCTGATTCACCACGAATCGCCCACCAAGGTGGGCACCTACGCCTACGTCAATCCGGTGGTCGCCGTGGCGGTCGGATATTTCCTGGGGGGCGAGGCGTTGGATCTGCGCACTGTACTCGGCACCGCCCTCATCATCGTGAGCGTGCTCATCATCACGACAGGCAAGACGATCACGACAAGGTCTCGCGCCGATGCGGGGTCGGATCTCGAAGCCGAGCAGCCGTAATCTCACCGGGCACCGGGCGAGGAGAGCGGGTGCGGGGCATCGGGGGGGGCGGGCGCCGCGGAATTGCGACGAAATCCGCGCGGAATCGCACATTCAGGCTCCCGCCGTGCGCGCCAAGGCGTGCTTCCGATAATATCCGCAGCTGCACTCATGAGTGCACCACCGAGGCGAACGAATGTCCATGAAGATCCTATTGACCGGCGCGGCCGGGTTCATCGGCTACCACACCGCACAGAAGCTGCTCGCTCAGGGTCATGAGGTGGTCGGTCTCGACAATTTGAACGATTACTACGACGTCGCCCTGAAGCAGGCGCGCCTCGACCGGCTCTCAGGCCGCGAGGGATTCCGATTCGTGCGGCTCGACCTCGCCGACGAGCCCGGCATGGCGGAGCTGTTCGCGCGGGAGAAGTTCCAGCGGGTCATCCACCTTGCAGCCCAGGCGGGGGTGCGTCACTCGCTCAAGGACCCTTTCAGCTATGTCCGCAGCAACGTTACCGGGACGCTTACCGTGCTCGAGGGCTGCCGGCACAACGGCGTGGAGCATCTGGTCTATGCCTCGACGAGCTCCGTCTACGGCGCCAATACCGACATGCCGTTTTCACCGCACCGGGTCGCCGACCATCCGCTGACCATCTACGCGGCCACCAAGCGCGCCGACGAGCTGATGGCGCACAGCTATTCCTCGCTGTTCGGTCTGCCGACCACGGGGCTGCGCTTCTTCACCGTCTATGGGCCGTGGGGGCGGCCGGACATGGCGCTGTTTCTGTTCACGCGCAACATCCTCGAGGGCAAGCCCATCGATGTGTTCAACAACGGGCGGCACAAGCGCGACTTCACCTACGTCGAGGACATCGCCGAGGGCGTGGTGCGCGTGTGCGGGCGCGTCGCGCAGGCGGATCCCGCCTGGAGCGGGGACGCGCCGGATCCCGCCCGCAGCCGCGCACCGTTTCGTCTGTACAACATCGGCAACCGCCAGCCCGTCGAATTGATGCGCTACATCGAGGTCATCGAAGAGTGTCTGGGGCGAAAGGCCGAAAAGCGCTTCCTGCCTCTTCAGTTAGGGGATGTGCCCGAGACGTGCGCGGACGTCGAAGACCTGGTGCGCGACGTCGAGTACAAACCCAGCACCACGGTAGAGGTGGGCGTGCGGCGCTTCGTCGAGTGGTTCTGCGAGTATTACGGCTACCGCCGCTGAGCGCGGACCGCCAGGGGGTCCCCGCGTCGGCCCTCGGAGACCTTCGAATCATTTCTCAGACGAATCGGATATATCGATGTCGTGAGGCGGGGCGGGTGAGTGTGCAGGTTCGCCGGGCGTGCTCAACGACGCGCTGATGCTGACGCTCGCCTGGCGCGCGCGAGGCAAAGCGCCGGTGCGGAGCGCTTGAGTCGCTTCCAAGGCAAGGGAATTGCGGACGGCTCCCGGGCCGCGCGTGTCTGAGCTCGAGAGAGAGCGTAGGCGATGCGATGCCATGGCCGACCGGGCTTCACCGTGAGCTTCGCATCGTTACCGTCGAAGGTGAGGCCAAGGGTGACGCCAGGATGATCACTGACGCGCATCGCATCGAATAAAGGAGGAAAATCCCGGGCGGCAGCTGCAATAGGCGATGACCAACATCGATTCAGCGGAGTGTGCCTATATGAGCATCCGAACCCGGCCGATCCTGACCACGGTCCTGTCTGCGGCGGCGATTCTGGCACTGCCGACCGCGCCCGCGCGCGCCGATGTGACCATCGGGCAGAGGACTTCGATGAGCTTCGCGGGCCTCGACATCGACATCAACTCGGTGGAGCGCACGAGCGCAGACAAGCAGCGCTACGACACGAGCACGCAGTGTCACGGCATCCTCTCGCTTTTCTGCCGCGACATCGAGGGCGGCCGGATCATCCGCCTCGACAAGCAGCTCGAATGGCGGCTCGACCCGAAGAACAAGCTCTACAGCGTGCAGCCGTTCCCCACGCCCGCGCAGCGGGCCGCGGCACGCAAGGAGTTCGAAGCGGCGATGAAGGAGATGAAGAACTGCCCGATGCCGCAATCACCGGGCGCCTCGCCGCATGCCCCCGATACCTCGCACTGCCAACTGAGCTCGCCCGTGCTCGAGGTGACACCGACTGACGAGCACGCCACCATCATCGGACACGATGCCCGCAAGACGAACGTGGTGTTGTCGCAAACCTGCACGGATTCGCGGACGGGGGACGTGTGCGAGATCAACTACGGATTCGAAGTCTGGCTCACGCCCGATGCGATTCCGGGAGGCGACGAGCGCACCGCGTTCATGAAGAAATATCTGGCGGCAGAGGGACTCGATCCGAACAATCCACGGCTGCAGCATACTGTGGAGCGGTTCATGGCGCCTTATGCGGGCGAGCTCAAGCAGCTGCAAGGCAAGGCGGCCGACCTCAAGGGCTCTCCGCTGCGGACGACCTTTTACATGGCTTTCGGCGGTCCTCACTGCGCCAGGGCGAAGCAGGCCGCGCAGCAGCAGCAGGCGAACGGCAGCCATCCGTTCAGCGTGCACGGCATCGTGTCCCACGCGCTGGCCAGTGGCTTTGCGGGGCTCTTCCATCGAGGGGCAGCCGCCATTCACACCGGTTCGGCCGGCGGGACCGCGGCAGCCGGCGCGGCGAACGAGGCGGCGGAGCCTGCCGCCACCGCCGCGGCGAACTCCATGACGGCGCAGTCCTCCTCGGGCAGCCCGTCTGCGGCGCCGGCACCGGGAGCGCTCCTCCGTGTCATATCGCTCACGACCGAGACGACATCGGTCGATACATCGAGCATCCCGTCGGATCAGTTCGAGATTCCGGCCGACTGGAAGCTCGAGCCTCAGAAGCGGGTGAGAAGCGCAGTCCCCAAGTGTCCGACCGCCGGGAAGTGACGTCCTCTTCGGGCTGCGCGGCCCTGACCCGGCGTGCGAGGGGTGGGCTCTAGTGATTGTTCCGCGGTATGCCGAAGCGCGCATCGATCCGGCGGTACTCCGTCGCGCCCCTGAGCACCATCCCTTCAGAGAGCGGCTCGACCATGTCCCGTTGGATCTCCTGCCATGGCGTCTGCGAGGGGGGAGGGCGATAGCCTCCCGATGCCTCGAGCGCCGCATGCCGCGCGGCGAGCTCGCTCTCCCCGACCAGCATGTGGACCTTGCGCTTGCGCAGATCGACGCGCAGCCGGTCGCCGGTCTTCAGCAGCGCCAGTGCGCCGCCGGCGGCCGCTTCGGGTGAGGCGTTGAGGATGGATGGCGAGCCGGAAGTGCCGGATTGGCGGCCGTCGCCGATGCACGGCAGGGCATCGATGCCCTGTTTGATGAGATAGCTGGGCGGTCGCATATTGACGACCTCGGCTGCGCCCGGGTAGCCGATCGGTCCGGTGCCGCGCATCACGAGCAGTGTATGCGCATCGATACCGAGCGAGGGATCGTCGATGCGTGCGTGATAGTCCTCCGGGCCGTCGAACACTACGGCGCGTCCCTCGAAGGCCTCAGGGTCGGTCGGGTCGCTCAGATAGCGTCGCCTGAAGTCCTCCGAGATGACGCTGGTCTTCATGATGGCCGAGTCGAACAGGTTGCCGCTGAGAACCAGGAAGCCGGCGTTCGCCTTGAGCGGCCGGTCGATGGGGCGGATGACCTCGGTGTCGATGATCTCGCTCCTGCGGCAGTTCTCAGCGAGCGTCCGTCCATTGACGGTGAGGGTGTGCTCGCGGATCAGACCGCGCTTGAGCAGCTCGTTCACCACCGCGGGCACGCCGCCGGCGCGATGGTAGTCCTCGCCGAGGTACTTGCCCGCGGGCTGCAGATTGACGAGCAGCGGCACTTCATAGCCATGTGTCTGCCAATCCTCCAGCGCGAGCGTGACGCCGAGATGGCGCGCGATGGCCGTCAGATGAATCGGCGCATTGGCCGATCCGCCGATGGCGGAGTTGACCACGATGGCGTTGAGGTACGCATCCCGCGTCATGATGGCCGAAGGCCTGAGATCCTCGTGGACCATTTCCACGATGCGTGTGCCGGTGTGGTAGGCCATCTGGCCTCGCTCACGATACGGGGCGGGGATGGACGCCGATCCCGGCAGCTGCATGCCGAGCGCTTCGGCGAGGGAATTCATCGTGGTCGCCGTGCCCATGGTGTTGCAGTAGCCGGTGGAGGGTGTGGAGGCGGCGACCCGCTCCATGAAGCCCGCGTAGTCGATCTCTCCGGCGGCGAGTAATTGCCGAGCCTTCCACACGATGGTGCCCGAGCCCACCCGCTCGCCCCGATACCAGCCATTCAGCATCGGCCCGACCGACAGGGCGATCGCCGGGATATCGAGCGCCGCCGCCGCCATCAGACACGCCGGGGTCGTCTTGTCGCAGCCGATGGTGAGCACGACACCATCGATCGGGTAGCCGTGCAGGATTTCCACCAGCCCGAGATAGGCGAGGTTACGGTCGAGCATCGCCGTCGGCCGCCGGCCGGTTTCCTGGATGGGATGCACTGGAAACTCGATCGGGATGCCTCCGGCGGCCCGGATGCCGGCCGCCGTGCGCTCGGCGAGCACCAGGTGATGGCGGTTGCAGGGGGAGAGGTCCGACCCGGTCTGGGCGATGCCGATGATGGGCTTGCCGGACTGCAGCTCCTCGAATGTCAGGCCATAATTCAGGTACCGCTCGAGGTAGAGCGCCGTCATGCCCGGATCCGCGGGATTGTCGAACCAGGCACGCGAGCGCAGCGTCCGTGTGGGGCGAGAATTTCCGTCGATGGGACTCATGGACTTGTTAGTAGGTGAATCGCGGGAAGAGGCATAATAATATGATTAATTACGCGCCGGCAAACACGGATTCCGGCGGATGCGCAGGGGACGGACCGGCCGGCGCGTTGGATGCGAGCCGCGTGTTCTTCGCCCAACTCGATCCGCTTCACCAACCGCATCAAGGGCAGGGCGGCGGACATCGCCCGGCCGTGCGCTCAGCTCCCGCAGGCGGAGTCTCCCGGATGCCAATGCAACACATCGGGCGCGCAGGTCGGAGCGCGAAAGGCATGTGCGGTGTGTTCGTACGCGTATGCAAATCCGAGCAGACGCGCTTCCGACCATTTCGGCCCGATGAACGACAGCCCGACCGGAAGACCCTGGACCTCACCCATGGGCACGGTGATGTAAGGGTAGCCGGCGATGGCCGGCAGGCTGCTGTCGCCGGCTCCGAGCCCGGCATCGCCATTCACGAGGTCGATCACGGCGGCGGGATTCTGGGCCGGCGAGATCAGGGCCGCGACCCTGTGCTCCTTCAGCAGCCGATCGATGCCCTCGGGACCCGCGAGCCGCAGGTTGCTCGCGCGTGCCTTGAGGTAGGCGGGGTTTGTCAGACCCTTGGTGCGCTCGGCCCGGATGAACAGGCTCTGCCCGAACCAGGTCATCTCCTGCGGGTGGGTGTCGTCGAACGCGATGAGCTGCGCGAGCGTACGGGTGCGCACCGCGGGCGGTGAGCCCGCCAGATAGGCATTGAGGTCGGCCTTCAACTCCGTCAGCAGCACGAGGTTCTCGTGCTTCTCGATCGGCGCCATGTGGTAATCGTCGACGTTGACGAGGACCGCACCCTGCGCCTTGAGCCGCGAGAGGGCTCGATCGAAGACGGCGAGGGTCTTCGGGGTGAAGTTCTTCAGCAGAAAGCGCGCGACACCGAGACGCACGCCCTCGAGCGCGTGCGGATCGAGCGCCGCGAGGTAGTGAGCCCGATGGGCATTGGCGCCCGCCGTGGCCGGATCCGCCGGGTCGCTGCCCGCCATGGCGGAGAGCAACAGCGCGGCGTCCCGCACCGTGCGGGTGATGGGGCCCGCCGTGTCCTGGGTGCGGCTGATCGGCACGATGCCCGTGCGCGAGACCAGTCCGACCGTCGGCTTCAGACCGACCACGCCGTTCATCGAGGACGGACAGCTGATCGAGCCGTCGGTCTCGGTACCGACGGCGGCCGCCGCGAGTCCGGCCGCGACTGCGGCCGCGGAGCCTGAGCTCGATCCGCAGGCGGTGCGATCGAGCATATAGGGGTTGCGGGTGAGACCTCCCACCGCGCTCCAGCCGCTGGTGGAGTGCTCCGAGCGGATGTTCGCCCATTCCGACAGGTTGGCGCGCCCCAGGATGACCACTCCGGCGCGCCGCAGGTTGTGGACCACCGTGGAGTCGATCGGCCGCACGTTTTTCGACAGCGCGAGCGAGCCCGCTGTGGTGGGCAGGCCCGCGATGTCGATGTTGTCCTTGACCAGGATGGGCAGTCCGTCGAGCGGACCCAGGGCGTGCCCCGCGGCGCGACGCGCATCCGAGGCGCGCGCCTCGGCCATCGCCCGCGGGTTCAGGGCGATGACCGCATGGAGCTCTGGGTTCAGCCGCTCGATCCGCGCCTCGTAGGCCTCGACGAGCTGTTCGGAGGTCACGCGATGCGCGGCGAGATCGCCCGACAGGGCGGACGCGGATTCGGTGGCGAGATCATGGCCGCAGGCGATCGCCGAGATCATCAGGCACAGCACGCCCGCGCCGAGGGTTGTTCGGATGCGCATGGACAGACTCCGTGGAATATCAAAGGTCGCGGAGGAAAGCATACAGCCGCTCGTCGTCGGCGTACGCCACGTTGAATCGCCAATGTCCGCTCGGCTGACCGTCCGGATGGAAGATCTCCCCGGGGGCGAGCAGAATGCCAAGCGCCTTGGCGCGCTGCAGCAGCGTCGCCGGATCGCCGCCGAGCTTTGCCCACAGGAACATCCCGCCGCCGTGCGGTGTCACTTCGATGCCCGCCTCGCGGAATCTTCGGGTCAGTCGCGCGCGCGCCTCCGCGATCCGGCGGCGCAGCCGCTCGAGATGCGTGCGGTGGCGGCCCGCGGTCAGAATGGCGAGCACGATGTGCTCCATCAGCTCGGAGGAGGACAGCGAGGTCATGTTCTTCAGTGCCGCGAGCTGCCTTGCGCGCTCGGGACGCGTGACCAGGTAGCCCACTCGCAGGCCCGGGGCGATGGTCTTGGAGAAGCTGCCGATGTAGATGACCCGCTCCAGGCGATCGAGGGAGGCGAGCGAGGTGACCGGATCGGGCGAGAGCTCGGCGAAGATCTCATCCTCGCAGAGGGTGAGTCCGTGCTTCTCCGCCACGCGCAGCACCGCATGCGCGGTTTGCGGAGAGGTGCTCGTCCCGGTGGGGTTCTGATAGGTCGTGTTGGTGAAGAAGAGCCTCGCGCGGGTTCTCGCGGCCATGGCATCCAGCGCATCGGGGTCCGGGCCACCGGCCGTTCGCGGTACGCCCACGGGACACACGCCGCGGGCGCGCAGCATGGAGAGGATGTAGGGGTAGCCCGGATCGTCGACCAGGACCGGCTCGCCCGGGCGGGTGAGCGCGCCGATGGTGAGCTCGAGTGCCTGACTCGCGCCGTGCGTGAGAACGATCTGCTCCTCGGAGCATTCCATTCCGCGCAGCGTGAGCTGGCGCGCCAGGTGATGCCGCAGCGCGCGCAGGCCGTATGCGCTGCCGTACCGGCTGGCGTAGGCCGCGGGTCTGCGCGCGACCTGAGTGAGCGCCGCGCGCACACCCTCGCCGAACAGCCACTCCGGCGGCAGCCAGCCGCAACCGGCATCGACCCGCAGCACGCGGCTGTCGTAATCACGCCGCAGCTCCCAGAGGGAGTCGACAGCCGGCTCGGATGCCGCGAGACCGCGTGCACCGAAGACATCAGCGTCGCGCGCCACGTAGTAGCCCGAGCCGCGACGCGCCTCGATGAGGCCCTCGGCGACCAAGAGCTCATACACGCGCGCGGCTGTGAAGGCGCTGACGCTCTTCGAACGGGCCAGAGTGCGCACCGACGGCAGTCGATCGCCAGGACTCAACTTCCCGGCGACCATGCGCCCACGCAGATCTGTGGCGAGGGCCTCGACCCGGCTGGGGATGTCGGCAGGCTTGGCGCTCATCGCTGTATAGTAGATCGGGTCAGTACAGTCAGGTGACCTATCTGCATGAGTGTAGCTCGGTGGCCGGCTTCGCGGAGCCCATATTCGACCCATGAACACGAGCGCCCCCAATCTTTCCGCCTTCTGGATGCCCTTCACGGCCAACCGGTATTTCAAGCGCCATCCCACATTGGTGCGCGGCGCCGAGGGGGCCTACTTCACGCTGTCCGATGGGCGGCGGGTCTTCGACTGTCTCTCCGGGCTGTGGTGCACCCCGCTCGGACATGGGCGGCGGGAGATCGTCGCGGCCGTGCGCGAACAGGTCGGTGAGCTCGACTTCGCCCCGACTTTCCAGGTGGGTCACCCCAAGGTGTTCGAGCTGGCCGCGCGGATCGCGGGCTGGGCACCGGAGGGACTCGACCGGGTGTTCTTCACGAATTCCGGCTCCGAAGCGGTGGACAGCGCCCTGAAGATCGCGCTGGCCTACCACCAGGCGCGCGGAGAGGCGGGCCGGGTGCGCATCATCGGTCGAGAGCGGGCGTATCACGGCGTGGGGATCGGCGGAATCTCGGCGGGAGGCATTGCGGCCAATCGCCGCGCGTTCGGCGCACTCAGCGCCCCGTTCGTCGATCATCTGCCCCACACCTATGATCCGGGACAGATGCGCTTCAGTCGAGGCCAGCCCACATGGGGCGCGCACCTGGCCGATGCGCTTGAGCGACTGGTTGCGCTGCACGACGCCTCGACCATCGCCGCAGTGATCGTCGAGCCGATGCAGGGTTCCACCGGGGTCATCGTTCCGCCCGTGGGGTACCTCGAGCGCTTGCGCGAGATCTGCACGCGGCACGGGATCCTGTTGATCTTCGATGAGGTCATCACCGGATTCGGCCGCCTGGGCGCGAACTTCGCCGCACAGCGGCTCGGGGTCACGCCGGACATCATCGTGTTCGCCAAAGCAGTCACCAACGGAGTGATCCCCATGGGAGGCACCGTGGTGCGACGGAGCATCTATGATGCGATGATGCGGGGCCCGGAGCAGACCATCGAGCTCTTCCACGGCTACACGTATTCCGGCCATCCGGTGGCCTGTGCGGCGGGACTCGCGACGCTCGATGCCCTCGAGAAGGACGACCTGGTCGCGCGCTCCGCGAAGTTGTCGAAAGTGCTCGAGGACGGAGTTCACTCATTGCAGGGCGAGCCGCACGTCATCGACATCCGTAACATCGGGCTCGCCGCCGCGGTGGAGCTGGGTGCGCGTGAGGGGCAGCCTGGCGCAAGAGCGCGGGAAGCGTTCGAGCGGGGTGTCGAGGCGGGGCTGCTGCTGCGCTTCACGGCCGATACGATCGCGGTAGCGCCGCCGTTCATCTCCAGCGAGGAAGAGATTCGCAACATGATCGAGACGCTGCGCGGAGTGTTGCGCGGCATCGCGTGACGGGCGACACCATGACGATCGATCCCTCCGTGGCGCTCGCCTGCCGCCTGCTCGGCGCGCTGATCTTCGCCACGGCGGCAGCGGGCAAGCTCAGGCACCGCCGCGAGCTCGCGGGCGTGGTGGCCAACTACCGGTTGTTGCCCGAGCCGCTGGCCGCCGCGGCGGGGTGGGCGATATTGGCCCTGGAGATCCTGACCGCGCTGTCGCTCGCGAGCGGCACGCGGCTCGAGGCGGGCACGGCGCTCGCGATTGCGCTCCTTTGTGTCTTTGCGCTTGCGATGGGGATCAACCTCGCGCGTGGGCGGCGCGAGATCGACTGTGGATGCTTTCAGTCGGGGCTGCGGCAGCGGTTGAGCGTGGGACTCGTGGTGCGCAACCTCCTGGTCTCCGCGGCGCTGGTGCCCCTCTTCGGTGTCACGAGCCTGCCCGTGGGGCCGCTGCAGTGGATCGACGGCCTGGGGGCGGGACTTGCCGCGTACGCGCTGTACCGGGCCTTCGACCAGCTGCTTTCCCTGCGCCACTCCTCGGCAGAGCTTCAAAAAAGGTTCGCGTGATGTTGCTCATCTCCCAGGTGATGTTGTGGATCTCCGTCATCGCGCTCTCGGTGGCGGTATTGGCCCTCGCCCGTCAGGTGGGCGTGCTGCACGAGCGCATCGCCCCGGTCGGGGCGCTCGCCCTGGGGCGTGGCCCGCAGACCGGCGAGTCCGCCCCCCAGCTCACGGTGCGCACCCTTGCCGGCGGATCGCTCGAGATCGGTGGGCCGCAGCCGGGCGGTGCGCTGCGGCTGCTCTTTTTCGTCTCGCCGACCTGCCCGATCTGCAAGTCCCTCCTGCCCGTCGTCAAAGCATTCGCCGAGAGCGAGAAGCTCGATCTGCTCCTGGTGGGAGACGGCGAGCTAGATCAACAGCGGCAGATGGCGCGGCGCTTTGAGCTCGCGCCGGAACGCTTCGCCGATGCGCCCGAGGCCGGCCGCGCGTTCCAGGTCGCCAAGCTTCCCTACGCGGTGCTCGTGAACGAGCTCGGTGTCATCGCGGCACAGGGCCTGGTCAACAGCCGCGAGCACCTCGAGAGTCTGGTGACCGCGCACGAGCTGGGATTGCGCTCGGTGCAGGAATACCTAGCCCGGCGCGCCGCGCCCTCGGCCTGAGCCGCCCGCACCGCACGTCCTGCGAGCTCGCAGACGGCGCCGCGCGCGAGCGCCGGGCGCGCCCTAGCAACGATTCATTGCTCGTCCCCTCCTGGGACTCGCTCCTTCGGGGCCGGTGCTGCGCACCGTCATGAATCGCTCCCGGCGATTCATTGACGCTTCATCGAAGCTGTCCTATGCTCTGGGCACAGTTCGATTAACTAATATCGATAATCAATAAATGAGCGGGGTAGCTTCTTGACGTCGCGGCCGGGTGAATCGCTCTGGGCGGCGTCCTGTGCGCCGCTGGCATCTCTGCCGCAGCTCACGAGCGATGCGCGCGCTGAAGTGGTGGTGGTCGGCGCCGGCTACACCGGTCTCTCGGCGGCGCTGCATGCGGCCTCGGCGGGCCGTGATGTGGTGGTGCTGGAAGCGGGGGAGATCGGCGCGGGCGGCTCCGGGCTCAATGGCGGCCAGGTGATCGCCGGCCTGAAGCACGATCCCGATGCGCTCGAATCCCTGTACGGAGAGCACGTGGGCGCGCAGCTCATCTCCTGCTCGGACACCGCGCCCGATCTGGTGTTCGATCTCATTCGCCGGTATTCGATCGAGTGCGACGCGGTGCGCGCCGGCTGGATACAGCTGGCCGTCAGCGAGCGGCAGGTTGGCCCGCTCGAGCGGCGCGCCGCGCAATGGCGCAGCCGTGGCGCCGACACGGCCGTGTTGTCGGATCGCGAAGCGGCGCGCCTCACCGGCACGGCGCGATACTGCGGGGGTTGGATCGATCGGCGCGGCGGAACGGTGCAGCCGCTCGCGTATTTGCGCGGACTCGCGCGGGCCGCCCTGGAATGCGGGTCACGGCTGTTCACCTCGAGTTCGGCACGGCGCCTCACGCGCACCGGCGGCGAGTGGCGCCTCGATACGGCGCGCGGTGCCGTCACCGCGCAGACAGTGATCGTCGCCACGGATGCGTATACCGACCAGACGTTCAACGCCTTGCGCCGCACCGTCGTCGCCGTGCCCTCGATACAGGTCGCCACTGCGCCGCTTCCGGCAAGCCTGCGCGCGCGCATCCTGCCCGAAGGCCAGTCGGTTTCGGACACGCAGCGCATATTGCGCTATTTCAGACTCGATGCCGCCGGACGGCTGGTCCTCGGCACCCGCGGCTCGTATGGCGATGTGCCGATTCCGGGGCGCACCCGTGCCCACGAGCGGGCGGTGCACGATCTTTACCCGGAGCTCGCCGGAGTGCCGCTCGAGTATCGATGGGGAGGATTCGTCGCGATGACCCGAGACGGCATACCGCACCTGCACGAGCCCGCGCCCGGGTTGCTGGCGGGCCTGGGATACAACGGTCGCGGAGTGGCCATGGCGACCGCCATGGGCCGCCTGTTGGCGCGCCGCGCGCTCGGTGAGAGCTCGACGAGCCTCGGTTTCCCCATCACCCCGGTACGGCCGATCCGTCTGCACGCCCTGAGCCGCATGGGCGCCCGGGCGACCATCCAGTACCTGCAGGCGCGCGATGCCCTCGAGCGGGGTCTCAGGCGCGCCCCCTCCAGGGTGGGCGCATGAGTCCTGCCAAGATCGGGCTGTTCGTGCTGATCGCGGCTCTTGGCGCGATGTTTTTCGCACAGTGGCTGGCTCTGGCGCGTCGCCGCGAGCTGCGCGAGCGGCCCAGCTGGTCCGACCTCGGAATCGGGTTCCTGACCAACTTCGGCGATGCGCTCGGCATCGGTTCCTACGCGACGACGACGGCGCTCTACAAGTTTCGCGGCCGGCCGGACGATGAGCTCATTCCCGGCACGCTCACGGTAGGCAGCGTCTCGGTCGGCATGGCCGAGACTGTCATCTTCGTCACTCTCATCACCGTCGATCCGAAGCTGCTGCTCACCATGGTGGCCAGCGCCACGGCCGGGGCGTGGCTCGGCGCGGGGATCGTGAGCCGCATGCCGCGCCGCTCGATCCAACTGTTCATGGGCGCTGCCCTGCTGATCGCGGCGGTGTCGTTCGTCATGGGGAACCTCGGGGCGTTTCCCGTCGGTGGCGCGGCCTTGTCGTTGAGCGGCTGGCGGTTCCTCGCGGCCGTGGTGACCAATTTCATTCTGGGAGCGCTGTCCACCGTGGGCATCGGCTGGTATGCCCCCACCATGGTGGTGCTGGCGCTGCTCGGGTTCAATCTGCGCGCCGCCTTCCCCATCATGATGGGCTCGGGCGGGGTGATGCTGCCGGTGGCCGGCGTGCGTTTCCTGCGCAGCCACCGCTTCGCCTGGGGTCCCGCGCTCGGCTTCGCCACCGCCGGAGTGGCCGGCGTGCTGATCGCCGCGTTCATCGTCAAGAGATTGCCTCTACACACGCTGCGCTGGCTGGTCGCCGCGGTGGTGCTGTACGCCTCGGTGGCGATGTTGCGCTCCGCACGCCGTGAGCGCGTGGCCGCCGGTGATCGCGCCAGCGGCCACATCAAGAGCGATGGAGTGCTGTGAGTCCATGAAACAGCCGACCCACCGGCCCACCGACTTCGACCACGCGCTCGGTGTCGAGCGCGAGATCTCGCGCCCGGATTTCATCAATGGCGCGACCATGGTTGCGGGCTCATTCGCCACGGCCCATCATCTGCGCGACACCCGCAAGGGGGATCTCGGGGGCGCCGGGCACGCCGCTGAGATCCATGATCTGGCGGTGGTGGGGGCGAGTCCACATGCCGATGCGACGTTCCCCACGGCGCACTGGGCCGTGGAACAGGTGCTGGAGAAGCTCGCGTATCCTTTCGTGTCCCACAATACCAAAGGGGGCGGAATATGAAGCGAATCGCGCATGAGGCGAACAAGGCGGCCCTTGGCGTCGCCGCGTTGTCGATGTTGGTCGCCACGGGGCTTGGCACGGCCGCATGCGCGGCAGGGGCGGCGGCGCCACCCGTGCTGCAGAGCGAGACGGCGGGCGTGACGCCCTTCGCGGGCCTGACCGCCCACGATGTCGCCTACAGCGGCATGGACGGCATCACCGACGGCGGGGTCCGCATCGTCAATGGGGATACCGGCGGGCTGGTGGCAAGCGTCTACTCCTCCCAGTATGCGAACTTCGCATGGGCGCCGGATGGCAAGACGCTGTACATCTCGGAGACCTACTGGGCGCTGGGCAACCGGGGGACCCGTGAGGATGTGCTGTCGATTTACGGGGGACCGACGCTCGCCAACGAGGGCGAGATCACGCTCCCCGGACGGCTGATCTCGGATCCGAAGACGCACAGCTTCACGCTCTCTGCCGATGGGCATTACGCATACAACTACAGCTTCCAGCCCGCTCCCGCGGTGACCGTCGTCGACCTGCGGGCGCGCAAGGTGATCGACTCGGTGGAGATTCCCGGCTGCGGCCTGGTGTTTCCGTTCGGTCAGCGGGGCTTCGCTTCGCTGTGCGCGGATGGCTCGCTGGCGGTGAGTGATGCGAACGCCCAGGGCAAATACGCGGTCCACCGGACCAAGCGCTTCTTCGACGTCATGACCGACCCGGTCATGGATGAGAGCATCGGCGACCCCTCGAGCGGACTCGCCCTGTTCATCACCTACGACGGCTGGGTCCACCCGGTGCATCTGGCCGATTCGCCGAAGTTCGACAAGCCCTGGTCGATCGAGCAGGCCGCGGGGCTATCGCCCGCCACCTCGCACGTGGGTCAAATCACCTGGCGGCCCGGTGGCCAGGTGCCGGCGGCCTACGAGCGCTCGCGCGAGCGGCTGTTCGTGCTGATGCATGAGGGACCGCCGTGGAGCTTCGAGAAGGCGGGGACCGAGATCTGGGTGCTCGATGCGCGCACTCACCGGCTGCTCCATCGTTGGGCGGTGCCGGAGTCGGCGTACCTGGTGGCCGTCACACAGGATGCGCATCCTCTGCTCATTGCACTCTCGCATACGTGGCTGTGGGTGATGAACCCCGAGAGCGGGGCGGTGCTGCGGGCGACACAGATCGTGACACCCGGGCTGGTGGGCGTACGGGGGGAATGACATCATGAACCGACTCGACAACTGGGGTGAACGGGTGACGCGACGGCTGGCCGGCCGGCTCTCCAGGCGCAGCGCGCTCTCACGGCTCGGTGCGCTGCTGGTCGCGGCGCCGGCGTTCCCATTGCTGCCAGTGCAGCGGGCGCGTGCGGCGGACTCCGCGGCGCATGCGCAGAAGGGCACCGACTTCAGCCGCGCAGCGCAGACGCACGACGATACCGCGTGCAACTACTGGCGCTACTGCGGCATCGACGGCAACTTGTGCTCGTGCTGCGGCGGCAGCACACACTCCTGCCCGCCGGGCTCGCAGCCTTCGCCCACCTCGTGGATCGGCAGCTGCATCAATCCGGATGATCAGCGCGCATATCTCATCGCCTATCGCGACTGCTGCGGCGCCAACGAGTGCAATCAGTGCAGCTGTCTCAATACCGATCACGCGATGCCGATCTACCGCCCGCAGGCGAACAACCACATCATCTGGTGCTTCGGCACGCAGAGCTTCGAGTATCACTGCTCGATGGCGGTGCTCGTCGGGCTGGCGGAGTAGGTCCTGTGGTGTGGCCCGCCATGAAGACTCCTCTTGCGTTGAAGCTGATTCTGTGCGGGCTGATGGCCGCGGTGGCCGGCGCGGCGGTCGCGGCCGTGCCGCCGGCCCAGGCCTATTCCGGGCGCCGGGTGAGCCGGCTGTCCGCGGTGCAGGTGGCTTACCTCACCTCCTGTGGGGGCTGCCACGGGGTGGAGGGCGTTTCCGCGCCGCAGGCGGTGCCGACGCTCAAGGCGCTGACGGGCAGTTTCCTCTGCACACGTCAGGGGCGACAGTTCATCGTGCGCCTGCCGGATGTCGCCCTGAGCAGCCTCTCGAATCGGATGCTCACCCGCGTGATGAACTGGGTGGTGTTCGATCTCGGGGCGCCCGTGGCCGGCGGCCATGAGGCGCACCGTTACACGGTGGCGGAGGTGGCGCGGCTGCGCCGCGAGCCGCTGACGCAAACTGGGCTGACGCCTTATCGTGAGCAGGTCGTGGCGCACCTCGGGGCGCGTTGCGCGGTGCCCGCGGGGCTCACCGTCTACGGCGCCGCGTATGCCGTGGGAGTAAAATCCTCCTCGCCCAAGAGCTGATCGGAGAGGCCATGGCGTCGACGCTACGCATCAACGAACGATCCATTTCGGTGGAGGCGGCGGCGGATACGCCGCTTCTGTGGGTGCTGCGCGATGAGCTCGGGCTTACCGGCGCCAAGTTCGGCTGCGGCATGGGGCTGTGCGGGGCCTGCACCGTCCATGTGGAGGGTCAGCCGGTACGCACCTGTGTGACGCCCCTGGCCGCAGTCCAGGGCAAGGCCATCACCACCATCGAAGGCGCCGGGCACGATCCCATCGGCCGCGCCGTCCAGGCGGCCTGGCTCGCCCTCGGGGTGCCGCAGTGCGGCTACTGTCAGGCAGGCCAGATCATGAGCGCCGTCGCGCTGCTGCGCGACACGCCGCAGCCGACCGATGCGGATATCGATGCCGCGATGGCGGGCAACATTTGTCGCTGCGGCACGTACCCGCGCATCCGGGCAGCGATTCATCGGGCGGCACAGCAGCTGCGGGAGGCCCGATGACCCAATCATCCGCAACGGAATTGCCGGGCGCAGTCCCTGCGTCCTGCGATGCGGCCGCGGAAGCGGATCAGCCGCCGAGCGTCGCCCGCCGCAGGGTGTTGAAGGGCGCGCTGACGGCGGCGGGCCTCGTGCTGTGCCTGCGCCACTCGGGGCGGATCGCCCTGGCCGGAACCCAGAAATATGGTGCGGCCGGCGAGCCGGGCGGCGTGGTCGACAACCCGTTGGTGTTCGTCGCAATCCACCCGGACAACACGATCACCGTCACGGTGCATCGGCCCGAGATGGGCCAGGGGATTCGCACCAGCTTCGCTCTGGTGGTGGCCGATGAGCTCGAGGCCGAGTGGCCGCAGGTGCGCGTGGAGCAGGCACCGGCCGACCAGGCGCGCTACGGCAACCAGGACACCGACGGCTCGCGCAGCATGCGTCATTTCTTCGAGCCCATGCGCAGGGTGGGCGCCGCGGCCCGCATGATGCTCGAGAGCGCCGCCGCGGCGCGCTGGGGCGTGCCCGTGAGCGAAGTGGTGGCCGAGCACCAGCAGGTGTGGCACCACGGCAGCGGACGAAAGCTCACCTACGGCGAGCTCGCCGTGCAAGCCGCGCGGGAGCCGGTCCCCGAGGCCGACCGCGTACGACTGAAGCGTCCGGACCAGTTCCGCTACATTGGCAAGTCGAGCAGCCGGCTCATCGACGGAGCGGATATCGTCGCGGGACGCGCCCGCTATGGCATCGACACGCGGCTCGAAGGAATGTTGTATGCGGTCGTGGCGCGGCCCGCGGTGCTCGGCGGGAAGCTCGCGCACTACGATGCGCAGGCGGCGCTCGCCGTGCCCGGCGTGGTGAGGGTGGTGGAGATTCCCTCCCATCCGCTGCCGGCGCTGTCCTATCCGCTCGGCGGTGTAGCGGTGCTTGCGCGCAATACCTGGGCGGCCATCAAGGGCCGGGAGGCACTGAAGATCCGCTGGGACGAGGGCCCGAACGGGCACTTCGATTCGCAGCGCTTCGAGACCGTGTTGCAGCAGGCGGCGCGCCGGCCCGCCAAGGTCGTGCGCAACCAGGGCGATGCCATGGCGACGCTGCGGGACGCCGGGCGGCGGATCGAGGCGGAGTACTACCTGCCGTTTCTCGCGCATGCCTCGATGGAGCCGCCGGCGGCGACCGCGCGTATCGTGGACGGCCATTGCGAAGTGTGGGCCCCGGTGCAGGACCCGCAGGGCACCCGTGATCTGGTGACCGGCCTCCTGGGGCTGAATGAATCGGACGTCACGGTTCACGTCACGCTGCTCGGAGGCGCGTTCGGCCGCAAGTCGCTGGCGGACTTCGCGGGCGAGGCGGCGATGCTCACCAAAGCCATGGGCGGAACCCCCGTCAAGGTCACGTGGACCCGCGAGGACGACATCCGCCACGACTATTATCAGGCCGTGGCCCTCGAGCACCTCGAGGCGGTGGCCGGGCCCGATGGTCTGCCGGTTGCCTGGTTGCATCGCTCCGCCTCACCCACCGAGGATGCGACGTTCCAGGCGGGGGCGGAGGGCGAGGACTCGAGCGAGTACGGCATGGGAATGATCAACATCCCGTTCCGCATCCCGAACGTGCGCCTGGAGGTCCCCGGGGTGCCGGCCTATACGCGCATCGGATGGTTCCGGTCCGTGTACAACATCGCGCACGGCTTTGCGATCCAGAGCTTCATCGACGAGCTCGCCCACGCGGCGGGCCGCGATCCGCTCGAGTATCAACTCGCGCTCATCGGAGCGCCGCGGCGCATCGATCCCCGGAGACTCTCGGACGAGTGGAATTACGGTGAATCGCCGCAACGCTATCCGTTCGACACCGGGCGGCTGCGCGCCGTGATCGAGCGGGCGGCGCGCGAGGCGGGCTGGGGCCGCTCCCTCGGCAAAGGCCGCGGCCTGGGTCTCGCGGCGACCTACAGCTTCATGAGCTATGCTGCCGCTGTGATCGAGGTGGAAGTCGGCGCGGGCGGCAAGATAGACATCCCGCGGGTCGATATCGCCTTCGACTGCGGTCCGCAGGTCAATCCCGACCGCGTGCGCGCGCAGCTCGAGGGCTCGTGCATCATGGGGCTCACCCTGGCGAGGTACGGCGAGATCACCTTCCGGGATGGACGCGTGCAGCAATCCAACTTCAACGATTTTCCCGTGCTGCGCCTGCCGGAGTCGCCGCAGGACATCCGCATCCATCTGCAGCCGGCGGGATTCGAGGTGCCGCTCGGCGGGGTCGGCGAGCCGGGATTGCCGCCGATCGCCCCGGCACTCGCCAACGCCATCTTCGCGGCCACCGGTCGGCGCATCCGCAGACTGCCGCTCGCCACGCAGCTCGCGGATTGGCGGGCATAGCGGGCCCGGGTGCCGCGCGACGGCGACAGTCGCACGGGTGCCTGTCGTGCGTACCGGACGCAAGCCAGCGTGATCTCAGTCCGGACGCTCGATGAGGATCCGGCCGTTCTCGATGCGCACGCCATAGGTGCGCAGCGGCTCGTACGCCGGCGGAGTGAGCGCCGCGCCGGTGCGCAGGCAGAAGCGCGCACCGTGCCGCGGGCAGACGATCTCACAGGACTCGACCTCGGCGCCTTCCAGAGCCTCGCCGTCATGCGTGCAGACATCGTCGACCGCGAAGATCTCGGCGCCGCAGCGCACGACCATCAGGGCGAGGCCGTCGAGGTCCACCGGCAGAGGCGCGCTGTCCGCGAGCTCCGCGGCGGCGGCGACATCGACCCAGCCCATCAGTACATCCCCGTCTGCAGACGCGCCGCCTCTGACATCATGCTCTGGTTCCAGGGCGGATCGAAAGTGAGCTCGACGCGCGCCTCCTTCACGGTGGGAATGCGCTCGATCTTGTCCCTGACGTCATCGACCAGGATCTCACCCATGCCGCAGCCTGGCGCGGTGAGGGTGAGCTTCACTTCAACGGAGCGGGTGCCGTCCTCGTTGGCTTGCACGCCGCAGTCGTACACGAGGCCGAGGTCGACGATGTTGATCGGGATTTCCGGGTCGTAGCAGGTGCGCATCTGGTCCCACGCCAGCTTGAGCACGTCGTCCTCCGTGGCGTTGGGAGGCAGATCCGGCGGCGCCACCCGCTCCTTCCCGATGGCATCGGCGTCCTCGCCGCTGATGCGGAAGAGGTTCCCCTCCACGTAGACGGTGAAGCTGCCGCCGAGGGCCTGGGTGATATAACCGGAGGTGCCGGGCTGCAGAGTGAGCTCGGTGCCGGCGGGAACGATCACGGCCCGGACCTCACGGTTGACGACGAAGGGCTCGTTGTCGTAGCTGCGCATCGGCTGGGCTCACTCCGTGGAGACTGGATCGACGCTGCGCTCCAGGGCGGCGCCGAGGGTGTGCCAGCAGAGGCTGGCGCATTTGACCCGCGCGGGGAACTCCCGCACGCCGGACAGGGCGGCGAGCTTGCCGAGCGAGGCATCCGGCACGGCATCCTGTCGGGTGAGCAGCGCGTGGACGGTGCCGTAGAGCGCCATGACGGCCGCCTTGTCCTTTCCCTTGACCGCCTCGGTCATCATCGAGGCCGATGCGGTCGAGATCGCGCAGCCCTTGCCCTCGAAGCGGATGTCCTCGATCCGATCGCCGCTCATGCGCAGCCACACGGTCAGACGGTCGCCGCAAAGCGGGTTGTGGCCCTCGGCGTGCGCGTCCGAGGGCACGAGCGGCCCGAAATTGCGCGGCCGTCTGTTGTGATCCAGGATCACGTCGCGATAGAGCTCTTTCAGGTCCATCAGCTGAACACCTCGCGGGCCTTGCCGAGCGCGGCGATGAGCGCCTCGACGTCCCCTTCGGTGTTGTAGCAGCCGAAGGAGGCGCGCGCCGTCGCCGGAATGTCGAAAAAAGTCATCACGGGCATCGCGCAGTGATGGCCGGTGCGGATGGCCACGCCCTGCGCATCGAGGATCGTGCCGAGATCATGTGGGTGGCATCCTTGCATCGTGAACGACAGGACGGACGCCTTGTGGGCCGCGGTGCCGATGATCTCGATCCCCGGGATGCGGCTGACCTCGTCGCTCGCGAGCTTCAGCATCCGCTGCTCGTGCGCGGCGATCGCCTCCACGCCCAGGCTCTCGACATAGTCCATGGCGGCCGCGAGTCCCACCGCCCCGGAGATGTTGGGCGTTCCCGCCTCGAACTTCCACGGCAGGTCGTTGTAGGTGGTCTTCTCGAACGAGACCGTGCGGATCATGTCGCCGCCTCCCTGCCAGGGCGGCATGGCCGCGAGCAGTGCCTCGCGGCCGTACAGCACGCCGATGCCGGTCGGCCCATAGAGTTTGTGCCCCGAGAAGGCGTAGAAGTCGCAGCCGAGCTCGCGCACATCGATGCGCGAGTGGGGGATGGCCTGGGCGCCGTCGATGAGCACGGCCGCGCCGAGAGCATGCGCCGCATCCACGATCCGCTTGACCGGCAGAACGGTGCCGAGCGCGTTCGACACGTGCGCCACGGCGACGAGGCGGGTGCGCGGCGAGAGCAGCTCGAGGAGCCGATCGCACTCGAGCTCGCCGCGCCGGTCGATGGGAGCGACCTTGAGCGTGCAGCCGACCTGCTCGCAGAGCATCTGCCAGGGCACGATGTTCGCGTGGTGCTCGAGCGCGGTGATCAGGATTTCATCCCCGCGTCCAAGACGCGCCCGCCCGAAGGACTGGGCCACCAGGTTGATCGCCTCGGTGGTGCCGCGCACGAACACGATCTCCCGGGACGAGCCCGCGTTGATGAATCGCCGCACCCGCTCGCGCGCGCCCTCGAAGGCCTCGGTGGCCGCCTGGCTCAGCGCATGCACGCCGCGATGCACGTTGGAATGGCAGTGGGTTTCGTAGCGCTCCACGGCGCGCAGCACCGGCAGCGGACGTTGCCCCGAAGCGGCGCTGTCGAGATAGACGAGCGGCCGGCCATTGACCATCTGCTCGAGAATGGGGAAGTCACGACGCACGCGCTCGGCGTCGTAGGCGGTGGATGGGGCGGCCAGTGGGGCGATTGCGCTCATCCGAGCAACTCCTTGAGCGAGTCGGCCTCGCTCATTTGACCGGCGATCTCGACTTCGATCCGCCGGCGCAGGTCGGGAAGTTCGATGCGAGACACCACGTCCTCGAGGAACGCCCATTTGAGCAGGCGCTGTGCCACCTCGGGCGAGAGCCCGCGCGAGAGAAGATAAAAGAGCATGGACTCATCGAGCATGCCGGCGGTGGCGCCGTGGGCGCAACGGACCTCGTCGGTATAGATCTCGAGCTGTGGACGCACGTCGATTTCGGCTTCCGGTCCTGCGAGCAGGCCGCGCAGCGACTGGCGCGAGTCCGTTCCGCGGGCAGCCTCGCGAACCACGACCTTGCCGTTGAACGCCACACGGGCGCGGCCGGAGGCGATTCCGCGGAAGGTCTGTTCCGTGCGGGTTTGGGGAGCGAGATGCTCGGTCAACGCGAAGGTATCCTGGCTCTGCAGCCGATCGCCGAGCGCCGCCGTGGACAGGGCGACCTCGGCTCCCGATCCGGCCAGGCGCACGTGCACGGTGGAGCGCGCCGTGAGGCCGCCGGTGCTCACGGCGAGAAGCTCATAGCGGGCGTCCTTCGCAAGGGTTGCTTCGAGGGTGTCAAACCAGGCGGTGCGCGAGCCTGTCTGCTGCAAGCGGTAATGCGTCAGGCGTGATCCCACGGCAAGGTCGACCTGGACCGCGCAGTTGACGAGATTGGCCGCATCGCCGGTGCTCAGGTGACGCTCCACGAGGGCGAGGCGCGTGCCCGGCTCGAGGGCCACCTGTACGCGAGGGTAGGAGGCGCCCATCTGCGCCGCGGTGGAGGCGATGAACACCAGCTCGACCCGCTGCGTCGCGGCCAACGATTGAACCCGGATCGCCGCGGCATCGGTGGCGAACGCTTCATTGAGCAGCGCCAGACGGGCCTCCGGCAGGGCTGGAATCGGCGGCGATTCGAGCGTCACCGCGGCGGCGCCCGCACGCAGGCTGCGCACCGAAATCCCGGCCTCAGCCGCAATCGAGGGCGATGAGCTAAGAACGCCATCGACGAAAACGTAGCGTGAAAAGCCCGCGAGCGGCGCCGGCAGCTCCGGAATGGCCGCGCTGGGAGTGAGAGTGGGGGCGAATCGCGCCCGCTCCAGCACCCGCAGGTTGGTGTATCGCCAATTTTCCTCGCGCGTGGCCGGCAGACCCTGTGCGCACAGCGTCTCGAGCGCCGAGCGCCGGCGCTCCGTGCCGACGACGCTCGCCGGCAGGGTATCGCGGACCGAGCCGTATTCGTCCTTGACCCGGGCAAGCAGTGCCGTACTCATGCCGCTTCGCCTGTCAGCCAGTCGTAGCCTCGTCGCTCGAGCTCGAGCGCCAGAGTCTTGTCGCCACTGCGGACGATGCGGCCCTGAACGAGGACGTGCACCCGATCGGGAATGATGTAATCGAGCAGCCGCTGGTAATGTGTCACCAGCACTAGCGAGCGGTCTGCGGCGCGCAGGGTGTTCACACCGTGGGCGACCACCTTGAGCGCATCGATGTCCAGGCCCGAGTCGGTCTCATCGAGCACCGCGAGCCGCGGCTCGAGCACCAGCATCTGCAGAATCTCGTTGCGCTTCTTCTCGCCTCCGGAGAATCCCTCGTTGACCCCGCGGGAGAGCATGCTCTCGTCCATGCGCATCAGGCGCATCTTCTCGCGCACCACGGTCAGGAATTCGAATGCGTCGACTTCCGGGAGGCCCCGGTGCTTGCGCGCCGCGTTGACCGCCGCCTTGAGCAGGTACACGTTGTTGACGCCAGGAATCTCGACGGGATACTGGAAACCTAGGAACACGCCCTCGCGCGCGCGCTCTTCGGGCGCCAGCGAGAGCAGGTCGCGGCCCTGGAAGGTGACCGAGCCGCCGGTGACCTGGTAGCCGGGGCGTCCCGAGAGCACGTGTGCAAGCGTGCTCTTGCCCGAGCCATTCGGTCCCATCACGGCGTGAACCTCGCCGGCCGGGATCTCCAGGGTGAGGCCCTTCAGGATCTCCTTGCCCTCGACGGTGACGTGCAGATTGTCGATTTTCAACATGTACCTTGACCTTGCTTAGCCCACCGCGCCTTCGAGGCTGACGGCAAGCAGATTCTGCGCCTCGACGGCGAACTCCATGGGCAGCTCCTTGAATACCGACTTGCAGAAGCCGCTGACGATGAGGTTCACGGCGTCCTCCTCGGAGATTCCCCGCGCGAGGCAGTAAAACAGCTCATCCTCGCTTATCTTGGAGGTGCTCGCCTCGTGCTCCACCGTGGCCGAGGGGTTCTTCACCTCGACGTACGGGAAGGTATGCGCGCCGCACTCACCCCCCATGAGGAGCGAGTCGCATTGGGTGAAATTGCGCGCCCCGTGAGCGCTCGGCAGGATCTTGACGAGTCCCCGGTAGGTGTTCTGGCCGCGGCCGGCGGAGATGCCCTTGGAAATGATGGTGCTGCGGGTGCCGCGGCCGATGTGGATCATCTTGGTGCCGGTGTCGGCCTGCTGGCGATTGTTGACGGTGGCGACGGAGTAGAACTCCCCGACCGAGCCGTCCCCGCGCAACACGCAGCTCGGGTATTTCCAAGTGATGGCCGAGCCGGTTTCCACCTGCGTCCACGAGATGCGCGAGTTGCGGCCGCGGCACTCGCCACGCTTGGTGACGAAGTTGTAGATGCCGCCGACACCTTCGGCATCGCCGGGGTACCAGTTCTGCACCGTGGAGTACTTGATGTAGGCCTCATCGAGCGCCACCAGCTCGACCACCGCGGCATGCAGCTGGTTCTCGTCCCGTTGCGGGGCGGTGCAGCCTTCGAGGTAGCTCACCTGGCTGCCCTCGTCGGCGATGATCAGGGTGCGCTCGAACTGACCGGTCTTGGCCGCGTTGATGCGGAAGTAGGTGGACAGCTCCATGGGGCAGCGCACGCCCTTCGGCACGTAGACGAACGAGCCGTCGGAGAACACGGCGGAGTTGAGCGCCGCGAAGAAGTTGTCGTTATGGGGCACGACGCTACCGAGATAGCGCTCGATCAGCTCCGGGTGCTCGAGGACGGCCTCGGAGAATGGGCAGAAGATCACTCCGGCCTCGCGCAGCCGCTCCTTGAACGTGGTGGCCACCGAGACGCTGTCGAACACCGCATCCACTGCCACGCCCGCGAGACGGGCGCGCTCGTGCAGCGGCACGCCGAGTTTCTCGTAGGTTTCGAGGAGCTTCGGATCGACCTCGGAGAGGCTCTTCGGCCCGTCGGTCTTCGCCTTCGGCGCCGAATAGTAGGAAATCCCCTGGTAGTCGATCGGCTGGTAGCGGCTGTGCGACCAGTGCGGCTCGCGCATCGTGAGCCAGTGGCGCAGCGCCTTCAGGCGCCACTCGGTGAGGAAGGCCGGCTCGCGCTTCTTGTGCGAGATGAGGCGGACCACGTCCTCATCGAGTCCGGGAGGAACGGTATCGGAGTCGATGTCGGTGACGAAACCGTGCCGGTAGCTGCGGGAGACGAGGGTCTCGAGGGGCGGCGCGGAGCGCTGCCCGACCGGGGCGAGCGGCTCACCAGGGTCTTTCAAAGGGGTGCTTTCACTCATGTGGGGTCAACCGGAATAAAGTAGGTCAGGCGCTGGGGAGGCGGGGCGCATGGGCAACGGCCGCCTTCACATCGCGCTCCAGAGCGGGCAGGGGGACCCCGATCGGGTCGATGCCCGCCAGTTGTGCCAGGTTCACATCGAACAGAGAGCGGCGGATGGCAAGATTCAGGCGCTGCCAGACTCGCCCCACGCGGCAGGTCTCCTCGATGTCGCACTGGCCGTATCCGACCGAGCAATCGGTGAGCGCCACGGGCCCTTCGAGGGCATCGAGGATGGCCGCGGCGGTGATCTCGGCTGCGGGCCGCGAGAGCTGGTACCCTCCGTGCAGTCCCCGCGTCGAGGTGACGAGCCCCGCACGCTGCAGCTGCTTGAGGAGCTTGCTCACGGTCGGTGCGGCGATGTGCGTCTGCTCAGCGAGCACCGTCGCGGTTTGCACACGCTCCGGCTGCGCCGCGAGCACCGCCAGAAGCACCGTGGCGTAGTCGGTGAGCCGGCTGATGCGAACCATGGGCCTGTCCTCTACCTGATGGGGGTCATTGGAACTAGGACTAGTTTAGTGCTATTTGATGCCGGAACCAAGCGCTACGTCGAAGGTCTCCTTAGCGGCGCCGCCAAGTTTAGGTATCCTTGCGCCCCCGACGCGAATACAGAGGCGACCCTGGGCTGAAGCGCCCATCGCCGATTCACCTTGCACGGAGAACCGTCATGAACCGCACCGAGCTTGCCCGAATCGCCCAGGCCATGGTTACCCGGGGCAAGGGGATTCTGGCCGCGGACGAGAGCAGCGGCACCATCAAGAAGCGCTTCGACGCGATCCGCCTCGAGTCCACCGAGGAGCACCGGCGTACCTACCGCGAGATGCTCTTCACCACCCCGGGGGCCGCAGAGTCCATCAATGGCGTGATTTTGTATGACGAGACGCTGCGCCAGAAGACCCTCGACGGTAAGCCCTTCCCGGATTACCTCACCCAGCTGGGCATCATTCCGGGGATCAAGGTGGATATGGGCGCGAAGCCTCTGGCTGGCTTTCCCGGCGAAACCATCACCGAGGGGCTCGATGGGCTGCGCGGGCGGCTGACCGAGTACCGCCAGCTCGGGGCGCGCTTCGCCAAATGGCGCGCGGTCATCGACATCGCACCGGGCATCCCCACCTCGTTCGCGGTCAAGGCCAACGCCCATGCGCTGGCGCGCTACGCGGCGCTGTGCCAGGAAAACGACATCGTGCCGATCGTGGAGCCCGAAGTGCTGATGGACGGTGATCACTCGATCGAGCGCTGCGAGGAAGTGACCGACTCGGTCCTCAGCACCGTATTCAGGCAGCTGCACGAGCACCGCATCTACCTGGAAGGCATGGTTCTCAAGCCCAACATGGTCATCTCCGGAAAGAAGGCCGCCAATCGCGCCGCGCCCGAGGCGGTCGCCGAGGCCACGGTGCGCTGCCTGAAGCGCCACGTGCCGCCGGCGGTACCGGGCATCGCCTTCCTCTCCGGTGGCCAGTCCCCCACGGAAGCCACGTTGCATCTGTCGCTCATGAATCGCATGGGATCCGTGCCGTGGGCGCTCACCTTCAGCTACGGGCGCGCATTGCAGGACACGGCGCTCAAGGCGTGGGGCGGCCGCCCGGACGGCTTCGCCGCGGGGCAGCGGGAGTTCGCCCACCGTGCCCGGCTCAACGGGCTCGCCACCACGGGCCGCTATACGCCCGACATGGAAAAGCAGGCGGCCTGAGGCCGCAGCGAAGAAAGGAACCGCGTGGCCGATCCGCACTCCACTTCACAGCCCTCCCCTGAGGCCGACGCGGTCATCGATGTGCGCGACGTGCACTATGCCATCGACGGCCGGCCGATTTTCGCCGGGCTGGATATCCGCGTCCGCCGTGGGCTGATCACTGCCGTCATGGGCCCGAGCGGCACGGGCAAGACGACTCTCCTGCGACTCATCACCGGCCAGATCTACGCCAACCGGGGTCACGTGTCGGTGTTCGGCCGCGAGGTTGGGGACATGGGTCGCGCCGAAATCTATGCCACACGCAAGCGCATGGGCATGCTCTTCCAGAACGGAGCATTGCTGACGGACGTCGATGTTTTCGACAACGTAGCCTTTCCCGTGCGCGAGCACACCAACCTGCCGGAGCCACTGATTCGCACTCTGGTGCTGACCAAGCTCGAGGCCGTGGGCCTGCGCGGCGCGGCCCACTTGATGCCCGCGGAACTCTCCGGAGGCATGGCGCGCCGCGTGGCGCTGGCCCGGGCCATCGTCATGGACCCGGAAGTGCTGATCTACGACGAGCCCTTCGTCGGGCTGGATCCCATCTCCCTCGGCGTCATTCTGAGATTGATCAAACAGATGAACGAGGCGCTGGGCATCACCAGCGTGGTGGTCTCACACGATGTGCACGAGATCGCCACCATCGCCGATTACAGCTACCTGCTCTCGGAGGGCAAGGTGGTCGCCGCGGGCTCGCCGGCGGAACTCGCAGCGAGCGATTCGGCGACGGTGCGCCAGTTCATGACCGGAGGCGCCGAAGGGCCGGTGCCGTTTCATTATCCGGCCGCCGACTACGCGAGCGAACTGCTCGGAGAGCCAGCATGACAGAATCGGCGGGAACGATTGTGAGCGAGGGCAAGCCGCCGCCCCGCAAGGTCGAGGCCCAGGCCGTGCCGAGCCGCAAAGCATCCCGGGAAGGGCTGCTCGAGGGCGTACGCAAGGCCGGCGTGACCGCCATATTTTTCGCGCAGCTGCTGGCGGCGTGTGTGCCGGCGCTCTCCAGACCGCGGCTCATCATCGCGCAGATCTACAACGCCGGCGCCCGCTCGCTCATCATCATCATGCTCTCGGGCCTCTTTACCGGCATGGTGCTCGGGCTCCAGGGCTACGATCTGCTGCATCGGTTCGGCTCCGAGGCCGCCCTCGGCACCGCCGTGGCGCTCTCGCTGCTGAAAGAGCTTGGGCCGGTGCTCACGGCGCTGTTGTTCGCCGGCCGCGCGGGCACCGCGCTCACATCGGAGATCGGCCTGATGCGGGCCACGGACCAGCTTACCGCCATGGAGGTCATGGCCGTCGATCCGCTGCGTTACGTGGCGGCGCCGCGCTTCCTCGGCGGGCTGATCGCGATGCCGCTGCTCACGGCGATCTTCATCGTCATCGGCCTCTTCGGGGCGCAGCTCGTCGGCGTGCAGATGATGGGTGTCGATCGCGGCATCTTCTGGTCGCAGATGCAGAGCGCAGTCGCGCTGAAGGATGTGACCGAGGGAATCGTCAAGAGCCTGGTGTTCGGCGCCGTGCTCAGTCTCATCGCGGTCAACGAGGGCTATCACACCGAGCCTACCGCCGAGGGCGTCGGCAGGGCCACCACGCGCACCGTGGTCGCCTCCTCCGTGCTGACGCTGCTGCTCGATTACGTATTGACCGCGGTGTTTTTGTAAATGCCACTTCTGGTAAGGGGATAAGCCGCCCATGCGCGCCAATCGCTCACTCGAGATCGGAACCGGCCTGTTCGTGCTGTTCGGCCTGGCCGCGCTCCTGTTTCTCACCACCCAGCTGCCCTCGAGCGGGTTCAAGTTCAGCTTCAACAAGACTCCGGGCTACACGGTGACCGCGGAGTTCGGCAACATCGGCCAGCTCAAGGTCGGCGCGCCCGTGAGCATGGCGGGGGTGCGGATCGGTGATGTCACCAAGATCGGGTTCGACTCCAACAGCCAGCGGGCCGAGGTGTGGCTGCGCATCTACCAGCGCTTCAACCAGATTCCAGAGGACAGCTTCGCCAGCATCGACACCGAGGGCCTGCTCGGCGGGCAGTACATCAGCATCAGCCCGGGCGGGCTGCCGAGCTATCTCAAGAACGGCAGCCAGATCCAGGAGACCCAGTCTGCGCTCGTGCTCGAGAACCTGATCAACAAGTTCTTCGCCAACTATGCCAACAAGAGCGGCTCTGGCAGCCAGGGCGGCTCGAAGGAGCCCAAGAAGTGACAAAATTGCCGGGAGCGATTCTGGACGGAAACAGCCGGACCCAGGGGCGAGGCGCAGGGAGGAAGCCTCGCAAACCGGGCATCGTGATCGCCGTGGCGCTCGCAGCCGTCCTCGCGCAGGCCCCGGTAATGGCTGTGGCCGCGCAGGCCGCAGCGGCGCCCGAGCAGGCCGCGCCCGCCTGGGAGCAGCCCTCGCAGGTCATCGAGACCGCCGTTCAGCAGGTGCTGAGCGCCCTCAACGGCCACCGGACGGAGTACCGCGAGCATCCGGCCAAGGTGGCCCGGCTGGTCGATCAGTATGTGCTGCCCCATGTGGATACGGAGCTTGCGGCCCGGCTCGTGCTCGGCCAGTACTGGCGCAAGGCGACCCCGGAGCAGCAGCAGCGCTTCGTCAAGGCGTTCTATCATTCGATGATGGTCAACTACGGCAGCGCGCTCGCGGATTTTCGCAGCAACATGCTCAAGGTCTATCCCACCAACCTGTCGCGTGGCACGACCTTCGCGACGGTTCGCACGGAAGTGACGCAGACCAACGGCACGCGTCATTCCGTGGATTACCTCATGCACATGACGCCGCGGGGCTGGCAGGCCTTCGATGTACATGTCGACGGCGTCAGCTACGTGAAGAGCTATCGGGAGGACTTCGGCGCGCAGATCGAGCAGCAGGGCATCGATCCGGTCATCAAGCGCCTCGAGAGCGGTGAGAAGCCGCATCAGCTCGCTCACGCGGGCGGCGCCAAGAAGTGACCGCCGCCGTGGCTGCCCGAACCCGCGGTGCGCCAGGGGATGCCTCATTCGAGATCTCCGCGGCTTCCTCCGGCCGGCTGGTGGCGCGCGGGGCGCTGACGTTCGCCACCGCCCGGCGCGCCCGGGCGCAGGGCTTGGCCGCGCTGCGCAATGCGAGCGGGGGGCTCACCATCGACTGCGCCGCCATCTCCCGGGTGGACAGCGCGGGGCTTGCCGTACTGCTCGACTGGCTCGCCGCGGCGCGGCGCGCGGGGCGCCCGCTGCGCTACGAGCAGCTGCCCGAGGGATTGCTGGGACTCGCGCGCATCAGTGCGGTGGATGAGCTGCTGTTGAAGGGAATCTGATCCTGCCCCGGGGCGCTACGCCGGAGCCCGTTTCAGCGCGCGCCCACCCGCTTCGCCGTCAGTTGCCGCCGGATCCCTCGAGTTCCTTGAGCTCCTGCTCGGCACCTTTCTGGTGCTTGTTACCCTCGACCTTGTACTTGCGCATGGAGAGATAAGTGTCGCGCGCAAAGGCGTAGTGATCGTAGGCCTGCTCGTCCAGTTTCAATTCCGGAAGGAGGCTTGCCGCCGTGTTCACGGTGCCAACCGCGCCCACCGGGTAGGTCACCGCGGCGTCGTTGACGTAGTACAGCGGGTTGGTGAACACCGCGGGCGCCAGGCCGACCGCATCGCGCACATCCGAGGGTCCGAGGAGCGGCAGCACCAGGTAGGGTCCCGTCGGGATACCCCACTTGCCGAAGGTCTGGCCGAAGTCCCGGGCATTGCGCGCCAGGCCCATGCCCGTGGCCGGATCGAGGAGGCCCCCGATGCCGAAGGTGGTATCGATCACGAGCCTCACCGTATCGCGCCCGAACGCCGAAACCTGCCCCTGCAGCAGGTCGTTCACGATGACGGTCGGGTAGGTCAGGTTGTGAAAGAAATTGGCGATGCCTTCGCGGAGCGGGTGGGGCACGTGGCGCACGTAGGCCTCGGCCACGGGCTGACCGACACGGGTGTAGAACGTGTAATCGAAGCTGAATGTCGCGCGATTCATCCTTTGCCAGGGGTCTCGCGGGTCGCGCCTCGAGGGCGGCACCGTGGCGCAGCCGAGCAACGCCAGTGAGGCCAGGGACAGCGCGGCGAGGGACACTCTGTTGCGAATGTGAGACATGGCCATTCCGTGCGCAAAAGGGTTCTGCATTGTATCAGTGGAAGCGCCGGCCTTCGCCCCCGGCATGGGCCGCCCGGCCGGGCAGCGGCGAGCCCGGGGAATATGGGCATCAACTCTTGTGTCGCCGCATGCGCGCGAGGTAGCCCATGGCCTGCTGCAGCGCCGCGGTGATGCGCGCGCGTTGTACAGAGTTGAGACGGGGCATGCCGAGGGCGATCTGGTATTGCTTGACGGCGAGCGGCACATTGCCCAGCGACAGCTGGTAATAGCCCATGTAGTAGTACGCGTCGCCGAGGTCACCCGCCGCGCTCGCCGCGCGGGCGGTGAGCTGGATCTCGCCCGGCGTCGGATCGACTATGTTGAACAAGTGGAACAGCAAGGCGTGTGCCTGCGCATTCCTGCCGTCGGCCATGAGCGTCTCGGCGTAGCGCACCGTCACCGGCACGTTGAGCGGGAACAGCCGCATGGCCTGCTTGAAAGTGGCGAGCGCCTGGGGCATCTCGCCCGCCTGCGCTTGCGCCTGACCGAGTGCGATGTAGAGGAGGTGAAGATCCGGGTGCCGCCGCCGCAGATTCATGAGAATCTTCACGGCCCGAGTCGCCTGATGGTTTCGCGTCAGCGCCAGCGCGTCACCGTACATCGTCCCCAGGCTGTGATCGCCGTGGGCGATCTTTTCGGCAAAGTGCCGCTGGACGTCCTCGTCCGCGGGCGCCGTCAACACCCGGACACGGGCCTTTATGAGGTAATAATCGGGCGAGCTGGTGTCGGGTGCGTGCGGGTACTGCGCGGCCCGGGCCTGGGCCTCCGCGATGCGGTCGCGGGTGATCGGGTGACCCTGGAGCACGGCCGGAACCCAGGCGTCCTGCACGCCTTCCAGATCCATCATCCGCCCGAAAATATCGGCCATGGCCTCGGGGTCGAACCCGGCCGCCGCCAGGTACTCGATGCCGACGCGGTCGGCTTCCTCTTCCACACTGCGGCTGTAGTCGATCTGCTCCTGGGCGGCAAGCCCCTGGGAGGCGACGATGCCGCCCTCGATCGCCTGGCCGCCGCCGCCGCCGACCGCTCCGAGCAGAATGGTCGCCAGCATCGCGGCGAGCGACTCCACGTTGGCGTGCTGCGCGTTGATGAGCTTGCGTGCCAGGTGGTTCTGCGTCTCGTGCGCGGTCTCGTGCGCCATGACCGCCGCGAGCTCCGACTCGGTCTTCGTGAACAGCATGAGCCCGGAGTTGATGAACACGAAGTTGCCCGGCGCCGCGAATGAGTTGACTACCGGGGTGTTGACGCACAGATAATTGAAGTGCGCTCCGCCCTGGGCGCTTTGCGAGGCGAGCCGCTTGCCGATCCAGTTCAGGTACTCCTCGACCTCCGGGTCCCCGAGCAGCTGATTCTGCGCCCGCATCTGCAGCATCATGGCGTAGCCGATCTGGACCTGCTCGTTTTCCGGGAGCGCGACGTAGGCCTCGCTGCCGAGATCCGGGAGCTGCGAGTCGATGGCCGAGGGCAGGTCGGTGGTCAGCGGAATCGGCGGCAGGGGAGGGGGCGTGCCCGCGCCCCGTGGCGCACGCTTGTGTGCGGCGGTGAGCACCACCGGCGGGGACAAAGGAGATGCCCCGGCCATCGCCACCGTGGCATTCACGAAGGCGGCGAGCAGGAGCCAGACAAACGCGCGCATGCAGCTTGGACCTCGGCGGGGGGAATCGGTTTCCCTGGTATTACAGAACCTTACAAATCTTCAGGCGCAGTGCGGTCCGCCGGCCCGCCCGTGAGCTTACCAGAAACCGGGGATCGCTCCCGCCTCGCGCGCCGTGGTGATCCGGCGGCTCTGTGCGCTCAGAGATGGTCCGAGGCGAAGTCCGCCAGGCGCGAGCGCTCCCCGCGCCTCAAGGTGATGTGCCCCGAGTGGGGCCAGCCCCGGAAGCGGTTCACCGCATAGGTCAGCCCCGAGGTCGTCTCCGTCAAGTACGGCGTATCGATCTGGGCGACATTGCCCAGGCAGACCAGCTTGGTGCCGGGGCCGGCGCGGGTAATGAGCGCCTTCATCTGCTTCGGTGTGAGGTTCTGAGCCTCATCGAGGATCACGAATCGATTGAGGAAGGTGCGCCCGCGCATGAAATTGAGCGAACGGATCTTGATGCGATTGCGCAGCAGATCCTGGGTCGCCGCCCGGCCCCAGTTGCCCCCCTCCTGGCCGCCGGTGAGCACCTCGAGGTTGTCCATCAGGGCCCCCATCCAGGGCTCCATCTTTTCTTCTTCGGTGCCGGGTAGAAATCCGATGTCCTCCCCGAGCGGAATGGTGACGCGCGTCATGATGATCTCGACGAACCGGTTGGTCTCGAGGGTCTGCATGAGGCCCGTGGCGAGCGCCAGCAGGGTCTTGCCCGTTCCCGCCGGTCCCAGCACCGTCACGAAGTCGATCTCCGGGTCCATCAGCAGATTCAAGGCGAAATTCTGCTCGCGATTGCGCGCGGTGATGCCCCAGATGCCGTGCCGCTCGCCGCGGTGGTCGCGCAGCAGCTCGATGACCGCGGTCTCGCCCTCGATCCGGCGCACGATGCCCTCGATACCCTGCGGGCTGTCCTCGTAGAGGCCCTGGTTCGTCTGCCATTCGTGCACCGCGGGGCCTGAGACCTCGTAGAAAGTGTGCTCGCCGTCCTTCCACGAACGCATGCCCTGGCCGTGGCGCTCCCAGAAGTCCGCATTCAGCGCGGTCATGCCGCTGAACAGAACGTCGGTATCCTCCAGCGTCTTGTCGCTGTAGTAATCCTCGACGTGTACTCCGAGAACCGCTGCCTTGATGCGCAGGTTGATGTCCTTGGAGACGAGGATCACGCGCGTCTCGGGGAGCTCCCGTTGCAGCGTGAGGGTCTGCGCCAGGATGGCGTTGTCGTTGCCCGAGCCCGGGGCGCCATCGGGCGCGACGGGGGTGAGGCGCGTTTGAAAGAACAGCCGTCCCGAGGAGGGTTTCTTGCCATGGTTGCCGCTGTAGATTCCCGGCAGCGGCAGGCCCTGGTCGATCTGCTCCTTGGTGGCCCCGCGCATCATGTCGTCGAGGAACCGGCTGACCTGGCGCACATTGCGGGACGCTTCCGAGAGCCCCTTCTTGTGGGCGTCGAGCTCCTCCAGCACCACCATCGGCAGGTAGACGTCGTGCTCCTCGAAGCGGAAGATGCATGCGGGGTCGTGCATCAACACGTTGGTATCGAGTACGAAGATGCGCCGGTCGCCGCGTGATCTCGACTTGGGCTCGGAGTGTGCCATGGGGCTCTCGGTCGGTTGGGATGCGCCCGCGCGCGAGGCTGCGCCGAGCGGCCGGTGATCAGAGAGACCGCGTTGCTTCAAGTACTTCCTCCGCGTGCCCGGGAACTTTCACCTTGCGCCACTCCCGGCGCAGCACGCCCTTCCCGTCGATGAGGAAGGTGCTGCGCTCGATGCCGAGGTATTTGCGCCCGTAGAGGCTCTTCTCCCGGATCACATCGAAGAGCTTGCAGACCCGCTCGTCCGCATCCGAGAGCAGTGCGAACGGCAACCGTTCCTTGGCCGTGAATTTCTCGTGCGAGGCCAGGCTGTCGCGCGAGATGCCGACGATGTCCGCGCCCGCCTTGCGGAAGGCGGTGTGGAGGTCGCGGAAGTCCTGAGACTCCCGTGTGCATCCCGAGGTCATGTCCTTGGGGTAGAAGTAGACCACCAGCAGCCGGCCGGAGGCATCCTTCAGCGAGAACGTGCCGCCGCCGGTGGCGGGCAGGGAGAAGTCAGGGACCTTTGTCCCGAGTGCGACTTTGGGCATCGTGGCAGGGGATTGGCTGCTCGCTAGGATTTCACGGGCTCGAGGATGGCATCGAGGTTCAAGGCGTCGCAATAATCCATGAATTCCTCGCGCAGGTGCGCCACGGGGATGCGACTTGGGACGTTGACGATCATCTGCACCGAGAACATCGGTGCGCCGGTGTGAGCCGCCGGATAGCTGCGGGTCGAGACCTCGGCGATGTCGATGCCGCGGCTCGCGAAGAAGCCCGATAATCCCGAGACGATGCCGCCCTGGTCGAGACTGACCACATCGATCGAGTACGGCAGCATGTCGGTGCGCGCCGGCCGCGTCTCGGTGCGCTTCATGTGCACGCTGAGGCTGCCGGATTCGGCCAGGCGCTTCAGCTCGGTTTCCAGCTTGGCGAGCGCGTGCCAGTTGCCCGCGACGAGCAGCAGCATGGCGAATTCGGCCCCGAGCACCACCATGCGGCTCTCGGTGATGTTGCCGCCGCACTCGCTGATCACCCGGGTCAGCTCGTGGACCATCCCTGTTCGGTCGCTGCCGATCGCCGATACGGCCAGGTGCTGCTTCATCTGTTCTGTGGAGGCGCTCATCGCTGTGCTTGGGCAGGAGTGTACCGGGTGAGCGAGGCGCTGGCGACAGCGTCTGGCGTGCGCACCGACCCCGGCGCCCCGCGCCGGGTCGATTCGACGCAAACGCGTCGCGAACCGCTATACTCAGGGGCTATCGGTCTCCATTCGGTCAGACACCCTTGAGTCTTCCTTCCTCATCCGCGGCACATGGCCGCGTTCCCGTTGCCGCCGGAAGCCTCGTCGCCATCGTAACGCCGATGGATGCCCGCGGCGAGATCGACTTTGCCGCCTGGACTCGGCTCATCGATTGGCACATCGAGAACGGCACCCGCGGCATCGTCGTCGGGGGCACCACCGGGGAGTCCGTGACCCTGAGCGATGCGGAGCTGCGGGGGCTCGCCGAGCGTGCATGCGAGCATGCGGCCGGCCGCCTCGCCATCATCGCGGGCGCCGGATCTAGCAGCACCGTGGCGACCGTGGCGCGCGCGCGCTGGCTGTCCGGGCTGCCGATCGAGGCGCTGCTGGTGGTGACGCCCGCCTACAATAAGCCGACCCAGGAAGGCCTGTATCGGCATTTCGCCGCGGTCGTGGATGCCACGGACAAGCCGGTGATTCTTTACAATGTGCCTGCGCGCACCGCCGTGGACATGCTGCCCGCGACGACCGGGCGACTCTCGCAACTTCAGCGCATCATCGCGGTCAAAGAAGCGGTGCCCGGGGCGGAGCGGGTTCGGCAGATTCTCGAGGTCAGCCGGCCGGGCTTTGCGGTCCTCAGCGGAGATGACGCCACGGCGCGGGAGGCGATTCTCGCCGGGGCGCGAGGCGTGATTTCGGTGACGGCGAACGTGGTGCCGAAGGCCATGGCGGAGATGGTTGCCGCGGCAATGCGCGGGGATGCGGCGGGCGCGGCAGCGCTCGATGTGCCCCTGTGGCGACTGCATCGGGACCTGTTCCTCGAGGGCAATCCGATCCCGGTCAAATGGGCGTTGGCGCAGCTCGAGCGCATCGGCCGAGGCATCCGCCTGCCGCTCACCGAATTGTCCGAGATCCACCGACCGGCCCTTTTGGCCGCGATGCGCTCCGCAGGGGCGATCTGAGTATTTTTGCGAGGAGAGCCTTGATGAAGTTCAGAGCCGCATGGGCTCTTGCCGCCGTGCTGCCGGTGTTCGCCGGCTGCCATGTTCCTTTGCGCATGCCCTGGCACCATGGGCCGCACATCGCGTCCTGCTACAAGCCGCAGCCCTATATGAAGGCCCAGAGCATTCCCCCGCTGAAGGTCCCCCAGGGCCTCGACAGCCCGGACAACCGCAATGCACTCGTCGTGCCGGCGCTGAAGGGACCGGCTCCCCCGCCGCCGAAGGTGGGAGAGCCCTGCCTGTACGCGCCTCCGTCCTTCAACGCGCCGCACCCGCTGCCGGCGCCCAAAGCCTGAGGCATTTCGCGAATCGGGCCCTCTTCCGGCGCCGCCCGGCCGTAGTATCATGCGCGCCCTCGCCAGGGGTGTGGCCCCATGCGTGCGTGCCCCGAAAGAGGAGGAGCGTTGAGCCTTCTTGCGGCAGCAGGGCGAGGATGGACTGATCAGGGACGCGGAGAGGTGGCCGAGCGGTCGAAGGCGCTGGACTGGAATTCCAGTAACATCTTCACGGGTGTTCGTGGGTTCGAATCCCACCCTCTCCGCCACTGAAACAAAAGGGCCCATTGCGGGTCCTTTTTGTTTCAGCGGAGCGGGGTGTGTGGACGAAACCCGCCTATTTTGATTCCCGTACTGAATTTCAAGCGGGCGGTTCCAATCC
>JAJYDK010000067.1 GCA_021777555.1 Pseudomonadota bacterium | reverse complement strand
GAGATAGCCGATCACGATGTCCGTCCCGGCGTCCTTGGCGACGTGGGCGGCCTCGAGCATGGAGAAAGTCTTGCCGACGCCCGCGCAGGCGCCGAAGAAGATCCGCAGCCTGCCACGGCCGGCGCGCGCCTCCTCGGCCTGGACGCGGGCGAGGAGTTGGTCCGGATCGGGCCGTGTATCTGCCGGAGTGTTCATGCGGCGGGAACGCTCAGGGACGCGTTCCTACGCAATGATGTAACGCTTCGTGAGCACAGGTCAGCGCAGCTCATCGAGAGCCAGATTGAGCTCGAGCACGTTGATGCGCGGTTCACCCAACACACCGAGCAACCTACCCTTTGCGTGCGCGGCAATCAATGCCCGCACACGTGCGGGCGGCAGGCCGCGGGCCCGGGCGACCCGGCCGGCCTGGTAAAAGGCCGCCGCGAGGCTGATGTCCGGATCGAGGCCGCTGGCGGAGGCGGTCACGAGATCCACCGGAACCGGGGCGGTATCGGCGGGGTCGGCGGCGCGCAGTGCAGCGATGTGCGCCTTCACGGCATCGGTCAACGCGGGGTTGAGCGGCCCCAGATTGGACCCGGTCGAATCGAGGCCATTGTAGGGCTGCGGCCTGGTCGCCGAGGGGCGGCTCCAGAAATCCTTCGGATCTCTGAAGGGCTGGCCGATGAGGCGCGAGCCCACCAGCCTGCCGTTCTCGATGATGAGGCTGCCGGCGGCCCGGGCCGGGAAGATCGCCCGGGCAATTCCCGTCACCAGGAACGGATAGACGATGCCGAGCAGCACGGTCATGACGAGCAGCAGCGTGATCGCGGGGCGGAGGATGGTTTTCATGGCGCAGTCCTTCAAACCAGATGGACGAGCTGCAGACACATGTCGATGAGCTTGATGCCCGCAAAGGGCACGAGGATGCCGCCCAGGCCGTAGACGAGGAGATTGCGCCGCAGGAGCGTGACGGCCCCGAGCGGCCGGTAGCGCACGCCCTTCAGGGCGAGCGGAATCAGGGCGATGATGACCAGGGCGTTGAAGATCACCGCCGACAGGATCGCCGAGAAGGGGCTCGCCAGGTGCATGATGTTGAGCGCGTTGAGCTGCGGATAAGTGGTGGCGAATGCCGCCGGGATGATCGCGAAGTACTTGGCGATGTCGTTGGCGATGCTGAAGGTCGTCAGCGATCCGCGGGTCATCAGCATCTGCTTGCCAGTCTCCACCACCTCGATCAGCTTGGTCGGATTCGAGTCGAGGTCGACCATGTTGCCCGCTTCTTTGGCCGCCTGAGTGCCGGTGTTCATCGCCACGGCGACGTCCGCCTGCGCCAGCGCCGGGGCGTCGTTGGTGCCATCGCCGGTCATCGCCACCATGCGCCCTTCGGCCTGGTGGCTGCGGATGAGTTTCAACTTCGCCTCCGGTGTGGCCTCCGCCAGGAAGTCATCGACGCCCGCCTCCGCGGCAATGGCGGCGGCGGTGAGCGGATTGTCACCGGTGATCATCACGGTCTTGATCCCCATGCGCCGCAGCTCGCCGAAGCGCTCCTTGATGCCTCCCTTCACGATGTCCTTCAATTCGATGACCCCGAGCACCCGCGGTCCGTCGCTCACCAGGAGGGGCGTGCTGCCGCGGCGCGCCACCTCCTGTACAGTGGAGAGCACCGCCTTCGGGAACACCTGCCCCAGGGACTCGACGTGCTTCTGGATGGCGTCGGCGGCACCCTTGCGCAACTGGCGTGCGCCGATATCCACGCCGCTCATGCGGGTGTGGGCCGAGAAGGGCACGAACGTTCCGTGAAGCGAGGTCAGGTCGCGCTCGCGCAGCTTGAAGCGCTGTTTGGCGAGCACTACGATGCTGCGCCCCTCGGGCGTCTCGTCCGCGAGCGAGGCGAGTTGCGCTGCGTCGGCGAGTTCCTCCTCACGCACTCCGGCTGCCGGGATGAGCGCCGCAGCCTGCCGGTTGCCAAGGGTGATGGTGCCGGTCTTGTCGAGCAGCAGCACATCCACGTCACCCGCCGCTTCGACCGCCCGGCCCGACATCGCAATGACATTCGCCTGCATCATGCGGCTCATGCCCGCCACCCCGATCGCCGACAGCAATCCGCCTATCGTGGTCGGAATGAGGCACACGAGCAGCGCGATCAGCGCCGTTATCGTGATGGGCGTGCCGAGCCCGGTGACGGCGACGCTGTAGAGCGAGTAGGGCAGCAGAGTCGCCGTGGCGAACACGAACACCAGCGTGAGCGCCACCAGCAGGATGGTCAGCGCAATCTCGTTGGGGGTCTTCTGACGCTTGGCGCTCTCGACCATGGCGATCATGCGGTCTATGAATGTCTCGCCGGGGTTGGCGGTGATGCGCACGACGATCCAGTCGGAGAGCACTCGAGTGCCTCCCGTCACCGAGGAGAAGTCCCCGCCCGATTCGCGGATGACGGGCGCGGACTCGCCGGTGATCGCGCTCTCATCGACCGAGGCGGCCCCCTCGATGACTTCGCCATCGCCGGGAATGTAATCCCCCGCCTCGACCAGCACGATTTCGCCCTTGCGCAGCCGGTCGGCGCGGACCGGCGTCACGCGCGACCGATCGGCGGCATCGGCGAGCCGCTTGGCCTCCACGGTCTGTTTCAGCCCTCGCAGGCTCGCGGCCTGGGCTTTGCTGCGACCCTCCGCGAGTGCCTCGGCGAAGTTCGCGAACAGCACAGTGAACCATAGCCAGATCGCGATGTTGAAGATGAACCACGCCGGCGCCTCGCCGTGTCCGACGAGCGCCTGGACCCAAAGTCCACTCGTGAGAATGCTGCCGAGATAGACGACGAACATCACGGGATTGCGCCACTGAACCCGCGGGTCGAGCTTGCGCAGTGAATCCAGGATCGCCGGGCCGAGCAACGCGCGGTCGAACATCGATAGCTTGCGGCGCATGTCAATGACTCCAGAGCATCAGGTGCTCGACGATGGGCCCGAGCGCCAGCGCCGGGACGAAGGTCAGAGCGCCGACCAGCAGCACCGTGCCGATGAGCAGGATGATGAACGTGGGCCCGTGGGTGGGCATGGTGCCCTCCGTGACGGGGATGCGCCTTTTGGCCGCGAGCGAACCGGCGACGGCGAGGACCGCCACGATGGGCCAGTACCGCCCGATCCACATGACGATACCGAGCGCGATGTTGAAGAACGGAGTATCCGCGCTCAAGCCCGCGAACGCGCTGCCGTTGTTGTTGCCAGCCGAGGTGAACGCGTAGAGGATCTCGCTGAAGCCGTGCGCTCCGGGGTTGGCGACGCCCGCCTGACCCGCCTTGACGCTCACCGCCACGGCCGCCCCGAGCAGCACGATGAAGGGCATCACCAGGATCGCGATCGCACTCATCTTCATCTCGAACGACTCGATCTTCTTGCCGAGATACTCCGGCGTGCGGCCGATCATGAGTCCCGCGATGAACACGCCGATGATGGCGAAGATGAGCATCGAGTAGAGTCCGGTGCCCACTCCGCCGAAGACGACCTCACCCAGCATCATGTCAAAGAGCGGCGCCATGCCGCCGAGCGGGGTGAACGAGTCGTGCATGGAGTTGACCGCGCCGCAGGAAGTGGCGGTGGTGAGCGTGGCGAACAGCGTCGATGCGGCGATGCCGAAGCGGGCCTCCTTGCCCTCCATGTTGCCGCCGGGCTGCAGTGCGGTCGCGGCCTCACTCACCCCGAGCGCGGCAATCCGTGGATTGCCCACCTGCTCGTTGTAATTGGCGAGCGAGTAAAGCAAGACGAACAGGATCGTCATGGCGGCGAGCACCGCCCAGCCCTGGCGGGGGTCGCCCACCAGGCGCCCGAAGGTATAGGTGAGGGAGGCGGGGATCAGGATGATGGCCAGCATCTCGAGCAAGTCCGAGATCGCGGTCGGGTTCTCGTACGGATGCGCGGAGTTGGCGTTGAAGAAGCCGCCGCCGTTGGTGCCGAACTCCTTGATGGCCTCCTGCGAGGCGACCGGACCCATGGGCAGGATCTGCGTGCGCGTGGTCACGGTCCGCATCACCGGCTTGCCGGTCCTGTCCACCTCGGGGTCGCCGGCGGCATTGGTCGCCTGCTCCCGGTAAGTGACGGGCTCGACCATGGTCGCGCTCTTGTAGGCGCTGAAGTTCTGGATCACGCCCTGACTGACGAGCGCCAGGGCGAGCACGAAGGCGATCGGCAGCAGCACATAGAGCGTCACGCGCGTGATGTCCGCCCAGAAGTTGCCGATGACCTTGACGGTGTGGCGCGCGAGTCCGCGGATGAGGGCGATTGCGACGACGATGCCTGTGGCGGCGGAGAGGAAGTTCTGCACGGCGAGACCGGCCATCTGCGACAGATAGCTCATGGTGGTCTCGGGGGTGTAGCTCTGCCAGTTGGTGTTGGTGGCGAAGCTGATCGCCGTGTTGAATGCGGAATCCGGCGATGGCGCGCTGAGGTGCTGCGGATTGAGCGGCAGGAAATACTGCAGGCGCTGCAGTGCGTAGAGGAGCACCGCCCCAAGGGCGTTGAACGCGAGGAGCGCAATGGCGTAGCGCTTCCAGCCCATCTCCTCGCCAGGATCGATCCCGCAGAGCCGGTAGATGAGGCGCTCGAGCCCACCCCCCACACGCAGCGGCCAGATGGGCGCGCCCTCCATCACCTGGGCCATGTACAGCCCGAGCGGCTTCACGCACAGCAGCGTGACACCGAGCAACAGGGCGAGCAGGCCCCAGGATTCACCGGTCATCAGAATTTCTCCGGCTTGAACATCGCGTAGATGAGATAGGCGCTGAGCCCGAGAGCCAGCAGCCCGCTGATCACATGGGCGGCGCTCATTCTATGTCTCCGAGTCTGGAGATCGCCCACGCGATCCAGTGGGTCATGGCGTACAGCGCCGCCAGGATGAGAAGAAAGATGGTGTCCACGTCCGCTCCTTTGCGGGATATGTCGCTTGGGCTCCAGGACCGAGGCGAAAGCTACCGTGGCCGGCATAAGGGTCGGGTTAAGAATTGCTCCCGGCGATCTCGATGGACCGGGCGGCGGCGGCGGACCTGGACAATGCCGTCCAATCACGGTAAATCCTTGTCTCACATGCTCCCTACGGTCATTCGTCCCTATCCCGCTCTGCGCCCCGGCGACCGGGTTGCCGCCGTCGCCCCCGCGGGTCCCTTCGACCGGGCAAGCTTCGATGCGGGCCTCGAGGTGATCGGCGGCCGTTACCGCGTCCACTTCGACTCCGGGATATGGAGCCGGCACCGATACCTTGCGGGCGGCGACATCCGCCGGCTCGCCGAGCTCTCGGCCGCTCTCGCCGATCCGCAGGTGAGGGCCGTCTTCTGCGCCCGCGGCGGCTACGGAGCCATGCGGCTCCTCGCGGGCCTGAACGGCGTCTCACCCTCGCCGAAGCCGCTCGTCGGATTCTCGGACATCGCCGCCATCCATGCCTGGCTGCAGCGCGAAGGTCAGGTCAGCATCCATGGTCCGGTCCTCACCCAGCTCGGCAAACTGGGCGCGCCGACACACGAGCGTTTGTTTTCTCTGCTGGAGGTCGCCGCACCGGCGGCGCCCCTGACGGGCACGGAGACTTACGTCGAGGGTGTCGCCGAAGGGCCGCTGCTCGGGGGCAACCTCGCAGTGCTCACTCGGCTGCTCGGGACGCCCTTTCTGCCGCCGCTCGACGGAGCGATTCTGCTGCTCGAGGATGTCGGCGAGCGTCCATACCGCCTGGACCGCATGTGGACCCACCTGGCGCTGGCGGGGGTCTTCCGCCGGATCCGCGGCATCGTGCTCGGCTCGTTCACCGGCTGCGAGGAGCGGGACGCCGACTACACGAGCGGCGAGGTTCTGAGGGACCTGGCGGCCGCGACAGGACTGCCCTGCGCGGCGGGATTTCCCATCGGGCACGGCGATCTCCATGAGCCCGTGCCGCTCGGCGTGCGCGTGCGACTCGATGCGCTCGAGCGCCGCCTGAGCTTCCTCGAGAGCGCGGCCCGCTGAGGGGCCTTCGGGCTGCTACCGCATTCCGGCGATTTGCCTCAGGATACGGCCCCCATCCATCGAGAACACCATGCAACCGAGAGCGGACATCGAGCGGATACTGAAACTTTCCCCGGTCATGCCGGTGGTCGTCATCGAGGATGCGGCGACCGCGCCGGAGCTGGCGCGGGCGTTCGTGCGCGGCGGCATCCGCGTGGTCGAGATCACTCTGCGCACATCCGCGGCGCTGCGCGCCATAGAAGCCATCGCGCGGGAGGTGCCGGACATTTTTGTGGGCGCCGGGACCGTGCTGTCCGCCGAAGACCTGCGCGCCGCCGCCAATGCCGGTGCCACATTCGCCATTTCCCCCGGGGCCACCTCGGTCCTGCTCGAGGCGGGCACGCATGCTCCCATCCCCTATCTGCCGGCGATCGCGACTGCCTCGGAGCTCATGGCGGGGCTCGTGCACGGCTACCATTGCTTCAAATTCTTCCCCGCCGGCCCCGCGGGTGGTGTCGCGATGCTCAAATCGTTCGCCGGACCCTTCCCCCAGGCCCGATTCTGTCCCACGGGCGGCATCACCCAGGAGACGGTCAAGTCGTATCTCGACCTGCCCAACGTCCTGTGCGCAGGCGGCTCGTGGCTCTCGCCCGCGGACGCCCTCGCAGCGGGAGACTGGCAACGGATCGAGACTCTGGCGGCCAAGGCCGCGGCATCGAGAACTTAAATCGGTTCCGGGCGTCGAATCGCCCATCAGATCCCGCACCCGCGGCAGGCAATACGCGATGTCGAGTCGAGTCCGGCGGCTTCCACTGTGTGCCGCATTCCTCACCCTGACTCTCGTCGGCTGTGCCTCGGAGCGGCTCTCGAGCACCGCGCCTCCGGGCCTGCGGCTGAGCGGTAACTGGGCGCTCGACCCGGCCGCGAGCGATGATATTGGTCAGGCCGTGGCGCGCCTGCGGACCCAGATCGACAAAGCGCTCCGCCTCGCGCGGCGCGCCCAGCCGGAAGGCGGAGTCGGCGACGCCATGCGGCGAAGGCGGGAAGCGCCTCGGCGAGACTCCGATGAGACCGCCGGCGGTGGCGGGCAGGCGTCCGCTCCGGTGGAGCTCGGCGGCCCCCCTCCCCCGGGCGCGGCCCTGGTGCAGGAGTTTCTCTCCAATGTGCCGGGCAGCTACCTGACGATCACCGTCGCGCCGGGCTCGTTCAGCGTTGCCTCCGGGAACGCCTTGCAACAGTACTCCACCGGAGTGCGGACCGCGGTGGAGTTGGGCGAGGTCAACGCCGAACAGCGCTCGGGATGGCAAGGCCGCAAGTACATCATCGACACGCGGCCCGAATGGGGGCCGGCGATCACCCAAAGCTACGGCCTCGCGCCCGACGGCAATCTGATGGCGACCGTGCACCTGCATGGTCAGGGGATCGACACCGCCGTGACGCTGCACTATCGGCGCACGAAGCAGGCGCCCGCCGCCCTGCTGCCGTCCAACAACTGATTCGGAAAGCGGACCGGCCGGCGAGCGCCTCACCCGAGGGCGAAGCCCCATGCCACGACCATGATGGCCATGGCAGCGAGGCCCGCCATCCACTGGGGCACGGCCGGGAGGAGGCGGTCGATCCGCGGCTGGGCCGCCAGCCAACCCAGCGCGCCGCCGAAGGCAAAGCCCAGGAGATGCGCCATGACATCCGTGTGCTTGCCGGCGGTCCCCAGCCAGCCGAGCAGGACCACCCCGGCGCCGAGGGGCGCCCAGCGGCGCAGCCAGCCCTGCGAGGGGCCCGTTCCGAGCCGCCAGGTGTGCGCCGCCATCATGCCGAGGGCGGTGAAAATCGCAGTCGAGGCTCCGGCGGAGCGATACCCGGGCGGCGCGATGAGGCCCTCCAGCAGGTTGGCCAGCCCCCCGCCCGTGACCGTGAGCAGCCAGGCGGTTCCGACGCCAAATTGCTGGCCGGCGAGGTATCCGAACCAGATGCCTCCGAGGAGGTTGCCGGCCAGGTGAGCGCCACTCAGATGCAGCGTGAGGGCAGTCCAAGCGCGCCACCACTGTCCGCTCTGCACGCCTGCGCCGTACAGATCGCCTCGGGAGAATGCGTCGAGCCGCACCAGGCCGTTGGAGATCGCGTACGCGACACCGAACAGCCATGCGGCGTAGAGCACGCAGCCCGCCCACGCGTTGGGGTAGAGGCGCATCGCGGGCGGCAGCGGCTGGGGGGCCGCGTTCTCCGCCTCGTATTGGCTCAGGTGCGCCATGGCGCGAGGCACGTCCGCCTCCGCCACCTGCAGCAGGAATTGCCCGTCGTACGCAATGATCCGACACTCGATGGCGACTGCGCCGAGCATGAAGGACCGTTCCGCGCACTCCGCGCGACGCCGGGACCGATAGACCTCGACCTCCGGCTCCATCAGAGGACTGCGGCCCGCAGACGCAGCGGCACTCGGATTGCGCCGCCGTGCCCCGCCTCGATTTCCGCGATCGCGAACCAGGATCGCCGCGGTCCATTGGAGTGCGGCGGGATCGGCGCGCGCACGGGGAACCTTTCGTGGAACGTCATGCTGGTGGAGCCATCTTACTTTAGTTCGTAAACTACGTATGTCTCGAGGCACCCTGACATGGGACGCTGATTAAACGCAGCGCCGCGACTGGCGCACCCCGCATGAACGATACCTTACCTTTCGACCGCGACCTGCTTCGCCGCTACGACCGGCCCGGGCCGCGCTATACCTCCTATCCGACGGCGCCGCAGTTTCAGCCGTCCTTCGGAGCCGAGCAGCTGCGCGAGCACATCCGGCTGAGCAATGCGGGCGCTCGGGCACTGTCGATCTACGCGCACATGCCGTTCTGCCTCAGCCCGTGTTTCTACTGCGGCTGCAATCGCGTCATCACGCGGGATGCGGCCCGGGGCGAGCGCTATCTCGAGCGGCTGCTGGCGGAGGTGGCGCTGATGGCGCCGCTGTTCGACCGCGGCCGCGAGGTGCTGCAGCTGCATCTCGGGGGCGGCACGCCCAACTTCTTCCGGCCGGAGCAGATCGGCAGGCTCCTCGAGGCGCTGGCGCGCCAGTTCCACCTGAGCTCGCTCCCCGAGCGGGATTTCTCCATCGAGCTCGACCCGCGCACGGTGCGTCCCGGAGAGATCGCCGAGCTGGCCAGGCTCGGCTTCAATCGCGCCAGTCTCGGTGTGCAGGACTTCGATCCGCAGGTCCAGCGGGCCGTCAATCGCATCCAGACGGTGGAGGAGACGCTGGCGGTCATCGAGGCCTGCCGCGCGAGCGGCATGCGCTCGGTCAACGTGGATCTGATCTACGGCCTGCCGCTTCAGACCCCCGAGGGGTTCGGCGAGACGCTGCGCACCGTCATCGAAGCGCGGCCCGACCGGCTGGCCATCTACGGCTATGCGCACCTGCCGGAGCTCTTCAAGCCGCAGCGCCAGCTCGATGCCACTTTCCTGCCTCACCCCGAGACGCGCATACGGCTGCTGCAGCTCGCCATCGAGCGGCTCTCGGCCGCCGGCTATCGCTACATCGGCATGGACCACTTCGCCCTGCCCTCGGACGATCTCGCCCGCTCCCAGGATGCCGGCGGGCTGCATCGCAACTTCATGGGCTACACCACGCATGCCGACTGCGACCTGCTCGGGCTCGGCGTGAGCGCCATCAGCCACATCGGCGCGAGCTTCAGCCAGAACTTCCGCGATCTGCCGGGATGGGAGTCCGCGATCGATGCGGGGCAGCTCGCCGTATGGCGGGGCCTGACGCTCGATGCGGACGATCTGCTTCGGGCCGAGGTGATCCAACGCCTCATGTGTCAGGGGAGGATCGACATCCCGGCCGTCGAGTCGCGACACCGGATCACCTTCGACACCTGCTTCGCGGATGCGCTCGGGAAGCTGCGGCCGCTCGCAGCCGACGGCCTGGTCGTGCTCACATCCGAGGCGATCGAGGCCACCCCACGAGGGCAGCTGCTGCTTCGGCTCATCGCCATGTGCTTCGACCACTACCTCGAGCAGTCGCCCTCGCCGGCCGCGGCACCCCGCTACTCCAAGGTCGTCTGACACCCCGCCCGGCTCAGCGGAAAGCGCTGACGATGCACGCGGTCAGGACGAGCCGATCGATATCGCGGCCCCCGACCTCGCGCGCAATGTGAACACGCTCATCCGGCAGCTGAATCCGGATGGGTTCGTGCCGCGGCGCAGCTCACAGTCTGATCCGCTGCCACGCCCGGGAGCGCCACCTCAGGAAGAGCGCCATCCCGAGGAGCACGACGTAAATGATGACGGCACCCCAGCCGCCTCGCGCGCCCCAGCCGAACTGCGGCAGGAAGTGGACCCAGCCCTGTCCCGGCGCGAAAGTGAAGGCGTGCGCGAGCGGCAGGAAGATCACCCAGCAGACCGGGAACATCAGTGCCGCCGGCACCCGGACATCACCTGCCCCGCGCAGGCACATGCTGCTGCCGAGATTGAGGCCGTCGAAGAACTGATAGGCCGTCGCGAGCCACAGCAGCTGTGCGCCGAGGTGCGCGGCGGCGGCCGAGCCCGCATCGTGGGCAGCCGCGAACAACGGCATCAGCCAGGGCCCGAGCAGGGCGAGCACCACTCCGATTCCCCCCATCACCAGCGCCGCAAGCAGGATCACCCGCGTGCCGAGGCGCAGCGCCCACTCCCGATCGCCCGCCCCGATCGACTGTCCCACCAGCGTCGCCGCCGCGGTGGCGATGCCAATTCCCGGCATGTAACACACGGATGTCAGCACCGTGACCATTTGCGTTGCCGCGCCCGCAACGGTGCCGTAGCGGACCTGCATCATCTGGAATACGGAGAAGCCCAGCACGTCCGCCGCCGGCATCAGTCCCATGGGCAACCCCAGGCGCAGATGCCGCCGGATGCGGTGCCAGACCGGCCGCCACGTGAGATGAGAGCTGAACGAGGCGCGAAACGGCGCCCGCAGGAACAGCACGAATCCCAACACGAAGGCCACCGCCTGCGCCGCATTGCTCGCCCATGCCGAGCCCGCCACACCCCAGCCCAGATGGAAGATGAACAGGTCGTTGAGCAGCGCATTGGCGATCGCCGCCGCGGCGGCCACCACAAGACTGACGCCGGTGCGGCCAATGCCGTTGAAGAAGCCCATCATCGCCCAGGCCGCCACGGCAAACGAGGCGCCGCCGATGCGCGGGAACCAGAACTGCTGCGCGAGGTGGTCGATGCGCGGGCTGAATCCGAAGGGAATCAGGATCACGCGGCCCATCGCGCCGAGCGCAACACACACCGGCGCGATGCACAAGGTGAGCCACAGCGCCGTCCAGGCGGCCTGCGAGGCGCGGCGGTAACGGCGCGCGCCGTGGGCATGGGATGTCAGGGTCTGTACGGCCATGCTGGCGCCGCCGAGCATGAACAACACCCCCAGGATGAGCCACTGCACGGCCCCCACCGCCGCGAGCGCCGCGGTGGAGATGTGGCCGATAAACCAGATGTCGGTGAGGTTCAGGACCACCTGTACCGCGCTGTTGGCCATCAGCGGCAGGGCGAGGACCCATACCGCGCGCAGATCGATATGCGCATGTCCCTGGGCATCGAGGCGCTGCGCCGGGGGGCCGGGACGGGCAGGGGATGCGGCGGTTGCCATGCGGCTGCTCGAGCGGAAGGGCGGCCATTTTCGCATATCACCCTTTACGAGACGGTGCGGGCAGGGCACCGTAGCGCC
>JAJYDK010000066.1 GCA_021777555.1 Pseudomonadota bacterium | reverse complement strand
GAATCCTGAGCGACGCATCGTATGGCGCACGGTAATCCTCGTCGCGGTGGCAATTGCGCTGATCGGCGGCATCAAGCTCTGGCGTGAGCATGCGGCGCGCGCAGCCCAGGCGCACCAGGGGCCGTACGAGGTGAGCGTCTCGGCGGCGACGGTGGTGCAAGTGTCTTGGCGATCGGAAATACACACGATCGCAAGCCTCGTGGCCACCTCCGGCGTGCATCTCACGCCGCAGCTCTCCGGGCAGGTCACGGGCATCTATTTTCACTCCGGCGAGCACGTGAGGAAGGGCCAGCGGCTCGTCCAACTCGATGACTCGAATCAGGTGGCGGCGCTCGCGCAGGATCGCGCCAATGAGGCGCTCGCTCGCATCAATTTCCAACGCGCTCAGCACCTGTACGCGGCGCGTGCCACCAGCCTCGCCGCACTGGATACCGCCCGGGCGGATGAACAAAGCGCCAAGGCCGCCGTCGCCAATGTGCGCGCAACGCTCGCGAAGCTCGCCGTCAGCGCGCCGTTTTCGGGGTGGCTCGGCGTACGCCAAGTCAGCCTCGGTGAGTATCTCTCGCCCGGCACCGAAATCGCCGCACTCAATGTGTGGAATCCGCTGCGGGCCGAATTCACCGTGCCGCAGAACCAGAGCGGTTTGATCCATTCCGGCCAGACGGTCGACATCACGGTCGACGCCTTTCCCGGCAAACGGTACCAAGGGCGGATCACGGCAATAAATTCCGAGGTCGATCCCAATACACGCAACGTCACCGTGGAGGCCGTCGTGCAAAATCCCCGGATGCAGTTGCGCCCGGGCATGTTCGGCGAGGCACGCATATTGGTCGGAGCGCTGCGCAAGCACTTGGCCGTGCCGACGCTGGCGATCACCTACAGCACCTTCGGCGATTACGTGTACCTCATCAAGAACCACAAGGTCGGCGCTCACGAGATGCAGGTCGCGGTTGCCACGCCCATCAGGGCGGGGCACTCGCGCGGCTCGCTCACCGAGGTTCTCGCCGGGCTGAATCCTGGCGACCTCGTGGTGACGGCCGGCCAGATCAAGCTGCGCAATGGGACACCCGTCGTGATTCATCGCCGCAGCGCGCACTGAACCGAAGGACAGCGCGATGCGTTTTACGGACATTTTCGTACGCCGGCCGGTGCTCGCTTCCGCCCTGAGCCTGGTGATTCTGCTGCTCGGCCTGCGCGCCTGGACTGAAATGGCGGTGCGCCAGTACCCGAAAGTCACGAGCACGCTCGTGACCGTGACCACCGCCTATCCCGGCGCAAGTTCCTCCACCGTACTCGGGTTTGTGACCGCCCGTCTCGAGCAGGCGATCGCCTCCGCTCCGGGCATCGATTACATGACGGCGACGAGCTCACAGGGCATCTCGACGATCACCGCGTACATGCGGCTCAATTACGATCCGAACGCCGCGGTCGCGCAGATCATGTCCAAGGTGCAACAGGTTCAAAACCAGTTGCCCACCGGCACTCAGGCGCCGGTGATCAATGAGACCGTCGGTAATCAAACGGCACTGATGTACCTGGCGTTTTACAGCAAGACGCTGAGTCAGCAGCAGGTGAACGACTACGTCTTGCGCGTCGTGCAGCCGGCGATCCAGGGCGTCAAGGGCGTCGGTCAGGCGCAGATCGTGCCGGCGGGCACCGGCCCGAGTGGCGACAGCTTTGCGCTGCGCGTCTGGCTGAACCCGAACCGGATGGCCGCTTTGGGCGTGACTCCGGACGAGGTGTCCGCTGCGCTTGCGTCCAATAATTACATCAGCGCCGTAGGCCGCACACGCTCAACCAATATCGCTCGGCCCATCCGGGCGGACACGATCCTCCACAACGCGGGCGAGTTCCGCAATCTCGTCGTCGCGCACTCCGGCAATACCCTGGTGCGCCTGGGTGATGTCGCCAAGGTGGCGCTCGGCGGCCAAAATTACAATCAGGCCGTCTATTACAACGGCAAGCCCGCCGTGTTCATTGGCGTCTTTGCGACGCCGAATGCCAATAGCCTGTCGGTCGCGCACGGCGTGCACCACGCCTTTGCGCGGCTGCAGCGCTCACTGCCTCCCGGCATAGAGGCCGCGATCCCGTACGACGGGAGCGTATTCATCCAGAAGTCCATCCACGAGGTCATGACGACCATTGCGATTACGCTCGCCGTGGTCGTGATCGTGATCTTCCTGTTTCTCGGCTCGCTGCGCTCGCTGCTCATTCCGGCCGTGGCGATCCCGTTGGCGATCGTGGGCGGTGGCATCTTCATGATCGCCGCCGGGTACACGATCAATCTAATCACGCTGCTTGCGGTAGTGCTCGCGATCGGGCTGGTCGTGGACGATGCCATCATCATCGTGGAGAACATCCACCGACACATGGAAGAGGGGATGAGCGGATTTGACGCCGCCATTCTCGGCGCACGAGAGCTCGGTGGCCCGATCATCGTGATGTCGACCACGCTCGCGGCGGTGTTTGCGCCGATCGCTCTGACGGGGGGGCTGACCGGCAGCCTCTTCTCTGAGTTCGCCTTCACCCTCGTGTTCACCGTCGCAGTCTCGGCGGTGGTGGCTCTGACGCTCTCGCCGATGCTTTCTGCCAAGGTGTTGCGACCGTCGGCGTCGCATGGCTTTGCGCACGCGCTTGATGTTGGATATGAACACCTGCGAGGCGCCTACGATCGCTCGCTCACCGCAGTGCTGAAGTACCGCACCGCCGCACTGGTCGTGTCCGCAGCGGTACTGGTTGCCATCCCGGTGCTCTTTTTCGGTACGCCGAGCGAATTGGCGCCCACCGAAGACCAAGGACTCATCCTGGTCTCGGCCACCGGTCCCGCGACGGCGACCTTACATTATCTGACCCACTATTCGCGCCAGATTGCGCACATTTTCAGGGGCTTTCCGGAAACCAAGCAGGTCTTTCAGATCAACGGCATCTCCTTGAGCGGTGCAACGGACAATGCCCTGATTGGCGGGATGAAGCTCAAGTCCTGGAGCCATCGCTCCAAAACACAGATGGCGCTGATGCCTGCGGTGCAGCAGCAACTCAATCATCTCACCGGCGTCCAGGCCGCAGCGTTCGCAAGGCCCACATTGCCGGGCTCTGCCGGCGGCTTCCCGGTGCAGTTCGTCATCACCTCGAGCACCGATTTCGGCAAGATCGACCAAGTCGCCAACGCACTGATTGGCAAGGCGATGCAAAGCGGACGATTTGCGTTCCTCACCAAGGATCTGCGCTACGACTCCCCTGGAGTCGTATTGCACGTCAACCGCAATCTCGCCGGTGACCTCGGCATCAATATGGCCACGATTGCCGACAATCTGGAGCCTCTGCTCGGCGGAAATTACGTCAACCGATTCGATATGTCCGGTCACAGCTACAAGGTCATCCCGCAGGTATCGGACCAATTCCGCGCCAATCCGTCCATGCTGAGGGACTACTACATCCACAGCGGCACCGGGGCGCTGATTCCGCTGTCGACATTGATGAGTGTGCATACGGAGGTGCAACCAGAGTTCTTGCCGCAGTTCCAGCAGCTGAATTCCGCGACGATCGAAGGCGTCATGGCCCCTGGCGTGACCCTCGGGCAGGCGCTGACGTATCTGCGAACCGAGGCGAAGAAGATCCTCCCGCCCGGTTTCGGCATCAATTACGCCAGCGAATCACGTCAATACATTCAGCAGGGCCACGCGATCGTCATCAGCTTTGCGCTCTCTGTGGTGCTCGTCTATTTGTTGCTCGCGGCGCAGTTCGAGAGCTTTCGCGATCCGCTGATCGTGCTGGTGACGCTGCCGATGGCGATCACCGGAGCTCTGGTGTTCCTCTATCTCGGTGCCGCCACGATCAACATTTACACCGAAGTGGGTCTCATCACTCTCATTGGGCTGATCACGAAGCAGGGCATCCTGATCGTGCAGTTCGCCAACGTGATCCAGGAAACCGAGGGGCTCGATCGCCACGCTGCGGTCGAGAAGGCCTCGAGTATCCGACTGCGCCCGATTTTGATGACGACCGGCGCAATGGTGTTCGGCGCGCTGCCGCTCGTTTTTGCGACCGGCCCTGGCGCCGTCAGCCGCTTTGACATGGGGCTGGTGATCGCCGCAGGGCTCGCCATCGGCGCGATGTTCTCGCTGTATGTGGTACCCGTCGTTTATACGTACCTGGCGCGGGACCGGCGCGGCAGTGCCCCTGTGAGGGCCGAACCGTGACGCCGTTCGTCGTTTGGAACCGTTCACGAGAGTCAATACGCTGCACTGATGCGGCTCCTGCGAGCCTACGTGAGCCCGTCGAGCGCTCAAGCCGGCGGGGCAGGGAATCCCTCGAGCGTGAGGCTGCGAGTGGTACCTAAGTCTCGTCAGGACCCCGCGATCGGCACGCTCCTCGGTGAAACCGGGCGTGCTTGGCGTTGTCGACTCGATCAGCGCCTCAAGCCGCTCGGGTTGAGTCAAGCAAAATGGATTACGCTGCTGAAGCTCTCGAAGGTCGAAGACGGCATGACTCAGACGGAGCTGGCTGAGCGCGTCTGCGTGGAAGGTCCCACGCTCGCCCGACTGCTCGATCGTATGGCGGCCGATGGGTGGATCGAGCGGCGTGAATCAGACGCAGACCGACGCAGTAAGACTGTCCATTTGTGTCGCAAATCGTGTGCGTTGCTCGAGCAAATCAATGCCGTGGCAATGCAGCTGAGCGCCGAGCTCCTCGAAGGCGTGCCGCCGGACGAACTCCGCTCGTGCATCAATGTTTTGCAGCGGATCAAAGAGAAGGCGATCCGCCTCGACACACCGACGGCCGCAATCGAGGTCTCGGCGGGCGACGATCCGATCTGCACCCAGCGAAGTCCCGCCGGCAAGCGGCTCAGAAGGACGGCGAAATCGTGACCGAGCGGGGTGGGTGACATGCCCACTCCGGCCCCATCGGCATGTCCGCTCCGAGGCATCGCTGACGCTCTATTGGTCCATCCGGGTCACCGAAACAGTCGGTTACCTTTCAAACGACTCCTCGCCGCTCTTCCGTAGTCGTACCCGTCGAGGCCCGTCCGAGCGCGGGGCAGGCGGTCAACCCGACCGCACCGCTGGCGTTTCCAGGCAGGAGGACCGGGTGCGTTGCGCGCTCGGAAGACTGTCCCCACAGAAGGGTTTCGTATGAACGCATTTCGAACCAGTCTCGTCGCCGCGTCGCTATCGGCCGCCCTGGCGGTCATCGCCATCGCCCCTGCGCATGCGGACACTGCCTGGCAGACTCATCATCCTCGGCGTGAGCAGGTCAACAATCGTCTCGCACGCCAGAACCAACGCATTCACCAGCAGGTGCGCGAAGGGGAACTGACACGAGCGCAGGCGGCCCGGCTGCATCGGGCCGATTGGCGCACGCGGACGGCAGAGCGGCGTACGGCGCGCCGCAACGGTGGATTCATCACCCGCCGACAGCAGGTACGTTTGAATCGGCGAGAAACCAGGATTAGCCGACGCATCGGCAAATAATCAAGAGGCCGTCCGCCGGCCGCTGCTGCGTTCACGCAGTGGCCGGCGCGGTCGGCGCGAGGGCGTGGGTCCCGCGGACGTCATTGGTATGCCTGGGGCGAGCGGACGGTGCAAGCGGGCGAGTCGTTCGATCGTATTTGCGGCCCGCTCACGACGTCGCGTCTGCGGCTCTCCGCGAGCAGACCAGGCATCACGGCGCGGTCCTCGCGAAAAGCCATGGCGATCGACGCCGAGTCTAGATAAGCCCGGCGGTGATATTGATCGCGAAGCCAATGATCGCCACATTGAACGCGAATGAGATGATTTCCTGAATGATCACGACGCGGCGAACTTCGGTTTGGGTGGTGGACACATCTGCAGTTTGATTGGCCGCGGAGATCGTGATTGCAAAGTAAGCGAAATCCCAGAACGTGGGCATTTCGGTCTTGGGGAATAGGAGCGGCCTATTCTCCGGCGTAGCGCTGTAAAAGAGATCCGCATAATGCGTGGTGAACATGGTCGGCACCAGCAGCCATGAGGCGATGAGCGTCACCGCGGCAAGCGCCACCCGCCAGATACGGATACTGTGCGGAACCTGGTGCAGGGTCGCAAGCGGCTCGACGATGGCGAGCACACTCAGCAGGGCGGCAACGATGACGATCACGAGGATGACGGGCCCAGAAGGGTCCTCGTCCATGTAACGCGATTGGATCTGCTCCGCGGTGAGACGGCTCATCCCCAGATAGATGGTGAGCAAAAAGAACGTCACCGCTCCGTCCCAACTGACCAGTAGCCGGCTGACGAACGTCCAGTGGGCCGGAAGACAGAAGAATCCGACAATGCCGACCGCGAGCGCGCTCCAGAACCGAAGATGCTGTCGTATAGATTTGATCGGCGGATCTCCACGTCCGACATGTGATCGTTAAGATACAGGGAGCACGCTTGTCTATCAATCGCCCCACGGGACTGCCAGTTCCATCGTTTGCACTTGCGTCCCCCGGCATTCTACCGTGCATGAAGGATACGATGTCGTATGGGCTCCGGACGCTCGAGTGCAGCGGGGTGGACTCTCTTGCACACACTGAACCGCGACGCCGTCGGGTCGTTCTCCCTCACCCGTGGAACCCTCGCATAGTGCAGCGCCGATCTTGCCGGATGCGCCATCTCGAGCGCTGAGGTAGGATCATGCCGCGTAGAGGGCGCGGGGTGGTTGCCCGACTCTCCGAAAATCCGTAGAACGGCGGGAGGACTTCTCTTGGTCACGGACATCACGACACACGCAGATGGCAGCGAAACTCATCCGCCGCACCGTTGTCGGCCCGAGCGAGCCTTCAGAACGCTTGCGTTTGGGCTGTTGACCTTGAATCTAGTGGGATGTGCCACCGTCGGCCCGGCCGCTACCGTTCGCAGCGTTCCATGCACCCACGGATGTCCTCAGGCGCCTTTGACGCTTCGCAACGAACTGAAGTCTGGTAGTTCCGCGGCGGAGGTCGCCATGGGGCTGCGCGAGATGCAAATCATGCATTTCGCCGACGCGGAGTTTTGGTTTCGGCAGGCGGCGGCGCAGGGCGATCCGACCAGTGAGTATATCGTGGGCCTGGATTACGCGCTGGGTCGTGGAACGGAAGAAAGTGCTGGAAAATCCATCTATTGGTTCCGCAAAGCAGCGCTCCAGGGATACACGGAAGCGGAGTATGCCGTAGGTCTCGATTATCAAGACGGTCGGGGCGTTCCACGGAGTTTCGTCAAGGCGATTCATTGGTACCACAGGGCGGCCGTCCACGGGCTCGCGGCCGCACAGTACGCCCTGGGCTATGATTTCGGGCGCGGCTTGGGGGTCACGCAAAATTTCGCGACCGCCAACTACTGGTTTCGCAAGGCCGCCCTCCAAGGATTTGCGGCGGCAGAGTCGGCTCTGGGGATGGACTATCTGACGGGGAAGGGAAGTGCGATACGCGTGGCAGCGGGTAATCGATGGGCACGAAAAGCCGCGGAGCAAGGTGTTGCGCCTGCAGAGTACCTTCTCGGGATCAACTACAATTGGGGACGAGGCCTTCCTCGCAATCCAACACAGGGCCACTATTGGTTCCGCAAAGCGGCAATGAGCGGATTTCCACCGGCGGAGGCCGCGATCGGCATTGATTACGAGCTCGGGCGGGGTACGGCGAGAAATTATCGGAAGGGGTATGCCTGGCTACGGAAAGCAGCTGCGCAGAATGTCACCATTGCGGAGGACTATTTAGGAGCAGCGTATTACCGAGGGCAAGGTGTGCCGAAGAGCGCTGCCAAGGCGCACTGGTGGTGGCGAAAAGCAAAGGCCAATGGCCCATTGCTTGGTCTGCGCGAACAGTGTCGCATGAGCGCCATGCATTCCGATTACATCAAGATCTATCGTCGCACGATCCAGGCATCCGCGAAAAAACTTCCCGCCGGGACGAGTCCGCTTGGAATCAAGAGCGATTTCCCGCCGGCTTGTGGGTTCTACCCGGAGGTTTCGCAAATCCTGGGTCATCAGGGCACGGCCATCGTTCATTTGTGTATAGGCGTAAATGGCCGACTCGCGCACCGTCCGACCATCGTCCGGTCGACAGGATTTGCTCGTCTCGATGCAGCAGCTCTCCGATATGTGCGCGCGACGTCCGGATATTGGACCCCCGCGCAACAACACGGCAGGCCCGTCGAGCTATGCGTAAAATGGCCGGTCCGATTTAGGCTATCGAAACTTATCGAGGAATCTCCGCAAACGATGCGCCATCATCGATTGAAGAGTTTAAATCCGTGATGAATCATCTGACGCGCTGACTCACATCTCGGTCGTCACTATCCTGAGGGTGTCGAGCGCCAAGAGCGCCGTGGTCGCGGTCCCAATCGTCCTGATCGTTCGGCTTTACGCGGAAACCGGCTGTGCTGCTACTGCGCGGAACGTCAACGGTGTTTCATCCGCTTCGGGCCGCGCTACTCGCGGTAACATCTTGGAAAATGTTTCCGCTGGGATGGCCGCACTGAAGAGGAACCCCTGATACTCGTCGCACGACGCGCGCTTGAGGATCTCGAGCTGCGCGACGGTCTCCACACCCTCGGCGACGACCTTCAGTCCCAATGAGTGCCCGAGACCGATGATCACCTTCGTGATGGCGAGGTCGTCGGGATCGCTGGCGATGTCGCGCACGAACGCGTAGTCGATCTTGACGCTGTCGACGGGGAAGCGCTTGAGGTACGCGAGGGAAGAGTATCCAGTGCCGAAATCGTCGATGGCGAGTGTGATCCCGTAGGTCTTGATGTGCTCGAGCAGGCGGAGCGCATCCTCGGGGTTCCCCATGACGACACTCTCGGTGATCTCGAGTTCGAGCAGCTGGGGATCGCATCCCGTCTCGGCGAGAATGCGGTCGAGATCCTCGAGGAATCTGGAATCGGCGAACTGTTGCGCAGAAAGATTCAACGCAACGCGCAGCGTGCGCCGTCCCTCGGCGCGCCAGCGCACGATGTCTCTGCAGACCGTTTCGAGCACGATCGTGCCAATCGAGCCGATGAGTCCGGCGTCCTCGGCGACCCGGATGAATTCTCCCGCCAGCAACAGACCGCGCTGCGGATGGCGCCAGCGCACCAGAGCCTCCGCGCCGGCGACCTGCCCGGTGTTGATGCGAATCTTCGGCTGATAGTGCACTTCGAACTGACGGTGCGCGATCGCCTGACGAAGGTCGTTCTCGAGCGAGAGCCGCTCGAGACTGTGGTCATCGATCGCATGGGAGTAGAACTGATAGTTGTTCCGGCCGGATTCCTTCGCACGGTACATTGCGATGTCCGCGTGCTTCAGCAGAGACGTGCCGTCGATGCCGTCGGTCGGGTAGATTGCAACTCCGATGCTGGCGGAGAGCCGGAACTCTCGCCCGCCGATGATCACGGGATCGGCCACGACGCCAAGCAAGCGGTGGGCGAGGGTGCCGAGCGCCTCTGGGCCCGAGCATTCCTTCACGAGGATTGCGAACTCATCGCCGCCGAGTCGCGCGATCAGATCCACCGCCGTGAGACGCGACTTGAGGTGACGGGCGACTTGACTGAGCACGCTGTCGCCGGCCGCGTGGCCGAGCGTGTCGTTGATGATCTTGAAGCGGTCTAGGTCGAGAAACAGGATGCCGACCGCGGTACCCGTGCGTTGCGCAATGGCGAGCGAGCGGGTGACCTCGTTGTTGAACAGCAGCCGATTGGGCAGTCCGGTGAGATCGTCGTGGTGAGCCAGGTGGCGAATTCGCGCTGCCGCCCGATCGCTCTCAATTGCGATGCCGGCAAGATCGGTACCGATGCGCACCCAGGGGACTTCCAGCGCGCTATCCTCGTGCGCACTCGGACTGTAGAGCGAAATGGCGCCGAGCAGCTCTCCGCTGACGCCGAGGATCGGCCACGCCCGGGCGGAACGCAGTCCGGCGTCCTCGAGGAGTATGCGCACGCGCGCATCGAGCGGGTAATCGGAGAGGTCCGCGGCCCTGATGGGCGTCCGCTCGGCGATCGCCACGAGGCACGGATCGCCGTCACCGCGGCGTACCGCCTGATCGAGTGCGTGCGCGAAGCCGGGGGGAAGGGACGGGGCGACCGTCAGCACCTCGCGTCCGCCGTGCGCCGGGAGCGCGATCAGGGCGCAACGCGCGCCGGCGCTCTGAGTCTCGAGGAACTGCGCGAGGGTGGCAAAGATGACTTCGAGTTCCGCGCCCGAGGCGATCAGCCCGAGGATGCGGTTCTGATCGGCGAGTGCCGTCGACTGGCGGCGTCGCTCGGCTTCGTGGTGCAGGTTCTCGAGCGCAAAGGAGACTTCGGCCGCGAGCCGATCGAGGAGCTGAACGATGTCGTCGCTGAAGAACTGCGCCTCTTCTGAGAAGACGCACAGCACTGCGGCGATCCGGCTCTGACAGTGCAGCGCGAAAGCCGCCTCGGATGAGAAAACCGAGTGGGTGTTCTTGTTTCGATGCACGACGCTCGAGCCGCCGGTCTGCAAAGTCGGCTGGAGCGCATGATCGCTGCCTGCGTTACCGGACGCTCCCGCTAGAGCCGGGAGACGGTCGGCGCGCACTCCATGTGCCGCCGCGAAATCGATCCGCGAGCCGTCGACCAGACCCACGGCCGCCAGCGCGAGCCCGCTCGTGTCCACGCAGATCCGGCACAATTCATCGAAGAGCTGCTCACGATCCCGGACGCGAGAGACCAACTGACTGGTGCGACTCAGGGCGGCGTACAGTTCCGTCAGCCGCGCCAGGCTCTGCTCCTTCGCGAGTCGCTCCCGCACCCGTGCGCGGGTCACGCCGACGCACAGGACCGCGGTGATTCCGGTGCCCAGGATCAGAGCGAGGATGAGGACGGTGCAGGCTTCTCGCGCGGCCTCACCCAAGGTTGCGGAGAATCGGGCCGCAAGCGGCGTCAGCTCACCATTGATTCGGTCGAGTTTCGCGAGCGCAGCGGCTTGCTCGCGCCGAGACAGAGGCCCTGGGCCCGCTGCGCGCAGTTGTGCGGCCAGCCGGCACAGACGCATCGTGTAGGAGTCCCCCTGGGTCCAAATCGCGATGGCACGCTTGAACGGCCCCACGGGGCCGAGCAGACGAAACAGGGCGACGATGCCATTGAGATCGGTCGGGGCGTTACCGCCCTGCAGGAAGCCCGCGCGTGCCGCCGCCACGTTCACTGGCCGCCGCTGCAGTGCGAGGCGTGCCTGACGGTCCCCGAGCGGCACCGCAATGGCGTTCTGGTACTGACGATAGTCGCTCAATGAGCGTGTCATCGCGTAACGCGCGAGATAGTACGTGGCGTTCTTCTGTCCCTTGGAATAGAGCCCCTCGCCGCCGACGTAAGCACGAATGGAGGACAGCAATTCGATACTGGCCACACTTCCAGCGAGCACTGCCGCAAGGGAAACGAGCACCGGAGCGACGAAGCGGATGGTGGATCGCGCCGCCAAGTTCGAGCCCGGGTTCTGTTGGAGGTTCGGCTGGCTCATCCCGGTGGGGGGGGATCTGCGGAAATCGCTGATTTCTCACGGTAAAGCATACCGACAGGGCCGGCGGTAAACCGAGAGACACATCGCGGCTCGTCCAGGAGGCGGAAATGCTCGAGGTTGCGTCCTAGCGCCCGGAATCGTAGACTAAACATAATGTTGCAGCACAATGTTGCGGGTCGACGACCAATTTGACGTAAGCGACCTGTCCAGCGTCCGCGCCGGAGGGTCAATCCGTCCCGGGGTCGAGCG
>JAJYDK010000065.1 GCA_021777555.1 Pseudomonadota bacterium | reverse complement strand
GGAGATTCGCGAAGTCGGTCGCACGAGTTCAGCGCAGGAGGGAATGATGTCGCAGGTTCAGGCAGTGATTCAGCCGAGACACGTTGGCCGGTACACGTTGATTGAGCGCCTCGGGATGGGTGCGCAGAGCGAGGTCTGGCGCGTCAGCGACGAGACTGCGGAGGTGGATCTGGCGCTGAAGATCCTCGCCCCGGCGCTGGCCCGTTCGCCCAAGGCCTGGGCGGCGCTCGAGCGTGAGTACGCCGCCTCGGCACTGCTGCGCCATCCGGGGATTTTGCGGGTGCTTCCGCCGGAGCGCCTCGACGGCTGCGTCGTGCTGCCGATGGAGCTCGCCGATGGCGGCACGCTGGTGCGCCTGCGCGCCCAGGGATACCTCCAGATCGTGCCGGTGCTGCTCGAGGTGGCCAACGCCCTGGGCTATGCCCATGCACGGGGAGTGGTGCACCGCGATCTGAAACCGGGCAATGTGCTCTTCGATTCCAGTGGTCGGGCCAAGCTCGCGGACTTCGGGGTGGCGGCCGTGCTGCCGGGCTCGGGTGCGGATCAGGCCGTGACGCGGGCCTGGGGCGGCTCGCCGTTCACCGCCAGTCCCGGGCAGCTGCGCGGGGAGCCGGCCAGCCCCGCCGATGATGTGTACGGCCTCGGGGCGATGGCGTATGAACTGCTGGCCGGGCGCCCGCCGTATTTTCCTCATTTCGATGCCGAGCAGGTCCAGAGCGGGCCGGTGCCCCAACTCGTGCCGGCGCGTCAGGCGCCCGTGCAGTTGATCGAGCTGGTCATGCGCATGTTGGCGAGTGCCGTCGACGAGCGCCCCGGCTCGATGCATCAGATCGCCGAAGAGCTCGAGATGACCCTGAATGCCACCCTGGCGCTCGATCTGACCGAGTTGGCCGATTTATCGAGCGGCGCATTGAGCCTCCTGCCCCCGCCGGCACCGGTCTCGCGGTCGGCAGCGGTGCACGCAGCGATCCCGCCGCCGGTGGCGCCGCGTCCCGCGGCGCCGGTGGACGCACCGGAGCCGGCCGTCACGGCGACGCCGGAGCCACTGAGCCCGCCGACGGAACCAGTGTTGGCGCGCGAGGCGGTGAATCCCTTCATGGACCTCGATGAGGTGCCGCCGCTGCATGGTCTGTATCCGCCGGGATCGGGTGGGCCGCATCGCGCAGGCGGGTGGCCGCGCGCGCGGCCGCGCCGGTTGCGCTACCTGGTCGTGGGCGTGATGTGCGGCGTGGGCGCGGCAGCGCTGGGGCTTCGGTGGCAGCCGAGCCCGCAGGTGCGCAGCAGTCTTCGCCAGTGGGTCGCCGCGGTGATGTCCTCCGTCCAGGGCGGTGCCCCGGCGCAGCCCGCGACCCCCACGGGTGTCGCGACGAATGCTCGTGCGGCACCGGCGCAGGTGAGTCCGGCAACAGCGTCGGCGGGCCGTTCTGACCTACCGCCGCGGGACTTCCAGGCGCGTCTCGCGGCTCTCGCCGCCCATGGCGCAGCACGGTGGGGCGCGGCCGATTTCGCTGCCGTGGAGCATCTGGCCGCCGCGGCGCGGCGCGCCACGGCGGCCGGTGATCCGGCGCTCGCCGGTGCGCAGTGGCGCGAGGCGTCAGTGCGGCTCGCGGCGCTCGAGCATCGGATGCCGGCCGTGCTGAGCGCGCAGCTGAAGCGCGGACGCGAGGCGCTCGCGGCCGGGCGTCTGTCCTCCGCTGCGAGCGCCTTTGCGCTCGCGCGCCAGATCGATGCGGCGAGCCCGCTCGCGGTCGCAGGCGAGCGGCGGGTGCGGGCGTTGCGGGCGGTGTTCCCGTTGCTCACCGACGGGCGGCGGGCGGAGCGCGCCGGCCGGTATTCGCGGGCCCTGTACGACTTCCGCCAGGTGGTGGCGCGCGAGCCGGGGTACGCGCCGGCCCAGGCAGACCTGCTGCGCGTGCGCGCGGCCTTCGGCACCCTGGGCTACCAAAGGTCGTTGCGGGCGGGATTTGCGGCGCTCGCCCGTGGACATCTCTACGAGGCGCAGGCGCACTTCCAGCAGGCCTTGGTGTATCGGCCACAGGGCATCCAGGCGGCGACCGAACTGAGCGAGGTGAACGCCGTGCTGCGCGCGCGCGCCGCGCGGCCAGGCAGCGGCGCGGCTCATCCGCTGAGGTAGGACTCTGAGCGGCTCGCATCGCTGCCCCGCGGCCGTCCCTGGCGAGCGCGCAGGTGGCGCGCCCGTGAGGAGGAAGGGGTACCGCACCGCGCCCGAATGAGGCCGGTCCGCGTGCCGCGCAGCGCTCGCCATCTGACTCCGGCGCTGCGTGCGGCCGCGGAGCGCCTCCGCGGTGGGGCCTCGTGCCGCATGGTCCCCGCGGCACGAGGTCCCGGAGCTGTCGGCGGGCCTACTTCAGGTGATCGGTACTGCGGATGAACGCCACGATGTTGTGGTGCAGCTGCTTCAGCGCCGGTACGTGCACGTAGATCATGTGACCGGTCCGGTAGTAGTGGTACTGGATGTTGCCCTGGAGACTCGGCGGGATCTGCAGGTGGTGCATCTCGAACCAGCCTTCGTAGAAGGGCGTCGAGATGTCGAAGTAACCCCCGTTGACCATCACCTTCAGGTCCGTATTGCGCTTCATCGCGATGGCCAGATCCGGCAGCACGTTCGGCAGCTGGATCAGCGGGTGGCTCGCCCCCGGCGGCTGATGGCGGTAGTCCCAGCTGCTGTACACCGGGATCTCCGGCTTGTAGTTCTGGTTCTGGCCGTAGTGCAGCGTCTGGCGCACGTAGGTGTTGAAGGCCGAGACGTACGCGGAGCTGATGGCCGCGCTCTGCGGGTCATATTGAGCATCCTCGCTCAGCGGATTGAGGGTCGGGCCGGTGAAGCGGGTGTCGAGCGTCCCGGTGGTGAGCTCCTGGTGGGACAGCAGCTCCTTCTGGAACGCACCGTATTCGATGCGCAGATTCGACTTCAGCAGGTAGCGCACGGGCAAGCCGGTGTATGCGTGCAGTTTTTCGGCAATGGCCTGGCGGTCGGCGTCCGACAGGCTGTTGCCTTGCATCAGCGCGAGCGTGTACGCGTGGGTGGCGAAGTGCTCCACCGTCTTTAAGAACGGCAGCAGGTGCTGCGGTGAGTTCGGGATGCGGTGGTGATACCAGGCGGTGGCCGCATAGCTCGGCAGCGCCACGATGTAGGGCAGATCGACCGAGGGGTTGAGCTTCGGGTTGTCGGGCATCAGATCCCAGTCGAGGATGTCCGAGAGCAGGACGACGCCGTTGAGGTCGATGCTCTGGTGCTCCAGGGCGAGCGGCAGCGCCGCGGCGCGCATCGTGCCGTAGCTCTCCCCGATCAGGTACTTCGGGGAGTTCCAGCGGTTGTATTGGGAGAGGAACGTGCGGATGAACACCGCAAAGGCATGCACGTCCTGATCGACGCCGTAGAACGCGTGCGCGGCATTGAGGCCGGCAATGCGGCCAAAGCCGGTCCCCGGGGCATCGATGAACACCAGATCGCTGGCATCGAGCAGGCTGAACTGATTGTTGACGATCCCATAGGGCGCGGGCGGCGTATGGGTGTGATCGGCCGTCACGACCCGCACCGGGCCGAAGGCGCCCATGTGCAGCCACACCGTGGAGGAGCCCGGGCCGCCGTTGAAGAGGAAGGTGATCGGTCGGTCGGCCGCCGGCACGCCCCGCTTGAAATACGCGACGTAGAACATGGCCGCTTCGGCGGAGGGGTTCTTCTTGTCACCCGCCGGTGCGTAGCGGTTCCAACCCTTGGCATGCACCACCAGCGTGCCGGTCACGGCGCGATAGTGGATGAGCTTGCCGTTCACCGTGACCGAGCCGGTGGTCGTGACCTCGGTCGGCTTGAACTGAGGGGCCGGCGTCCCTTGGGCATGGACGCTGCAGCTGCAGCAGCCCAGGGCCAGAACGGCGAGGAGGAAGTGCTTCATCGGGTGAGAGTCCTGTGCGGTGTGTGCCATCGGTGCGGGCGGCCCGCGACCGTTTCGGGTCGGGGCTTTATACCCCATGCGGCTCGGCCTGGTGTCGTGGGAGGCGGCGCGCCGGCGCAGCATGCGCCCGAAGGGAGGATTTCCCCGACTCAGTCGGCCAGGTGTGGGTGCATCGTCCCGGCGATCCTCACTGAGTGGCGCGTAACGCATCGCCGCGCATCAAGCGATTCGCGCTACGGGTCCTAGCTGGATCGACTCCCTGCCCGGCTTGCAGCGCCAATCCCCGTTTACGAACTGCATCCGCGTCAACACGAATCGTTCCAGACGGGCTATCACAGTGGTCTGCGGCTGTATGAGGAATGCCTAGTCCGGTTTGCTCCAATCCTGATTGCTTGTCCGTACCAGTGCAGTCCAATCGTCGGGCGGGCTTCCGCGCCCGAGCATCTTTTCGAACACGGTATAGGGGTCCGATTTGCTGCCGGAAGACCGCAAGGTCTTTTCATCGTTGACCCAGGCATACACGATGACCTTGGCTTTCGAGTCGTACCGGAAGAAGAGCCGGAAACGCCTTCCGATCTTGGCCCTTCGCCAATGGCGGTGGGCCGGCCCCAGGGTGTTGCCCTGGCGGTATTCATCGCGCGCAGGGTCACTTGGAACCACCTCCAGCATCAAATGGCTCAAGGCCCGGAAGAGTTTGACGTTGGCGTTGGACTCGAATTCCTCCGAGTCATTCTCCTGTGCGCGCCGTTTAGCATCATGCAGACGGTGCAATTGCTCGATGAGGCAGTCGTGGAACAGCAGCGTCCAGCCATACTGTTGCATCAGAGCGCGACGTCCCCGTTGATCTCATCGTCCAGGTTCACCCCGTGACCGGCTTGCTCCAGAACGGCGCGAGCCAGATCCTCGGGTAATCCCGATATGTTCCGACCCGCTTCGATGTCGCGCACCAGCAGGTTCAGGAATGCGCCGATGGCGGGGTCTTCGTGCTCGGCATCAACACGGGTAACGACCACTTGGTTGCCCCGCAGGTCGAACGCGAGCTTGCCGCCGACTTCGACGCCGAGTGCCTGGCGGATGGGCTTGGGCAGCGTAATCTGGCCTTTGGAGGTCAGCGTGGCGACTTCGTGGAGGACACGCATGGCAACGCTCCTGAATCCGATCACCGCATGGTAAGGAAATTTCCTTACCTCGTCAATATTGAACCGAATGGCCTCATCCTGAGCCCTGGATCGGTCCTAAGGGCAGCGTCTTCTGCCATAGCCGCAATGAATCACAGGATTTCCCCCATGCGGAACACTTCGATCAAAGCCTCCGTCTGTGCAGACACCTGCGCAGATTGGGCGCTCGATGACCCGCAGCATGGAGGGCCCCGTGCGCGCTCAGATATCGCCCCGAACGCAGCCGGACTGCGTTCGGCCGTACGCCTCACACGGCCGGATTTAGGACCGTTTGGCGAGCCCCACTGCGCCCAGGAGCAGCAGGCCCGACGCGAACATCGCGTGTGCTGCGAGTTCCGGGACACCTGTCGGTGCTGAAGCCGGTGGCGAGCGCCGGATCGATCCGAGCCGGGGCATCACCCGCACGATGCATTGCGCTCAACGGCAGAGGTGTGTGTGACCCCAGGGTCGCGCGGTGGAACTGAGCGACGCACATCCGAGCGTCCTGAGGCGTCAAGCGCTGGGAGGATTCTGACAGTCCCACCGACCGAGTGAGCGTCGTCATGCCCCGCTCCCGACGGGCTGTTGGGTCGCGGTGCGGCGCCTGTCTGCGGTGAACCGTGCGTTCGCATCGACGGGCTGTGCCTGCAGCCGCCGGGGGGCTGACGGTGCCACAAGTTCCTGACAAATCTTGAGCTTAGGGCGCCGGCCGGTCCCGCTGAACCGCGGTCGCAAATGGTAGTCTCATGCCCATGGAATCACACGAGGGCGGCCAGTCCGATCTGGCATCCGCTGCACCCGATCTGGCCGTGGTCCGCCGACATCGGCGCATCGCCTGGATCGGGCTCGGCGCGTTCGTTCTGCTGATCGCCTTTGCGATCTACCGCGGTCACGCCGATCGGCAGAAGAAAGGCGCGATGAACGGGGGACCGATGCCGGTCGAGGTGGCCCGCAGCACCGCCCGGGACGTCCCCGTCATCATCGCGGCGCTCGGCACCGTCACGCCGCTCGCCACCGTGGACGTGCGCCCGCAGGTATCCGGTCCGTTGCTGCGGGTCACCTTCCACGAAGGCGACCTGGTGCACGCCGGCGCGCAGCTCGCGCAGATCGACCCGCGGCCCTACCAGGCGGCCCTCGACCAGGCCCGCGGCCAGCTGGCGCGCGACCAGGCGGCGCTCTCGAGCGCGAAGATCGATCTCGAGCGCTACCGCCGACTGTTGGCGCAGGATTCGGTCTCGGAGCAGACCTACACCGATCAGCGCGCGACGGTGAACCAGGACAAGGCGCAGGTCGAGGCCGATCAGGCCGCGCTCGAGACCGCGCGGCTGAACCTCTCGTACTGCGACATCGTCGCCCCGATCACGGGCCGGGCCGGACTGCGCCAGGTCGATCCGGGCAACCTCGTGCAGGCCAACCAGACCACCCCGATCGTCACGGTCACCCAGATGCAGCCGATGTCGGTGATCTTCACGGTGCCGGAGAACGACCTCGAGGAGGTGTTCCGCGAGATGCACGCCGGTGAGGCGCTCACCGTGCAGGCCTACAGCCGCGACATGCTGCACCGGATCGCCACCGGGCGGCTCTCGAGCATCGACAACCAGATCAACACCACCACCGGCACGTTGCAGATGCGCGCGCTGTTCAACAACAAGACGCAGGCGCTCTTTCCGAACGAGTTCGTCAACGTGAAGCTGGTCCTGCGCACCCTGAAGCACCAGATCGTCGTACCGGGCCAAGCGGTGCAGAACGGTCCGTCGAGCAACTTCGTCTACGTCGTGAACGCCAACGACACCGTGACGCTGCGCACCGTGGTGACCGGACCGAGCGATGGTCACTACATCTCCATCCTCAAGGGACTGAAGCTCGGCGAGACGGTCGTCACCGATGGTGCCGATCAGTTGCGCAACGGGGCGAAGATCCGCATTCCGGGGGCGCATCCGTCCGGCGGGCACGGCAAGGCCGCGACCGCGCGGGGCCCGGCCTCGCGCAAGGGTAAGCCGGGCGGGATGCGCGCATGAACCCGTCCCGGCCTTACATCCTGAGGCCGGTCGCCACCTCGCTGCTGATGGTCGCGATCGTCATTCTCGGGGCGATCGGTTACCTGATGCTGCCGGTCTCGACGCTGCCGGAAGTCGACTATCCGACCATCGTGGTCTCGACGTTCCTGCCCGGGGCGAGCCCGGACGTCATGAGTGCGACCGTGACCGCGCCGCTCGAGCGCCAGTTCGGGCAGATGTCGGGCCTGAACCAGATGTCCTCCAAGACCTCCGCGGGCGCCTCGCAGATCACGCTGCAGTTCGGGCTCAGCCTGAACCTCGACGTGGCCGAGGCCGAAGTGCAGGCGTCGATCAACGCCGCGCAGCGGCTGCTGCCGGCGAGCCTGCCCGCCCCGCCGATCTATGCCAAGGTGAACCCGGCCGATGCGCCCATCCTGACGCTCGCGCTGACCTCGAGCTCGATGCCGATCACGGCGGTGCAGAACCTCGCCGATACGCGCATCGCCGAGAAGATCTCCCAGGTCTCGGGCGTCGGCCTGGTGAGCTTGAACGGCGCCCCGAAGCGCGCCGTGCGCATCGAGGCGAACCTGCCGCAGCTGGCCGCCTACGGCCTGAACCTCGATGATCTGCGCACCACCATCGCCAATGCCAACTCGAACGCGCCGAAGGGCAGCTTCGATGGGGCCACGCACGCCTACACCATCGATGCGAACGACCAGATCGACAGCGCCAGTCAGTATGCGGACATCGTGGTCGCGTACCGCAACGGCGCGCCGGTCTACCTGAAGAACGTCGCGCGCGTGGTGATGGGCTCGGAGAACAACCAGCTCGCCAGCTGGCTGAATGACACCCCGGCGGTGCTGATCAACATTCAGCGCCAGCCCGGGGCGAACGTCATCGAGACCGTCAACAACATCCGCGCGCTGCTGCCGCAGCTGCGCGCCTCGCTGCCGGCGAACGTCACTCTGCAGGTGGTGACCGATCGGACGCAGACCATCCGCGCCTCGGTGCAGGACGTGGAGTTCGAGCTGACGCTCGCCGTGGCGCTCGTGGTGCTGGTGATGTTCCTGTTCCTGCGCAGCATCCCGGCCACCCTGATCCCGAGCCTCTCGGTGCCGGTCTCGCTGATCGGCACGTTCGCCGTGATGTACCTGGCGGGCTTCAGTCTCGACAACCTCTCGCTGATGGCCCTCACCATCGCCTCGGGGTTCGTGGTGGACGATGCCATCGTCATGATCGAGAACATCTCGCGCCACCTCGAGCAGGGCAAGCGCCCCCTCGAGGCTGCGCTCGACGGGGCGGGCGAGATCGCCTTCACCATCGTGTCGCTGACCATCTCGCTGATCGCGGTGCTGATCCCGCTGCTGTTCATGCGCGAGGTGGTGGGGCGGCTGTTCCGTGAGTTCGCCATCACGCTCGCGATCGCCATCCTGATCTCCGCGGCGGTCTCCCTGACGCTGGTGCCGATGCTGTGCGCGAAGCTCCTGCGCGGCCATGCCGAGACGCTCTCGCATCAGGGGCGCTGGGCGCATCGCGCCGAGGCATGGTTCAACGGGGTGATCGAGCGCTACGGGCGCGCGCTCACCTGGGCGCTCGAGCGCGAGCGCCTGGTGCTGTGGATCGCCGCCGGCACGCTGGTGCTGACGGTGCTCCTCTACATCGTGATCCCCAAGGGCTTCTTCCCGCTGCAGGACACCGGCCTGCTGCAGGCGAGCACGGTCGGGCCGCCCTCGATCTCCTTCCATTCGATGGCCCAGCGCCAGGAGGCGCTGGCCGCGGCGCTGCGCCGCAACCCCAACGTGGTGAGTCTCACCTCGTACATCGGGGTCGGCAGCAACAACATGACCGTCAACGACGGGCAGATGCTGATCAACCTCAAGCCCAAGGACGCGCGCGCCGCGAGCATCACCACCGTGATGAACCAGCTGCTCGCCGCGGCGCGCACCGTCCCCGGCATCCACCTGTCGCTGCAGCCGGTGCAGGATCTGACCATCAGCTCGATCAGCGGCCAGGCCCGCTACCAGTTCATCCTCGGGGCGGCGAGCCGCGCGATTCTCAAGCCCTGGGTGCCGCAGCTGCTCGCGGCGCTGCGGCGCTCCCCGCAGCTCGCGCATGTGTCGAGCAGCTTCACCGAAGAGGGCCGCACCGTTCAGATCGACGTCGATCACAGCACGGCGGCGCGCTTCGGCATTACGGATGCGACCATCGACAATGCGCTCTACGACGCGTTCGGTCAGCGCATCATCTCCACGATCTACACCCAGTCGAATGACTACCGGGTGATCCTCACGGCCGACCCGGACATCTCGAACTCCGTCCAGGCGCTCAATACGTTCTACATCCCCTCCGGCGGCGGCGGGCAGGTGCCGCTCGGCTCGATCGCCCACATCAGCGTCCAGGATGCGCCCCTGACGCTCGATCACCTGGGGCAGTTCCCCGCGGCCATGTTCTCCTTCGACACCGCGCCGGGGGCCTCGCTCGGGGCGGCGGTGAGTGCCATCCGCGCCATCGAGCGGCAGATCGACCTGCCGGTGAGCATCAGCACCACCTTCGAGGGCGAGGCGCTCGCGTTCGAGTCGAGCCTCTCCAGTGAGGTGCTGCTGCTGCTGGCGGCCATTGCCACGGTGTACATCGTGCTCGGGGTGCTCTACGAGAGCTACATCCACCCGCTCACCATTCTCTCGACGCTGCCCTCGGCCGGCATCGGGGCGCTGCTCGCGCTGATGGCCGCGGGGGAGAGTCTGAACATCATCTCCATCATCGGCATCGTGCTGCTGATCGGGATCGTGAAGAAGAATGCCATCATGATGATCGACTTCGCGCTCGATGCCGAGCGCAACCGCGGCTTGAGTGCGCGCGAGGCGATCTATCAGGCGGCGCTGCTGCGCTTCCGGCCCATCCTCATGACCACGGTGGCGGCGCTGTTTGCCGCACTGCCGCTGATCCTCGGCACCGGCACCGGCTCGGAGCTGCGTCGACCGCTCGGTCTGTCGATCGCCGGCGGACTGGTGCTGAGCCAGCTGCTGACGCTCTTCACCACCCCGGTGGTGTATCTGTTCTTCGACCAGCTGGCACGCCGGGCGAAGCGCTGGGCCGGTGTACCGGCGCACGCCTCCGGACCCGTGCCGATCGACGCCCCGTGAACATCTCGCGCCTGTTCATCACCCGGCCGGTGGCGACCACGCTGCTGTCCTGCGGGCTCGCGCTCGCCGGGCTGGTGGCGTACTTCCTGCTGCCGGTCGCGCCGATGCCGCAGGTCGATTTCCCGGCCATCGTGGTGTACGCAAATCTGCCCGGCGCGAGCCCCGCGACGGTTGCCACCAGCGTCACGACGCCGCTCGAGCGGCGCTTGAGTGCGATCGCGGGCATCGACCAGATGACCTCGCAGAGCACCGAGGGGCGCTCGCAGATCGTGCTGATCTTCAGCTTGAGCCGCAACATCCACGGCGCCGAGAGCGACGTCGAGGCAGCCATCCAGGCCGCCCGCCAGGACATGCCCGCCGCGCTGCGCTCGGACCCCGGCTACTGGGCCTTCAATCCCGCCGAGGCGCCCATCCTGATCCTGGCGTTGACCTCGCGCACCCTGCCCATCGGTCAGGTCTACGACGCCGCCTCGACCATCATCCAGCAGAAGATCCTGCAGGTCCCCGGAGTCGGCAACATCGACATCGGCGGCAGCTCGCTGCCGGCGATCCGCATCGATCTGAACCCGCGTCAGCTCTTCAAGTACGGCATCGGGCTCGAGGACGTGCGCGCGGCCATCGCTGCGGCGAACGCCGACAGTCCCAAGGGCGCGCTGTCCTTCGGCGGGCAGCGCTACCAGATCTACGTCAACGACCGGGCCACGAAGGTGAGCCAGTACCAGCGGCTGGTCATCGCCTACCGCAACGGCGCGCCGGTGCGCCTCGGCGACGTGGCGAGCATCCGTCACGGCGTGGAGAACGATCGCGTCCTCGGCCTGCTCGACGGCCAGCGCGCGGTGCTGATGATCATCCGCAAGCAGCCCGACGCGAACGTCATCCAGACGGTCAACCGCATCAAGGCGCTGCTGCCGGGCATCCGCGCCTCCATTCCGCGCGGCATCCACCTCGTGGTCACCCATGATCGGACTGGATCGATCCGCACGTCGCTGCATGACGTGGAGATCACGCTGCTGCTGGCGGTGCTGCTGGTCGTCACCGTGGTGCTGGTGATGCTGCGCAACCCGCGCGCGGCGATCGTGCCGGCGATCGTCGTACCGCTCGCCCTGATCGGCACGCTCGCGGTCATCTATCTGATCGGGTTCAGCCTGAACAATTTCTCGATGATGGCGCTCACCGTGTCGACCGGCTTCGTGGTCGATGACGCCATCGTCGTGATCGAGAACATCACCCGGCACATCGAGGCCGGCGAGCCGCGCCTGAAGGCCGCGCTGCAGGGGGCGAGCGAGGTCGGCTTCACGGTCCTCGCGATGAGCGTCTCGCTCATCGCGGTGTTCACGCCCATCATCCTGATGGGCGGACTGGTCGGGCGGGTGTTCCGCCAGTTTGCCCTCACGCTGGCGATCACCGTGGCGCTCTCGCTCCTGATCTCCCTCACCACCACCCCGATGCTGTGCGGCCGGCTGCTGCGGGCCCATCCGCAGCAGGGCCGGCTGTTCCGGGCCGTCGAGCGCCTGTTCAACCACACGCGCGATTTCTACGACCACACCCTTGCCATCGCCATCCGCCACCCGCGTGCGGTGATGTTCACGCTGCTCGGGGTGGTGGT
>JAJYDK010000030.1 GCA_021777555.1 Pseudomonadota bacterium | reverse complement strand
CCCAGCGTCAGCTCCCCTCGCGTCTCTTCGCTCATCGTCATGCCCTCGGCACGCGGCCCATTGCCGCGCCAAGAGCATCGAGCTATCAGATCACGGCCGAAAGAGCGGGGTTGCCGGAGGGCTTACGATTCACTCGCCGGGGAAGGTGATGCAATCGTAGCTGCCCTGGATGAACTGTTTGCCCGTGCCTTCGGGTAGATCAGGGGCGGAGCGCCTTCGGTCAGGAACGGTCACTGCACATTCGAATTGGATTTCCGGGAGGCGGACACCCTGAATGCGACCTTGGAGCCGCTGCCTAGCTTGCCCTGGAACATCGTCGCAAACCAGCCGGAGCCGCGGGTTGACGCTTTGAAAAATCAGAGACTTAGGCACCGTCTCCGGTTCCAGTTTCGTGCCCCTGAGCTCCGGTCACACTCCTGTCCACAGCGTGTGCGACAGATACAGCACGAGTGAAATCCCAAGCACCACCAGGAGCGCGGCCAGAGCCAGATCGAGCCGCGCCCCATCCGTGTGCACCTGCGGACTCTCGATCGCGCGGGCGGTGCGGATGAAGCGCACGCTGGCCATCGCCACCATGAGCGTGCCTGCCACGATCAGCAGCAGCCCGGCGAGATCTCCGAATATGCCACCGGGAACAGGCAGTGGCGCGGCGCCACCGCGCGCCATCGAGCTCGCCGCGATCTTCAGGAACAGATTGAATTTCGCGACCAGAAAGCCGAATGCCATGACCGCGATCGCGGTCCGCACCCAGGCGAGAAAGGTCCGCTCGTTGGCGGCGTGATCAGAGAAGTTGCGAATCATGCGCTATCCTCGCACGGATCGCGCACCGGGGGCAGGCCCGGCACTGAACCGGGCGTCTTTGTCCCCCTGCCCCGCGCAGGTCTTCGCGCCGCAGCGCGTTCGCCTCGCAGTGCCCGGCCCCAGTCGGATTCCGATGCGGGTCGGCGCACCTGCGCGCGATTCGACGCTCCACCGAGGCACTGAAGTTGCTATACGGCGGCGGCATCTTCCCGATCTGCGCTCGAGCCGCTCGCTCTCGATGGGGTCTCGTTGAGCCAGGTGTCCGCAAGAGCGCCGGCTGGGGTTCGCAGAGACTCGTCCTATATTGTCAAATTGCACCGCAGTTGGCGCGGGGCTCGGGCACGACGGCTGGGCGCGCTGTCGCGAATTCCGGACATCTGTTGCTTGGGCATGCCGCGCGGCACAATAGCCTCCGGGAGCGCCGCAGCAGCCGCATACCGTCAACGCTCCAGGCTGCTCGACGTTGTTCCACGCAATGAATGAATGATGTCGTGTCGTGCGCCGCTTGGTCCTCTGAGGACCAACATGCGACGGATGCAAATGGTCTTTCTTTGGGAGGTTTGGGCAATGAACTCAGCGCGAACACCGTCCGCCTGGATATCGGGCGCGAAACGCCTGCTCACAGGATTGCCCGTGCTGGTGCTCCTGTCGCTCGCCGGATGCGGCTCCGCCTCGAGCCCGATGGCGGTCTCGAGCTCCGTGGCAACGAGCGCGAAGAGCACGTGCAGCGGCTGTGGCACCGCCGTGGTCTCCGTCACCGATGCGCCGGGGGATTTCGTCAGCTACATCGTCAAGATCGATTCCCTCACGCTCACCCGATCAGACGGTACCGTGGTGCAGACCGTGCCGGCCACCACGCAGGTCGACTTCACGCAACTGGTCAATCTCTCGGAAATCCTGGCGGCGTATCAGCTGGCCCCCGGCGACTACACCTCCGCGCAGCTGACTCTTGATTACAGCAATGCCGACATCGTGGTGAGCACCCCGACCGGGAACGACCCTGTACCGGCTGCGGACCTCATTGACGGCGCCACCGGCCAGCCGATCAGCGGGCCGATCACCGTGACCTTGTCGTTCGCGAACAACCCGCTCGTCATCAGCGACGGGGCGATCTCGAACCTCGCCATCGACTTCAATCTCACGGCCTCCAATACCGTCGATCTCAGCGCCACCCCGATCACGGTCACCGTGGAGCCTGTGCTGAGCGCGAGCCTCGCGCCGGCGACGAGCAAGCAGCTCCACGTGCGCGGACCGCTGGTCAGCGCGAGCACCAGCGGGAGCGATTTCGTCATCAATGTGCGGCCCTTCGCGGACCCGGACAGCGACTTCGGTCAGCTCACGGTCAATACCACCTCCTCGACCACTTTCCTCATCAATGGCACGAGCTACGCCGGCTCGGCGGGCCTGGCGGCAATGGAGGCGCTCGCAGCCGGTACGTTCACTACGGCCTACGGTACCTGGGACAAGACCACGAACACCTTCTCCGCGAGCATCGTGCATGCCGGCACCAGCGTCGCGGGCGTCTCGGGCGGCTCGACGGTCGGCACCGTGGTGGCCCGCAGCGGCGATACGCTGACCCTCGGCAATTCGCTGGTGTTCATGCCGGTCTCGTCCAGTTCGAATTCGAATTCGGACGATGACATGAGCTTCAGCCGGCAGCTCACTGTCACAGTGGGCCCGAGCACCGCCGTCGCCGAGGAAGGCCAGATCGGCGCGTTCAGCGTCGCCGATATCTCCGTCGGCCAGCGCGTGCGATTCACCGGCACCTTGAGCACGGGCAGCTCTGGCACCTCGCTCGATGCCACCGGCGGCAGCGCGTTGCTCGAGCCAACCCGGGGCGACGGCCTTTACACCGGCGGCGGCAGCGGTTCGATCATGGTGAACCTGCAGGACCTGGGACACGTGCCGTCGAGTTTGCTCGATTTCACGGGTACGGGCACGAGCCCTGGCACCGATGCGAGCGCCTCAAGTTACGAGGTTCAGATTCCCTCGACGTTCTCCACGACCTCGCTCGCCATCGGAATGCCCGTGCAATTCTTCGGGTTCGTGACCCCGTTCGGATCGGCACCCGCGGACTTCTCGGCCATGACGCTCGTGAGCTACAGTCAGGCGCAGGCCATACTGCATGCGGCATGGAGCTCCCCGGGGAGCGCGACCGCCTTCACCTCGTTGAGCTCCACCGGACTGGTCATCGGCCAGGCGGCCCTCCAGAGCGCATCGGTGCATGCCATCGACATCGATGACAGCATGATCGACGCCTCGACCTTGGGCGGCGGGGTGACGCTGGTCCCGGCCGGCTCGACGAGCACCAGCGGCTCATCGAGCGCCGGCTCGAGTGGCACCGGCGATGACATGGGACCCGATGACTCTCAGGCCTTCGCCATTGGTCACCAATCGACTGACACGGTGGATTCCTACCTCACCTTCAGTGCCTTCTCCACGGCTCTAAGCACTGATCTGAGCAACGACTCGGTGCTCAGCATCACTGCGGTGGGCACCTATGGGCCGAATGCGACGATCGCCGTCAGCCGGGTATTCGTCATGTTGAGCAATTGATCCTTCCGGAAGCTCTGCTGGCATGTTCCCCCGCCTTTTGGGGGCGCATGCCAGCGGCACGCGCAGGGACATAAGTCATCGAATTCTCGAGTGAAGCCTGTCGGCCAATTTTACAAGTCCTTTTCGGGCCGTAACGCCTCCACTTCATAATCAATGACTTCCTCATCCGGTATGAAAATTGCTTGTCATAAGATGGGCGTGAGCGAGCCCCATGGCTGCTGCGAAGCGAACCCGCGGAGAGTTCACCATGAACACATCCCTCAAGGCCGCCCTGGCTGCGGCCGCCTGCACTTTCCTCATCGGCTCGGCTCATGCCGGACCCATAGACTGGAACGCATGGAGCTCCGCGACCAGCGGCTCGATCGCTGCGGATTCCGTCACGGTGACATTTTCCGCCGGTGGGTCGACGGATCAACTCGTTTCCGGTTATCCGAGTTATACCCCGGCCAGCACCTGGGCCGATGGCACGATCGTCGGCAACGCGCCGACCAGCGCGGATGGCATCATCCGATTGACGGGTGGCAATGCCAACATCAATACCGTCAGCTTTTCAACGCCGGTCGTCAATCCGGTGATGGCGATATGGAGTCTGGGTGCGAGTGGTACCTCGGCCAGCTTCAATTTCATCGGCGCCACCCCGACCTTCGTGGCCGGCGGTCCAAGCGCGGAATACGGTGGCAGTGCGATATCCGTATCCGGAAATGAGGTGACCGGAAAAGAGGGAAACGGCACCATTCAATTCCTCGGGACGTATTCTCAGATCTCCTGGACCAATCCTTCGTATGAGTATTGGTATGGGTTCGATGTGGGAATCGCCGGCGTCTCGTCGGTACCGGAGCCCGGTTCCCTGGCGCTGTTCGCTGTTGGTCTGCTGGCACTGGGTCTCGTCAGGCGCAGGAAAACCGCAGGCTGACCCGGCGCCCGGCCCACGCCCGGGTGAACGGAACGCCTGTTCCGTTGGCTACGCCGGCCTCCTCGCCCGATGACCCATCCCGGGCCGCGCGTGACCGGTCCGAACGGGATCAGGCGAACTGCAATCGTGCCTGCACTCGGGGTTCCCGCTCGCCACCGGTCGCTTCGACCGCCAGCACGAGACCCGGATCGTCGCACTCCATCGAGTTCACTCGCGGGCTCACCGGATGGCTCTTGAGCGGCACATCGGGCGCTCTTGCAAGCAAGCCCCTCGCCTCGGCGGGTGTCCCATGCAGCCAGGCTTCGCAATCCTCGGCTCGGATGATCGCTGGCATCTCCCGCGGCGCCGACTGAGATGATGCCCACGGTGCGCCCGCCGGCACCATGAGCATTGCGCAGCCCTCGATCACATCGCCGTCTTCGCTCTCGGAGCGATCCCAGAGCGCCGCCACGGAGAATACCGATCGGCCATCGATGTGCACGAAGTACGGCTGACGGTATCCCGCCGACGTCAGGCGCCAGGTGTAGAAGCCGGCGAACGGCAGGATGCAGCGTTGCCCATGCAACCAGGGCCCGCGAAAGAGCGGACTGTCCTCGAGGGTGGCGCACGAGAGTCGCAGCCAGTGCCCAACGGACATGTCTCCATGAGCCCAGGCCGGTATGAGCCCCCAGCGCATCATGACAGCCTCCGACCGACCCTCATGCAGGCGAACGGCGGGAACGTAGCGCGATGGCGCGACGTTGAAGCTCGCCGAGAATCGCCACCAGGCGCACTCGGGCGCGAGCGCCCGCTCGGCAAGAGCCTGTTCCGGTAGCACGTATCGCTCGCACATTTTTTTCAGCTTATTCTACGTATGCCCCATTCGCCTGTGACGCGCTGCACCAAACACAGAAGCGAGCGAGATCCGCCTTGACTTCCGCGGCTGCAGTCGACCGAAGTGGCACCCTTGCGCATCCAGGGCTCCTGTCCCCCGCCCGAGTGTGATCGACTTCACACTCGCACGCCGCGCCGCTCATCGGTCGAATGCGTCCGCCGATCGGATGATCACAACGCCCCACTCGTGCCCGGGTAGAGTAGCGAGCCATCGGGAGGCTGCATTTAGAAGAACCGTGAATACGCCACGCACATCGCTCACCGCTGAATCCCACGGCCCTGGCGGCCTCGCACGCCAGGCCGGTGCGACGCTCTTCGAGGTCGTCGTGGTGATGATGATCGTGGCCATCCTCGCGGCCATCGCCGTCCCGAGCTTCCGCTACGTCACCACGTCCAATCGGATGGCGACCGAGCTCGACGCGCTCGTCGGTGACATGCAGTACGCGCGATCCGAGGCAGTACGCCAGGGCGAGGCGGTCACCGTCTGCGTCGCCGCCAGCGTCACCTCGCCGTATTCGTGCGCCGTCGCGGGCACCGATACCTGGCAGAACGGCTGGCTCGTCTTCACGGACCTGAAATCCGATCAAACGGTCGACGCGGGAGATGCCGTGCTGCGCGTGCAGAAGGCGTTCACGCAAGGCGATACGCTGACCTCGAGCGACAACATAAGCTCCGTCACCTTCAATCGCGATGGCTTCGCCTATACGGGGCAGGCGCAGGTCACCGTGACACTGAAAGACTCGACCAACGACACCGGTTTCACCCGCTGCCTGTACCTCAGCCAGTCCGGCATGATGAGCACGGCCATGAACGCCACCGACGCCACCTGCAAATGAGACACTCGGCTCACAAATCCACATCACGCGGCTTCAGCCTGGTCGAGGTGCTGGTTGCGCTGATCATCGTATCGGTCGGGCTGCTCGGCATCGCGAAAATGGAGGCACTGCTCCTTGCCAACACCGGGGTGTCCCGCGTGCGCGCCCTGGTCGCCCTCGAGGCCTCGAGTCTCGCGGCCTCGATGCATGCCGACCGGGACTACTGGGCCTCCGCTCCGAGCGGTCTCACGGTCTCGATCGGTCCGAATGCGGGCTCGACGGTCAGCTCCACGGATAACACCCTGGAGCCTGAAATAGCCACCGCACTCGGTACGCCGACGGTCTGTGAGACCGGAAGCGCGGCACTGCCCTGCTCGGCGACCCAGATGGCCGGCTACGATCTGGTGCAATGGGAACAGGCCATGCACAACGTGCTGGGAAATGCCACCACCGGCATCGTCTGCGCACCGGTGAACAGCGAAGTCGCCTGCACCATCACCATTGGCTGGACGGAAAATACCGTCAACGCGAACACGCAGGAAACCGGCAGCGCCGCAGCCTTCAAGACTCAGTCCTATCAGCTGGTGGTCGAGCCATGAGCGCCGCACGCCCTCCGAATCCCCTCGCCCGCCAGCTCGGTTACTCGCTCATCGAGCTGATGGTCGCGATCCTGATCGCGCTCTTTCTGATCGCCGGTGTCCTCACCGTCGAGCAGAGCGTGCACGATTCCTATGCCGATCGCTCCGGTCTCTCGCGTCTCGATGACGATGAGCGGTTCACCATGTCGCTGCTCACCGAGATCGTGCAATCGGCCGGCTACTACCCGAATCCGGTGTTCACCTCCATCGCCACCGCATCGCCGTCGGTGAGCACCACCGCGACAAACGGAGATGCCCTCGTCTTCCAGCAGGGTCAGTCGGTCTACGGCCTGCACAAGACCACCTCGGTCAACGGCACGACCTACGACCTGGACTCCGTCGCGATCCGCTACATGACCGCGGGCAACGACGGCATTCCGGTCTGCGACGGGACCTCCAATACCTCCGGCACCGACGTGGTGTACACGAACTACTTCTACATCGAGACCCAGCCCAACCCGAACCCCAACGGCGCGCCCATCAGCTACCTCTATTGCGCGCTGGAAACCGGCAATACGTGGGCGACGAATGCCGTGCAGCTGGTGAAGAACGTGGAATACATGCAGATCTGGTACGGACTGCATACCCAGACCGGGACACCGGGCGACAATTACGTCGACACCTACGTGCCGGCCGCCGATATGACCACCACCGATTGGAGCGAGGTCACCACCGTGCGGATCGCCGTGACCTTCGTAAACCCCCTGCAGGTCAATGGGGAGGCGGGCCAGAGCGCCGTGACCTTCACCAAGGTCATCGACGTCATGGGCCGCGTCGGAGGGGCATGAGCATGCGCGCGCGGATCCGACTTCAACGATACCGGCAGCGCGGCATGGTGCTGATCACGACGCTCCTGCTGCTCGTGGTCGTCACCCTGCTCGCGCTCGCGATGTTCCGCGGCGTCGGACTCGAGAATCGCATCGCCGGCAACATCCTCGACAAGCAGCGCGCGCTGCAGGCCGCCGACAGCGCCCAGGAGTACGGCGAGGAATGGCTGTTCAACAACGTATCCATCATGCCCATGGTGGATTGCGCCCAGGATGCCGCGGCCACCTCCTCACCGCAGATCTGCACCCTGCCGCTTGCCCAGCAGGTCGATGGCGGTGAGGTGTCCGATCCGCCCTGGTCCATCAACAAGACGGGGGTGGGCTTCAGCTACAGCGCCGACATCTCCACGAGCTCCTCCGGAGGCGCGAACACGCTGTTCGCGAACCCGGTGGCCTATATCGGCCTGCTCGGCGCCGACGGCACTTATGCCAACGCCAAAGACTACACCGTGGACGCCTGGTCGTACGGTGGCTCCTCGGCCACGATCGCCGTGGTCGAGAGCACCTACCAGGTGCGGCTCAACGTCGCCAATGGGAGTCTTCCCTGATGGCACGGAGTACGATGATGTTGCGCAACAAGCTATGGCTCCTCGTGCTGGTGGCGTGCTGGATCGGCGGCGTCGCCGGTGTGGCGCGGGCCGACACACTCAACGTGTCGAACATGTCGGAGGACTTCACCGGCGCCTCGACGACCTACTCCTGGTATTTCTATAACGGCGCCTGTCTCACGGCCAGCGCCGCTCCCGCCGCGACCAGTCCGGGCACACCGCCCGGATGCACCGCGGACGGCTCGTATTACCAGCTGACCAATCCCGGCGAGGTCCTGGTGGGCGGCTACAACGGCACCGCCAGCGGCTCGGTCGCCTTCGGCTCGAGCACGCCGCTCGATCCGCTGGGGGAAGGCGCGCTGCGCTTCACCAACGGCTGCATCAACTCCAGCTCTCATTCCTGCTCGAGCGACCCGAGCGGCGGTGGGTTCAGCCAGAACGGCGCGATCGTTTCCGCCGATACCTTCTCCACCAACCAGGGTCTGAACGTCACCTTCAAGACGGTCACGTATCGTGGCAATTCGGGAGGCGCCAACGGAGACGGCGCCGACGGCATGAGCTTCTTCCTCATCGACGCCAGCAAGTGGTCACCCACCGTCTCTTCGATCGGCTCCTGGGGCGGCAGCCTGGGGTATACGTGCTCCAACAGCAACGCCGATTACCACGGCATGGTGGGCGCCTACCTCGGCCTCGGCATCGACGAATACGGCAACTTCCTCAACGGCACCGTCAATACCCAGGGCACACCCTGGTCGGCCTCTGGAGACAATACCGCGAGCGGCGGTGGCTACAAGCCGAACCGCATCGGGCTGCGTGGGGCAGGCAATATCGCCTGGTCGTACCTCAACGCGACGTATCCGGACGACTACCCCGCCTCGCTCGGCAGCCTCATTCAGGAGGCGGCCGTTCGGCACACCTGTGAGACCGGAGACATCTGGAATTACTCCGACCCGGACTCCCCTCAGGATACCGGCACGTCGATCATGGACTACCCGGCCATCTCGGGCGCCTACGATGTCATTCCGAACAAGATCGCCATGGAATATTCGTCGGGCGGCTATTCCCGGCAGAAGGCGACGCCGATCACGTATCGGCTCAAGATCACCCAGGACGGATTACTCAGCCTCTGGTACAGCTACAACGGCGGCGCCTGGACCGGAGTGCTCGAGAACCAGAGCATCACCGCCCAGAACGGCGCCCTGCCCTCGAGCCTGCGCTTCGGGTTTGGCGGATCGACCGGCGGCAGCACGAACATTCACGAGCTGCTGTGCTTCAAGGCGACCCCCAACACGCAGGCGTCGAGCTCCGGCAATCTCAATCAGCAGGAATCCTCGCGCCTCGCGAACGGCACGCAGATCTATCTTGCGTATTACGACCCGACTGACTGGACGGGCCGCCTCACGGCGAACCAGATCACCACCGACAGTTCCGGGAACATCATCATCGCCTCGACCGCGTATTGGGACGCGTCCTGCGTGCTCACCGGAGTTCCCGCGGCGAGCTCAACCAGCACCGGGATCTGCGCCAGCACCGGACAGAGCGGCCCGATTGCCGCCGAGTCACCCAGCACCCGGGTGATGCTCACCTGGAGCGGCTCGCAGGGCATTCCCTTCGAGTGGTCGAATCTGACCGCGGCCGAACAGGGCTATCTCGATGCCGGCGACAGCACTCCGAGCGACAATCGGCTCGAGTACCTGCGCGGCGACCGCAGCAACGAGCTCACCTCCACGGGCAGCGGCCTGTACCGTGATCGCGACAGCGTGCTCGGGGACATCGTCGATGCGAGCCCGGCCTGGGTCGGCCCGCCCGGCATGACGATCTTCAGCGCCTATGAGAACCCCTCCACCTGGAAGGACAAGCTCTACCCGAGCTCGACCATGCCGGAGAACTCCAACGAGACTTACGCCACGTTCGCCGGCAACGAGTCGGCAAGGCTCAATGTGGTGTACATCGGAGCGAACGACGGTTTCGTCCATGGCTTCGCGGCCGGCTCCTACGATTCGAGCGGGAATTTCCTCAGCACGAACAATACCGGGAAGGAGGTTCTCGCCTACATGCCCGAGGGCGTTCTTCAGGACATCCACAACGACAATCCGACGCAGGCGAACCTGGATTACTCGAATGCCCAATATGGGCATAACTTCTACGTCGACGCCACCCCGGGCACCGGGGACCTCTTCTACGGCGGCGCCTGGCACACCTGGCTCGTGGGCGGGATCGGGCCCGGCGGCGCGGAGATCTACGCGCTCGATGTGACGCATCCGAGCCAGTTCTCCGAGTCCAATGCGCAGAATCTCGTGATCGGCGACTGGATGGCAACCACGCTCACCTGTCCGAGCCAGACCGTCACGACCTGCGGCTCGAACCTCGGCGACACGTACGGTACGCCGGTGATCCGCCGGCTGCACGATGGACACTGGGCGATCATCTTCGGCAACGGGATCGGAAGCTCCTCCGGTGATGCCGGTATTTTCATCATGGACATCGATCCGACGACGCATGCCATCACGCCCTACTATCTCTCGGCCGGTCAGGCAGGCACCAACGACGGCATCGCCTACGTCACGCCGGTGGACTTGGATGGCGATCACGTGGTTGATTATGTCTACGCGGGCGACGTTAACGGCAACGTCTGGCGTTTCGACCTGACGGGCAATACGCCGTCGAGCTGGGGAGTGATGACGGCGCCGGACTCTTCCACGCCCATGCCGCTCTTCACGACGCCGACGGGACAGCCCATCACCTCCGCTGTGCAGCCGGCGTTCGTCACCAATGCGACGAGCAACCAGACGCAGCTGATGCTGCTTTTCGGCACGGGCGAGAAGTTTCCGATCACGAACTCGAGCCCGACGACCTACGCGAGCGGCACACAGTCCTTCTACGGCGTGTGGGACTGGAACATGGATGCCTGGAACAAGCACAATCTGACCCAGTTCCAGAGCCTGAGCTCATCGGCGGAGCTGACCGCCCTCGGCACGAGCTCCTCCACCGGCACGCTCAACTACACCGACCTCGTGCAGCAGTCGGTCAGCATCGTCGCCGGCGCGAACAACACCAGCACCCGCGCCATAGGCGGCGCGACGCCGATCTGCTGGGCGGGCACCACCGCCTGCGCGAGCGGCGACGATCAGTTTGGCTGGTACATCGACCTGCCGGGCATCAATTCGGAGTTCTCCCAGACCACCTACGAGCAGGACGTCTATAACCCGACCATCGTGGGGCCTGCGGTGGTGTTCAACTCGATCCTCGCCGGCATCGACTCGCCGCTCATCTGCACCGCCGGTCAGGACCAGGGCTGGACCTACGCCATCGATGCCAGAACCGGGGGAGCGGTGTCGGACTTCTTCGACATCCCGCCGACGACCTCCAGCTCGAGCAGCGGCAGCACGACCAATAACGGCAACGTCTACACGCTGGCATACGAGTCCGATGCGACCGGCACCGTTTCGGTGGTCGCAAACAGCGGCTACGGGAATGGCGGCAGCAGCGGTGGAGGGACGGGCGGGACCGGGGTGAGCAGCGGCAGCAGCACGGGCTCCACCTCCGGCGCCCTCGTGTACCAGACGATCACCGGCACGGGCGGCTCGCACGGATTCCAATACACCGGCAACGCGGTCGGCTCCCGCGAGACCTGGATCGAACTGCGCTAGGATGAGATCCCATGAAACGTAACGCTACCGACATCCCGACCGGTCCCGCGCCCCATCCCGCCGGCGGGTTCACCCTGATCGAAATGATGATCACGATGGTGGTGCTGGCGATCCTCGGGGCGATCGCGATCCCGATCTACCAGAGCCAGGTCCGCGAATCCCGCCGCACGGATGCCCGCACGGCGCTGCTTGAGCTCGCCGCCCGCGAGGAGCGCTACTACGCGACCAACAACGCCTATACGGCGGATCCGGCGAGCCTGGGGTACAGCGGTTTTGGCACGAAATATCCGGTCGGAAACGGCTACTACTATCTCGATACGCCCACCTTCAGCAACACCGCCTCACCGCCCTCATTCAGCCTCGAAGCCCAGCCCGAGCCCGGCACCGATCAGGTGAACGACGCGGCCTGCACGACCTTCTCCGTCGATTCCACGGGCGCTCAAACCGCGACGGGCTCCGGCACGAATCCAAGCTCCGCCTGCTGGGGGCCCTGATCGATCGACGCGCCGCTTGGGGGAGCCTCTCGCGAGGCTCCCCGGCGTTGGAGGCGAGGCCTACTTCTTCGGCCCGAAGACCGCAATGCAGCCCTCGGGGCATTCCTTGCCCGCGGCGATCGGCACGAACACCCGCCCGGTGCGCGCATCGGCCGCCACGGAGTGCGCATGCGGGCCAGTCGGGAGGTTTGCGAGCCAGCGGTCGGTGCGCGAATCGACCACCCCGAGCACCGGTCCCCCGGTATTGGCGACGGCAGCCAGGTAGTACTGGTGCGCCCGCAGGTCCGACCACACCTCATCGGAGCCGCCGACCTCGGGCAGCCGCGCCACGATGCGACCGGAGGTCGTCATCACGAATGAGCGTGCCGGGAAACCGGCCGCCACCCCATCATCGCTGCAGCCGACCAGCAGGTGGTGGCGGGGCCCGAGGGCAAGCCCGGCGGGCATGCAGCGCGAGACAGGCATGTAGCGGATGAGCTTGCGCGTGCGGGGGTTGATCACCGCGACGGCGCTGTGCGCCTTGATGTGATCGAGCGAGGGAATGGACAGGTAAATCAGCCCCGAGGCGGGATCCCAGACGGGCTGCTCCGCGCCATCGCTCGCGCGCTTGAGCACCACGCGCCCGTCCACCTTGTGGGTACGAGTGGAGATGAAGCTGACGAAAGGCGGATCATCGGCGTTGTTCACGGCGACGACCAGGTGGTCACGGGCATCGTAGGTCATCTCGTCGGTGCGCTTGTGCCCGCCCGTGGAGATGCTGGCGATGACTTTCTTCGTGCGCAGGTCGACCACCTTGACGGTGCTGTTGCCATCGCCCGCCCAGAACTCATTGCGTCCCACGGCCACCACCCCATTGGGCCCGGACACATCGTAGCCGCCGGCCTTGTTGTAACCCGCAAATCCCGTCGCGCGGCCGAGAAAGGCTCCCGTGGCGGCCTTGAAGAAGTCGAGCCCCCCGTTCGAGCGGTCCGAGAGCGCGTAAACTCCGTCGGCATTGACGAAGCCGATGTCGAACACCGCGAGGGGCTTGCCGGGCACGCGGAGCGTTTCGAGCCGCTCGAGCGTCGCTGCGGTGGGACTCGCCTGGGCGGCGGCACAGGCCAGCGATAGGATGGCGCTCGAGAGCAGTGGCAGCAGGGCTCGTTTCGTGGGCATGGCGGATATCCTCTGGATGAAGGCAGAGCGAACCTTCGCAGCAATTGCTGACCAAATCCTGACCGGTTCCCCGTGCCGCCTTCGCCTTCGGGGTGCGGGCCCCGGAGAGCGGCACGGCCAGGGCTTGAATCCCGTGCTGCCCGGCCCCAAGGTCCGGCGGAACCGATTCACCGCCCGCGGGGTCGAACCTGCGGACTTTTACCGGAGCACACCATGGATTACCAGACCGCCGAGAATCAGGCGATTCAGCTGCAGAATGAGGCCAACCAGGTCGGACAGAGTTTCCGGCAGCTGGCCGACAAGCTGCAGGCCAAAGTGACCGACCCGGCGCTCGCGCGCGAGCTCATGCTCGATCTGCGGGAGACGGCCGTCGCCATGCAGCAGCAGAACCAGTCCTCGCTCGCCCTCATCCAGCAGATGGCCGAGTACATCCACTCGCTCGAGACCCACATCAACTCCCAGCCCCAGCCCACCTATGCGACCCGCGGCTGGTCTGCCCAGCCCTATGCCGGCGGCGGCGGCGGCGGGTTCATGGGCAATGTGATGTCCGGTCTCGGCATGGGCGCGGGCTTCGGCCTCGCGAGCGACCTGGTGAGCAGCCTCTTCAACGCATTCTGAGTGTCCCCGCCCCCCTCCCCCGGCCCGCTCGGACCGGAGGGAGGCGCGCCTGCCGCGCTCAGCGAAATCGCCAGCTGAGGTCGAGCCCCGCCGTCAGCGGCCGGTTCACCGTGTAGCGGGTGAAGGCGGCGGTCTGCAGGTCGATCTGCGGCTGTGGATCGAGCAGGACCCGCTCGTTCCACAGGTTGTCGACGAACAGCGCCGCGCGCCAGTGCCCGCTCTCGAACCCCAGGCGCAGATACCCCAGGCTGTAGGATGGCAGGTGCACCAGGTACTGATCGATGTTCCAGAGGGTAATCGTCTCCCCGTAGGGCGCATCGGTACGCGATCCGACGTAGTCCCATTCGAGCGAGGCGAAAGCGGCCAGAGATCCCGAGAGATCATGCCGCCAGCGCAGCTCCGCCGAGGCGGTGATCCGGGGGGTATCGGGGACCTGCGTCCCGGCCGGATAACCGATGATGGCGCTGGCGCGGGTGAAGGTCGCATCGGTATAGCCGGCGTTCAGCCGGAGATGCCAATCGCGTCCTAGGAGTGAGCGAAGCTCCGCTTCGAGCCCCTCGATGCGGGCATCCGCCCCGTTCGCGGTGATGCCGAAGCCGGCGAGATTGGTCGCGAGTTGCGGGTCGAGCCAGCGCTCATAGTAGGCCGACACATCGAGGATCATGCGGCCCTCGAGCAGCGTCGACTTCTCGCCAAGCTCGTAGCTCCACACCGAGTCGGAGCGGAAACTGGTGGGGGCCTGCAGCAACAGGTTGGGATTGCAGCCGGCCGCGGTGGCCCCGAGGAGCTTCTCCTGCAGTCCACACTCGTTCCCGACCAGCACCGCGTTGCCGTTGGTGGCATAGGCCACGGGGATGGGCTGGTTCACACCCCCCAGGCGAAAGCCCTTGGACACCGTGGCATACACCATGTGGTCGCGGTCGAGGGTGTATCGCAGATCGAGCTTGGGCACCGTGCCCTCGGCGCTGTTCGAGGCATGGGTCGCGTACGGCACATCATTGCCCTGGAAACCATACACGGTGAACAGGCCGTACTCGCGGTTCGACTGGTCGAGCGCGTAGCGGTAGTGCCGCAGCCCGAAGGTGGCCTGCCAGTGCGGCGATATCCGCCACGAGACCTCCCCGAACTGCGAGTTCTGCAGGATGCTCTGCGGCTGGTAATCGACGTAGATGTTGGGTCCGCCGAGCATGGGGGCCGCTTGCGGCGCGAGCACCCACAGATCCCAGTCGGAATGCAGGTCCTGGTAGAACCAGCCCGCGAGCCACTGCCACGCGCCGCCTGCGGCGGAGGTGACCCGCAGCTCCTGGCTCAGCTGGCGGGTGGCGTCACGCTCGCGCGCCCCCGGGCCCGTGGGCGCCGGCCCCGTGGGCCCAAGTCCCGCTGGCGCGGCGTAGGTCGGAAAGGCCGAGTTGAGCGATGCGGCGGTCTCCTCGGTGCCGTCCTGGGAGACCACGGTGCCGCGGCTCCAGTACCCCGTGGCCGAGGTCACCCGGAGCGCCGGCAGGCGATACACCAGCTTCAGACTGCCGAGCGCGAAGCGGTCGCGCTGCGGCTCCGGCGTGTCGTAGATCTCCCAGTGCGCGTTGACGTCCGGCATCGCCGGATGGGTCGGCGCGCCATTGACATCGACGTTGTCGGGACCGTTTTGCCGGGTCAGCTGGTAGAGCGCGAGCGGCTGGATCGAGAGGCGTGCGGTGGGCTTCCAGAGGAGCTCGGCACGTACGGAATCCACCTGCGTCGAATTGACCCCGTTGATCCGCGACTCGAGGGGCGCGGTATAGAAGTTCGGCGGCCGCGAGACGCTCGGGAAGGTACCCGAGTCCACCGCCACCGCCCCGGGGGCGATCACCCGCCGCTCGAGCCAGCCGCTCGCGCGGCTGACCGAGCCCACGAGCCGCAGCGCCGCCTCGCCCCCGAGCGGCAGGTTGACCATACCGTTCAGACCATCGTTGACGCCGCCCCCGGAGGCGGTGCCGGACAGCACCGTCTGCCCGGAGACCTCGAACCGGCGCAGCCGCGGGGGATTGGGAACGAGGCGCACCGTGCCGCCCATGGAACTCGCGCCATAGAGTGTTCCCTGCGGACCCCGCAGCACTTCCACACGGTCGAGGTCGTAGAGGTTCAGATCGACCACCACCTTGCCGAGCTGCGCCGAGGCCGGCGAGGACAAGGGGATCTCATCGAGATACAGGCCCACCATGGAGGTATTGCCGCCCGAGGAGTTCAGGCCCCGCATCTCGAACTCGGTCTGTCCGGGGCCGGCGGTGCGCATCGCCAGACCCGGGACCGAGCGCGCGAGTGAATCGAAATCCGTCAGCCCCCGTCGCTCGATATCTGCCGCGGTGATCGCCGCAACGCTCGCCGCCGTGGTCTGCAAAGTGGTCGAGCGCTTGGTCGCTGTGATCAGCACCTGCGCCAACCGCTCGGCCTGGGGGCGAAGCTCGCCCCATGGGCGGCCCGCGGGGGGTGCGCGCCCGGGAGCGGCAGCACCGGATCGCACGAAGGGTTGGGTCGCGGCGGCGCCTGCGCCCGGTGAACGCTTCGGCGCACGCGCCGGCGCCGGCACGATGGCGATGGCCGAGCCACTCACCTGCCGGAAAGAGAGGCCCGTCCCTTCGAGCAGGCGCTGCAGAGCCTGCCTCACGGTGAGCGCACCCCGGATCCCGCTCGCGCGCAGACCCGCCACTGCGCTCGCCGATGAGAGCAGCGTGACATCGGCCTGTCGCGCGAACGCGGTGAGCGCCGGGGCCAGCGGCTCCGACGGGATGTCGAAGCGATGCAGCGGCTCACCGGTCTGGGCTCGGGAGACCGCCCAACCGAGTGCGGCGAGCAACCATGCCCCACGCACGCGCCCTCGCAGCCGCCCCGGGGGCCGGCCCGAGGACCGGTCACGCGGTGCGACCACGGAAGCAGGGTTCGGACTGATGGTGCACGGCTCCCCGAAGAGTCGCTTGTAAGTATTGGATATTGATCAGTTTATGAAGCACTCGGCAGCCGCCCCGACGCGCGGTCCCCACCCCGCCCCGGCTCAGGCTCCGCCCGACCGATCGACTGTCTCCATGATGACGCTCCCGCCCTGCCGATGACAAGCAGGGTGCCCCCCGAAGCGCCTTACACCAAAAAAAAAGGGACGAGATTGCTCTCATCCCCCCGCGAGTGCCGCCCTCCCGCCCGGCGCACCGGGCGGGAAAGCGGCCCTGAGCTCAAGTGATCCCCGTCCCTACTCCCCGAAGTTGTAGCTCACATCGAGGCCGTAGGTGACCGGCTGATTCACGATGTAGCGCGTAAACTGCGGAATGGCCAGATTGATCTGCGGCAGGGGATCGAGCAGCACCTGTTTGTCGGTCGCGTTGTCGATGAACACGGCCGCGCTCCAGTTCCCCGTGCGCACTCCCGCGCGCAGATCGAGAATTCCGTAGGACGGCAGATTGATCTTGGTCTGATTGATGTTGTTGAGATAGACCGTGACGCCATACGGCAGGTCGTACCGCGATCCGACATAGCTGTAGGTGGCGTTGCCGAAGAACGCCATGGTGTCGCTCAGGCTGTGATGGTAGTTGAGCGAGGCGGAACCCGTGACCTTGGGCGTATCCGGAACCTCGAAACCCGAGGGAATGCCGTCGATCGGGCTGTCGGCGAGGAATTTGCTGTGTGTATAGCCCCAGTCCGTCGCGAAATCGAAGCCGTAGCCGAGATCGGCGCGGAACGAGGCCTCCAAGCCGTAGATGTTGGCGTTCGCGCCATTCACGGTGAACCCGAAGCCGGAGATGTTCGTCGCGATCTGTGGGTCGGTCCAGCGCTCGAAGTACCCCGTCAGGTTAAAGAGGGCGCGGTGATGCCAGAACTCGTTCTTCGATCCGATCTCGTAGTCCCATACGGAGTCGGACTTGAATTGCGGCGTGCCCTGTGAATTAACATTGGGGAAGTTCGCGGTCGCGGTGTAAATATTTCCCGGCTGGGTCGGCGTCGCCGAGAGCTTGGTCTGCAGGCCGCACTGCTCTAGCCCGGCGAGGGACGGTGGATTCCCATACGGACATGTCGCGGCGCTCACCGAGGTCAGGAAGCCGACGAAGGGCTGATCCGTGCCGCCCAGCCGGAAACCCTTGGCGATCGTGCCGTACACCATGTGATCGCGGTCGATCTGCCAGGTCAGGTTGAAGCGCGGATTGGTCCCGCTGGCGCTGCCACTCGCGTTGGTGTTGAACGGCGTGGTGTTCCCGGCTACCGTCGGCGGACCGTTCAGGCCCAGCAGATTCTCGAAGCCATACGGCGTGAAATCGCCCCATTCGGAGTTGTGCTGGTCATACGAATAGTGATACCAGCGCACTCCCACGTGGGCGGTGAGCCCGTGCGTGAATTTCCACGAGAGATTGGCGAAGAAGGCGTTCTGCAGAATGGTCTGCGGCATGTAGTCGACGTAGATGTTGGCGATCGGTCCGGCCTGCGGATTGATCGACCACATGTCCCAGTCAGAGAACAGGTCCTGATAGTAATAGCCCGCGAGCCACTGCAGCCGCCCGCTGCCGGTCGAGGCGACGCGCAGTTCCTCGCTCACTTGACGGGTGTAATCGCGCTCCTCGACTCCGGGGCCGAACGGGCCGGGACCGGTCGGGCCGATGCCGCCGGCGGAGGTGTCGTACGGAGGGGGGGCTACCGTGGGATCGCCGGGGCCGAGCGCGGTCGAGCTCGAGTTCTCCTCGGTGCCGTCCTGCGAGACCAGGGAGTGGTTCGACCACAGGCCGGTGATCGAGGTGAGGCCGATGTCGGGCGTCAGGGCGTATTCGACCTTGAGACTCCCCAGGGTGAAGCGGTCCGACTGCGGCTCGGAGGTCTGGTAGATCTCGTAGTGGCCTTTCGGATTCGGCATGGTGGGATAGTTCGGCGACCCATTGACGTCCACCGCGTTGGGTGCGCCACTCGTGCCCTTCTGCCACATGATCATCGGGGTGATCGAGAGCTGATCGTTCGGCTTGTAGAGGAGGATGGCGCGGAAGGAATCATCGGTCGAAGAGTTCACGCCCGTCGCCGTCGAGATGATCGGCGCCGTGTAGAAATTGGCGGGCCGGGAGGTCGCGGGATTCGAGCCGGCGTCGGAGGTCACGGAGCCGTCGGCAAGCACATAGCGGTTGAGCCAGCCGCTCGTCGAGGCGTGGGAGCCGACCAGGCGCAGCGCAGCCGTCGATCCGAACGGCAGGTTGATCATGCCGTTTTGCGTGAAGTTGATGCCGCCGCCGGATCCGGTGTCCGAGACGATGGTCTCCCCGGACCCGGTGTACTTTCCAAGCTCCGGCATGGCCGGAATGAGCCGCACCGTGCCGCCCATCGAGCTCGCGCCGTAGAGCGTGCCCTGAGGTCCGTGCAGCACCTCCACGCGCTGCAGATCGTAGAGGTTCGGGTTGATGATCACCTTGCCGAGCTGTTCCGAGGCGGGGGCCGAGAGCGCGACGTCATCGAGATACACCCCGACCATCGAAGTGTTGCCGCCCGAGGAGTTCAGGCCGCGCATCTCGTACTCGGTCTGATTGGGCCCGGAAGTGCGCATCGCGAGGCCCGGAATGCCCTGCGCCAGGGTGTTGAAGTCGGTGAGGCCGCGGTTGGCGATATTCGCCGCGGTGAGCACCGTCATGCTGATCGGGGTGTCCTGTGCGACCGTCTTGCGCTTGGTCGCGGTAACCACGATCTCCGCCAGCTGATCGCTCGGCGCGGCGCTCGGCTGCGCGGCGGCATGAGCGGCCCCCGCCGCCACGGACCCGAGGGTCGCCGCCACCGCCAAGGCCACCAGGTGATTTCTACGCATCATGATCAGGACCCCCAAAAATGTTGTAGGAACGCGCAACGGTGGCGCCTGAGCGCCGCGACTCTCGATGCAACCCCCTCGCACGGCGACAAAGCGCAGACCATGTACCTCGCGACCGTACCCGCAAGCCCGCTCGTGCTTCGGCCGGGCTTAGGAATGACGACGGACGGGCGGGAAAAATCCGCCACTCCGTGGGCGCAATTCATGCCCGGGACCGGATTTTACGTGACTGCGCTGCTGCATTGATCGTTGCTCGAGCGCAACGAGAGGCCGATCGAGCCGCCGCGGGCCCTGGGGGGACCCTGCCCTGGGACGGGATCAGCGGGGCTGGACGGTGATCAGATTCCGGCCGGTCTGGGTGACCCGCACGGGCAATGCCGTCGCGAGCGCCTTGAAGAATCCCGGCACGTCGTCCGTCATGAAGCGGCCGCTGATGCGCAGCCCGCCGACGCCTGACTTCAGGAGGATGCGTGCGCGGGTGTAGCGGCCGACTTCCGCCACCGCCTGCGCGAGCGGCTCGTTGTCGAACACCAGGGCGCCGTGGCGCCAGGCGAGCGCATCGGCGATCTCGGCCGCACTCACCGAGCTCACCTCGATGTCCGCGCCTTCGATCGACAAGCGCTCACCGGCGCTCAAGTTCTGCGTGCGCCGAGGGGAAGCGCGCCCGAAGGGATCGAAGCCTCCCGGCCGGGCACTGCCCGCCCGCACCTCGACGAGACCCTGGTTGACCAGCACCTCGATGCGCCGATCGGCATGCAGCCTCACCTCGAAGCGAGTGCCGATCGCCTGCACGCGCGCAGCGCCGGCGTGCACGAAGAAGGGCCGCGCCGGAGCGTCGGTGTCGTGGAAATGCGCCTCGCCCTTCAGGAGATAGATGTCGCGCCGCCCCCGGGTGAAGCGAACCTCAATCCGCGTGTTGGTGTTGAGGGCGACCACGGAGCCATCGGAGAGCGTGACGGTGCGCTCCTGCCCGACGGCGGTCGAGAATCGCTCGATCCCCGCCGAGCGGCCCACCCACCAAGCGGTGCCGATCATGAGCAGACAGCTCGCGGCGATCGCCGCCCGGCGCAACAGGACGCTCTCGCGCACCGACCAGCCTCGAGTGGCGCGCGCCAGCGCGGCGATCTTCTCCTCGCGCTTGACCGCGGAAAGCAGATCGAGCGAGCGCCACGTCGAGCTGAATTCCTCGAGGGCGCGCCGGTGGCGCGCATCCTGGCGCAGCCAGCTCTCGAGCTCCCCGTGCTCTGCTGCGCTCAAGGTGCCGGCATCGAGCCGCCAGGTCCACACGGCCGCCTCCTGGTCGATCTCGGACTGCGGCTTCAGTCTCACCACGCGATTCATCGGCTCTTTCCATCCGGGCGCTTCCGGCGCGCCTCCCTCTCGAGCTCATCGAGGAGGCCGAGCTCGCGCAGCCGGTCACGGCAGCGCATCAGCCCCTTCGCGACGTGCTTCTCGATCGTGCTGTGCGCCATGCCGAGCACTTCGGCGATCTCCTCGTGGGACAGCTGATAGACCTTGCGCAACACGAACACCCGCCGGCAGATCGGCGGGAGCTCCTCCACCACGGCGCAGAAGGACTCGAACCGGCGGTCGGCGTCGACCCGCTCTTCCGGGGTGGCCTCAGGGGATGAGACGTGCAGGGGCTCGAAATCCGCCACTGCATCGGTCGCCTGGGCGCTCACCTGGCGGGCGCGGTCCACCGCGAGGTTGCGGGCGATGCGAAAGATCAGTGCGCGGGGCGATTCCACCACCTGCCCCTCCGGCATGGCGCACACCCGCACGTAGGCTTCCTGCACCAGATCATCCACCTCCTCGGCCCCGGAGGTGAATTTACTCAGGTATCTGCGCAGCGCGACCCGATGGCCGAGGATCTGGCTCAGCAGCTGCTTGCGGCACTCATCGACCAAAGTCGCTCCCCGTTGCACGCCAGGGTCGAGCGGGAGTGTACTCAGGCCATGCCATAATCTGAAGCCCGCGATGGCGCTACGGATGTCGCGTGCCCGTTTTCACCCTGGTCTCGGCAGTGATCGCCGTGGTCGCCTTGAGCGGTTATGCGAACCACCGCCTGGTGCGCCTGCCGGAGTCGATCGGCATCACCCTCGTGGCGCTGCTCATCTCGGTCGTCATCGTCGGGGTGGGCCAGTTCGTGCCCCAGGTGGCCGCCTGGGCCCACCAGGTGGCGCATGGAGTCGATTTCCCGTCGCTGGTGTTCCATGGGCTGCTCGGATTGCTCCTCTTCGCCGGGAGTCTGCACGTCGATGTGATGGGCCTCTCGCGCGCCCGCTGGGTCGTCGTGGCGCTCGCCACCGCCGGGGTCGCCCTCTCCACCGTGCTGATCGGCTGGGGGTTCTTCTACCTGTGTCCGCTCTTTGGCATCCGGCTGCCGCTCCTGGAATGCCTGCTGTTCGGTGCGCTCATCTCCCCCACCGATCCGATCGCGGTCCTCGGACTGCTCAGCAAGGCGCGCGTGACGCCCTCGCTCCTCACCCAGATCACCGGCGAGGCGCTCTTCAATGACGGCACGGGAGTCGTCGTGTTCGTCGTGCTGTTGGGACTAGCCGGCGCGGGGGCCGGCAGGCCCGATACCCTGCACATCGCCGCCCTCTTCGCCCGGCAGGTGCTCGGTGGGCTCGGTTTCGGACTCGCGGTGGGCCTTGCGGGCATCCTGATGCTGCGCACCGTGGACAGTCCCGCGGTGGAGATCCTGATCACCCTCGCCATGGCCACCGCCGGTTACAAGGCGGCCGATGTGCTCGCGGTCTCGGCCCCCATCGCCACGGTCGTCATGGGGCTGATGGTCGGCAGCCATGGCCGCAGGCACTCCATGCCCGCCCCGATGCGTGAGCGACTGTTCGTCTTCTGGGAACTGACGGACGATCTGCTCAACCTGTTGTTGTTCGCCCTGGTGGGGCTGCAGCTGACGGCGCTCGCCGGGACGGTACGCGAGTATCTGCTGCCGGCCGCGGCGGCCCTGCCGCTCGTGCTGCTCGCGCGTTATGTCAGTGTCGGCGTTCCCATCAGCCTGCTCAGGCCCTTCCAGCGCCTCGAGCCGCACCTGGTGAAGCTCATGACCTGGGCGGGGCTTCGCGGAGCGCTGTCCATCGCGCTCGCGCTCTCGCTCCCTCCCGGAGGGGGCCGGGAGCTCATCGTGACCGCCACCTACCTGATCGCGCTCTTCAGCATCCTGGTACAGGCGACCACGCTCGAGCCGCTCGCCCGGCGCTGGACCGGATCGGTCGCGACCGAGCCCTCAGCGGCGGACGGCCCTTAAGACCGGCGCATCAGGTCCAGCCGCCGTCCCCGCCGCCGCCGTCCCCGCCGCCGCTGTCCCAGCCGCCACCATCGCCACCACCGCCACCGCCGCCATCCCAGGACCCGGGGTCCGAGACGCCGAAGTCATTCCCGCCCATGTCGGCGTTGACCTGCGGATCGAACGGGCCGGCATTCGCATCGGGAATCACGCCGCCCGCGCCCGCGCCGGGATTGAGCATGTGGCCCACCAGTTGCTCGCCGGCGGCCACACCGGCGCCGATCGCGAGCCCCGTGCCGAGGTTACCCATGATGCCGGAACCGCCGCCGTACCCCGGAGCATAACCCGGGGGCGGATAGGCGCCCGGAGGGTAACCGGGCGGGGTGCCCATGGGGCCGCCGGGCGGCATCGCACCGGGCATCTGGCCGGGGTAGGCGTTGTAGTTCGCCGCCGCCATGCGCCGGCGCACGATCATCCACACCACGATGATGCCGCCGATGAGCAGCAGCCCCCAGCCGACATGGGAGGAGTGGCGCGCGGTGCGCGGGGCCAGCCCGTAGCCCGCGCCGGAGCGCGGCGATTGACCGAGCTGTGCCCGAAGCGCCCGGACCGCATGAGTGCTCGCGAACGGGAGCCCCGGCTGCAGGGACTCGGCTTTCGCGAGCTCCTGGCGCGCCTGGCCGTAGTTCTGCGCGCGGGCGGCGACCTCGGCGGCCACGAAATGCGCCTTGGCGCTGTTGGGATGATCGCGCAGCACCTGCTGGACCATCTGCTGCGCCTGGGCGAGGTGGCCGCTCTGGGTCGCCTGGTAGATCTGGGCGGCCGAGGGATCGGCCGCGAGCGCCGTCCCGGTGAGCATCACCAGGGCGAGTCCCAGGGAAAGGGTCAATCTCTTGAGCATAGGGTTCTCGATGTGGGACCCGGTCGGGGTCCATGAGCACTTAGTCCACCGATTCGCGGCCGGGTTCGCGCCGCATTCCGTGCCTGATCTGGGGCCGCGGGGCCGGCAATGCAAGTCACCCGCCCCTCACCCCCCGGCCCGGCCACCGAGTGCAGCCGCTGATATTGACGTATTCTCGAATTTTAGGCGCCAATTCGATGCCGTTAGCGAGGCAATATGAGCAGATCCCGCAACGGCCGATGGGTTCGGATCCGCAGGCTCCGCGCCTGCTTGGACAGCAGCGCCGGCGAGCCCTGCCCCGAGGGCACCGGGCACACACCGGGATTGGCCATGTATCCGAGCGCCGCGCTCAAGACCGCCTCGTGGGGGTCTCCGAGCGCGTGCGCGAAGTCATCTCCGACGGAGCAGCCGGGCAGCGTCACCCCGGGCGAGGTCGTGGTGTTGGCGGGCGAGAACCCGTCGCCGAAGTCGCCGAATCCCGCCGCGTTCACGCCCTTGAACTCGATCGAGAAATACGTCGTGCCACAGTTGTCCTGCGGATAGAAACCGTAGGGCTTGCCGCAGGTGCTCGAGCCGAACTGGTACACCTGCACTCCGACGCCGCGCAGGCCGTTCATGATGGCCTCACTCGCCGAGCAGGTCCCGGCGCCCGTCAACACGAACACGCGAGGGAGGTTCAGCGTCGGCAGCGGCTGACCCGAGGTGACCGAGAGTCCCTGGGCGGTGTCGAGGAAGAGCTCGGGCGTGATGGGACTGCCGGTCACGGGGTTGGTGGAGGGGTGCTGATCGTTGAACTGCTGCTGGTAGAACGTCTCCCCGCCGGTGAGCGCGGGCCCGGAGACCATGTAGGACAGCTCGCTCGCGAGCTCGAGCAGCCCGCCGCCGTTGTAGCGCAGATCGAGCACCAGGTCCGTGACGCCATCGCTCTGGAGCGTATCGATCGCCTGAACCAGCTCCTGCTCTGCCTCGACGTCCACCTGGTCGTTGTACAGGATGTAGCCCACCAACCCCGACGCGCTCGGGAGCGTCTTCACCATGAGCACCGGCGTGTCGGTGATGTTGCCGGCCTGCATCGTGAAGGTGCGCTGCGTGCTCGAGCCGGGATCGAGCACGGTGAACGTGTGTGTCTCGCCCACCGTCGAGGGAAACAGCGCCGCATTGATGGTGTTGATGCTGGCGGCAGTGGTGGCGTTGACCACATCGACGCCATCGACCGAGAGCACCTCATCACCGCGCACGAGATTCGCGGGCGAGCTGGACGCCGGCGTGGCGGGCTCCGTAAAGGCCACCTCGACCTGGCGCGGTGGAGTGGCCTGGACGATCGACCATGCGAGCCCGTAGCCGGCCGATTGCCCATACTCCATGGCCTCCCACTGCGAGGTCGGATAGGAGAAATGGAAGCGGTCCTTCGGCGCGCCGCTCGCATCGGTCTGGGTCGTCTTCATCAGATTGAAATAATCCGGCGTGGCGTAGAGCGAGGGATCGGCGTCCTGCACCTCGGCATACCAGTAGTAGAGGTCGTGCGTCCAGGAGCGCAGCCAGTTGTTTTCGTCCGTGACCGTGCCCTGCACATCCGGATAAGGCTGATGGGTGTAGGGGTCATCGCCGGTGCGCGGGGAAGCGCACTCGGCCTGATACTTCGACGCCGCCTGATAGACACCCGGGGTCCAGGCGGGGTTGCTGGCGCTGCTGCTGCTGGTGCTGATGCCGCCAGCGCTGCTCGTACTGGCCGCGGAGCCGCTGCCGCCCCCACCACCTCCACAGCCGCTCAACGCGAGAAGTATCACGAGTGATCCCGCCCAGCGCACTGCGCGCTCCCGTCCCCCTGCCATGCGCTCTCCTCCCCTGGGGCCTCGAGGGCTCCGCTGTTCGAATCGCGAGACTAAGACGCTTGAGACCGGCCGGATGGCAAGTCTGTCACAGTCAGGAGGTTGAGCACATACTGGCGAGCCGACCAGCAGGCTTCTTCCAGCCCCTCGCCGAGCGCGAGACCCGCGGCAATCCCCGAGGCGAGCGCGCAGCCGGTTCCGCGCGCGCTCCCCGCAAGCCGCGGCGAGGTCAGCCAGCGTCGCGTACCCTCGGCCTGCGCGAGCAGATCCGCCGCTTCGGCCCCCGTGGCATGTCCTGCCTTGATGAGCACGGCGCGCGGCCCCTGCCGCAGGAGCGCCGCCGCCCACTCGAGGAGCGTCGCGGTGTCGGGACTCCCGGTCACCCCCTCCTCCTCGTTGACCAGATGAGCCGCCTCCGGGATGTTGGGGGTGAGGAGCGTCGTCAGGGGGAAGAGTCTCTCGCGCATCGCCCGCTCGCCGGCCGCATCGAGCAGCACGCCACCGGAGGAGGAGCGCAGCACCGGGTCGAGCACGATGGGAATGTGACGCTCGCGCGCGAGAGCGTGCGCCACGGCCTCGACCGCCGCCGCGGCTCCGAGCATGCCGATCTTGATCGCACCGATCGGTCGCGACTCGAGCGCCGAGAGAATCTGGGCGACAATCAATTCCGGCGGGATCGGGTGCACGGCCCACACCCGCGAGTGACTCTGCGCGGTGACCGCGGTGATGGCGCACGCGGCCTCGACCCCGAAATCGCGCAAGGTGCGCACATCGCGCGCCAGCCCCGCCCCGCCGCTGCTGTCGGAGCCCGCGATGACCAACACGGCCGGAACCGCCTCGCCGGACGCGCTCAAGGGCTCAGTCTCCGAACGCGATGAGCGCGATATCCCGCGGCTCGCGCCGAAGGAGCGCGCGCCCTGCGCTCCAGGCCCTCACACCCGAGCGGCAACAGAGGACCAGTCGATCCCCTCCCGGCAGGGGGTGGTGCTTCACCTCCTCGATGCCGAGACGCAGCGCCTGAGGAAAGGGCGAGACCGGCGCCTCGCTGAGCGTGCGCAGATCGATGATGACATCCGCCGCTCCCACCTCCCGCGGATCGATGAACCGCAACTGTGGCCCCGCGGGCTCACTCGCCGAGGCAAACGAGAACCCGCCGAAGCGAAGCGTGCGAAAGTCCACGCTCACGAGGCGGCCGAGCACTGAAGGCTCGAGCCCGAGAAGGTGCGACACGCTCATGTGGGCCTGCAGGGAGCCCATGACGCCCACGGCCGTGCCGAGCACACCCGAGAGCGCGCAGGATCCGGCCTGATGCGGCATATCCGGAAACACCGCGCGGTAGCTGGGTGCGCCGCCGCAGAATACCCCTGCATAGCCCGCGAGCCCGAGCACCGAGGCGCTCACCAGCGCCTTGCCTTGCCTGCGGCACTCATCGCTCAGGATGTAGGTGAGCGCGAGGCTGTCGGCCGCATCCACGATCACCTCGGCGCGGGACACCCAGGAGGCCGCGTTGGCCGGCGTGATGCGCTCCACGGCCGCCTCGAGTGAAACGTGCGGATTGCGCTCTGCGAGAAGGGCGATCGCGGCGGACGCCTTGGGTCGACCGAGATCGGTCATCCGGTACAGCGGCTGGCGGTGCAGGTTCGATTCCTCGACGAGGTCTGGATCGACGACCACCACCCGTCCCACGCCGGCGGCGCACAGGTACTCGAGCACCGGGCACCCCAGGCCCCCCGCGCCCGCCACGAGGACCGAGGCGCTCTGCAATCGCGCCTGGCCTTCTGCGCCGACCTCCGGCAGTACGACCTGGCGTGCGTAGCGCTCGCTCATGGATCCGCCCGCGGCGGTCCCTCGGGTTGGATCGTTCCAGCGGTGACGAGCCAGGCGGCGAGGCGCGCCTCGGGATGGGGGTTGCGCACGATGTCGGTGACCACGGCGGCGCAGTCCGCTCCGGCGATCAGCACCCCAGGGAGCCGCTCGAGCGTCAGGCCGCCGATGGCCACGAGCGGCCGCTCGCCGACACGCCGCCGCCACTCGCCGATGCGCTCGAGACCCTGCGGCGCGAAACGCATGGTCTTGAGCAGAGTGGGATAGATCGGTCCGAGCGCCACGTAGTCCGGGTCCAGGCGCAAAGCGCGCTCGAGCTCGGCAGCGTCGTGCGTGCTGATCCCGAGGCGCACGCCCGCACGGCGCAGCGCCGACACGTCCGCCGTGTCGAGGTCTCCCTGCCCCAGGTGCACGAAGTCACATCCCGCCTCGATCGCGAGCTGCCAGTGATCGTTGACCACGAGTTGCGCTCCGGCGCGCTCACAGAGCGTCTTCGCCGAGGTGATCTCGGCGCGCAGCTCCTCCGTGGTGTGCTCCTTGATCCTCAGCTGGATCAGGCGCACGCCGGTGGGCAGGAGGCGGCGCACCCAGGCGCAGCTGTCGACGATGGGATAGACGCGCGGCAGGTTCATTCGTTTTACCCCAGGAAGGCTTTGCCGATCAGCGGTGTGGAGGGCACCGCCATGTCCCTCGGCTCCATGGGCCCCGCACGATACGCCTCCCGCCCGGCCGCCACCGCCTGTGCGAAGGCGCCGGCCATGCGCACCGGATCAACGGCCTGCGAGACCGCGGTGTTGATGAGCAGCGCATCGAAGCCGAGCTCGAGAGCCTGCGCCGCGTGCGAGGGCACGCCGATGCCGGCGTCGATGATCAGGGGCACCTCGGGGAAGCGGGCGCGCAGCGCCGTGAGGCCAAAGAGATTGTTGAGCCCACGGCCCGAGCCGATGGGCGAGCCCCAGGGCATGAGCACCCGGCAGCCCGCTTCCAGCAGCCGCTCGGCGGCGATCAGGTCCTCGGTGGTGTAGGGAAACACCTCGAAGCCCTCCTCGCCGAGGATCCGCGCCGCCTCCACCAGGGCGAACACGTCCGGCTGCAGAGTGTCGTCCTCGCCGATGACCTCGAGTTTCACCCACGGCGTGCCGAACACCTCGCGCGCCATGTGCGCCGTGGTCACCGCCTCCTTGACGGAGTGGCAGCCGGCGGTGTTGGGCAGCACACGGACACCCATGTCGCGGATGATCGACCAGAACCCCTGCCCCGCCCGCTCACCGGCGGACTCGCGCCGCAGCGAAACCGTGACGAGCCCGGTGCCGCTCGCCTTCACCGCCTCCATCAGGATCGCGGGCGAAGGATAGCGCGCCGTCCCGAGCAGGAGCCGTGAGCGGAGCTCGGTGCCGTAGAGCGTCAGCGTGTCGGTGGTCTTCATTCAACCCCCTTGCATGGGCGAGAGCACCTCGAGCGCATCGCCTTCGGTAAGAGGCGTGGCCTGCCGCGCGCTCACCGGCACGAACTCACCGTTCACCGCCGTGGCGACGACGGCCGCCGCGAGGCCCAGTTCCTCGAGCGCTGCGGCGAGGTCTTGCGCGGCGATCTGGCGCCGCTCGCCATTCAGCTGGATGTTCATTGCATCACCTCGGGCGCCTCCCGCCCCTCTAGCAGCCAGTCCGCCGTGCGCCGCGCGAGCGCCGGCGCGGCGAGGAAACCGTGGCGAAAGAGACCGTTGACATACAGGGTGTCGCCCCGGCGGCGCAGTTTCGGCAGGTTGTCCGGAAATGCCGGCCGCACCCCGGTGCCGATCTCGACGATCTCGGCCTCACCGAAGGCCGGATGCAGCGCGTAGGCCGCCCCCAGGAGCTCGAGCATGGAGCGCGCGGTGATGCGCGTCGCCTGGTCGCTCTCGATCATGGTGGCGCCGATCATGTAGTGCCCGTCGCCACGCGGCACGATGTAGACGGGCACTCGCGGATGCAACACGCGCACGGGGCGCGACAGCGAGATGTCGGGCAATCGAACCACCAGCATCTCGCCCTTCACTCCGCGCAGATCCGTCAGCACGTCGCGGGCGGCAAGGCCACTGCAGTCAATGAGAAAGCCCTCCGCGCGCCGCTCGGACTCCTGAGGCGCCACCGCGCCGAAGCGGATCCGTCCGCCGAGGGCCGTGAGCCGCTCGGCGAGCGCCGCGAGCGCCGCCCGCGGATCGAGATGCCCTTCTTCCCGGAAGTACAGTGCCTTCTCGAAGCGGCCCGCAAGATCCGGCTCGAGCGCCGCGATGGCCTCCCCCTCGAGCCACTCGAAGCGCTCGGTGCGGCGGGCGAAGTGCTTGAGCTCGCCGCTGTCGCGGCCATGGGCGATGACCAGGCTCCCCGCGAGCACCGTGCCGGGAAACTTCTCCCGCCACCAGGCGAGGCTCTCGGCCCCGAGCGCGGCGATCAGGGGCTCGGCGCTCTCGAGCTCGCACCAGGGTGCGAGCATGCCGCCGGCGTACCAGGAGCAACACCCCGAGCCCAGGCGCCGCGTACGCTCGAGAACCTCGACCGTGAGGCCGCGCTCGGCGAGTTCCACCGCGCAGGCGAGGCCCGCGACGCCGGCCCCTACCACCGTGGCGCGCATGACTCAACTCCGCTCGGTCGTGACGTACAGCTCGCTCCCCGCGGCGCGGAACTTCTCGGACATCTCCTGCAGCCCCTGTTGACGGTTCGCCTCCTCGCGCACCTCGTGGGAGATGCGCATGGAGCAGAACTTCGGGCCGCACATCGAGCAGAAGTGCGCCGCCTTGTGCCCCTCCTTGGGCAGGGTCTCGTCGTGGAAGGCGCAGGCGGTGTCGGGGTCGAGGGACAGGTTGAACTGGTCCTCCCAGCGGAAATCGAACCGCGCCCGCGAGAGCGCATCGTCGCGGTCCCGCGCCCCCGGATGCCCCTTGGCGAGATCGGCCGCATGGGCGGCGATCTTGTAGGTGATGACACCGGTCTTGACGTCATTGCGGTCGGGCAGCCCGAGGTGCTCCTTCGGCGTCACGTAACAGAGCATCGCGGTGCCGTACCAGCCGATCATGGCCGCGCCGATCGCCGAGGTGATGTGATCGTAGCCGGGGGCGATGTCGGTGGTGAGCGGCCCGAGGGTGTAGAACGGCGCCTCGCCGCAGGCGGCGAGCTGTTTGTCCATGTTCTCCTTGATCTTGTGCATGGGCACGTGGCCCGGCCCCTCGATCATCACCTGGCAGTCACGCTCCCAGGCGACCTTCGTGAGCTCCCCCAGCGTCTCGAGCTCGGCGAACTGCGCGGCATCGTTGGCGTCGGCGATCGAGCCCGGCCTCAGGCCGTCGCCGAGGGAGAAACTCACATCGTAGGCACGGCAGATGTCGCAGATCTCCTCGAAGTGCTCGTAGAGGAAGCTCTCGCGATGGTGCGCCAGGCACCACTTCGCCATGATGGACCCGCCGCGCGAGACGATGCCCGTCACCCGGGAGGCGGTGAGGGGCACGTAGCGCAGGCGCACTCCGGCATGGATGGTGAAGTAATCGACGCCCTGCTCGGCCTGCTCGATGAGGGTGTCGCGGAAGACCTCCCAGGTGAGCGCCTCGGCGATGCCGCCCACCTTCTCGAGCGCCTGGTAGATCGGCACCGTGCCGATCGGCACCGGGGAGTTGCGCAGGATCCATTCGCGGATGGTGTGGATGTTGCGCCCCGTGGACAGGTCCATCACCGTGTCGGCCCCCCAGCGGATGGCCCAGACCATCTTGTCGACCTCCTCGGCCATCGAGGAGGTTACCGCGGAGTTGCCGATGTTGGCGTTGATCTTCACCAGGAAGTTGCGCCCGATGATCATGGGCTCGGATTCCGGGTGGTTGATGTTGGCCGGGATGATGGCGCGCCCCGCGGCCACCTCGGCGCGCACGAACTCCGGCGTCACGTGCTCCGGTATGCTCGCGCCCCAGGAGTTGCCGTCCTGGGCGCCCTCGGCGCGCGGCCTGCGCCCGAGGTTCTCGCGGATCGCGATGAACTCCATCTCCGGCGTGATGATGCCCGCGCGCGCGTAGGCGAGCTGGGTCGGGGCGGCGCCGCCGCGCGCCCTCAAGGGCCGGCGGAGGTTGGGAAAGGTGGGCGCGCCCGAGGCGCCCGGGGCGATCCCGTTGTCCTCCGGGCGGACGGCGCGGCCCGCGACGGCCTCGATATCGCCGCGCGAACGGATCCAGCTCTCGCGCAGCGGCGCGAGGCCTCGCTCGATGTCGATGCGCACCGCCGGATCGGTATAGGCACCCGAGGAGTCGTACACCGTGAGCGGCGCCTCCCCCGAAGAGGGGTGGAGCGAGATTTCGCGCATGGGCACGCGCACACCGGCGTGCACCGCGCCGGGCACGTAGATCTTGCGTGAGGCGGGCAGCGACTCGGAAACGACCTGGGGAACGGCATTCATCGTGGAGGCTCCTGGAACGGATCGACCGCAGGACATCCAGCCACGCTGACCGCAGAGAGAATTCGACCACCTTCCCTACGCCAGCATGAACTGGATCAGGTTCAAAGGGTCGCCGCGCCGCGCCCTCAGGCGCCATCGGCCTCTCAGCCCCCTGCCGGGGCTCCCCTAGTCAGCCGCAAACGATAGTCCTCCCCCCGCCGCAGGTCAACGGGGGCGAGGGATGCGAGAGAAAGCGCGGGATCGGCGCGAAGTGTTGGATATGGGCCGGTCGGATGCAGCAAGACTCCACCCCGCCGCGCCCGGGCGGGCGCCGGCGTCTCAGCCCCCCACCGCCTCCCTCATTCTCAAGGGAGGCGGGGATCACGCGCGCGCAACGGCCTTCGAGTGCGGCCGTTCAGGCGCCTGGAGCCCTCATTCCCGGTGTGCGGTGGGAATGTGATGGCTCGCCTGACCGCCCTTGCGGCCGGCTTCGGCCGCGAGGCGCCGGTTCTGCGAAAAGCTGCGCTTCTCGTCCGGCACGCTCTGGCCGCCCTTGCGACCGGCCTCGGCCGCGAGGCGCCGGTTCTGCGAGAAGCTGCGCTTCGCATCCGGCACGCTCTGGCCGCCCTTGCGGCCGGCTTCGGCTGCAAGCTGACGGTTCTGGGAGAAACTACGTTTGCTGTCGGGCACGGCTTTGCCGCCCATGCTGGCGATCTGGCGCTGCCGTTCCTGGGTCATCGAGGCGAATCCGCGGCTCGGGATGCCCTTGGGGGACTGGGATCCCTCATGAGTTTGCTGGATCATGAGCACTCTCCTCCTTTGGGGACACGGAAAGAGATAGACCTATACGTTGCTCACCGCAACATAATTAAGACCCCGCTCAAGCCCTGAGGGTTCCTGTCCCGGCCGGGTTCGCGCCATGGCGACCAACTCAATGCTTGGGCGGATCGTGCGTTTTCGAGACCGAAGGCGCCGCATTCGCGGCAAGTTTGCTGTCGATACCGGCAATTTCCTGCTTGAGCACCACCTTGACGCTGGCCGGTGGATTCATGGAGAGGAGCTTGCTGAAACGGGCCCGGGCCAAGGTGAGATCTCCGCGGCGCAACGCGGCGGCCGCCCCGAAGAAGAGCGCTTTGGGGGAATTCGGGTCGATGGCGAGCGCCTCTTCGATGAGCTTGCCCGCCGAGCCGTCGAGGGAGGAATCGCGGATGAGAATCATCGCCTCGGCCTCCCCGACGAGTGCCGGCGCGCTGCGCCCGCCGGCGACTTCGTTCGCGCGCGTGTAGGCGCGCACCGCGAGCGGATACTCCTGCAACACCACGTAGGAGCGCCCGAGCATCATCCAGCCGTCGACGTTGTCAGGATGACGGTTGAGTTGATGGATCAGCCGCTCGACCATGGACTCGGGCGAGTCAACACCCGGGGACTTGCTCCACGACCAGTTGCTCAGCTGCAAGTAAAGCCCCGCCGAGGCCACCACGAGCAGCGCCGAGACGGCGATCGCCGTCCTGCGCGCCGCCGGCAGCTTGGAGCGCAGCGGCCTCACCAGGGGAACCACGATCAGGGCTGCGCCGACGAGCACCAGCATCGTGGCAAGAAAGATGAAGGTAACCATCAGCTGCGCTTACCTCGGACGGTGTCCTCAACGGGCTCCTCCTCATCGCTCTTCACCAACACCGTACGCCGGCGGATCACCATGATCGCGGAGATCGCCCCGATGATGAGCAGCACCCCGGGGGCGAGCCACAGCCAGGCGGTCCGGGCGACGAAGGGAGGCTTGAACAGGATGAAATAGCCGTAGCGGGAGACGAAGAAATGACGGATCTGCTGATCGGAATCCCCGGCGATGAGCATGTGGCGGATCTGACGGCGCATGTCCGCCGCCAGGCTCACGGGTGAGTCCGCGAGCGACTCGTCCTGACATTGCATGCAGCGGAAACCGTGAATGAGCCGCTCGTAGCGCGCTTCGAGCTGCGGCGTGGGCATGCGCGTCGGCGCGATCGCGAGCGCGGCGGGCGCGAGCAACAGCAGCACCGGCAAGAGCACCCTGGCTGAGAGTCTCGCGCGCATCAGGACCCCGCGGAGGCCGTCTGCGCCGCCGGCAGGTGCGGCAGGATGTTCTGCACCCAGGCTTGTGGCGTGATCGGGCCGATGTATTTGTACACGATGATGCCTTCAGGGTTCACGACGAAGGTCTCGGGCGCGCCGTACACCCCCCAGCGGATCGCCTCGTTCCCCTTGCGGTCCACCGCGATCCGCTGATAGGGATCGCCCTCTTTCTTCAGGAACGCGAGCGCCTCGGCGCGGCTGTCCTTCCAATCGAGTCCGATGATGGGCACGGCGCCCGAGCGGGCGATCTGCAGCAGCTCCGGATGCTCCATCCGGCACGACACGCACCAGGTGCCCCAGACATTGAACAGGTACCAGTGCCCGAGCAGCTGCTTCGAGCTCACCTCCTGCGTGGGATCCGTCAGGCTCGGCAGCGAGAAGTTCGGCACCTCCTTGCCGATGAGTGGTGAGGGCACCAGATCCTTGCGCGGCGCCTCGGCGATGCCGATGGCGAACACCACCACCACCAACGCGAACACCGCAAGCGGTATGAGATAGCGGTTCATCAGGCTTTACCCTGCGCGGCTGCCGCAGCCGGCTCCTCGGCCGTCTCCTGCGCGATGCGGTAGCGGCGGTCGGAGATCGCGAGCATCCCGCCCGCGGCCATGATGAGCGCGGCGATCCACATGTAGGTCACCAGGGGCCGCACCTGGATCCTCAGGCTCCAGCGCCCATCGCCGAGATCCTGCCCGAGCGCCACCAGGATGTTGCTGCCATCGAACATGTCGATCGCAGAATGGGTGGTGACGATGTGCTGCACCCAGTAGTTGCGCTTCTCGGGATGCATCACGGCCACGGGCTGCCCGTGGCGCGTCACGAGCATGGTGGCGCTCACGCCGCCGTAGTCCGATCCCTGGAGACGATTGACGCCCTCGAACTGGAAGGTGTAGGCCCCCGCCTGGGTCACCCCGCCGATGGGCATGGCGACATCGTGCTCGGTCGTGAACCCCTGCACCGCGGTGAGGGAGAAGACGAAGATCCCGAGGCCGATGTGGGCGAGGGTCATGCCGAGCACCGAGCGCGGGATCGTGATGCGCCGCCGCAGCCGGATGATGGGATCGACGAGCGAGGACAGCACGATCCACACCCCGAGCGTCATGCCCACCGCGGCGAGCACCCCTCCACCGGTGAACACCCCGAACATGACACCGCACCCGATCACGGCCGCGGCCGCGAATGTCAGGAGGAGCGTCTTGCCCCGGTCGCCGAACCCGCCGCGCTTCCAGCGCGAGTGTACGCCGAGTGAGACGAGCGCAAGGAGCGGCAGCATGGAGAGGAGAAAGGTCGGGTTGAAGTACGGCGGTCCGACGGAGAGCTTCCCGAACCCGAGCGCCGTGTAGATGATGGGGGCGATCTCCCCGACGAACACGGTGCCGCAGGCGGTCACGAGCAGGATGTTGTTGAAGAGCAGGAAGGACTCGCGCGCCGTGAGCTCGAAACCCGCCTCGGATTTCAGCTGCGGCGCCCGCCAGGCATAGAGCGCGAGCGCCGCGCCGATCATGATGACGAGGAAGGTGAGGATGAACTCCCCGCGGGACGGACTCACCGCGAAAGAGTGCACCGAGATGAGCACGCCCGAGCGCACGAGGAAGGTGCCGAGGAGGCTGAGTGAGAATCCGAGCACTGCCAGGAGGAGCGTCCAGCTCTTGAACAAGCCGCGTTTCTCGGTCACCGCGAGGGAGTGGATGAGCGCCGTCGCCATGAGCCACGGCATGAGCGAGGCGTTCTCCACCGGGTCCCAGAACCAGAACCCGCCCCAGCCGAGGGTGTAGTAGGCCCACCAGCTGCCCAGGGTGATGCCGCAGGTGAGAAACGCCCACGCCGCCGTGGTCCACGGCCGCGTCCAGCGCGCCCATTCCCGATCGAGCCGGCCCTCGAGCAACGCCGCGCCGGCGAATGCGAAGGCCACCGCGAGCCCCACGTAACCGGTATAGAGGACGGGCGGATGGGCCGCGAGGCCCGGGTCCTGCAGGATCGGGTTCAGGCCCTGCCCATCCGGCCAGGGCGGATCGAGCCTGATGAAGGGGTTCGAGGTGGTGAGCGTGTAGAGGAGGAAGCCGAAGCTGATCACCCCGAGAACGCCCAGCACTCTCGCCGCGAACTCCCGCGGGAGCTTCGAGGTGCCGAAGGCCGCCGCCACCGTCCAGGCGCCGAGCAGGAAGATCCAGAGCAGCAGCGAGCCGGCGTGCGCGCCCCAGACACCCGCGATGCGGTAGAACACCGGCAGCGCCGAGTTGGAATTCTCCACCACGTAGCGCACGGAGAAGTCGTTGTCGATGAACGAGGTCATCAGGCAGCCCATGGAGGTGGCCACCATGACGAACTGCCCCGCGACCGCCGGGGTCACCGCCGCCGTCCAGCGCTCGCGCTTGAACGCGGGACCGGCGATGCCGAAGAACCCCTGCAGGGCGGCGAGCACCAGCGCGAGAATGAGGGCGAACTCGCCGAGCTCTGGAATCATTGCGCGCTCCCGGCGTTCAAGGCCACTTGCGCCGCCGCGCGGTTGGCCGGCGCATTGAGCGCCGGGTCCCGCGGGTCACCGTGATCGATGCCCCACTTCTGGTGAATCCCCGGTGGACGGTAGTTCTGGTCGTGCTTGGCGAGCACCTGGTCGGCGAGGAACACCCCATCGGGGAGCATCTTGCCGTGCACGATGACCCCGGCGTTCTCGCGGAAGAGATCCGGGAGCACCCCCGTGTAGATGACGGGCACCTGATGCTTGAAGTCGGTGACGGTGAAGTGCACCTCGAGGCTGCCGGGCTTGCGGTAGACGCTTCCCTTGGCCACCAGACCGCCCATGCGGAAGGACTCCCCGGGATGCACCTTGCCGTCGGCCACCTGCGTCGGCACGAAGTAGAACGTCACGTTCTGGCGGAAGGCGCTCAGGGCGAGACCGCCCGCGATCGACACCCCGGTGAGAATGCCGAGCACCAGCACGAGGCGGCGGCGGCGCGGGGTCATGTGGAGGCCTCCGCCGCGAGTCGCGACTCTTCCTGGATGGCGAGCCTGCGCCGCGCGACCTGGCGCGAGCGCGCGAGCAGCCGCTTCGCCCAGAAGACATTGAGGCCCATGACCGCGAGGGTGAGCGCGTAGGAAGGCCAGACGAAGGCGGCATAGCCGCCCATGTCGAGGAACGCGCCAAAGGATCCGAAGGAACTCATGAGTGGACGACCTCCCTTACCCAGCTCGCCGCGCGCTCGCGGATGAGCACCTCCCCGCGCAGGCGCATCAGCAGCACGGCTGCGAAAAACAACGTGAAACCCACGAACATGATGAGCAGCGGCACCAGCATCGAGGGCGGCATGGTCGGCTTGCCGAGATACATGACGGACGGTCCCTGGTGCAAAGAGTTCCACCACACGACCGAATAATGAATGATGGGCACGTTGATCACTCCGACGACCGCGAGCACCGCGCTGATGCGATCCGAGCGCTGCACGTCATCGAACGCTGCGCGCAACCCCATGTAGCCCAGGTAGAGAAAGAACAGGATCAGTTCCGAGGTGAGCCGCGGGTCCCACTGCCAGTAGGTGCCCCACATCGGCTTGCCCCAGAGCGAGCCGGTCACGAGCGCCGCCAGGGTGAAGGACGCCCCGATGGGCGCGCAGCTCGCGGCCACGGCATGCGCCACCTTCATCCGCCAGATGAGTCCGATTCCTCCCGCCACCGCCATGGTCGTATACACGAGGAGCGACAGCCAGGCGCTCGGGGCATGTACGTAGAGGATGCGGTAGCCGTCGCCCTGCTGGTAATCGGGGGGCGAGAGGTAGAGCCCGCCGATGAGGCCCGCGACGATGAGGATCGCCGCCGACCAGGCAAACCAGGGCGTGAGGCGCTCGGCCGTCCGATAGACGTGCGGTGGCGAGGCGAGTCGGTGAAACCAGGTCCAGGCCATGAGCGGGAGCCTCACTCCAGGTTGATGCGCACGGCCGCCGCCGCGGCGAGCGGGGAGACCGTAATACCGAATACCGCGAGCGCGGCGAGCAACGTGAGCGGCGCGCCGTAGGGCTGACCCCGGATCGCCAGCTGCGTGGCGCGGGCGCCGAAGATCAGCACCGGGATCGACAGCGGCAGCGTCAGGAGCGACAGCAGCGCCCCGGAGCGCCGCACCCCCAGGGTGAGCGCCGCGCCCACCGCCCCGATGAGGCTGAGCGTCACGGTCCCGACGGTCACCGAGGCGAGGATCCCAGGCAGCGCCGCCCCCTGCACCCCGAGCGCCACACCGGCCAGCGGGGCCATGAGCGCGAGCGGCAGTCCCGTGAGCAGCCAGTGCGCGGCAGTCTTGGCTGCGAGCAGCCCGGTGAGCGAGCGGCCCGAGAGCGCGTACTGCTCGAGTGTGCCGTCCTGCGCGTCATCGCGAAACAGAAACTCCAGAGCGAGGAGCGAGGATAGCAGAGCCGCCGCCCACACCACACCCGGGGCGATCCGGCGCAGCTGCGTGAGCTCAGGGGTGACCGCGAGCGGAAAGAGCGTCGTGACAAGGGCGAAGAAGGCGAGCGGCTGCACCAGCTGGCTCGCCTTGCGAAAGGCCAACCGCAGATCCCGCGCGAGCATGAGGCTCGCCACGGCGAAAACCGAGGGGGTATCGGAGATGCGAGCGCTCACGAAGGATCTTTCGGCCTCGCCGGCCATGAGGTTATTCAAGACGAAGCTCCAGGCGGCGCAGGCCCTGGCTCGAGATGATGAGCTCATGGTGGACCGCGGCCATCGCGAGCCCACCCTCAGCCAGGTGCTCATCGATCAGCCGCCCGACGAGCCTCTGGCCTTCCGCATCGAGGTTCGTGGTGGGCTCATCGAGCAGCCACAGGGGAACGGCCATCAGGGTGAGCCCCGCCAGCGCCACACGGCGCTTCTGGCCGGCCGAGAGCGTGCGTACGGGCCGATCCGCCCAGCGCTGCGCCCCCACCCGCTCGAGCGCGCCATCGAGCTCACGGCCCGACAGACGCCGCCGCACGCCCACCCAGTAGTGCAGGTTCTCGCGCGCGGTCAACTCCATCTTGAGGGGCGGCTCGTGGCCTAGATACGCAAGCTGGGCATGGAAGGCCGGCAGGTCCACGCGCACGTCCTCACCGCGCCAGAGGATATGCCCTTCCTCGGGATAGGACAGACCGCAGACCGTGCGCAGGAGGCTCGTCTTACCCGCCCCGTTCGGGCCGGTGAGCTGCAGGCACTGCCCGCCCGCAACCGAGAAGTGCACTCCGTGCAGCACATGGCGTTCGCCTCGCCAGAGATGAACGTTCTCGCCCTTGAGCGTGAAATCGGACATGCCCTCTTGTGGATCCTCGGTCCCGGAGTATTTCCGTAAGACCAAGTCTCGCCAATTTGCCGGGATATCTCCATAGACATCCATCCAATTCTTATAGGCACCAATCCCTATTGATCCGCGTGCCCTTTTGGGCGAGGGGCGAAGCCTGGATCCGATACAATGCCGCCCCTTGCCCGGGTGGCGAAATCGGTAGACGCAAGGGACTTAAAATCCCTCGGGGGCAACCCCATGCCGGTTCGAGTCCGGCCCCGGGCACCAGGTGGATTCAAACCCCACCTTCCCTTCCCGTCCTCCAACATCCCAACATTGCGCGGAAACACTGGAAATCGTAGGGTTTCCAGAGTGACACACGCCGACACCCGTCTACCGCCATCCAGGGGCATGATAACACGCCTGAGGTGCGAAAAGTGGGGTAAGGCGGGTCGGTTTGAGTCCCGGTTACCCCAAAGGGCTGGTGGAGCGGCGCGAATGTTGTCGGATGCGAAGATTCGGAGCCTCAAGCCGAAGGAGAAGGCGTACAAGGTCTATGACGATCGCGGGCTGTATATGGTGGTCAACCCGAACGGGTCGCGGTGGTGGCGGTTCAAGTACAGGTATGACGGGAAGGAGCGCGGGATCTCGCTCGGGGTGTATCCGGATGTGACCCTGCAGTACGCGCGGGAGCAGCTGCAGGAGGCCCGGCAGCTCCTCGCTCGAGGGATCGATCCGAGCGCGCCGCGGCGGACGGTGAAGATCGCCAGGGCGGACACCTTCAAGGTGATTGCCGAGGAATGGCTGGAGATGCAGGCGGAACGGCTGGCGCCGATCACGATGACCAAGGCGCGGTGGATTCTGCGCTCGTTCGTCTACCCTCGCCTGGGCTCGCGGCCAATGGCCGAGATTACGGCGCCTGAGGTCTTGGCCGTGCTGCGACCGATCGAGAGCCGGGGGATGAATGAGACCGCGCATCGAGCCTTGCAGCGCTGCGGACAGATTTTCCGGTACGCCATCGCGACGGGTCGAGCGGCGCGGGACATTACGTCCGACCTGCGGGGCGCCTTGGCGCCGGTCGTGGTGGAGAACCGGGCGGCTATCACGGAGCCGGCCAAGATCGGTGCCCTACTCCGCGCCATCAACGACTACATAGGGCATCCCACGACGCTGATCGCCCTGAAGCTGTCCCCTCTCGTCTTTCTACGTCCCAGCGAGCTTCGGGCGGCGGAGTGGAGCGAGATCGACCTGCAAACGGCGGAATGGCGAGTGCCGGCGGCGCGGATGAAGATGCGGGAGCGGCATATCGTTCCCCTCGCCTCTCAGGCAGTCGCCATTCTCCGAGAACTCCGCAGCGTGACCGGCAAGGGCAGATACCTCTTTCCGTCGCTTCGCACCTCGGATAGACCAATGTCCGTGAATACGGTGAATGCCGCCTTGCGGCGCCTCGGCTATACGCGCGATGAAATGACGGGACACGGCTTTCGAGCCATGGCGTGTACGTGCCTCAATGAGCTCGGTTGGCACCCTGACGTGATCGAATTGCAGATGGCGCACGCGGAGCCGAACAAGGTGCGGGCTGCGTACAACCGGGCCGAGCGGTTGGCAGAGCGCAGAACAATGATGCAAGCCTGGGCTGACTATCTCGACCAGCTGCGAGTAGGTAATCGCGCCCCCTCACCTAGCGACACGACACCAATAGGGCTGCCGGATGACACGATAGCCCAGTCACGAAGGCCCAAAAAACCCCGAGACGTCGTCGCGCCTCAATTGGAGCTCGCTCTCTCCGTCCCGGAGTGACGTCGAGCACTTTATTCGCGGACTCTCAATCCGGCACTGCTCCTGACAGGACTCTCCAACTAGCGAAATTGAATGCACCTGAATTGCCCGTCGTCATCCTCGCGTAGTGTGGCGGTTGGGGGCCTTTCTCAGCACAGGATCGCTAGTAATTCTGAAAACCGTGTAGTAAGTCACTGAATAGTAACCCGACTTGAGATGTGATAAGTTTGCTTTTGGGGTGGGATAAAGCGGGGTTACGCGACATGTCGAAGAAGGCTCCCATTGACGCCGTAAACGCCATACACAAGGCGCTGGAAGGACTTGACGAGCAGAGTCAATTGAAAGCGCTGCAAGCAGCGGTTACGTTGCTCGGAATATCCTCAGAAAATATCGGAATTTCACAACAGCAGCCGGATTCCGGCGCAACTCACGCAAAGGCGGGCAAGACCGCTCTCGCCACGCACGGCGGCGGAAGTGCCGGCGCTGGCTCCGCCGGCACTGCATCAGAGTATTTTGAAGCAAGGAACCCGCAGGGACTGATGGAGGTGCTTGCGGTCGCTGCTCGGTACAGAGAAGTTGCAGAGGGAGCAGAAACACATACCAAGGAAGATTTGGATGCCGTGTTTCGCGCCGCACGACGCAACCCACCAGCGAACTTTTACCGTGACCTTAAGAACGCGAAGCAGCAACAATACTTCAATACGGGCACTGACATCGTCCTATCCCACTACGGACAGCGTTATGTAGATGCGCTTCCGGATCGTGACGCCGCGAGAGCGATCGCTCGGCCCAGAAAGCCAGTCGGAAAGAAGAAGCGAAAGACCAAGGCTGCTACTAAGTAGACCCTATGTCTACAATCGACTTCGGCGCGGCGCTGTCTGATATTCCCGAGGCACTGCGCGACCCACTACTTGAAACATTTAATACGATCATACGCAATTATCGCGAAAGCAGATGGGAGCCATCTGAACTGAACGGCGGAAAATTCTGTGAAGTTGTCTACTCAATCTTGCGCGGCCACATTGACGGCAAGTATCCGGCGGCCCCCTCTAAGCCGAAGAACATGCTGGCGGCTTGCATGGCCCTTGAAAATGATGGCGTAACCTTTCCGAGGGCCATACGCATACAGATTCCCCGGATGTTGGTGGCACTGTATGAAATACGTAACAATCGCGGCGTTGGTCACGTTGGAGGAGACGTCGACCCGAACAGCATGGATGCCAAGGTCGTGCTTGAGATGGCAAAATGGATCCTTGCCGACCTCGTCCGCGTATTTCACCCAAACAGCGTCAGCACGAAGCAAGCGAGTGAAATTGTTGACTCACTTGTGGAACGGACCATTCCTGCGGTTTGGAAGGTCGCGGACGTTCGTCGAGTACTTGATGCAAGTCTGAAGGCTCGCCAACAGGTCCTGCTGTTGCTTTACTCTGTAAGCGGACCGGCGAAAGCTAGCGATCTATTTGAGTGGGTGGAGCACTCGAATTTCTCGGTCTTCAAAAAAGATGTAATTGGCCGGCTCCATAAGGACCGGCTGGTGAACTTCGATGCCCGCACGGGTCTTGTTGCGTTGTCACCTACGGGTACACGTGAGGTTGAGTCGAAGCTACCCCTAGCTCTGCCTCCGACATAGCCACACCGTGCCATCGGTCGAACGCCACTACGATAGGGCCACCGCAGAGGGCGTCGACAGTGCAGCCGCGGCACTGCGTGCGTCGTTCGCAGGCGACTATTGGAGTCAACGGTGCTTCCGAAGGTAATCAAATGGAAGCGCCAATGGGGCGGCAAAGACCGGGTCGTCTGGGTGATAGTAAGAAAGTTAGACGAGGCTTGGAAAAGAGATCCCGTGCGCGGCTATTACATCCCTTGGGGGCGGTGTCGGCGCCATCCCTTTGGTAGCTGGTTATCGAAATTTGGTCACCGGGAACACGCCCACATGCCGCATATAGGCTTCTATGACGGGTACGTATCGTTTACGGATGGGCGGCACCGATTCGCGTGGTGCAGAGATCACGGCGTGAGGACCATACCCGTTTCGGTCGAATCCAAAAGCCAGGCGACACTTGTCACAAAGCGCTTAGGCTCACGGCTACGGGTTTGCCGCCTGCCGGCGGCAGATTAGGACAAGACCCCTCCAAGGCGAGAACTTGCCATACCTCTTAACATCTTGCTATCGTCAACAGCGACGCCGCCGGCGACGCTCGGCGGTCGTATCTCTCGGCCCGCGTGCTTGTTGCGTGGGTCTAGGACCAGACCACATTTAGTGTTACCCCTATGAATGAAGACCGGCCATCAACACCATCGGCTCCTCCGCAGACGGATGAAGGCTCGCCCACTTCGAGGCGAGCGTCCGCCCTGCAGCGAGTAATTGCAGAGTTGCTCCCCCTGTCGCCAGATGATCAGCGTAACGTTTTGGAGACGCTCGCTACCTTCTTCAATCTACCCCTTAGTCAGTCCCCCGCGGTCGCGAAATTGCCTCCCGTACTCTCTGAAGGTTCGCGGGCCTTTCAGTTCTCCGAGCAGGGCCCAGCACCTACAGTAAAGGCTTTTATGTTCGACAAATCTCCGCGCACGGACGTCGAACGAGTAGCGTGCCTTGCGTACTACATGGCTCACTATCGGGGCGCGCCTCACTTCAAAACGAAGGACATCACCGCTCTAAACACAGAATCGGCGCATAGGCCGTTTTCCAATACAGCAGTGGCAGTCGATAATGCCACCAAGATGGGCTACCTAGTCCCATCGGTTAAAGGTGCGAAGCAAATTAGCGCCCCTGCTGAACGCTTCGTCGAAGCACTCCCGGACCGCGAGGCGGCAAGGGAGGTATTTGAACAGTCTCGCCCGAAACGTGGGGGCGGCTCTGCTAGAAAGATAAAGGAGTAGCGCCGGTACTCCCATGGCCATAACAAAAAAGAAGAACGCAAAGCGCATAGTTCTCTTCAATCATAAGGGCGGCGTCGGAAAGACGACGCTCACCGTTAATTTGGCCTACGCACTCGTGGAAGCTGGAAAGCGGGTGTTGATAGTTGACACGGACCCCCAGTGCAGCCTGTCTTCATTCTTCCTAGAAGAATCCTTCCTCGACCGGATGCTCGATGATTCTGAGTCCGATAATGGCAATACCCTCTGGACCGCTCTTCAACCCGTTTCCGAGGGTACTGGGCCTCCAAGGCAAATCAAGCCAGTAAAGATAAAGGACTCGCTTTACGTGGCTGTGGGCGACATTCGTCTTGCCAACTTCGAGAACTCACTCGCCGACTGCTGGAATTTATGCTTAAGCCGCAATCGTCGAGGTTATCACTGCACAGCGGCGTTGAGCACCCTGGTTGATGTTTTGGCGTCAGAAACAAAGGCGGATTACGTCTTCTTCGATGCCGGTCCGAATATCGGCCCACTTAATCGCGTCATAATGCTTGACTGCACTCACTTCATAGTGCCGGTTGCGTGCGACCTTTTTTCAGCCCGCGCACTTAAAACCCTGGGCTTCGCAATGTCGGAGTGGGTTAGCACTTGGGAACGCATTAAGCAACAGGCGCCTGACCAAACAGCCCTACTGGAGGGAAGGCCGATACTGCTCGGGTATGTTCCGCAGGGTTTTCGTGTGTACCGTGGCGAAATGGCGCAGTCACCTCTCGGCGCGCTCTCAAGAATCGAGAGTCGTATTGTCGAATTCGTTTGGAGGCCGCTGCAGGCCGCGCATGGTGAGTCGACAAAGGATCGTCCATCTAACTTAAAGCTCGGTCAGATAAAGTTCTTTGGCACGATCGTTACTGATGCGCAAATTCAAGGTGGCCCCCTCTGGGACGTGTCTGGCGGCAACGCCGATTTGAAACACGAAGCTCACAAGCAGTTTGCAGAAATGGCCAAGCGCATCATCGCCAGAACTAGCTGACCCCATGCCGCGGCTCCCCGCACCAATCCCGAAGCAAATCCGAGAGGCGGTTAAAGCCTTTGAGTTGCGTCGTTCAGACTTTGAGGCAGATGCAACCAACCTTCAGAATAGGTTGCTCGCAAATGGCGAGCTGAAAGGGCTAATCCATTCCCTCAAATGGCGAGCGAAAGACCCTGATCACCTTCGGGACAAGCTGGAACGGAGGGCGTACGCCGCAACTCAAGCAGGCGGCCAGTTCTTAATTACAGCCGATAACCTGTTTGACGAGATCCCCGACCTATCTGGCGTTCGGCTCCTGCACCTCCACATGCGTCAAATGGAGCGGATTCATCCTCTCATTATGCATGTCTTTAGGGAGGAGGGGTATGTGCTGAGCGGCCAGCCCGAAGCGAAGACCTGGGACCCAGAATATGAGACAATGTTCCGGTCGTTAGGTGTTTATGTTCAGCGAAACGAGTCGATGTACACGAGCGTACATTACGTCGTAAAGCAGAATTCAACGAACCGGCGACTTTGTGAGCTGCAAGTTCGTACTCTTGCGGAAGAGATCTGGGGGGAGATCTCGCACACTATCAATTATCCTCATGAAACAGATTCGGTTGCGTGCAAAGAGCAGCTCAAGGTTCTTGCCCGTCTAGTATCTGGGTGCTCGCGGCTCGTTGACTCAATCGTTGCTTCATACGCGGATCATGAGCAAGGTAAATAGTGTGTGCCTGGTCGCGTCATAAACTTGCCTTTGTCCTCTTTCGTAATCCACGCACATGCATGACGGAAAACCAGAAGTACTTCTCGAGATGGCGCGCGAGCTCGCGTCAGCAACTGTTGATTTCCAAGCCTCACGGGGTGCAGGTAATGGCGACCGCGCGACCAACATCTTTATGAAGGCGCTGCGGGCCCGAGCCATAAATGCGTTTGGGGAAGACTTTAGCGAGCAGGCGATATGCGGTGAAAACTCATTTAAAGTTGACTTTTACTTCCGCGACGAACGAACCATCGTAGAAGTGGCCCTGGGGCTTCCCAACCCCTCAACGGAATTTGAAAAGGACATCTTGAAGGCTATCATGGCTCAGGAAGGCGGATTCTCGGTGGAGCGGCTAGTGTTTATCTCGCGCCCCGGGGCAATGAAGAAGTGCGGGCAGCCGGGCCGGAGTGCCATCAGACAGTGGGCGCTCAAGAGACATAGCCTCGCAATCGAGGTTCACGAGCTACATGGGGAGCCGCGACAGCGCCGTCGGCGTCGACGAGCGGCATGACGTCGCCCGGCGAAAATTGGGCCGGGTAAGTGAATTCAGTCGGAGCAGCCGGGCCATCAAGAGCTGCACGGCCAGAGCGCCAGCGCATGTCCGCGCCTCGAATGGAGGCACCGGCTGGCCGCTTTGGTAGGTTCGCTGCGGAGCGAAGCGCTTTAATGCTCAATCACTTGGATGCAGGACGTCGCCTGAGATGGTCGCGCAAAGAAGCGTGATCTGGCACTCAGCGGGCACCACCGGGCCTCTTGCATCGCGGCCTTCCGGGGCTTACAGTGGCAGCTGTGACGCAATAGCCGATAGCGCGTCTGCCCGCCCGCAAGGGTCCACACCAAGCGTGGGATAACCAAGAGGATCGGCGTACGAACCCCGCCTCGTGGCGGGGTTTGCTTTTATGGGGGTGGCGGAGGCCTCGTGTCCCGTAGCGCGTGGTTCACGAGCACCCGGAATCCGACCTTCTTTCGCCGCGCCCCATGCGGGCTCCCTTTCTCGAAATTCGCAGGGTAGGCGCTCTGCACGAACAGCAGCACAGCGTGAGCTACACCGATATGGCGGACATCGAAGAACACGCGATATTCCTGGCGGGCGGTGAGCAGCGGATGATTTTGCACAACGAAGTAATTCTCCCGACCTGCGAAGTAGCATTTGCGTGTGGGCAAGCTCCTGATGATGGCCGGTAGAGACTTCGAGAGCGGATAGCGCTCATGACAGAACATCCGCACCTCCCCTTCTCGCGCTAGATACGGCTGCAGATTGCCATCGTCGCCTCCGGGTTCGCGGGTGAAAGCATGGCATGAAAACCCGACCTGAATCGTAACAGCTCGAGCGGCGTAGACCTCACTCCGCGGGAGTTCCATAAAAAAGCGAAAGGGATGCAAATGTGTGAGGGGGTACGAGCAGCCCTCATGCTTGTGCGGCCACCAACGTGTGAACTTCCGCTCCATCCCTTACGACCCCGAGTAGAAATCGATCAACCGTACACGAGTACTTCACCAAGAAAAAGGACGCGCTGCCACTGTTGTATGTCGAATAGATACGTGAAGGCGACACGCAGTAATGGACGTGCTCTTCGAGGTTTCCTATCGGACGGGCGCATCGACGTCGGGAGTCAGACGTGTTCGGGGTGCGTCGCGAGATGATGCCAAATGCTGAGCGAATTTCGCAGCCAATCTCTCCGTTTCCGTGAGAGCGGACGGTAGATGCTTCGCGAAGTACCGCACGTCTCCAGCGAGAATCACCTCGTCTTGTCGGTCCAGCGCGTCCGCAATCTTCATCCAGTTCGCGACGACTGCATTTCGCGTTTCGACGAGCTTGGCTCGGGCCGGTTCGCTGAAGCGGCCGTTCTTCGCCAGTTCCGTCGCAATCATCGTGACCTTTGCGCGGATCGCGCTGGACTTGCCCCGGCGCTGAGCGCGGAAAGCTCCGTCACGCGCCTTGCCTTTGTTCCGGCCGCGGATGACGCGTGAGGTCGCGTTCGCGGCTATCCCCTGCTCTCTCATGCTCCGCGCGAAGTCCTCGCGCCACTCTCTCAGCATGGATTTGTCGATGTGCAGGCGTCTTCCGTACTCGTTCTCGGCTTTCACGACTAAGTGGACATGGGGGTGAGCCTGATCCGTGTGCAGCACCATCGCATAGCGGTGCCGAACCCCGAACGTCTCTCTAGCGAACGTGCGGGTTGCAGCGAGCACCTTATCCGGTGGGGTCGGCGCGGGCATCGAGAGCACAATTTTGTGGACCAACTTGGTTTCCCGGGCCTCAGTACGCTGGTCCCGGGGACCACGATACTGCCCTGCGGACAGCTCGAGGTGCCAGGCCGCCAGAAACGTCCGCTGCGCATCGGTGCCGGTAATCCGTTCACCCTCGTCCGTCTCGATCTCGAGCTTCCCTTTCCGGCTGATGTAGGCAAAATGCGCGGCAACACTGTAAGCGACCGGGCATCACACGTTGACGGTGGGCTCTCTTTCAGACGCGGAGGCGTCGACGGGAGTCAGCTGTGCGGCTGCCA
>JAJYDK010000117.1 GCA_021777555.1 Pseudomonadota bacterium | reverse complement strand
GGGCACCGATTCCCTTGGGTCCATAGAGCTTGTGGCCGGCAATCGAGAGCAAATCGACGCCGAGCGCATCCACGTTCGTTGGTATCTTACCGGCGGATTGCGCGGCGTCGGTGTGCAAGGGTATTCCGTGCGCATGCGCGACCTTGGCGATCTCGGCGATCGGCTGGATCGTACCGACCTCGTTGTTGGCGTGCATAATGCTGATGAGGACAGTATCGCCGGTGATCACCTTGCGGATGTCGTCGGGGTCGACGCGACCGGTTCCGTCCACTGGTACGTAGGTCACCATCGCGCCTAGGCGCTCGAGAAACCGGCACGGCACGAGGATGGCCGGATGCTCGATCCGCGAGGTGACGATGTGCGCGGGTCTATCGCGCCCGCGGAAGAACAAGCCCTTCAGCGCAAGGTTGTTCGCTTCACTCCCGCCGCTCGTGAAGACGATCTCCTCCGCGGCGCAACCGAGAAGCGCCGCGACTTGCGAGCGAGCCCGCTCGAGTGCAGCCTTTGCGGGCGCACCCGCCCAGTGAGCGCTCGATGGATTCCCGTAGGCGCTCTCGAGCAGCGGCCGCATGATCGCTGCCACCGCCGGAACAATAGGCGTACTCGCGTTGTAGTCGAGATAGATCGGCTGCATGGTCAAAATACCAACACCTTGCCCCTCTTCGTCGGCACCATCGAGAACTCACTCAACCTACGGCGCGCGCTCGATTGGCGAGCATGGCGGCCTTCGATTCTGTGCTTCGGGTCGCTCGACATAGATAACGTCTTCACCGCATCCGATCGTGCTGAACGGCAGACACCTTCGAGGCGGCCCGTGCAATGCGACCGCGCGTCGATCGGGCGACGGCGGAGCGTTCCTGCCCATTGGCGTATACGTGAATGCTGCCCGAAGCGAGTTGCACCCACGGCTCCTCCGTCAGCGGCGATGTAGCGAGCAGGACGACGGTCTGTCTACAGCCGTCCTTGCGACAACTCCGGCGCAATGCGTACAGCCTCGTATGGACATGAGTGATGAGGCTCTCGCCATTGCCCAGCACGAAGTTGAACTCTCCGAGTTCGGCCAGCCGATTGACGAGCGGCCCGATGGTTCTCACGATGGCCGGCGCGCAAGGCCCTTTGGTGGCCTCGGCATGCGACGCCGCGATGGCGTCGAGCAGCACGCAGAAGGCGTATTCGGAATCAGTCTCTCCCAACGGCCGGAACCGTTGGACAGGATATTCGGGGTTCTCGCGCAGTCCGGGCAGCATCCCGTTATGCGCGAACACCCAGGAGCGGCCGTTCCATTCTCGTTCGAAGGGATGTGTGTTCGCGGAAGCGCGTCCAATCCGCTCCGGATTGGCCTTGCGGATGTGGCCAATGACCATGGTGCTCCGGAAGTCGTATTCCGCGATGAACGCCAAGCACCGGCTTTCGGCGGCGGGCACCGGCTCCTTGAAGACCCGTGCGGCGCGGCCGTCGTAAAAAGCGATGCCCCAGCCATCGGCATGCGGGCCGACGTCGCCACCCCTGGGCCTGAGCAAGACCAGCGAGCGGTTCACGTCGGTTGGTTGGCTCGCACTCATCGCGAACAGCTCGCACATCATCAATCTCCGCTGTCAGTCAAGATTCTCAATGCCGGTCCCGCAATTCCAACGGAGCCGCCGGTTATCGATCTCGACAATGGACATGCGGTCACTAAAACCATCGATAGAACCAATACTTTTCGGAGGCGACCTTGCCCAGATGCAGCAAATATCCCGGAGCGCGCAAACGCAGCTGTGGCGCAGGCTCGGCGAAGAAGTTGCCGCTCCCGAAGCCGGCACGGTTGCCGCCGATTTCAATGAAACAGGCACCATGACCCTCAAACGAGCGCGGCGCCCCCGCGCCGGTAATGGCGCATGTGATGTTCCTGCCCACCACCTCCGCTTCGCCGTGAGCGAACACGCCAGCCTTCGGCAGCGGCCTGCCGGTCACCAGCGGGATACCGGTCACATCACCGATAGCATAGACGCTCGGGAATTTCGTTTCGAGCGTCTCCCGGTCCACGGGCACCCAGCCGGACTCGCCGGCAAGGCCGGCTGCACGAACCACAGTCGGAGCGCGGTGCGGCGGCACGTAGGCGAGGAGATCGAAGGGGGCGGTCGCGCCATTCGTGAAGCGAATCAGCCGCGCCGACGGATCGACCTCCTTTACCAAGTGCTCGGTGTGGACACGCACCCCTCTGCTCTCGACCATTTGCCGCACCGTCGCCGATACCTCCGCGCCGGCCACCGGCATCGGGCCGGGCTCGGGTGTGTAGAGGTCGACAGTGACGGCCGGGTGCACGCCACGCTTGCGAGCGTCCGCCTCGAGCAGCATGGCGGCCTCATAAGGTGCCGCGGGACATTTGAACGGCGTTCCACCAACCAGCACGGCCAGGTGCCCCTCGCGAAGGTCCCTGCGCGCCCGGTTGAACGATTGCGCTCCCGCGAGTGTGTAGAAATTATGCCCAGCCTCGGCGAGGCCCGGAATTGCTTCCGGTGCGAACTCGGCGCCCAGCGCGACCACCATGTAAT
>JAJYDK010000029.1 GCA_021777555.1 Pseudomonadota bacterium | reverse complement strand
GCTGCACCCCGGGCGCTGCGGCCTCGGTCGTCGTGGCACCCGGAGCGGCCGCCGCAAGCGCAACCCCCCAACAGCAGGCTGGCAGCAGCAACACACCTGGCACGAAGCTTTTTCTGCTCGTCATGAATCCCCCCCCCGGGGACGGTCGGGAATCGCCGCCCCACCGCGAGCCATTGTGCGCATAGCGCCTGCCGCTGGCGATAACACCTTCGGGCTAGGGGCCGCCCTGGGTGGTATGCTCGCAGTACACTCGCTCCCGAACGCCAAGGGGCGCGGCCGGCCGGCGCAAAGTCTGGTCTCGGGGCCTGCGTCGCAGAGCGCGCAGAAGGTGGACAATCCATGGTGCCCGATCCGAGCGGCCATTCAGACCTGGTGAACCTGGCGCCGGCCAGAATCGTGATCGCCGACGACCATCCACTGGTCAGTGCGGCGCTCAGTCATGCGCTGCGCGAAGCCATGCCGGACGGTGAGATATGGACCGCCTCGACCCTGAGCGCTCTCGAGGCCACCCTCGCCGAGCACCCCGACCTCGATCTGGTGCTCCTCGATCTGCACATGCCCGGAGCACGTGGTTTCTCCGCGCTCATCCTGCTGCGCGGCCAGCGCCCGGAAATCCCGGTCATGGTGATCTCATCCAACGAGCATCCGCGCACCATCGCTCGTGCACAGCAGTTCGGCGCCGCCGGTTTCCTGCCGAAGTCGGCACCACTGGCCGGAATGATCGCGGCCATCGGCGAGGTGATGGCCGGCGGCAGCAGCTTTCCGCGCCACAATGCCGCGCGCAGCGCCGACGATGCCCAGCTGGCGTCGCGCCTCGCGCAATTGACCCCGCAACAGATGCGCGTGCTCATGTGCCTTGCCGACGGCATGCTCAACAAACAGATCGCCCACACGCTGCGTCTAGCGGAGAACACCGTGAAAGTGCACGTGGCCGCCGTCCTTCACAAGCTCGGTTGCCCCACGCGGACGCACGCCGCATTGCTGGTGAAAGCGCTGGAAGCCGAAGGGGCCACGCCCGATGAGATGCAGTGAATCGCACCCATGCACCCGGTACGCCCGATCCGACTGATCAGAATGGGCTATGGCGAGAGAGTGCGCACCCCCGCAGACTCGCTCCCCGTCGTCATCAAAGCCGGTTGCGCATCGAAAGAGGGGGTTGCCATTGTTTGCATCAAGACCACATCGGCGTCCACACCGGCTCATCGAGGCCGGCCTCGCCCTGGCGCTTGCCCTGGGCGTACAGGGCGCCGCCCGCGCCGCAAGCGCCAGCCTGGTCCGCGTCGATCCCTCGCTGCCGGACTACGTATCTCACCACCACGTGCGCGGCAAAGTCGTCGGCTACACCGGCATGGACACCGTCGAGCGCATGTTCGCGGCCTGGAATGAGGCCTTTGACAGACTCCATCCCCGCGCGCACTTCAACGTGATCCAGAAAGACGGCCTTGGCCCGGAAGACCGCATTGCACTCGGTCCTGACACCATGCAGGTGTTTCACAGATCCGGCCTGGCATACGAGAACGCGTACGGCTATGAGCCATTTCGCGTGAAAGTGTGCTCCGCCGCGTTCATCCTGAAGAGCCACGTCTCGGCGATCGGCGTCTACGTCAACAAATCGAACCCCCTCAGCTCCATCTCGCTGCGCAAGCTGGACGCGGTATTCTCCGCCGAGCGTCGCCGCGGCTACCCGGCCACCCTCTCCACCTGGGGACAGCTCGGCCTCGGGGGCAAATGGGCCGACAAACCGATCCATCTGTACGGGTACTACTGGCGCGATGACGTGACCTATTATTTCCGCAAGCTGGTCATGCTGGGCGCGCCATTCAAGCGCACCTACGAGGTGCCGGGCGGCAATATGTCGCGCACGACACCGCAGGTCGCCACGGCCATCATGAGCGCTCTGGCGCACGATCCCGACGGGATTTCCTTCGGCAACGGCTCCTATATGAGCGGCCCCGTCAAAGCACTCGGTCTCAGCGTCAACGGCATCGCGAGCCAGTTCACCCTCGGTGATATCGCGAGTGGCCGCTATCCGCTGCAGCGCTACCTTTACATCTACGTCAACCGCGCGTCGGGCAAGCCGCTCGATCCACTGCTCAAGGAGTTCCTGCGCTTCGTGCTCTCGCGACAGGGGCAGTCGCTGGTGAGTGAGAACGACTACCTGCCGCTGCCGCCCGCCATTGACGCCCGGGAGCTCCGTAAGCTCGATTAGGTTGCCGCGCCGCGCATCAGCACGTAGGTCACCGCGGCCCGCAGCTTCGCGGGGCTGACCGGCTTCGCGAGAAAGCCCCAGCCCCGGGACACCATCTGCTCGCGCAGGGCGGCATCGCGCTCTGCGGTCACGATCATCACGGGCACTTCGGCGCTTCCCCAGCAGCGCAAGAGCTGCGGCGCGAACTCCGGGCCCGGTCCGTCGGGCAGGCGGTAATCGAGCAGCAACAGATCGGGCACGAGCCGCTGGGTCTGCGCAAGACTCAACGCCTCGGCGCCGCTGCGGGCCGATACCACCTCGCAGCCCCACTCGGTGAGCAGCGCGCGCAGGCCTTCGGCGGCCTGCGGATCGTCCTCCACCGTCCAGACCCGTGCGCCGGCGAGCGGCGAGCCGCGGCTCTGCAGCGCCTCCAGGCCCGTGCCATCCTCGGCCGCTTGCCCGCTGGAACTCGCGGTCTCGGCGGCAACTTTCTCACGCGGCACTTCCACCGAAAAAACGCTGCCCCGGCCAACCCAGGAGCGAAGATCGATGCGATGGCCGAGGCGCTTGCCGATACGCTCGACGATGGCAAGCCCCAGACCCGCGCCCCGCTCCGCAGCGGCGGTGTCCAGGCGCTGGAACTCGAGAAATATCTTCTGTCGATGCTCCGGCGCGATGCCCGGCCCCGTGTCCCACACCTCGATGCGCAGCGCCGCTCCGCAGCGGCGGCAGCCCATGAGCACTCGGCCGCGGTTCGTATATCGAATCGCGTTAGAGAGGAAGTTCTGCAGGATCCGGCGCAGCAGCGCCTCGTCCGAGCGGATGACGGCATGGCACCTCGCGACCCGCAACTCGATGCCCCGGGCGCGCGCCACGATGCCGAACTCGCGCCCAAGAGTCTCGAGCAGCGCCCCGAGCGCGAAGGGCCGCGCATTCACCTCAAAGGTGCCGGATTCCAGACGCGAGATGTCGAGGACGCTCGACAGAATGGCGTCCTCGGCCTCGAGCGCGCTGTCGATGCCATCGAGCAGCTCACGATCCGCGGGCCTCTGGAGCCGCGCGCGGATGGTGCCGGCGAACATGCGCGCCGCATTGAGCGGCTGCATCAAGTCATGAACCGCGGCGGCAACCAGACTGGTCTTGGAGCGGTTGGCCCGCTCCGCTTCCGTCTTGGCCTCCTCGAGCGCACGGGTGACCTGACCGATCCAGGCCGCCAGAAAACGCGCCACGAACGCCGAGATCACGGTGACCAGGGTGGCGGTTGCGCCGAGCAGCAGCCACGCGTAGCGGTTGGCCTGGTGCACCGCGGCGAGATTCTCCACCTGTTGCTGCTGCGCGACGAGAATCCAGCCGAAGCGCGTTTTCCGCACTTCAGCGACTTTTTCATTGCCGCGGTAGGTGTAGCGATAGAACCCGGCACCGCGCTGCGCTGCGGCAAACACTGGACGGGTCGCCACGTCGCGCAGCCGCAGTTGCATCGGAATGCCACGATCTGCAATCAGACGGCCCTTGCGCGTCATGAGCAGTGCGTGTCCGGTGCGCCCGAGCGTCTCGGACGTTACTGCCTGGGTGACGTGATCGAGTGTCGCGGCCTCGACCAATAGCCCGGCGAGATGCCCGTGAAGGCCCCGGATGGGAACGGACAGCAGCAGTGCTGGTCGATGCGAGGTGCGCCCGATCTGGACTTCAACGGCGTAGGGCCGGCCCGAGAGGATCCGCCGGAAATAGCCACGATCGCCGTACCACAGGGGCGGCCGCCCGTCGCTGCGCACGACGTTGCTTCCATTCAGGCCGATGGTATGGATGAGGTAGGCCCAAGGCAGGCGCGACTTGAGCGCCTCGATCGCGCGTCGCTGCGCCGCCGGCCGCATCGAGCGCATGGCGCGCTGGCTCGCCGCCATGTCGAGAATGGAGAGATTGAACTGCACCCAGTCATCAACCCGCTGAACCGCGAGATCGGCAAACAGGCCGAGCCGCTGACGGGCATCGGCCTCGCCGTTCTGCAGAATGCGCTGCCGCTCGAGCTGCCAGAAGGCGGTGAGCGGCAACAGGGATACGAGCAGCAGCGCGATCAGCAGCCGGGGAAAGATTCCGGCGCGCAGCCTCTCGAGATCACGCACGACCGCCAATCAATGCTCCCGGACTGCCGACTCCGGGGACAGCAGCCGCTCGGCGTAGCGCGCCATCTGATCGACTTCGATGTTCACGCGGGCGCCCACGGCCAACGCCCCGAGCGTCGTCACCTGTTGTGTGTGCGGGATGAGATTGACACCAAACAGGTTACCCCGCACCTCGTTGACGGTGAGGCTGACCCCATCGACGGCGACGGAGCCTTTCCGCGCGATGTAGCGCGCAAGCTCTGCGGGAACGGTCACATCGACACGTGTAGAGCGCGCGTCCTCACGGATGGCGACGATCTCACCCACTCCATCCACATGTCCTGACACCAGATGTCCACCGAGCGGATCGCCCACCCGGAGCGAGGGCTCCAGGTTGACCCGCGAGCCCACCACGAGATCCCCGAGCGTGGTAAGCGAGAGCGTCTCGCGCGACACGTCCGCCGCAAAGCCACGGCCCTGGAACTCCACCACGGTCAAGCAGCACCCCTGAACGCAGAGGCTGTCGCCGATATGCAGTCCGGCCGTCTCGATCCGGTCAAAGGCGAACACCATGCGGACATCGCCGCCGCGCGCCTCCCGGCCGGTCAGCCGGCCGACGTCCTGAACGATACCCGTGAACATCGCATACCCCTCTTCGCTCAGTGATTCGGCCGCAGCCGCAGCCGCAGGTCCTCGCCGATCCGCGTGACCTCCGTGAATGTGAACCCGGGCGCGTCGCCCAACTCCCGGATTTCCGCCAAAGCCAGCAGCGGCCGCGCCTGCGGCCCAAGGAGCTTCGGCGCGACGTACAACAGCAACTCATCGGCCAGGGATTGCTCGAGCCATGCGCCGCCGAGGGTCGGCCCCGCCTCGACCCACACCTCGTTGACCTCCCTCCGGCCGAGCGCCTCCAGCACATCGGTCAGTCTGGGTCTGCCGCCGGCATCGGCCGCGACAATCTGAACTTGCGCACGCGCGGTGAGGTGTTCGCGGCGGCGATCGAAATCCGGGTCCCGACCGACGGCAGGCTCGCCTGCGAAAATCAGCACCTCGCCGGCGCAAGCAAAGAGGCGCGCATCCGGCGCAGTTCGCAGCCGCGGGTCGAGAATGACGCGCAGCGGCTCGCGCCGCGGACCCGAAGAGGACTCCGGGAGCCGCACCGTAAGCCGCGGATCATCCGTGAGAATCGTGCCGACCCCGGTCAGGATGGCCGAGCTGCGGGCCCTCCAGAGCTGCACGTCCTGCCGCGCCGCCTCACCGGTGATCCACTGACTCGCGCCGCTGGCGAGCGCCGTGCGCCCATCCAGGCTCATGGCGAGCTTCACCCGCACCCACGGCCTGCCGGTGCGCATGCGCTTGAGGAACCCCGGATTGAGCTCGGCCGACTCCCGCTCGAGCAGGCCCGAATCGACCTGCACGCCCGCTTCGCGCAGGATGTCCGCGCCTCGTCCGTTGACCCTCGGGTTCGGATCCCCAACGGCGAATACGACGCGTGCCACCTTGGCGGCGATCAGCGCATCGACACAGGGCGGCGTGCGTCCCTGATGACTGCACGGCTCCAGGGTCACGTACGCGGTTGCCCCGGTGGCGTCCGCCCCTGCCGCGCGCAGCGCATGAATCTCCGCGTGCGGCTCACCGGCCCGCTCGTGCCACCCTTCCCCGACGATCCGCTCCCCGCGCGCGAGGACACAGCCGACGCGGGGATTGGGATCAGTGGTCTCGAGGCCGCGCTCGGCGAGCGTCAGGGCGCGCGCCATGGCCGCGCGGTCGAATGCGGTGAACGATTCGACGGCGCTCACGAATCCCCGCCCTCAGGACCCCCGGGAGGCTTCCCGGCGGGCTCCGGCAGCAGCGACAGCTGGTCCCGATCCGCCGCGGGCCCGGCGCCCGGGTGGTGCGCCCGCGGCCGGCCCTCACGGCGGTTGCGCAGCTTCATGATCTCGTCGTGGAAGGCCTCGACATCCTCGAAATGCCGATAGACGGAAGCGAAGCGCACATAGGCCACCTCATCGAGCTGGCGCAGCTCGTCCATGACCATCTCGCCGATCGCGCCCGAGGAGATTTCCCGCTCCCCGACCGTCCGCACCCGGTGAACGATGCGGCTGAGCGCCTCATCGAGCGCTTCGCGCGCCACCGGGCGCTTCTCGAGCGCCTTCTCCATGCCGCCGCGCAGTTTCGCCTCATCGAACGGCTCGCGGCGGCGGTCGCCCTTGACGACCATGGGCATCAGCAGTTCCGCAGTCTCGAAGGTGGTGAAGCGCTCGCCACAGGCGAGGCATTCCCGGCGGCGGCGGATCTGGCGACCCTCGCCGGCCAGCCGGGAATCGGTGACCTTCGTCTCGACATGACCGCAGAACGGACAGTGCATGGGCCCGCGGTCCCGTCAGGCTTACGAAGCCGCGTACACCGGGAAGCGGCGGCAGAGCTCGATCACCTGCGAGCGCACCCGCTCGATCTGCGGCTCCGCGCCGCCGGAATCGAGCAGATCGGCGATGAGGTCGGCCACCTGCTCGACTTCGGCCTCCTTGAAGCCGCGGGTGGTGGAGGCCGGCGTGCCGATCCGCAGGCCGCTGCTGATCGCCGGTGGACGGGGATCATTGGGCACCGCGTTCTTGTTGACCGTGATATTGGCCCGCCCGAGCGCCGCATCGGCCTCCTTGCCGGTGATGTCCCGGCCGATGAGGCTGAGCAGGAACAGGTGATTGTCGGTACCGCCGGAGACGATGTCGTACCCGCGGCGCACAAGCCGGGCGGCCATGGCGCGGGCATTGGCGAGCACCTGACGCTGGTAGTCCACGAACTGCGGCTGCAGCGCCTCGAGCAGGGCGACGGCCTTCGCGGCGATCACGTGCATGAGCGGTCCGCCCTGTGTGCCGGGGAAGACCAGAGAATTGAGCTTCTTGTGGATTTCCGGGTTCTCGCGCGCGAGGATCATGCCACCGCGCGGCCCGCGCAGCGTCTTGTGGGTCGTCGTGGTCACGACATCGGCATGCGGCAGCGGACTGGGGTAGACGCCGGCCGCGACGAGGCCGGCGACATGCGCCATGTCGACCACCAGATAGGCGCCGACGCTCTGGGCGATCTCGGCGAAACGCGCCCAATCGACCACCCGTGAATAGGCAGAGAAGCCCGCGATGATCATCTTCGGCCGGTGCTCCTGCGCCAGGCGCTCGACCTGCTCATAGTCGATTTCGCCGGTCTCCGGGCGGATGCCGTACTGCGCGGCCTGGAAGAATTTGCCCGAGAAATTGACCCGCGCACCGTGAGTGAGATGTCCGCCGTGATCCAGGCTCATTCCGAGGATCGGATCGCCCGGCTGCACCAGGGCGAAGTAGGCGGCCGCATTGGCCTGGGAGCCCGAGTGCGGCTGCACATTGGCATAGGCGGCCCCGAAGAGCTTCTTGGCCCGCTCGATGGCCAGCTGCTCGGCGATGTCGACGTACTCACAGCCACCGTAATAGCGCTTGCCCGGATACCCCTCCGCATATTTGTTCGTCAGCACCGACCCCTGGGCCTCGAGCACGCGGGGACTCGCGTAGTTCTCCGAGGCGATGAGCTCGATATGGTCCTCCTGCCGGCGGCGCTCACCCTCGATCGCCCGGGCCAACTCCGGGTCGAAGCTTTGAATGTCCTGGCTCTTAGACAGCATGCGGGGTCTCCGAAGGGCGATTGGGGGGAGGCGGATTGTACCGGGCGGGAAAGAACCCGAATTGTACCGAAGCGTCCGGCGGCGAGCAGATTCTCGACCGCCGCGCAGCCATCCCGAGGCACTGCCCAAGCCCCCCGGGCTCGATGATAATGTCCCTCGGGCGCGCACGCCCGGTCCCCTCAGGTCACGGCAGAGATTGCAGCAGAGATCGCATGGCTCAGTACATATATACGATGAATCGGGTGTCGAAGGTGGTGCCGCCCAAGCGCGTCATCCTGCGCGACATCAGCCTCTCCTTCTTCCCGGGCGCCAAGATCGGCGTGCTCGGCCTGAACGGCTCCGGCAAATCCACCCTGCTCAGGATCATGGCAGGCCTGGACAAGGAAATCGACGGCGAAGCCCGGCCGCAGAGCGGCATCCGCATAGGCTACCTGCCACAGGAACCCCAGCTCGACCCCGAGAGCGACGTCCGCGCCACCGTCATGGAAGGTGTCGGCGAAACCCTCAGGCTGGTGGAAGAATTCAATCGGCTGAGCGACCGGTTCGCCGAGCCCATGAGCGATGACGAAATGAACACCCTGCTCGCTCAGCAGGCCAGGCTCCAGGATGCCATCGATGCCGCCGGAGGCTGGGAGCTCGAGCGCAAACTGGAAATCGCCGCGGACGCGCTGCGACTGCCCCCCTGGGAGACCCGGATCGCCACCCTCTCCGGCGGCGAGAAGCGCCGCGTGGCGCTGTGCCGGCTGCTGCTGTCCGCCCCGGACATGCTGCTGCTCGATGAGCCGACCAACCACTTGGACGCCGAGTCGATCGCGTGGCTCGAGCGGTATCTCGAGGAGTACCCGAGCACCGTCATCGCGGTGACGCACGACCGCTACTTCCTCGACAACGTCGCGGAGTGGATCCTCGAGCTCGATCGCGGCCACGGCATTCCCTGGCATGGAAACTACTCCTCATGGCTCGAGCAGAAGGAGCAGCGCCTGCGGGTCGAGGAGCGTGAGCGCGAGGCGCTGCGCAAGACCCTCGAGCATGAGCTCGAGTGGGTCCGCCAGAACCCCAAGGCGCGCCAGGCCAAGAGCAAGGCCCGCCTGCAGCGCTACGAAGAGCTCGCCTCGCGGGAGTTCCAGCAGCGCAATGAGACCAATGAAATCTACATCCCGCCGGGTGAGCGGCTGGGAGAGCTCGTGATCGAGGTCGAGGGCCTGCGCAAGGGCTTCGGCGACCGATTGCTCATTGACGACCTGGCGTTCAACCTGCCACGCGGCGGTATCGTCGGGATCATCGGCCCCAATGGCGCGGGCAAAACGACGCTATTCCGGATGCTCACGGGAGCTGAAAAGCCAGATGCCGGAGAGATCCGTGTCGGACCGACGGTAAAGCTCGCGTACGTCGATCAATCCCGCCAGAGCCTCAATGACCGCAAGACGGTATGGGAAGAGATCTCCGGGGGGCTCGATCAGATCAAGGTCGGCAATTACGAGACGTCCTCTCGCAGCTACGTCGGACGATTCAACTTCAAAGGCACGCAGCAGCAGCAGACCATCGGCGAGCTCTCCGGAGGCGAGCGCAACCGTGTTCACCTCGCCAAGGTCCTCAAAGCCGGCGGCAACGTGCTGCTGCTCGATGAGCCGACCAACGATCTGGACATCGAGACGCTGCGCGCGCTGGAGGAGGCCCTGCTCAGCTTCCCCGGCTGCGCGGTGGTGATTTCACACGACCGCTGGTTCCTCGACCGCATCGCCACCCACATCCTGGCGTTCGAGGGGGACTCGCAGGTGGTGTGGTTCGAGGGGAACTACCAGGAGTACGTCGAGGACTTCAAACGACGCAAGGGCGAGGCGGCCGTGCAGCCGCACCGTATCCGCTACAAGCCGCTCACACGCTGACGCGCGATGGCCGCGCCACAGCCAGCCGATGGGCCCGAGAACCGCGCACTCGAGCTCATTCGCTGGCTGGGCCCCATGGCGGCGCTGCTCGTACTCGGCGCCGTGGCCTATGTGCTGCACGGCCAGCTCCTGCGGCTGCGCCTGCCCGACATAGGCGCGCATCTGCGCGAAATCCCCCGCGGTCACCTGCTGGCGGCGCTCGCGCTGACCGGCGCAGACTACTGCCTGATCAGCGGCTATGACCTGCTGGCGCTGCGCTACGTGCGCAAGCGCCTGCGCTACGCCCGGGTTCTGTTCACCGCCTTCATCGCAGCGGCGTTCGGCCACAATCTGGGCTTTTCCGCATTCACGGGCGGCGCGATCCGGCTGCGTCTTTACACCACGGCAGGCATCACGGCGGTCGAAGTGGCCACGATCACCGTCTTCTACAGCCTGTCGATCGCCCTGGGGCTCACGTTGCTTGCGGGGCTGGCCCTGTCGCTCGCACCCGCCCCCGCCGCCACAGCGCTGCATCTGGCGTTCGGGACCGCGCCGCTCGGCGTGTTGCTGCTCGCGGCGGTCGCCGTCTACGCCCTATGGGCCGCATTTTCGCGCCGCGTCGTGGAAGTCCGCGGTTGGGCGCTGCGCGCTCCGGGGACGCTCATCGGCTGGGGGCAGATCGCCCTGAGTGCCCTCGACCTGAGTCTCGCCGCGTCGGTGCTGTGGCTGCTGTTGCCACCCGATGCCCACATCGGCCTGCTGCCGTTCCTCGGCGCCTATGTCATCGCGCTCACCGCCGGCATCATCAGCCACGTGCCGGGCGGCATCGGAGTGTTTGAGACCATCATTCTCCTGATGCTGCATGGCGCACCGGTCGATGCCCTGCTCGGGGCCCTGCTCGCGTTCCGGGCGGTGTACTACTTCGCGCCGCTCGTGGTCGGTGCGGCGCTGTTTGGTTATCAGGAACTCAACGCTCAGCGTCGCCACCTGGTCCGCGCCCGCAACAGTGCTGCGATGTACGTGAGGCCCGTGGCGCCGCAGGTGTCCGGCACTTTGACGTTCATCGCCGGCGCGATGCTGCTGATGTTCGTGATGATACCGGGCATCGATTCGCGGCTCGCGCTCGCCCCGCGTTGGCTGGCGGCCGTGCGGGAAACCGCGAGCCTGGGGGCGAGTCTCATCGGGCTCGGGTTGTTGATCGTCTCGCGCGCGCTGTTCCGCCGGGTCCGCCCGGCCTGGCGGCTCGCGCGCCGACTGCTCGCCGCCGGCATACTGGTCGCGGCGCTGCAGGGGCTGGCGTTCGAGGAAGCGCCATTTCTTGCGCTGGCGCTCGCGGTGCTCACACTCGGTCGAGGCGCGTTCTACCGGCCGACATCCATCCTCGATGAACGTTTCAGCCCCATCTGGATCGCGAGCCTGCTCGGCACGGTGCTGCTGTCCGTCTGGACGGGGCTGCTCCTCTACCGCCACACGCCCTACGACTGGCAGTTGTGGTGGACCTTCACTGCGCACGCGGGTGCCTCACGGATGCTGCGCGCATCGCTCACCGTGTCGGTGCTCGCGACCGGGTATCTGCTGGTGAACCTGCTGAGGCCCACACGTCCCGAGCCGTCCGCGGCCGGTCCCCGCGATCTCGAGCGGGCGCGCGAGATCATCGAGCGGGGGGATCAGAGCCTGGCGAATGCCGCGTTGAGCGGCGACAAGCGGCTGTTGTTTTCCGATGCCGGTGATGTCTTCCTCATGTATCAGGTCGCCGGCCGCAGCTGGGTCGCGCTCGGCGATCCGGTCGGTGAGCGCGCCGGAGTCGAGGAGGTGGTGAGGCGCTTCCAGGAGATGGCCGAAAGACACGGCGCGCACATCGTGTTCTACCAGACCGGCGCGCAGTGGCTGCCCCTCTATGAGGATCTCGGTCTCGCGCCACTCCCGATCGGCGAGGCGGCGCGGGTGCCGCTTGCCCGATTCGCGCTCGAGGAGCCTTCGCACGCGGTCCTGCGCCATGCGCACCGGCGCGCGAGACGGACCCGCATCTCCTTCGAGGTCGTTCCCGCCGGTCGCGCCGATCCGCTCATGCCTGCTCTCAAACGGCTCTCCGATGCCTGGCTGGTGCGCCACTCGACGGCCGAGCGGCGCTTCTCGGTGGGCTATTTCTCCCCCCGGTATCTCGGCGGCTTCCCGCTTGCGGTGGTGCGCCACGGAGCCAGGCCGGTGGCCTTCGCCAACCTCTGGGTCACCGGCACCCGCGCGGAGCTCGCCCTCGATCTGATTCGATTCGGCCCCGAGGCGCCCCCGGGGATCATGGACTACCTTCTGATCGAGACCATGCGTTGGGGGCGGGCGCAGGGCTTCCAGTGGATCGACCTGGGCATGGCGCCCCTCGGGGGGCGCGAGCGCGACCCGCTCGCCCCGGCCTGGCACGACACCGGCAATTTCGTGTTCCCCCATGGCGAGCATTTCGAGCGCATCGAGCTGCTGCGCCAGTACCTCTCACGGTTCGATCCCCGGTGGGAACCGAGGTACCTGCTCGCCCACGGCGGCATCACCCTGCCGCGGGTGCTCGTGGAGGTCGCCGCGCTGATCGGAGGGCGAAACGGCTTCAGATAGGCTATACTGTCAGATCGGGACCGGGGCATTACAAGAGCACCAACCACGCCATGCCTTACATCGACCCGCAAAGCCGGCTGATCCTCGAGCCGGACAGAACGCTGGCGCTCACCTGCCCGCACTGTCAGGTCATTGCCCACATCAGCCCCATGGCGGTGCCGCGCTTCGAGGAGCTGCAGGCCGACCAGCCGGCCCAGATCGGCACCGTGTTCCGCTGCGATGCCTGCCGCGCGCCGGTGTTCCTGCGATTCACGGCGCGCGCGTATGGCCCGACGAGGATCGAGCTCGCGCCCCAGTTCACCGAAATCGAGCGGGCACGGGAGCGCTTCGACTTCACCCACCTGCCGGAAGAGGTGGAGATGCTGTTCAAGGAGGCCCTCGGGTGCTTCAGCGTCGGCGCCTGCAACGCCTTCGCCTCGATGTGCCGGCGGACCGCGCGGGCGGTGTTCGCCGATCTCGGCGAGTCGGGCAAGCTCAAGTTCTTCGATGGGCTCAATGAAGTGCGTGAGCTCGCCTCGCTCCCACCGGAGATCTTCAACAAAGTGAGGAGCGTGCTGTTTGGCGTCGCCTCCGACCCGCGCCCCGGCATCCCGGTGCTCGACAGCGGCGAGGCCGACATCCTTCTCGAGGTGATGAAGGATCTGCTCTACCAGACCTACGTGCGCCGGGGCCGGCTGGAGCGGGCCATGCTGGTCCGCCGCTTCTTTCGCGACGAATGGCAGACCCGCGCCAACGTCACCAAGCTGCCGGCCGCCCGCCCCTGAGGGCATTCTCCGCCCCTCCCCTGCGCGAATCCATGTCCGACAACTCAGACACCGTCGTACTGTACGAAGAGCTCGCGGTGCGGGATGTGCTGCCGGTGCTGTGGCGGGCCGCGCCGGACCCGCAGACCCTCGCCGGGCTCTGCGAGCGCAACTTCCAGGTGCTGCAGGCTTGGGATGCGCTGGAGGATCACGGCCTCGTCGAGTTGCCGGATGAGAACTCACCCCTTGCGGCCGAGCTTCAGCGGCTCGACCGCAAGCTCACGCTGCTCCTCGATCTGGTCGGGCAGATCCTCTCCGTCAACCGACCCCGGCCTGCGCCCGTGCCGGTGCGATTCAACGCGCTCGGGGCTGAATGGCGCGCCCGGGAAGCGCCGCCCCACGCCGGGGCATCCGGCATCCTGGAGATCTTCGTGCACGAGTGCGTGGCCCAGCCGCTTCGATTTCCGGGCAACGCGACGGGCATGACTCCCGAGGGCGAGGTCAGCGTACGATTTGCGCAGCTCGAGGATACCGTCGCTTCCCTGGTCGGGAAGATCGCTTTTCGCCGCCACCGCCGTCAGATCGCGGGCCGGGTGAATCCGCAGCGCACACCTTGAGGCCCGGAACGAGGAATGCCTCCTCGAAGCGCTCCGGCTCGAGCGGCCGCGCGAAAAGGTAGCCCTGGCCGAGATCGCAGCCGAGGCGCTGCACCGCCATCAGCTGCTCTGAGGTCTCGATACCCTCGGCCACGACCTTCATCCGCAGCTGACGGGCCAGCCGGCAGACGGTCTCGATGACGGCCTCCACCCGGGGCGAAGTCTCGAGATCGCGGACGAAGGAGCGGTCGATCTTCAGCCCTTCGATGGGCAGCTCGTGAATGCTGCAGAGCGAGGAATACCCGGTGCCGAAGTCATCGAGTTCCAGCGTGACACCGAGCGAGCGCAGCTCGCGCAGGATCACCAACGCCGCCTCGGGCTGCTGCATGACCGCGGTCTCGGTGATCTCCAGATGCAGCCGCCATGGCTCGACGCCGTGCTCCGCGAGCGCCGCATCGATGCGCCGCGGCAGGTCCGGATCGAACAGCTGGATCCGCGAGAGGTTCACATTCACCGAGCATGGCGCGCGCTCCGCGAATCGCGCACGCCATGCGCCGAACTGCGCGCACGCGCTGCGCAGTACCCAGTCACCGAGCGCGAAGATGAACCCGCTCCGTTCAGCGACCGGTATGAACTCCTGGGGCGAGATCCACCCGAGGCGCGGGTGACGCCAGCGCAGCAGCGCCTCACAGCCGCGCAGCCGGCCCGTCTCGAGACACATCAGCGGCTGATACATCAGTTGCAGCTGTCCCTCGCGCAGCGCCTTCGGCAGATCGGTCTGCACCAGGAGATTGCGCTGCACGCGATCATGCATCTCGCTGTCGAAGACGACCATTCCCCCACAGCCACACCGCTTGGCCTCGTACATCGCGGTATCCGCATCGCGCAGGTATTCCTCGGCCGTGAGGTAACCGAATTCGCTGGTGATGATCCCGACGCTGGCGGAGAGGTGAAATTCGTGCTCCCCGACCCTGCAGGGCGATCCCAGTGCCTCGATCAGTGACTTGGCGACCTGGGGTGCCCGGCGGCAGGCCTGCGGTCCCTCGAGCAGGACCACGAATTCATCGCCACCCATCCGCGCCGCGGTGCGCATGTGCACCCCCGCGGGAGGGGACCCCGCGAGCGCGGCGCGGAGCCGCTCGGCGAGCTGGCGCAGCGCAAGATCGCCCACACTGTGGCCGAGGCTGTCGTTGATCTGCTTGAAGCCATCGAGATCGAGATAGAGCAGCGCAAAGGGGCGGGCCGGCTCGCCGATCGCCGCGGTGAGCTGCTCGGTGAGATCCACCCGGTTGGCGAGTCCGGTGAGCGGGTCCACCCGGGCAGAGTCGTGCGCGACGCCAAGATACCCGTTGAAACCGCCGGACGGACTGCGCAGCGCGGTCAGGGAGAGGAACACCCTGATTCTCGAGCCGTCCTTGCGCAGCAGCGTCCACTCTCCCTCGACCGGCGCCTCGCCGTTTTCACGGAGCATGCGCAGATCATCCGCGTGCGCGCGCAGGCTCTCGGGCTCGCAGAGCCCTTCTAATGCGCGTTTGCCGAGCAGCTCTTCGGCCCGGTATCCCAACAGCCGCTCGGCGCCGCGATTGAACACCGTGATCACCGAATCGGCGTTCGCGCCAATGACGGCGTACGAGAGCGAATTGAGCACCGACTTCTTGTACGCGTCCCGCTGCGCGAGACGCCGGCGCGCGACCCGGGCGCGCTTGAGGGCCGTTATCGGGTGGCGCACGGCCATATAGCCGTGTATGCGTCCGCCGGCGGCGAGCGGCGAGAGCGTGCTCGCGGACCAGAAGATCGTGCCATCGCGAGCGCGATTGCAGATCTCCCCGTGCCACACGTGCCCGGCGGCGACGGTCTCCCACAACTCGCGCCAGAACTCCTCGGAGTGATGGCCGGATTTGACGACCCGATGCGTGTTGCCGATCAGCTCCTCGCGCGCGTAGCCGCTGACTCTGCAGAACAGCTCGTTGACATACAGGATGTTGCCTTCGAGGTCGGTGATCGAGACGGCCGCGTGCTGCTCGACCGCGCGCCGATAGGCATCGAACACTTCGCACGGAATGGAATCCAGCTGGTGCAGGCTCCTGTGCAGCTCCGGCGCGCCTGCGTGCGCGCCGGGGCGGTCCGGTCCGGGCTCATCGAGCGCGAGGTTGCGGCCATCGAGGGCAAGAGCGAGCGGCATGGGTTCCTCCCCGTACGCATGATGCGCAGGCGCAAGATCGCTTGCGCCCCCCTCCCGGGATATACGTATTGCCCGAATAACTCCCGGCGATTCCTCAGGGTGCGAAGCCGGTCACGGCCCTGCGGCCCTCACCGCCCCTCCGGGCGCTATCCCTCAGGCGTAGGCATCCACGAGGCCGACGCGCACGCTCGCGGCGCCACCGGACCCATCCGGCGCGGCGCCCGCGCTGCTGTCGATCGCCCTGAGGCCACCCTGTTGCGGCGTCCGCTCCCGGGACGAGTCGCGCGACACGCCCGAGTCGGTGAGAGTCAGGCCCTGGTTCGAGAGCATCTGGCGCAACTGCGGCATGGACCGCTCGAGCGCCTGGCGCGTCTCCTCGTGCACTGCGCCGAACCATACGCTCGCCTGGCCGTGATGCACCGAAATGCTCACCTGAAGCGGCCCGAGGTTCTCCGGGGACAGGTGAAGCGAAGCCGACTGGATCCCCTGGTGCGTCATCCAGTTGACCCGCGCGCCGAGTTCCTCCGTCCAGGCGCCCGTCCCGACTGGCGCGCTCAGCGCCGGGGCCGGTGTCGCCATGGCGTTGAACCGCGTCGCGAGATGTGATGCGACCCCAAGCTGCGTGGCGCCAAGGGCGGCCGCGGTGTTGGAGGGTGAAGGCTGTGCCGGCGCATGCGGTGAGGTCGTGGCGGGACCCGCGGGGATCGCCGTCGGGGCCTTGGCATCCCGGGTGAGCGCCTGGGCGAGCAGCGCCTTGACGGCAGGTGCCGTTTCCCGGCCGGCGACGGAGGCGCCTTGCGCGTTCACTACGTTGGCCGGGTTGGCGGCGGGCGCGGGCGCAGCGGCGATGCCGTGCGAGACCAGCACCAGAGCGCTCTGCACCGGATCGGTCTTCGCGTCCTTGGCGGACGCATGCGCCGCACCGTCCTTCGCCGCAGGTTTTGCGCACCCCGCGCCCGCATCGACAGCAGGGCGTGTCGGGTGGTGCGCGGCCAAAGACTGCGCGAGTGTCTGCGAGAAATTCGCGCCCGACTGCGCCGTTTGCGGCGCCGAGCCGGCCGGGTGTGCCTTGGTGCGCCGGGTCTCCCTGGGCGCCTCGGGGCTCCTTGACGCCGGGGATCTTCGGTTCCCGGAGCGTCCCGCGGAGCCGGCGCGATCATCGGAGGCCGCCCGGGCCCGGCTCGCTCCCTCGGTCTGCGCACCGGAGGAAGCCATCGGGGGAGCCGGATCGCCGGCGTTGGGGGGCGGGCTCGCCACGGATGCGGCCGCAAGGGGCGAGGGCTGCGGCGTCGCAGGGGACGCCGGCAAGAGCACGGTTTCAGGTGACACGGACGGGACTCCTCCGATTCCACTGTTGCAGCGAGCGCTCATCGGTATCGTGCTGCTCGCGCCGGTCCTCGACGCGCCGCTCTTCGGCGCGCCAGTGTTTGGCAAGCGTGTCGACGGCGGCGGCGCGCTGGGCGGCGCCACGCCAGATCTCGAGCTCGGCGCTGCGCTGCGCCTCGGCCTGGGAAAGGATCTGCCCCTGATGGCGCAGCGCATCCTCCAGGCGGTCGAGGAAGACCTGGTAGTCGCGCGCGGCGGCGCCATCGAGACCCGCCTGGGCGCGCACGTTGAAATCGCGCACGTAGGCCGCGCGGTAACCTTCCAGCTCATCGAGCCGGCCGCGCGCCTCGTGCACGCGCCGCTCGCACTCGGCGAGCGCTTCGGCCTTGCGCCGTTCCGCGTCATCCACCACGCGGCGCACCATATCGATTCGTTGTGTCTTGGTCATGTGGCGTTCCCGGTGAGCACTTCGTCGAGAGCCGCGAGGCTCCTGGCCAGATCGACCCGTTCGCCCATGTCCTGCTGCAGGAAGCGTTGCATGCGCGGCCAGAGGTGGATGGCCTGATCGACCCGGGGATCGCTGCCTTTCTGGTAGGCGCCGATCGCGACGAGGTCGCGGTGTTGCTGATACGTGGAGAGCATCTGGCGGAACTGGCGTGCGCTCGCGAAATGCTCCGGCGTGACGATCTCGGTCATCGCGCGGCTCACCGAGGCCTCGATGTCGATCGCCGGGTACTGGCCGCTCTCGGCGATGCGGCGCGACAGCACGATGTGCCCATCGAGGATGGCGCGGGCGGAATCCGCGATCGGGTCGTTGTGGTCATCGCCCTCGGTCAGCACGGTATAGAAGGCCGTGATGGAACCGGAGCCTTCGGCGCCGTTGCCGGCGCGCTCGACCAACTGGGGCAGCCTCGCGAACACCGAAGGCGGATAGCCCTTGGTCGCCGGCGCCTCGCCGATCGCCAGCGAGATTTCGCGCTGCGCCTGGGCGAAGCGGGTCAGGGAATCCATCAGGAGCAGCACGCTCGCGCCCTGGTCGCGGAAGTACTCGGCGATCGCGGTGGCGAGCCATGCGCCGTGCAGGCGTATCAGCGGCGGAGCGTCCGCGGGAGCCGCGACCACCACGGCGCGGGCGCGATCCTTCGGCCCCAGGATCCGCTCGACGAATTCCTTCACTTCCCGGCCGCGCTCACCGATCAGTCCCACGACGATCACCTGCGCGCTCGTATAGCGCGCCATCATGCCGAGCAGCACGCTCTTGCCGACACCACTGCCGGCGAACAGGCCGACGCGCTGGCCGCGGCCGACGGTGGCGAGCGCGTTGATCGCCCGGATGCCGACATCGAGCGGCTCCGAGATCGGATGGCGTGTGAGCGGATTGATGGGCCGGCCGGTCAGGCGCACGGTGTCGGCGCACGCGAGCGGCCCAAGCCCATCGAGCGGCAGGGCGCCACCATCGATGATCCGACCGAGCAGCTCCGGCCCCACGCGAACCGTGCCGGCACGCTGGCGCGGGATGACGCGCGCACTGGGTCCCAGACCGTGCGCATCGCCCGCCGGCATCAGATAGAGTCTGTCGCCCGAGAATCCGACCACCTCAGACTCGATGCGCGAGCCGTCGCCGGCGATCACGTCACAGCAGTCCCCGACCGAGGCCTGACAGCCGGCCGCCTCGAGCGTGAGGCCGATCATGCGGGTCAGTGATCCTTCCGCGGCCGGCGGCGCGGCGCGCTGCACGGCCAGGGTGCTGCGCCGCAGGCTCTCGGCCCAGCGCGGCGCGCGATTGAGCTCCGGCGGGCTCATTGTTCCTGCCTCTCGGGGCCGCGCTCATCGCCGAGAGCGATCGCGGCGATCGCGGCGACGCGGCTCTCGAAGCGGGCATCGACACGTGACGACTCGCTCTGCACGAGACACCCGCCGCGCGAGAGTGTCGGATCCTCCACCAAGGTCCACACACGCTCCGCTGCGGCGATGCTCAGGCGCTCGCGCAGCACCGTCGCGTCTTCTGGATGCAGTCGGACCCGCACCTCGCGGGAGGCCGCGGGCAGCTGCTCGAGCGCCTCGCGCACGACGGCAATCACCTGCGCCGGCTCGACCTTGAGCTCACGCCGGGCGAGCTGGCGGCCGACCGCGAGGGCGAGTTGCACCAGCTCGCCCTCCACCTGCGAATCGAGCTGTGCGAGGGGCCGCGACAGAGTACCCAGCGTCTCGTCCAGGCGTTTGATCCTCTCATCGAGCGCGGCGAGGCGCGCACGCACTTCCGTCTGCGCTCGAGTGATGCCCGCCTCGTAACCGCGAGCCTCGGCCTGCTGCAGAGCCTGGCGCGCCTCCGCTTCCTGGCGCCGCCGTGCATCGCCGAGACCAACGACCGGACCGGTGACTTCGGGCAGCTGCCAGCGCTCGATGGCGCCGGCGTGGGTCAGCGACTTAGACAAACTGCTCCCCCTTGCCGCCGAGGGCGATCGCGCCGCTCTCGGCGAGCTTGCGGGCGACCTTCAGGATCTCCTTCTGCGCGTTTTCCACCTCGGAGACGCGCACCGGCCCCTTGGACTCGAGGTCGTCCTTGAGCATCTCGGCGGCGCGCTGCGACATGTTCTTGAAGATCTTCTCCTTCAGCTGCTCGTCGGTGCCCTTCAGCGCGAGCAGCAGCTGATCCGAGGCGACGTTGCGCAGCAGTTCCTGCATGCCGCGGTCATCGACCTCGAGCAGGTTGTCGAACACGAACACCAGCTCTTCGATGCGCGCCGCGAGTGCCTGGTCGCTCTTGGCGACTTGCTCCATGAGAGTGCTCTCCTGGCTCGGATCGAGGAAGTTGATGATGTTGGCGGCGGCCTTGGCGCCGCCCAGTACGGAAGTCTTGCCGGTCGACTTGCCGGCGAACTGCTTTTCCATGATGTCATCGAGCTCGGTGAGCGCGCTCGGTTGCACGCCATCGAGCAAGGCGATGCGCGCGATGACATCGGAGCGCACCGGCAGCGGCAGCAGCAGCAGCACCTCCGCCGCCTGGTCCCCATCGAGATAGGCGAGCACGATGGCGATGATCTGCGGATGCTCGAGACGGATCAGCTCGGCCACGGCTCGCGGGTCCATCCACTTGAGGGCCTCGAGCCCCTTGGTGCTGCGCCCGATGTTGATCCGGTCGATGATGCTCTCGGCCTTGTCGGATCCGAGCGCATCGACGAGCACCTTGCGCAGGAATTCGTCGGCGCCCACGCCGACGGAAGTCTGGCTCTCGACCGTGGTGTGGAAGTCGGAAATGACGCCCTGCACCTCCTCCTTCGAGACATTGGCGAGTTTCGCCATGGCCGCGCCGATGCGCTGCACCTCCTTTGCGCCCATGTGCTTGAGCACCTGGGCCGCCTCGCCCTCCCCGAGCGTGAGCAGCAGGATCGCCGCGCGCTCGGTGCCGCTGCGTGCGCTCTCCCTGCTGTTGCGCTCACTCATCGTTGCCCACCCAGCCGCGCACCAGCTGCGCGACCCGCTTCGGATCCTGGCCCACCATCGCACGGGCGTTCGCGAGCTGCTGCTCGTGGGAGAGCGCCTTCACCACAGCCTCCTTCTGCGCCTGGGGCGCGGAGAGCGCCTCGGCATCGACCCCGACCTGCGCCCGGGCCAGCCCGACATGCGAGGGCGTGATGAGCATCCGCACCATGGGGCGCAGCACCGCCAGAACCAGCGCCAGCACCGCCACCAGCCCGGCGGCGATCTTCATCAGGCTCCAGAAGAGCGGACGCTGCCAGAACGAGGGCGCCGAGAATTGTCCTCCGGCGACCGTGGAGGTCTGCACATCGAGAGGCTCATTGACCACGCTGACGCTATCGCCCCTGGCCGCATCGAACCCGACCGCGTCCTTCACGAGCTGCGTCACGCGCGCGAGCTCCGGAGCCGACAGCGGCACCTCGGTGCGCTTGCCATTCGCCCCCTTGACGGACCGGTAGCCGATGAGAACGGCGACGGTGAGCCGCCGGATCTCTCCGGCTGGCTGGCGGGAATAATCGACGGTGCGGTCGATCTCGTAATTGCGGGTGATGTCGCTCGAGAGCACATGGCCGGCGCCGCTGCCCGTGACCGCGCTCAGCGGCTGCACGGCGGGCGCTGCACCCCCGGTGCCGGACTGGCCGGGAGGGGTCTGCGAGCCTGCCGCCGCCGTCTGCGCCGGCGGCGATGGGGCGGAAGGGTTCTGCGCCGCGCCCGAGGCCTTCCCGGCCACGGCCGGGGCGCTCGCGGGCGGAGCCAGAGTGCCTGGCGTCGGCGGCTCGTTCGAAAGGGATCCGGGCACGCCTCCTGCGCCCGAGCTCCCCGAAGTCTGCTGCGAGATCTGCTCGCTGCGCACGATCTGACTGTTGGGCTTGTAGCGCTCCTGCGCCTGCTCGCTCGTACCCAGGTTGAGCTCCGCCACCACATCCGCCCGCACCAGACCTGGACCGACCAGGGGCGACAGCAGCGCGATGATGCGCTGCGAGTCATCGCTCTCGAGGCGGTGGACCATGTCGTAGTGCTGCTCGTCCGCGGCGTAGGGACTGTTGCCCTGTGGGCTCGAGAGCAGCTGGCCGTTCTGATCGACGACCGTGACGCGCGATGCCGGCAGATCCGGCACGCTGGAGGCGACCAGGTTGACGATGGCCTGGACCTGCTCGGGCCCGAGCGTGCCGCCGGCCCGCAGGCGCACGAACACCGAGGCGCTGGCGGCGCTTCGATCGCTGACGAACACCGACTGGCGAGGCACCGCCAGATTGACGCGGGCAGCCTCTACCTGCTGCATGCTGGCGATGGTATGGGCCAGCTCCGACTCGAGCGCGTGCTGATAGCGGATGTTCTCCATGAACTGGCTGACGCCGAAATCCGAGCCCTTGTCGAGCGAGGCGAAACTGTCGCCGCCCGCGACCCCCTGCCCCGCGAGCTTCAGTCGCGCTGCATCGAGCTGCTCGGCGGGGACCTCGATGCCGTTGCTCGCGGCATCGAGCCGATAAGGTATCTGCGCGCCCTCGAGCGCCTGGGCGACCTGGGACTCCTGCTGCGGCGAGAGGTTGGCGTAGAGCAGGCTGTAGGTGGGGCCCCGCGACCACAGGACGATCCAGACACCGGCGGCGACGGCCGCGGCGATGCCGATCAGAAGCAGCAGCGGGCGCAGGCTCGCCGGCAGTGCCGGCAGGGCGGGCGAGGCGATGGATTCAGCGGCCATGTCGATTCACTACATCTGCATGTTCATGATGTCTTGATAGGCGCTGATGAGGCGGTTGCGCACTTCGGTCAGGGCCCGGAAGGAAACGCTCGCCTTGTCCATCTGCACCATCACCTGCGGGAGCGACACCCCCGGAGCGCCGCGCGAGAAGGCGTCCGCCAGCGCATTGGCGCGCTGTTCGCTCTGGTTCACCTGGTCGATCCCGCGCTTCAGCAGCGCGGCGAACTCGCTCGGCGCGTTGCCTGGGGCTGCGCCCTGCACGCTCGGGGCGCCGATGCCCTGCGCGGCCATGGGGCGGGGCGCATCGAGACGCACCTGCTCCGAGAGCGAGCGGATCTGCGCCAGGACCTGATTGATGGCCATCTGACTCATAGTCGACTCCCTCAGGCCGCCGGAACTTCGACGCCCGCTTCACGCAGCCGGGCCAGCTTGTAACGCAGCGTGCGCGGGCTGATCCCGAGACGCACGGCCGCTTCGCGGCGGCTGCCCTGTCCCGAGCGCAGCGCATCGAGGATCAGGTCGCGCTCGGCCTGAATGAGCGAACCGGCGAGCGAGCCCGTGCCCGACCCGTCTGGGCAGGTGTCGGCGGATCCGCCGCCATCCAGGAACCATGGGGTGCCGCGCGGCTCGTCCCCGCGGGTCACGCCCTCGAGCGGCACGCCGTTGGCCGCTTCGAACTGTATGTGCTCCGGTCCGATCACCGGTCCGTTGACCAGAATGAGCGCGCGCTGCAGAAGATTGTCCAGTTCGCGCACGTTGCCCGGCCAGGGATAGGTGAGCAGCCGATGGGCCGCATCGGCACTCAGCGCAGGGATCGCCGTGCCCGGACGGCAATGCGCGGTGAGCAGCTGCATGGCGAGCGGCAAAATGTCGTCACGCCGCGATCGCAGCGGCGCAATCGCCAGTGGAAAGACGTTCAGCCGGTAATACAGGTCTTCGCGAAAGCGCCCCGCGGCGACCTCTTCGCGAAGTCTGCGATTGGTGGTCGCGATGACGCGCACATCGAGACTCAGGGGTGCGCGGCAGCCGAGGCGCTCGACTTCCTTCTCCTGCAGGACGCGCAGGAGTTTCGCCTGCAATCCGAGCGGCATCTCGGTCACCTCATCGAGCAGCAGCGTCCCGCCCTGGGCCTGCTCGAATTTTCCCGGGTGTGCGCTGTGTGCGCCGGTGAAGCTGCCGCGCTCGTACCCGAACAGCATCGCCTCGAGCATGTTCTCGGGAATGGCCGCGCAGTTGACCGCGACGAACGGCCCCTTAGCGCGCTGGGAGCGCCGGTGCACGTAGCGGGAGAGGACCTCCTTGCCCGTGCCGGACTCGCCGCAGATGAGCACGGTGCAATCGCTGGCCGCCACGCGGCGCGCGAGCTCGAGCAGCCGCTGGGAATGAGCGGCGCAGGCCACCGGTTCCGGTGCGCTGCGCGCGGCGTTGCTGTTTGAAGTGACCTGATCTTGAGTTTCCGACATTGCTCCCCCCAATGGGCTCAGGGATGCTCCAGGGGGAGGAATGCAAATGCCGTGCCGGGCGAGGATCTGCCGCAAAGCGTGACGCCGGTCACGGGCGCGGCGGCATACCGCGCCTTTCGGCGTCAAACTTCCGTCACGGCCTCGGTCATGCAGTCGGTGAGTCCGAGCTTGCGAAGCCGCTCGACGAGTGTGGTGCGACGGAGATTGAGCAAGCGGGCCGCCTGTGCGACCACGCCGTTGGCGCGCGTCAGGGCCTGTTGAACCAGCGCGCGCTCGATTCTCTGCAGGTGCTCGCGCAGATCGAGTCCCTCGCTGGGCAACGTCGGCTGCCCCTCGGACACCGCCTCGTGCGCGTCATCGGCGATGGCGGGCAGTGAGGACTCGAGCAGCGCCAGGGCCGCCTCCTCGCTGAGCGGGGCATCGACGGCGCCTTCATCCGCCATCGGCGAGGAGTCCCCGGTCTGAGGCTCCTCGAACAGCCAATCCTCCGGCGGCCGGTACTTCGGCGGCAGGTGAGCGACATCGACGGTGTTGCCGCCGCTGATGATGGAGAGCCGCTCGATGAGGTTGGAAAGCTCGCGCACATTGCCGGTCCACGGATGCCTCGACAGGGCGGCGAGCGCCCGTGGCGAGAGCCGCACCGCCGCGCGTCCCTCGGCCTCGTTGCTGGCGGCGAACTCGCGCACCAGCGCGGGCAGGTCCTCTCTGCGATCGCGCAGCGAGGGCATTTCGATCGGAAAAACGTTCAGGCGATGGAACAGATCCTCGCGGAACGCGCCGCTCCCGATGGCCTCCTCGAGATTGCGGTGTGTCGCAGCGATGATGCGCACGTTGCAGCGGATGGGGGCGTGGTTGCCCACCCGCTCGAAAACCCGCTCCTGCAGGACGCGCAGCAGCTTGACCTGCATCGACGGACTCATGTCCCCGATCTCATCGAGAAACAGCGTGCCGCCCTCGGCGATTTCGAAACGGCCCTTGCGGGCGGCGATCGCGCCGGTGAAGGAGCCCTTCTCGTGACCGAAGAGCTCGGATTCGAGGAGCTCCGATGGAATGGCGCCGCAGTTGACGGCGACGAACGGCCGGTTGCGCCGCGGACTCAAGTCATGGATGGCGCGGGCGGCGACTTCCTTGCCGGTTCCCGATTCCCCGAGCACGAGCACGGTCGAATCATAGACCGCCACCTGGCGGATCAGGGCGATCACGTCGCGGATCGCGCCCGAGGCTCCCGTCGGCAGACGGACGGTGAGGCCCGCTGAGGCCTCCGCGCCGGATGAGTCCCACTTTCTCCTGTCCTCCAGCGAAGCGGGATTCGAGACACATTCGGTTGCGAGCATGGCGCCCTCACTCAACTTCTTGGCTGCTTTATTCCGGGTGGGGGGGCGAGTCAGTCATCCGACCTCTTCTTTCCCCGCGGCGCAATGGTGCGTGCCAACTGAATGGGAATCTGTGACCCGTCTCCAGATTGTGTACAAATGGCGACAGTCGGATGCAGCGAGGGTGATGCGGCTCACGATCCAACGGGCGGCGGATCATCGATACATCGAAGCGCGGCATGAGCGCCGGAAGTCCGTCACTGGCTCGGGCGTGTGACGCGCATCACAGTGGACCGGCGACACAAATTCCTTTTCCATCAATGGATTGGACGCCCTTCGACCCGCGTGGCACAGGCATTGCAGTTTTCCCGCCGCAACGCCCTTCACGCACAGGACCCGCAAGACCAATGGCCACCGCATCCGCTGACATCCCGGCTGAAACCGCCCCGGCGCCCGCAAAGAAACGCTCGCTGCCCCTGTGGCTCCTCATCGTCATCGGTACGGTCGTGCTGGGCGGAGGCGTCGGTGGCGCCATGGCGCTGCACCTGTTCGGCTCGAGCGCCGCGCACGCAAAGATGAAGGCTCCCTCCGGACCGCCGATTTACCTGCCGCTCAAGCCCTTCGTCGTCAATTTCCAGGCCGGCCAGGTGGTGCGCTACCTGCAGGTGAGCATCCAGGTGATGTCGCGCGACCCCAAGACCATCGCGCTGCTCAAGCAGAACGACCCGATGATCCGCAACGACCTCTTGCTGCTGCTCGGCGGGCAGCAGTACACGACACTCGACACCGAGGCGGGCAAGGAGGCTCTGCGCGCCCAGGTGCTCGGCGCCATCCGCACGGTCACCGCCCGGAACGGCGGCAGGCCCGGCAACGTCGAGGCCATCTACTTCACCAGCTTCGTGATGCAGTAGCCGCCGGGCCGAGCGCGAGATCATGAGCAACGAAAAGATACTCGATCAGGCCGAAATCGACGCCCTGCTGCACGGCGTCGATACCGGAGCGGTCAGCACCGAGGCGCCGCTCGCGCCGGGGGAAGTCCGGCAATACGACTTCGCCAACCAGATGCGCATCGTGCGCGGCCGGATGCCCACGCTCGAGATGATCAACGAGCGTTTCGCACGACTGAATCGCATCAGCCTGTACAACCTGCTGCGCCGCTCCCCGGAGGTCGCCGTCGGCCCGGTGCAGATCAAGAAATTCAGCGAGTTCGTGCACACCCTGCACGTACCGACCAGCCTGAACCTCGTGCGGATCAACCCGTTGCGCGGCACCGCGCTCATCGTCCTCGATCCGAAGCTCGTCTTCGCAGTGGTCGACAACTTCTTCGGCGGCAACGGCCGCCACGCCAAGATCGAGGGCCGGGAGTTCACCGCCACCGAGCAACGCATCATCCACCTCGTGCTGCGCAGCGTCTTCACCGACCTGCGCGAGGCATGGTCGCACGTCGCCTCGCTCGAGCCCGAATACCTGCAATCGGAGATCAACCCGCACTTCGCCAATATCGTCTCCCCCTCGGAGATCGTGGTGGTGACCTCGTTCCACATCGAGCTCGATGGCACGGGCGGCAACCTGCACATCACCCTGCCCTACGCCATGATCGAGCCGCTGCGCGAGGTGCTGGATGCCGGCGTGGCGAGCGACCGCATGGAGAAGGATGAGCGCTGGGTGCAGTCGCTGCGCGAGGAGATGGAGGACGCCGAGCTCGAGATCACCACCATCCTCGGCCGCTCATCGCTCAGCCTTGCCGAGCTGGTGAATCTCAAGCCAGGGGACATCGTTCCGTGCGACTTCACCGGCAAGGTCACCGTGATCGCCGAGGAAGTACCCGTGTTTCGCGGCAGTTTCGGCAATTCGCGCGGCCATCAGGCCGTCAAGATCGAAGAGCGCCTGCGCCGCACCAAATCCCTTTCCGAGCCGCCGACCAGCCAGATCAAGCGAGTTTCACCATGAATGCCAAGATCGAGGCGCAACCCGCCCAGTTCCAGGACCTGAGCGAGGAGGGAGCCGGCGCCGGCTCCCGCGACATCAATCTGGACGTCATCCTCGACGTTCCAGTGACTCTGTCCATGGAGGTCGGACGCACACGCATTCCCATCCGCAACTTCCTGCAGCTCAATCAGGGCTCGGTGGTCGAGCTCGACCGCACCGCGGGCGAACCGCTCGATGTCTATGTCAACGGCACCCTGGTGGCCCACGGCGAGGTGGTGGTCGTCAACGAGAGATTCGGCATTCGCCTCACCGATGTGATCAGCCCCGCCGAGCGACTGCGCAAACTGCGATGAGCCACGCATTCGCCGCGCCCACCACCGCCGCGGGTGCGCCGGTGATCGGCGTCAGCGGTCTCTTGTCGGTCACGCTGGCGCTGCTTGGCGTACTGGCGGTGATCTTCGCCCTCGCCTGGCTCGCGCGGCGCATGCGCACGTTCGGCGACCGCACCGCAGGCGCACTCGAAGTGCTGGCCAACATGCCGCTCGGCCCAAAGGAGCGCGCGGTGCTGCTCAGAGTCGGCGGCGCGCAGATCCTGCTCGGGGTCGCTCCCGGGCGGGTCAACACCCTGCACGTCCTCGATCAGCCGGCCGACATCGGCAACCCCGCGCCGTCCGCACCGGCCCCGAAGCCGAGCTTCGCGCAGCTGCTCAAGCGGAGCCTCGGCAAGTGACCCGGCGGTGCAAGTCCTGGCCGCTGCTGCTGTTCGCGCTCGCGCCGATGATCGCCTGCGCGGCGCCCGGCATACCCGCTTTCAGCGTGCAGACCCACGGCGGTACGCAGACCTACACCCTGACGCTGCAGGTGCTGGCGCTGATGACAGCGCTCACACTGCTGCCGGCGATCCTGCTGATGATGACGGCCTTCACGCGCATCGTGATCGTTCTCGGCATTCTTCGCCAGGCGCTCGGCGCCGGACAGACGCCGCCCAACCAGGTGCTGCTCGGCCTCGCGCTGTTCCTCACCTTCTTCATCATGTCGCCGGTCATCAGACAGATCGATCAGGTGGCCTATCAACCCTATGCGGCGGGCACCATCGATACGCAGACCGCCCTTGCCCGGGCCGAGACGCCGCTGAAGGAATTCATGCTGCATCAGACCCGCGAGAGCGATATCGCGACCTTCGTGCACATCGCCGGCGGCAAGGGCTACGCGGCGCCGCTCGATGTGCCGCTTGCGGTGCTGGTGCCGGCGTTCGTCACGAGCGAGCTCAAGACCGCCTTTCTCATAGGGTTCCTGCTCTTCATTCCGTTCGTGATCATCGATCTGGTGGTGGCGAGCGTGCTGATGTCGCTCGGAATGATGATGCTCTCGCCGACGCTGATATCGCTGCCGTTCAAGCTGATGTTGTTCGTGCTGGTCGACGGCTGGGCGCTCGTCATGGGAACCCTGGCCTCGAGCTTCTACCACTGAATGAAAACCCGGACTGACCGAGGCGCGAGATGACCCCCGATACCGTCATGACCATTGGCCGAGGCGCCCTCGAGCTCGCGCTAGCCCTGGCCGCCCCCCTGCTGCTCGCCGCGCTCGTCACCGGCGTGGTGGTCAGCGCCTTTCAGGCCGCGACCCAGATCAACGAAATGACGCTGTCGTTCATCCCGAAGCTGCTGGTGATGACGCTGGTGCTCGTGATCGCCGGTCCCTGGATGCTCAGGATCCTGATCAGCTACACCCGCGAGCTCATCATGAGCATCCCGGGCCTGCTCTACTGAGGCGCCGCCCGAGGCCATGATCACGGTCACCGCACATCAACTCAATGCCGCCATCGGCTCGGTCTTCTGGCCGTTCGTGCGCATTGGCTCGTGCTTCATGGTGGCCCCGGTGTTCGGCTCCATGTCAGTGCCGGTGCAACTGCGGATCGTGCTCGCGGGCGCGATCGCGCTTCTCGTCGCGCCCCTCATCCCGCAGCCCATCGGAGTGACGCCGCTTTCGGCGGCCGGCGTGCTGATCACCGTGCAGCAGGTAATCATCGGAGTCGCACTCGGATTCTGCCTGCGGATCCTCTTCACGGCGGTCTCTCTCGGCGGTCAGCTGATCGCCAACAGCATGGGTCTGTCGATGGCCTTCAACGTCGATCCGCTCGAGGGCGAATCGACGCCCGCCCTCGGCCAGCTCTACACGGTGCTCGTGACCCTGATCTTCCTGCTGCTGAACGGCGATCTGGCGTTGCTGCGCATTCTGGTCGACGGATTCCGCACCCTGCCGATCGGAGTGAGCGGTCTCGGCGGGCAGGGCCTTTGGACGGTGGTGAGCTGGGGCTCGGCGCTGTTCTCCGGAGCGCTCGCCGTGGCGCTGCCCGGCGTCACGGCGCTGCTCGTCACCAACCTCGCCTTCGGCGTCATGAGCCGCGCGGCTCCGGCGATGAACCTGTTCGCGGTGGGACTGCCGATCACCCTGGTATTCGGCCTGCTGGTCATCATCGCGGGCCTGCCGGCGCTCGAGTCGGGCTTCACCCGGCTGCTCGGCGAGACCTTCCTCCTGTTGCGTCACCTGAGCGGAGCCTGAGCGCATGGCCGAGAACGAACAGGAACGGACAGAACACCCGACTCCCAAGCGCCTGGAAGAGGCGCGCAAGAAGGGGCAGGTTCCCCGCTCCGTCGATCTGAGCACGGCCACCGTGCTGCTGGTGGCCGGCGGGGCGCTGCGCGTATTCGGCGGCGGTATCGGCTCGGCGCTCGCCGGTGTGATGCGCTCGGCGCTCAGCCTGGATTACGACCCGACATTGGATCCGCGGCTCGCGATCACCACCGCCGCCGCGGAACTCCTGCACGCCCTCATCGCGTGCGCCCCGGTATTCGGTCTCACGATGGTCGCGGCGCTCGCCGCGCCGCTCGCCCTCGGCGGCTGGAACCTCAGCTTCGAGGCGCTGGCGCCCGATTTCAGCCGACTCGACCCGGTCTCGGGGTTCGGCCGGGTGTTCTCGGTCCGCGCGCTCGTCGAGCTCGGCAAAGCTCTCGCGAAAGTCGCGGTGGTGGGCACGGCAGCCTATCTGGTGCTGCGTGATGAGGCGCCGCGGTTTCTCGCCCTGGGCAGCGAGCCGCTCGCCGTCGCCCTCGCCCAGGCGGTCGCCCTCGCCTCCGATGCCCTGCTCATCATGGCGGGCACGCTCGGCCTGATCGCCGCGATTGATGTGCCCTGGCAGCTGTTCCAGCACAACAAGCAGCTGCGCATGACGCGCGAGGAGATCCGCGAGGAAATGAAGGAGAGCGACGGGTCACCGGAGAACAAGATGCGGGTGCGCCGCGTCCAGCGCGAGCTGCTCCGGCGGCGCATGATGCACGAGGTGCCGAAGGCTGATGTCATCGTCACCAACCCGACGCACTTCGCGGTCGCGCTGCGCTACGACGAGTCCCGCATGCGCGCGCCGCGTGTGGTCGCCAAGGGTGCCGATCTCATCGCGGCGCGTATCCGCGAGATCGCCACCGAGCACGCCGTGCCGATCTTCGAGGCGCCGCCACTGGCGCGCGCGCTCTACCACAACGTCGAGATAGGCGGCGAGATCCCCGGTCAGCTCTATGTCGCCGTCGCGCAGATTCTCACTTACATCTATCGGCTCAAGGCGGCACGCGCCTGCGGCGACCAGCCCCCCGAGCCGCCCGTGATCGACCCCTCGATCGAGACAACCCGGCACTGATCCATGGCCACAGCGACCGCAACTTCTCCATCGGTTCCTTCCTTCCGGGATCTGCTGCGTATCGGCATCGGAGTGCCGGCGGGCGTGCTTGGCGTGCTCGCCATGGTGATCCTGCCGTTACCGCCGATGGCGCTCGATGTGCTGTTCACCTTCAACATCGCGCTGTCGATCATCGTCGTGATGGGCGTGTTCTACGTCGCGCGCCCGATCGAGTTCGGCGTGTTCCCGACGGCGCTGCTGCTGGCGACCCTGCTGCGGCTCGCACTCAACGTCGCATCGGCGCGCGTGATCCTCCTGAATGGTTATGCGGGATCCGGCGCGGCGGGTCGCGTCATCGAGTCCTTCGGACAGTTCGTAGTTGGCGGCAACTTCGCCGTTGGCGTGGTGGTGTTCATCATCCTCACCATCATCAATTTCGTGGTGATCACCAAAGGCGCCGGGCGCGTGTCCGAAGTCAGCGCCCGGTTCACCTTGGATGCCATGCCCGGCAAGCAGATGGCCATCGACGCCGACCTCGGCGCCGGCCTCATCACACAGGAGGAGGCCCGGGTGCGCCGCTCGGAGATCCGGGCAGAAGCCGACTTCTACGGAGCCATGGACGGTGCGAGCAAGTTCGTCCGCGGCGACGCCGTCGCCGGCATCCTGATCCTGCTCATCAACATCATCGGCGGACTGGCGATCGGCACCGTGGGGCATGGCATGGCGATCAGCGACGCCCTGCACACCTACACGCTGCTCACCATCGGTGACGGCCTGGTGGCGCAGATCCCGGCGCTGCTGCTGTCCACCTCAGTGGCCATCATCGTAACGCGCATGTCGCGCCCGCAGGACATGGGCGGGGAGCTCAGCCAGCAGCTGTTCGGCAATCCCAAGACGATCGCGGTCGCGGGCGGACTGCTCGGCGTGATGGGGCTGATCCCGGGCATGCCGAATGTGCCCTTCCTGCTCATGGCGGCGCTCTGCGGCCTCGTGGCCTACGTGGTGCACAAGCGGCGCGCCGCGGCCAAGGCCGCTCCGCCGCCCCCGAAGCCCGCGCCCGTCGCGCCCGAATCGCGGGACCTCACATGGGAGGATGTGCGTCCGGTCGACCCCGTGGGCCTCGAGGTCGGATACCGGCTCGTACCGCTGGTCGACAGCAAGGGACAGGGTGCGGATCTGCTCGGGCGCGTGCGCGGCGTGCGCCGCAAGCTCTCGCAGGAGCTCGGGTTCCTGCTGCCCGCCGTGCACATCCGTGACAACCTCGATCTCGCCCCGAATGTCTATCGCATCAATCTGAACGGCGTGCCGGTCGGGGAAAGCACCGTCTATCCGGACCGGGAGCTCGCGATCAACTCCGGGCGTGTCTTCGGCCCCGTACAGGGCATCGCCGCGCGCGATCCCGCCTTCGGCATGGAGGCGGTGTGGATCGAGCCGGCGAGCCGCGACCATGCTCAGGCGCTCGGCTACACGGTCGTCGACCCGAGCACCGTGATGGCCACCCATCTCTCCTTCCTGCTGCAGTCGCACGCCAGTGAGATTCTCGGTCACGACGAGGTGCAGCAGCTGCTCAACGCCCTGGCGAAGGCCGCACCGAAGCTGGTGGAGGATCTGGTGCCGAAGGTTCTGCCGCTGTCCGCGCTGGTACGCGTATTGCAAGGGTTGCTGGCGGAACGTATCCCCATACGCAGCATGCGGACCATCATGGAAACTCTCGCCGAACACGCGCCCCGGTCGCCGGACCCGGTGGCGCTGCTCTCACAGGTGCGCATCGCCCTCGGCAGGCAGATCGTGCAGGACATTGCCGGCGTTTCCGGCGAATTGCCGGTCATTACCTTCGAGCCGGATCTCGAGCGGCTGCTGCAGGGCTCGCTCACCGCGAGCGCCACGGGCGCCGGTCTCGAGCCGGGCCTCGCCGAGCGGCTGCAGCAACGGGTGGCCGACGCCGCACAGCGTCAAGAATCCGTCGGCGGGCAGGCGGTGCTGCTGGTGCCGCCGACGCTGCGCCCCTCCATGGCGAAGTTCCTGCGGGCCGGCCTGCCGCATCTGCAGGTTCTCGCCTGGAACGAGATACCCGACAACCGCAAGGTCCGCGTCGTTACCGCGGTCGGCAGGTAATCCATGAAGATCGTACGACACACGGCCCCGGACATGCGCCAGGCGCTGCGCGCGGTGCGCGAGCAACTCGGTGAAGAGGCCGTGATCCTCTCCTCCCGACGCAGCGCGCAGGGAGTGGAGATCACCGCCGCCGTCGACTTCGATGCCGCGCGGATCGAGGCGGCCGCGGCCTCCCCGACCGCCCCGCCCCCGATCTCCTTCGATCCGGCGGGGCAGGACATGGGCAGCGAGCTGAAGACCCTGCGACGCATGCTCGAGACCCAGTTGGCGCAGCTCGCCTGGAACGAGCGTAGCCGCCGCCATCCGGTGCAGGCGGAGCTGCTTCGCGAACTCACCGAGATCGGCATCGAGCGGGATCTCGCCGACCACCTGATCGGGCAGCTCCCCCCGGAGGCGGACCTCGCGCAGGGCCGGCGCCTCGCCATCGCCGGACTGTCGCAATACCTCAACGTGACCGGCGATCGCTGGCTCGAGAGCGGCGGCCGCATCGCCTTCGTCGGCGCCACCGGCGTCGGCAAGACCACCATGCTCGCCAAGCTCGCCGTCCACTGGATCCTGCGCCACGGACCGAATGAGCTCGCGCTGATCGCCTCCGACACCGCGCGCATCGGCGCTCAGGATCAGATGCTCGCCCTCGGTCAGCTGCTCGGTGTTCCCGTGCATGCGCCGGAGCGCTTCGAGGCTCTACCGGAGCTGCTCGCGCGCCTTGGCCGTCAGCGCCTGGTTCTCATCGACACTCCGGGCACCAGCGTGCGCGATGCGCAACTCACCGCGCGCCTCTCGGTGTTGGCCGAGTGCGGCCCGCAGATCGAATCGGCGCTGGTGCTCGCCGCCAGCACCCAGGCCGGGGCGATCGAGGAAACCGTCAGGCGCTTCTCGCCGCTCAAACCCGCCTCGTGTCTGCTGACCAAGCTGGATGAGGCCGCGAGCCTCGGCGGGGCGATCTCCGCGCTCATCCGTGCCCGGCTCCCCGTGTCCTACCTGAGCGAGGGCCAGCGGGTGCCCGAGGACCTCGCGCCGGCGCGCGCCCTCGATCTCATCACCCTGGCCGTGCGGCTCGCCAAGGCGAGCGGCGCGGCCGCAGACGAAGATCTCCTGCGACGACGATTCGGAAGACTGTCTCATGCCAACACCTGACCTCAATCTGATCAACAACTCCAGACTCGAGTCCCTGGCGCAGCCGGTGCAGGTGATCGCCGTCACCGGCGGCAAGGGTGGGGTCGGCAAGACGAGCGTCTCCGTCAACCTCGCCACGGCGCTCGCGGCGCGCAAACGCGTGGTGCTGCTCGATGGGGACCTGGGCCTGGCCAATGCGGATGTGTTTCTCGGCCTCTCGCCGCGCTACACGCTCGCCCACGTCATCTCCGGCGAGCGCACGATCGATGAGGTGCTGATCAAGGCCCCACAGGGCTTTCACGTGGTCCCCGCCGCCTCCGGCGCCGCCGATCTCGCGAGCATGGGCGCCGTGGAACACCTGGGCCTGGTGCGCGCGTTCAGCTCCCTCGCCGCGCAGCTCGAGGTGCTCATCGTGGACACCGCCGCCGGCATCGCCCAGGGCGTGCAGCAGTTCTCCCAGGCCGCTCAGCACGTCCTGGTGGTGATCTGCGACGAGCCGGCCTCCCTCACCGACGGCTATGCCCTGATCAAGGTGCTCAGCCGCAACCACGGAGTCAAGCGCTTCCGCATTCTCACCAACCGGGTGCGTGGATCCGGCGCGGGACGCGAGCTCTTTCAGCGCTTCGAGCGGGTCACGACCCGATTTCTCGACGTGGTTCTCGAATTCGCGGGTGAGATTCCCGAGGACGAGTGCCTGCAGCGTTCGGTGCGCGAGCAGCGCCCGGTCTGTGACCTCTATCCCGGGAGCCCCTCCGCCCTGGCATTCAAGAAACTGGCCCAGACCGCCGATACATGGCCAGTACCGCCCGGTCCGCGGGGGAACATTGAGTTCTTCGTGGAACGGCTGGTGCGGCGCAACCCCGCGCGATTGGCGGTGGTGCCGTGAGCGCAGCCAGTGCCTACGGCGTGCCGCGCGCCCCGTACGAGGTGAGCAACGCGACCGAGCTCGTCACGCGCCATGCGGAGCTGGTCAAGCGCATCGCATACCACCTGGCGGGCCGCCTGCCGCCGTCGGTGGAAATCGACGATCTGATGCAGGCCGGGATGCTCGGGCTGCTCGAGGCGGCATCGAACTACGCGACGGACCGGGGCGCGAGCTTCGAGACCTACGCCGGCATCCGCATCCGCGGGGCGATGATCGACGCGCTGCGCAAGCTGGATTGGGCGCCGCGCTCGGTGCATCGCAAGGCGCGCGCGGTGGCCGCAGTGGTCCAGGAGATCGAGCGGCGTACCGGACGGGATGCGCGCGACACGGAAATCGCGAAACAAATGGGTGTGCCGATCGAGGAGTACCACACCATCGTGCAGGACGCGGCGAGCTGCCGCCTGGCGGCACTCGACGATGCGGCGGCGACTCTCGAGGGAGAGGCGGACCCGTTCCTCGAGACCGCCGACGAGGAGTTCCGGCGGGCTCTGGCTCGGGCCATCGAGGGTCTGCCGGAGCGGGAGAAGCTGGTGATGTCGCTCTATTACAGCGAAGGATTGAATCTGAAGGAGATCGGCGCGGTGCTGAAGGTGACGGAGTCGCGCGCATGCCAGCTGCATGGACAGGCGCTCGTGCGACTCAAGGCGCGACTGGCGGAGTGGCGCGGTGAGACCCGCGGCACGGCGAAGGACGAAGCGTAGGCACATGATGTGCACGCCACCGCGGCTGAGGAGTGGTGGGCAGCGGGCGCGCTCTTCGCCCGCCGTCGCGCCGGGCTGGGCGGGACGTGCGGATCGGGCGCCACAGAATATACGAGGCAGGCAGTGAGCAAAGATCTGAAATTTCTGGTAGTCGATGATTTTTCGACCATGCGCCGCATCATCAAGAACCTGTTGCACGATCTCGGCTACTCGAACGTCACCGAGGCCGACGACGGCAAGACGGCGCTGCCCATGCTTCAGGCCGGGGACTTCGACTTCCTCATCACCGACTGGAACATGCCCGGCATGGCCGGGCTCGATCTGCTCAAGGCGGTGAGGGCCGATGCAAAGCTCGCCAAGATGCCGGTGCTGATGCTGACCGCGGAAGCCAAGCGCGAGCAGATCGTCGAGGCCGCCCAGGCGGGCGTCAACGGTTACGTCATCAAGCCCTTCACGGCCGAGACGCTCAAGGAAAAACTCGACAAAATCCTCGGCGCCGGAAAGTGAGGCCGTGATGTCGAACTTCTCAGTCCTCAAGAGCGAGTACGGCGCCTACGTCGATATCCTGGGAGAAGCGCTGGAGCGTGGCGACGAGTCCGCCTTCTTCGAGGCGGTCGATCACATCGTGCACCTTCGCGAGCCGAAGATGCTCGCCGAGATCCGCAAGCTCACCGGCGATCTGCAGAAGGCGCTCGATCGGTTCAGCATCGAATCGCGCCTGGCGGACCTCGCCGAGCACGAAATCCCGAACGCGCGCACGCGGCTCACCCATGTCATCAACATGACCGACGAGGCCGCCCATCGCACGCTCGATCTGGTCGAGCAGTCGGGTCCCCTGGCCGAGCGCACCGCGCGCGAGGCAACGGCGCTCCTCGATGCCTTCTCCTCCTTTCGCGCGCGAGTGCCGGTCACCGGCTTCGAAGGCATCGTGCGCTCGATCGAGGCATTCCTGCCGCTGGTGCGCGCCTTTGAAGTGTTCCTGCCCGCCGCACGCACCGATTCCGAGCAGATCCGCCGCAATCTCGCCGAAGTGCTGCTCGCTCAGGGCTATCAGGACCTCACCGGACAGATCATCCGCAGCGTCATCAAGCTGGTCGAGGAGCTCGAGCTCGCACTCGGGAACCTCACCCGGCTCTCGGGAGACATGGTCGAGCACGCCACCCTCGGGGAGAATCCGAGCGTCGGCCAGGGGCCCGTAGTCCCCGGCGTCACCAAGGGCGAGGTCGCCTCCGCCCAGACCGACGTCGATGCGTTGCTCTCCGGTCTCGGCATGTAAGGGGCGTCGATGGACATTCTGAGCATCATCGGACTGGTGCTCGCCGTCAACGCCGTGCTGGTCGGCGCAGTATTGCGAGGCGCCGGGATCATGGCGCTGATCTCCCTCGAGGCGCTCGTGGTGGTCGGCGGGGGCACCATCGCCGCAATCTGCGTCCAGACTCCTCTACCGGTGATGCGGCGCGCGCTCGGCCTGTTCCCCTGGGTGCTTCGGCCGCCGTCCCGCGATGGCAGCGGCCTCGTCGTCAAAATCGTCGAATGGAGCAACACGGCCCGCAAACGCGGCCTCCTCGGTCTCGAGCCGATGATCGAGGTCGAAAGCGACGAATTCACGCGCAAGGCGCTGCAGCTCGTGGTGGACGGCCATGAGCCGGAGCACATCAATAATGCGCTGTCCGTCGACATGAACATGCGCGAGCATGCGGACATCACCGCCGCGAAAGTCTTCGAGAGCGCCGGCACCTATTCGCCCACGCTCGGCATCATCGGCGCGGTGCTCGGACTGATGGCCGTGCTGCAGAACCTCGCCAATCCCACCCAGCTCGGCCACGGCATCGCCGCCGCCTTCACCGCCACGGTCTACGGCATCAGCTTCGCCAACCTGTTCTTCCTGCCGGTCGCCGCCAAGCTGAAAGGAATCATCCACCGCCAGACGCAGTTCCGCGAGCTGGTCATGGACGGAATGATGGGCATTGCGCAGGGCGAGAACCCCCGCTCGATCGAGACGCGGCTGCAGGGCTACCTGCATTAGGCCGTGGCTGGAGACCGGCATGCGCAGAATCCGCCGACACCCCGAAGAGCACATAAACCACGAGCGCTGGGCGATTCCCTATGGGGATCTGCTCACGCTGCTGCTCGCGTTCTTCGTGGTGATGTACTCGATCTCCTCGGTCAATGCCGGCAAGTACCGGGTGTTGTCCAACTCCCTGTACGCCGCCTTCCGCGGTCAGCCGCGTACCCTGAACCCCATCCAGGTGGGGCACAAGCGGCGCGGCTCGGGCGCCGACATCCGCATGAGCATCGTGCAGCAGGCGATCCTCAAGAATCAGCCGCGCGCGTACCTGACACCCCGGCCGGTCGCAGCGCCGAATCCCCTTCCGGCCGAGAAGCCGAAGGCCCGTGCCGCGGCGGTCAAAGCGGCCGACGAAGCGCTGACTCGCGTGGCGAACAATGTCGACCGTGCGATGGCGGCGCTCGTGAAGGAGCGGCAGGTCGTGATCCGGCGCCGGCCGGACCGGATCGAAGTGCAGTTCCGCTCCGACATCCTCTTTCCAAGCGGCAGCGCCCGTCTCTCCGGGCATGCCGTGGCCGTCATCCGGCGCCTCGCGGCCTCGCTCGCGCAATTTCCCAATCCCATCCGCGTGGAGGGATTCACCGACAACCTGCCGATCCGGACGGTGCAGTTCTACTCCAATTGGGAGCTGTCGGCGGCGCGCGCCGGCAGTGTCGTGCACGTTCTCTCCTCCCGGGGCGTCGCCCCGGGCCGGCTGGCGGTCATCGGCTTCGGCGCTCAGCAGCCGCTCGCCAGCAACGCCACCGCCGCCGGCCGCCGGTCCAACCGCCGTGTGGTGGTGCTCATCCTCTCCACCCGCCTGCCCAAACATCTTGATCCCGCCTGGGTGCCGGGCGCCGGCGCCTGAGCCATTCGCGGCACGCACCTGGCGCACGACCGCCCGCAGGTCACCCGCCTCGCGATCCCTGGCACGGTTTCTGCACCTCCTTCTGCGAGAGATGCCGCCGCGCCGGTAAACCGTCGCCGTCGACCGCCGTGGCCGCGCATCGTGTGACCGACTTCACAGGAGGCGCCACCATGGCCGCCATGAATCTGCCGAGCCTCAATCTGCCGGACCTCGACTTCCTGCTCATCGCGGGCCGGGCGGTGTTCCTCGTCTTCTCGTTCTTCCTCGCGGCCGTGACCTTCAGCGCGTGGCGGCGCGCCACGCGCCGCCAGACCGAGCAGGTGCTCGCGCAGAATCAACTCCTGCTCGAACAGCTCACCGACATGAGAAACACTCTGGCGGCCACCGCCCAAAACGTGACACAGCTCACGGAACGCATCGATCAGCCGGTGAACCGCGCCGCGGCCCCTCATGGCGCCTCGCCCGGGATTCAGATCGCCATCCGCCTCGCCCGTGCCGGCGCAAGCGGCGAGGAGTTGATTTCCGGCTGCGGCCTGACGCGCACCGAGGCGGAGCTCGTGCGGCGCCTGCACGGACCGTCGCGAGCGGAACTGCGTCAAGTTTCGTGACGCGCCGCTCAAGCCGACCCGGCGATCGCCGATAGCTAGTTTGATTATGAAATCCCGCACTCGATCGACTCCCGCACGCAAATCACGTCGCGGCCGCGCCACGCGTGCGCCCGGGAACCGTGGCGCACCGGCGAAGTCCGATTCGCTCGCCTTGAACGCCGACTGCACGCTTGCCGAGGCGGACTCGCTGAAGGCGGCGCTGACCGGGCTCATCGATGAGCCTCGGGCCGTCACGCTCGATGCATCCGCACTGCAGCGCATCGACACCGCTGCGCTGCAGCTGCTCGCCGCCTTCGTGCGCGACCGGCGCCTTGGTGGCCGCACCGTCGAGTGGCGAGGCGCGGACCATGCGCTCGAGCCGGCCGCCCGGCTGCTTGGCATGAGCGACCTGCTCGGCCTGCCCGGAGGTCTTCGATGACCGTCGACCTGACACAATTCCACGACGCGTTCTTCGAGGAGAGCTTCGAGGCGCTCGACAGCATGGAAGCGGCGCTGCTGAAGCTCGATATCGGTGCGCCGGATCGGGAACTCATCAATACCATTTTCCGCGTCGCGCACTCCATCAAGGGAGGCAGCGCGACGTTCGGCTTCAGCGACATCGCCTCGTTCACGCACAGCCTGGAGACGCTGCTCGATGAGCTGCGCAGCGGCGGCATGGCCGTGACGGTCGCGGTGTCCGATCTGCTGTTGAAATCAGTCGACGTCATGCGCGCCATGCTGCGCGCGGTCCAGGCCAAACAGCCGATCGACGCGCAGCGCGTGTCGGATCTGCAGTTCGACCTGGAAGTCGCCATCGCGCGCAAGAACGAGACGGTCGCGTCACCCCCTGCCCAGGCCGGGACACCGGCCCCCGCACAGGGCGCCCCGGCAGTCCCTGGGCGCTGGCAGATCCGCTTCCGCCCCTTTCGGGAGCTCATGGCGCGCGGCAACGACCCGCTGCGCATGCTGCGCGAGCTCGCCGAGCTCGCCGAGCTGCACGTGCGGCTCGATGCGCAGGATCTGCCCCCCTTTGCGCACATCAGCCCCCAGGACTGCCACCTCGCCTGGACGCTCGAGATCCCGGGAGATGTCCCCGAGGAGGCGATCCGCCAGGTGTTCGAATGGGCGGAGGGCGACTGCGAGCTGACGATCGCGCGTTCGGGGGTCGACGATGACGCGGTGACGCCGGTGCCTTCGGCCGAAAGCCCCGCGTCCCCTCCTGCGGTGGCGGAGCCGGTAGCGGCTCCCGCGACCGTCACCGCGCACCCTCGCTCGGAGGGTGCGGCGAAGCCGGAAGCCACGGTCAGCGCGCTCGGGGACTCCGGATCGATCCGGGTCAGCGTCGAGAAGATCGATGAGCTCATGAACACCGTGGGCGAGCTGGTCATCACCCAGGCGATGCTCGGCCAGCTCGGCACTCAGGTCGAAGGACCGCATGGCGAGCGGCTGCGCGCCGGGCTGGCGCAGCTCGAGCGCAACATGCGCGAGCTGCAGGAGAGCGTCATGCGCGTGCGCATGCTGCCCATCAGCTTCGTCTTCAGCCGCTTTCCGCGCATGGTGCGCGATCTCGCGCAACGGCTCGGTAAGCAGATCGAGCTGAAGCTCACCGGCGAGCAGACCGAGCTCGACAAAACGGTTCTCGAGAAGATCGGCGATCCGCTCGTTCACCTGGTGCGCAACAGCATCGATCACGGCATCGAGGCACCCGATGTGCGCACCGCCGCCGGCAAACCCGCCGCGGGCACGGTCCACCTGGATGCGACCCACCGGGGCGGCAACATTTCCGTGGAGGTGAGCGATGACGGCGGCGGGCTCGACAGGGGCCGCATCCTCGCCAAGGCGCGCTCCCGCGGCCTGATCGGCGCAAACGACCAGCTCTCGGACGCCGAGATCCACGAGCTCATTTTCCTGCCCGGCTTTTCCACCGCGGAGAAGACCACCGATGTCTCCGGGCGCGGTGTCGGCATGGACGTCGTGCGCCGCAACGTCAAGGAGCTCGGCGGCAAGATAGAGGTGGCGAGCGAGTCCGGGCACGGCTCGCGCTTCACCATCACCCTGCCCCTGACGCTCGCCATCGTCGACGGCCAGTCCGTCGCGGTCGGCACCGAGACCTACATCGTGCCGCTCATCTCGATCGTCGAATCGATGCAGCTGAAGACGAGCCAGGCCACGCGCCTGTCCGGACAAGGCGAGGTGTTTTCCTTCCGCGGCGACTACGTACCCATCATCCGCATGCACGAACTGTTCGGCGTCGAGCCGCGCACCAGCGCGCTGCATGAGGGGCTGGTCGTGGTGGCCGAGGGCGACGGCCGGCGGGTGGGTCTGTTCGTCGACGATCTGCTCGGCCAGCAACAGGTGGTCATCAAGTCCCTGGAAGCCAACTACGGGCACATCGACGGCATCTCCGGCGCGACCATTCTCGGGGACGGCTCGGTGGCGCTGATTCTCGATGTCCCCGGTCTGATTCGCGTCGCATCGATGCGCGCGGCGGCCTGAAACCGAACCTACCGGCCAGGAATCACACTCATGTCAAACAATTCGACTGATCGGCAGCAGGGATCGGGCGAGTTCCGTCAGGTCCTCACCTTCGTGCTCGGCGACGAGACATACGGAGTCGATATCCTGCGTGTGCAGGAGATCCGGGGATGGTCGGCGGTGACCAAGATTCCAAACTCCCCGCCGCATGTGCTCGGGGTGCTCAATTTGCGCGGCTCGATCGTGCCGATCGTGGACCTGCGCATGCGCTTCGCGCTCGATCGCGCTGAATACACCGCGGTCACCGTCATCATCGTGATGTCCGTGGTCACGCCCTCCGGACGGCGCGATTTCGGCGTGGTGGTGGACGGGGTCTCGGATGTGGTCGACGTCAACTCCGCGGAGGTCAAGCCGGCTCCCGAGCTCGGCGAGCGAGGCGCGACCGATTTCCTCTTCGGCCTGGTCACGGTCGCCGAGCGCATGGTCGTGCTGCTCGACATCGACCGGCTGATCGGCCGCGATCTCGCCTCGATGTCCGGCGCCGCCGCCGAGCCACACGGCGACGGCGCCGATGCCGCACTCGCCGTAAACGCGGCGTGAACCCCCGGGGGCTGCGATGAATGCTCTGAAGAATCTTTCGCTGACTTCACGATTGGCGCTCGCCTTCGCCGTGCCGCTGTGCGCGCTCGGAGCCGCGATCGTCCTGGGCGGCACGGCGGCGCCCGCACTGGCCGCGGCCATGATGCTCTGCGGCGGCGTGTTCTCCCTGCTTGCCGCACGAACCGTGCAGAGCGCACTGCAGCGCGCCACCGCGCTTGCCCACGCGCTCAATGAGGATCGGCTCGATGAGCCGCACGAGGAGCCGTCGGGCGTGTACGCGCCCCTCTCGGCCGAGCTCCTCGCGCTCGGACGCAAGCTGCGCGCACGGCGCGATGAAGCCGCGGCGCTGCGCTCGCAACTCGACGAGGCGCTCGCGCTGCCGCGCCAGAGCGCGGCAACGCACGAGAAATTCGCGCAGCAGATGCGAGTCGCCGTGGGAGCAACCCAGGAGGTGGTCAAGGGCGTCGCGCAAGGCGATCTCACGCGCCGGCTCGAGACCCGGCTCGAGAATCCGGAGCTGCGCTCGATGGCCGAGGGGATCAATTCCCTGCTCGACAGCATGGCCTCGCTCGTCGAGGGTATCCAGTCGACTTCGCAGGAGGTCAAGCGGGCCGCCGATGAGATCTCCACCGGCAACGAGAATCTCTCCCAGCGCACCGAGGAGCAGTCCTCCTCGCTCGAGGAGACCGCCTCGTCCATGGAAGAGATGACCACCACGGTCAAGCAGAATGCCGACAATGCCGCCCAGGCGAACCAGCTGGCCGTCGCCGCGCGCGAGCAGGCCGAGAAGGGCGGCGTGATCGTCAACCAGGCGATCGCGGCGATGTCGGACATCAACCATTCATCGAGGAAGATCGCCGACATCATCGGTGTGATCGACGAGATCGCCTTCCAGACGAATCTCCTCGCCCTCAATGCCGCGGTGGAAGCGGCCCGCGCGGGCGAGCAGGGCCGCGGTTTCGCCGTGGTGGCGAGCGAGGTGCGCAACCTCGCCGGCCGCTCGGCCACGGCGGCCAAGGAGATCAAGGGACTCATCCAGGACTCGGTGCGCAAGGTCGAGGATGGCTCGGCGCGGGTGACTCAATCCGGTCACACGCTCGAGGAGATCGTCGCGGCCGTCAAGAAGGTCTCGGACATCGTGGCTGAGATTGCCGCGGCCTCACGGGAACAGTCCGGGGGCATCGAGCAGGTCAATCGCGCGGTGATGCAGATGGACGAGCTCACCCAGCAGAACGCCACCCTGGTGGATCAGGCCATGACCGCGGCGCGCACCATGGCCGGGCTCGCGCAGGACCTCAGCCAGAACATGGCCCGCTACCGTCTCGAGAGCGAGGCGCATCGCGGGGTGGCTCGGGATTACGACGAACTTGCCGCGGCACCGCGGCGCATGGCCGCCGGGAGCTGACCGACATGGGCAAGTTGACCCTCAATCACCTCAAACTCTGGCAGAAGATCACCGTCCTCATCCTCGCCATGAGCCTGCCGGCGGTGCTGGTGGGGGTGTTCTACTGGCGCTCCGCCAACGGCAGGCTCCGCCAGGCTCGCGCCGAGCTCGAGGGCATCCGCTACCTGAGCGCCATCGGCGCGTTCCAGTCGGCGGTCGTGACCCACGAGGGCCGGGTGGTCCTTCTGTCCGGCGGCGATGCCGCCGCCAGGTCGTCCGTGATCGCCGCACGTCAGGATGGGCTCGACGTCCTGGATCGCCTCGCGAGCACCGACTCCGAGCTCGGAGAGCGCTTCGGAGTCAGGCGGGATTTCCAGACAATTCGCTCCCGATGGAACAGCCTCGCCGGCGCGCCCCCGAACCAGCCCGCCGCGCAGGCCATTGCAGCCCATGAGGCGCTGCTCGCCCGCCTCGGCCGTCTGCGAGATGCAGTCGCCGCCGGCTCTCGTGTGACCTCAGATCCCAACCAGCAGACGCGCAGTCTCGTCGAGGTGACTTCCCAATTCCTGCCGGCCGCGCTCTCGGACGAGGCGGCGCTGCGCCGCTACGCGGAGGATGCGGCCTCGAAGGGATATCTCGGCGGAGACGACCACATGGGCATCCAGATCGCCCACGGGCAGCTGCTCGCTGACTTCGCCGCGGTCCGCGCCGCGCTGGCTCAGGTATCTCCGAAGATCCGCCGTCCCCTCGATCATGCTCTGCAGGCGGCGACCCGCCAGGCCGATGGTCTCTACGGCACCATCGCCGCGCAGATCATCAACGCCAGCAACCTCAAGATCACCGCAGCCGCCCTGCACGACGCCGGACACGGCGCCAGGGCCGCCCTGAGTCATCTGCTGACCGCGGCCGGCGCGGCTTCCGAGTCCGCGACGGGCAGCCAGATCTCATCCCTCACCCGCCAACGCGACCTGAACCTCGCGCTGGTGCTTCTCGCGATCGTGCTCATCCACGCGCTGACCTGGACGACGGAGCACTCTCTGACGAATCCCTTGAAGCGCGTGGTCGAGGTATTCGGGCGCATCGCCGCGGGCCGGTACGACAGCGACATCGAGACGCAGCGCGGCGATGAGCTCGGGCAGGTCCTGCAAGCCCTCGCGGGCATGCAGGGCAAGCTGCGCACGCAGATCGAGAAGGAGCGCGCGGTGGCGGCCGAGAACTCGCGCATACGCCGTGCGCTCGACAAGGCCTCGACCGGCGTGCTCCTGGCGGACGCGCAGCACCGGATCATCTATGTCAACGAGGCCGCCGAGACCGGCTTTACGCGCCACGCCGACGAGTTCCGCCGCCGCCTCCCGGGGTTCGATCCGGCAGCACTGCGCGGCTCGAGCCTCGAGTCGCTCTCGAGCTCCGCGGCGGAGGAGCGCCACGCCCTCGATGCGCTGCGCGGCGCCCGCAGCGAAGAGCGCGTGTTCGGCCAGCTCAACTTCCGCGTCACCACCAACCCGGTGACCGGCGAGCGCGGCGAGCGTCTCGGGACGGTGATGGAGTGGACCGAACGAAGCCAGGAAATGCGGGTGGAGCAGGAATTGCAGGGCGTGCTCGCGGCCGTGAACGGCGATGACCTGACACTGCGCATCAGCGCGGAGAACAAGTCGGGATTCTTCGCCGCCCTCGGCGAGGGCGTGAATCGCCTCGCTGACAACCTGGCCGAGGTCGTCGCGCGGGTAAAGGCCTCGGCACGCGAGATATTCCTCGGCGCCGAGGAAATCACCATGGGCAATTCGAACCTCTCGACACGCACCGAAGAGCAGGCTTCCTCGCTCGAGGAAACCGCCTCCTCCATGGAGCAGATGACCACCACCGTCAAACAGAATGCCGACAACGCCGCCCAGGCCAATCAGCTGGCACTCGCCGCGCGCGACCAGGCCGAACAGGGTGTGGCCGTAGTGGGCAAGGCGGTCCACGCCATGGCCGGCATCGATGAATCGGCGCAGAAGATCGCCGACATCATCGGGGTCATCGATGAGATCGCGTTCCAGACCAATCTGCTGGCGCTCAATGCGGCGGTCGAGGCCGCCCGCGCCGGCGAGCAGGGCCGTGGCTTCGCCGTGGTGGCAAGCGAGGTGCGCAGCCTCGCGGGCCGCTCGGCCACGGCCGCCAAGGAGATCAAGTCCCTGATCCAGGACAGTGTCAGGAAAGTGGCGGATGGCTCTCAGCTGGTCACCGACTCCGGGCACACGCTCGGGGAGATCGTCACTTCCGTGAAGAAGGTATCGGACATCGTCGCCGAGATCGCCGCCGCCTCTCGCGAGCAGTCGGCCGGCATCGAGCAGGTCAACCGGGCCGTCATGCAGATGGACCAGATCACCCAGCAGAACGCCGCGCTCGTCGAGGAAACCATCGCCTCCTCCCAGGTCATGACGGGCCAGGTGCGCGATCTCAACGAGACGCTGGCACGATTCAAGCTGTCCGACCCGGGACAGAGCGAGCCGCACGGCGGGCGGCGCGCCGCTGAGGCTCGATCCGAGCAGCCGACTAAAGTCGCAGCGGGTGAGAGCCGATGATCCTGCACGAGAACGCCGCCCGATCCACGTCTCAGCATCAGGACTCCCGCCCATGCAATTTCTAAACCGTCTGAAGCTCTGGCAGAAGCTCGGACTGCTGGTGGTGGCCATGGCGGTGCCGACGGCGCTGCTCGGGGTGTTCTACCTGAGCACCGCCAACCGCGAAGTGTCCCAGGCCCGCAACGAGCTCGAGGGAGCCCGCTACGCGCACCATCTCGGCGCCGTCCTTGCCGAAGTGTCCAACCACCGCAGTCAGCTGTTCGCGCTGCTCACCGGCGATGCGGCCCGCTCGAGCGATGTGGCGGCCTCAGAAGCCCGCATGCACAAGCTCCTGTCCGCGGTCGACGCCATCAACTCCACGGTGGGCGGCAAACTCGGTGTCACGACGAAATGGCGGCAGATCAAAAGCGGCTGGAGCGCGCTCAAGAACGGCGAATCCAAGATGACCGCGGATCAGGCGGTCAGCCTGCACGATGCGCTCGTCGGTAAGATCGTCGCGCTGGGACGGTTGGTGGTTGCGCGTTCGGCACTCAACGTCGATCCCTCGCCGCAGACCGCGGCGCTCATCCAGGTCGCCACCCGCGACGTACCCGATGCGCTGATCGCCTCCGGCGATGTGCAGTGGTATGCCACCAGCGCCGCCATCAAGGGCTACCTGGGGGGCAATGATCAGCGTGCCATCGGCATCTACCACGAGCAGGTTCTCGCGGACTTCGCGCAAGCGACGCGCGATCTGAACGGCGCCTCGAGCCAGGCGCGCGCGAAGATCGCGCCCATGCTGAAGTCGGCGCTGGTCGCGTTCAATTCCTCGTTCGCGCTCATTCAGACGAGGATTCTCGACGCGCAGAAGATGACCATCACCACGGCGGAGCTGTTCGCCAACTCCCAGACCGTCAACGCAAGCCTGCAGCGGCTGCTCGATGCCAGCTACTCGAGCATGGATGCCGCCGTGCGGCATCGCCTCTCGCAGGTGACGGCATCCCGTGCCTTGACGGTGGGCGTGACGCTCGCCGCGATGCTCTTCGCGATCGCCCTCTCCTGGATCATCGCCAGCGCCCTCACCGCCCTCATCCGCCGCGCGATCTCCGTGTTCGAGCAGATCGCGAGCGGCCGCTACGACAGCCGGATCGAGGTCAATGGAACGGACGAGGCCCACCAGGTGCTGCGCTCCCTCGATGAGATGCAGGGCAAGCTGCGCACACAGATCGAGAACGAGCGATTGGTCGCCGCCGAGAATGCCCGTGTGCGCCAGGCGCTCGACAAGGTGTCCACTTCGGTGGTGCTGGCGGATGCCGGCCACCGCATCATCTATCTCAACGACACCGCCCAGGCCACTTTCAGCCGCAATCAGGCCGAGATGCGCAAGGTTCTCCGCGATTTCGAGGTCGCGAACCTGCGCGGTGCGAGCCTCGAGGCGCTCGCGCCCGAGCCCGCCGAAGAGCGCCGCGCGCTCGATGCCCTGAGCGACTCCCGGATCAGCCCGCGCGAGCTCGGCGACTGCATATACCGTACGGTCACCAATCCGGTGTTCAGCGACGCCGGCGAGCGCATCGGCACGGTCATGGAATGGACCGATCGGACGCAGGAAGTCGCCGTGGAGAGCGAGATGCAGCAGATGCTTTCCGCGGTGACCGCCGGGCAGCTCGGCCGGCGGCTCGAGACCGCCGGCAAGAGCGGCTTCTTCCAGGTCATGAGCTCGGGCATCAACCGCCTCGCCGACAACATGGCGGAGGTGGTCTCACGGGTGAAGCAGGTCGCCGGCGAGGTGCACCGCGGGGCGGATGAGATCTCCGCGGGCAACGCCAATCTCTCTCAGCGCACCGAGGAGCAGTCCTCCTCGCTCGAGGAGACCGCCTCGTCCATGGAGGAGATGACCACCACGGTCAAGCAGAACGCCGACAATGCCGCCCAGGCCAATCAGCTGGCCCTCGCCGCGCGCGAGCAGGCCGAGAAGGGCGGCGCCGTGGTCGGCCAGGCCGTCTCCGCGATGTCGGACATCAACCAGGCGTCCAAGCAGATCGCCGACATCATCGGTGTGATCGATGAGATCGCCTTCCAGACCAATCTCCTCGCCCTCAATGCCGCGGTGGAAGCGGCCCGCGCGGGCGAGCAGGGCCGCGGCTTCGCCGTGGTGGCGAGCGAGGTGCGCAACCTCGCCGGCCGCTCGGCCACGGCGGCCAAGGAGATCAAGGGACTCATCCAGGACTCGGTGCGCAAGGTCGAGGATGGCTCGGTGCTCGTCACCCAGTCGGGCCAGACGCTCGAGAAGATCGTCGCGGCGGTGAAGAAGGTGTCGGACATCGTGGCCGAGATCGCCGCGGCCTCGCGGGAGCAGTCGGCCGGCATCGAGCAGGTCAATCGCGCCGTCATGCAGATGGATGAACTCACGCAGCAGAATGCAGCGCTCGTCGAGCAGGCAACGGCCGCCTCCCAATCGATGGTCGAGCAGGTCGGCGGCCTCAACGAGATCCTCGCTCGCTACGATGTTGGCGCGGTCGCCGCTCGAGCACCGCGGCCGGATCGCGTGGAGCGATCCGCCGCGCCGCGCGCAAGCGCCTCCGGCGGCGCCGCGACGGCCAAGAAGCAGGCCCCCGCCGTGGAGCGACGCACAGCCAGCCGGCCCTGGGCGGAACGCAAGACCGGCGATGCCGCCCCCGCCCCGCCCCGCGCGGCACCCAAGCTGGCGGCTGTTGCAGCGCGCGGCGGCGCGCAGGCCTCCGCCACTGAAGACTCGGAATGGCAGGAATTCTGACCATGGCCCCACTCGACACACACTTTGGAGCGCGACGATGGCACGGATACTCGCGGTAGACGACTCGGCGGCGATG
>JAJYDK010000028.1 GCA_021777555.1 Pseudomonadota bacterium | reverse complement strand
CGCCACGGCCGGCACCCGACACGTGGCGCGGACCCGAGATGACCGATGTGCGCGGACAGCTACAGGCCAAGCGCGCACTGCTCATCGCGGCCGCCGGGGCACACAGTCTGCTCATGATGGGACCGCCCGGCAGCGGCAAGAGCATGCTGGCCCATCGCCTGCCTGGCCTACTCCCGCCGCTCACCGAGGCGGAGGCGCTCGATTGCGCGGCCATCGCCTCGGTGAGCGCCGCGGGTTTCAGACCGGGCACTTTCGGGTGTCGGCCCTTCCGCTCGCCGCATCACACGGCCTCGGCGACCGCCCTGGTGGGCGGCGGCGCGCGGGCGCGTCCCGGTGAGATCAGTCTGGCGCACCACGGGGTGCTCTTTCTCGATGAGTTGCCGGAGTTCGATCGCCGCGTGTTGGAGGCGCTGCGCGAGCCTCTCGAATCGGGCATCGTGACCGTGTCACGCGCGGCGGTCCACGCCGAGTACCCTGCGCAGTTTCAATTGATCGCCGCCCTGAATCCCTGTCCCTGCGGCCACCACGGCGATTCGCAGGCCCAATGCCGCTGCACTCCCGCACAGGTTCACCACTACCGCGCGCGCATCTCGGGCCCGCTGCTCGATCGGCTCGACATGCACGTGGAGGTCCCTCGTCTGACGAGCGGTGATTTCGATGAGGGAGCGCGGGGAGAGGCCACCACCGTCCTGGCCCAGCGGGCGGCCGCGGCGAGAGCCCGGCAGCTCGAGCGCCAGGGGCGCTGCAATGCCCGTCTGACGGATTCGCAATTGGACCGCTGGTGTATGCCCGATCCCGGCGGTCGCGCGCTGCTCGAGCAGGCGATGCGCCAGCTGCGGCTGTCGGCCCGGGCGCGCCAGCGCATCCTGAAGCTGGCGCGCACCATCGCCGATCTTGACGACGAGCCGGGCATCACCGCCCGCCACGTGGGCGAAGCGGTGATGTTGCGCTGCCTGGATCGGGAGCGCGCTACTTCTGCTTGCCCTTGACCAGGGCCGGATCGATCAGGGACGCCACGGCAGTGTCCCCTAGGCACCGCTCATGCAGACTCGGATGCCGCCCCCGACTGCGGCTCGAGCACCGACAGGCTTCTGAGACAGGCCTCTTCCTCGACGCCGTGGCTCATCGAACGCGCCAACAGATAATAGACCAGACCGGAGACGACGATCCCGAAGACGATGGAAATGTCGATGCCACCCAACGCGCGCGCGCCGGGCCCCGTGTAGAAGGGCAGCGAGAAGAACGGTGTCATGGACAGGAATCCGATCAGATATGCGGTGAGGCCCCGCCAACCCCACCGGCCGTAGATGCTATGGGGATTGAAGATCTCGATCACCGAGTAGCGCCCATGGCGCACGAAATAATAGTCGACCAGATTGATTGCCGACCAGGGGATCAGGAAATAGAGGATCAGTGCGAGAAGGACATTGAAGATTCCCTGGTACCGCTCGGGCATCATGAGCACCAGCAGCAACGTGGGAACGCTCACCAGCACCGTGGCGTTGACCCTCGTCCTGCGCGACAGTTTGAGTGGACGGAAGCCATCGACGGCGGTCAGGGATACCAGCGTCGCGCCATACGTATTGACGGCAACCACCGTCACCAGGGCGATCGATGACAAAACCATGACGATCGCTCCAAATCCCGGCGCCACCATGTTGCCTGCCAGGAGAACACTCGTAACCGTCGCTCCGTGCGGAAGATGCAGCGCAAACAGCGCGCCGAGCATCATGAGCCAGACGGCGGAGAGCGCCGCGCCGCCATAAGTCCAAAGCACCGTCGGTCCCAGGCGAGCATCAGCCGGCAGGTAACGCGTGTAGTCCGAGACGTAGACGGCGTATGAGATTTGGTAGCCGGCGACCGCGACGAACTGGGAGAAGAAGGCCACGGCGCCGAAATGGCCCATCGTCAGGACCCGCGCTCCGCCCATTGCGACGACGGACCCTACGCCCAGGACGGTGAAGGCGGCCATCAGAAAATACATGAGCCATCGCTGCACCAGATGGATCATGTCGTAGCCCACGATCGCCACCAGCGCCTGCAAGGCGATGATCCCGCCGTACCACGCCCAATTCGGGCCGAACCCGCCCACGGCCTTGAACCCCTGTGTCGCCATCGCGACATCGAACACGTTGAAGCCTATGTAGATCATCAGGGCGGGCACCAGCGCGACGATCACACCTCGCGTACCAAACTGGGCTCGCGACTGGATCATTTGCGGAATGCCCATCCCCGGACCCTGGTTGGCGTGAAACGCCATGAAGAACGTGGCGATGCCGGCCCCAAACACGATTGCAACCGCGCTCCATCCGAATCCGAGGCCGGCCAAAGGCCCGGTAAAGCCGACCGCGAGCGTCAACAGCACGAAGTTGCTGGTGAACCAGAAAGGGCCCTGGTGCCACACCTTGCCGTGGCGCTCATTCCGCGGAATGTAGTCGATCGAACGGCTTTCCACGACGCCGCGGGTACGGGCATCGGCCTCGTGCGCGCGGTTCTGTGCCGGAGGCGCCGCAGAGTCACCGTCAGGGTGATTGGGATTCATGGGTGCTGAGCCCGCCTATGGGGGACGATTTTGGCCGGATCCGGAACCGGTTGGAGCGCAGGATGCATGTGGCTACGATGGCCGCCGGCCGAGGAGCATCAGGGCGCAGCGGCACCAGCGGCTAGTGGACCGGCGCCGCTCGAGGGCCCCCCGAGCGCCAGCAGCGCGAATTCCTCGAACAGGATCTGCGCGGCAAGCTGCGCGGTGTTGGTCGTGGGATCGTATTGAGGCGCGACCTCCACCACATCCGCGCCCACGATGTCGAGTCCCGCGAGCGAGCGCAGCAGCGCCAGCCCTTCCCGCGGCGTGAGCCCTCCCACCTCCGGCGTGCCGGTGCCAGGGGCGAACGCCGGATCGAAGCCATCGACATCCACGCTGACATAGATCGGTCCGGTGCCCACGACCTCACGGGCAAGTGCGGCCACCTCGGTCCAGCCCTTCTCGAGCCACTCCTCCATGTACACGACCCGCATGCCCGCTGCGTGCGAGAACTCCCAGAACATGTTGGACGAGCCGCGGATGCCGATCTGGATGGTGCGCTCCGGGTCGAGCACGCCGTCGAGTACCGCCAGGCGAAATGGACCGCCATGGTGAAACTTCGAGCCGTCATAAGCGCCCATGGTGTCGCAGTGCGCGTCGATGTGTACCAGGCCGACGGGACGGCCCTTGCCGAGCGCCTTGAGAATGGGATAGGTGATGGAGTGATCGCCACCCACGGACACCGGACGCGCGCCCTGCCGGACGATCTGCGCATAGTGGTTCTCGATGTCTTCGAGCGATTGCTCCAGGCTGTAGCGGCTGCGGAACGGTACGTCGCCGACGTCAGCCGCGCGCACGCGCGCTTGGGGCACGCCGCGCAGTGTTGGGTGATAGGGACCTATGCGCTCGATGGTGCGCACCGCGCGCGGGCCGAAGCGCGCGCCCGGACGGTTCGAAACGCCGAGATCCATCGGCACGCCCACGACGGCAACGTCGAGGCCGTCGATCCCCGATGCCACCGGAAGCCCGAGGAATGTCGGCACCCCGGCGTAGGGCAGCGCGCGCCGTCCGTCCGGATGCCGCACCTGCTCGATCGCCGTCCTCAAGACCGGGTCGGTCGCTTCGAAAGCCCCTCGTTCGTCATAGCGCGCGCGCAGGGCCTGCAGCTTAGTTGGATCCACGACGCACTCCTTCAATGCATGACTTGCAAGACGGATGCGATGCCGCCTTCAGGCACGATCCTGCGCGGCACCTCGGCGTGCCGCGGCCATCGCCCGCCCATGCCGCCGCCGCAGCAGGTAGGCTGCCACAGCCAGCGCGAGCGCCACCAGACTGGCATACAATTGGCTCGCCATGTCCGGTGTCAATGCCATGGCCGCCAGCACCGCGATCAGCCCGGCGATCGTCGCATAACTCAGCCAGGGGAATGCCCACATCCGGATCGCCGGCTCGGGCTGCCGCTCGCGCTGGCGCTTGAATCGGAGCCGGATCTGGGACCACGCCGTCAGCAGGTAGATGAAGACGATCAGCGCCCCGCCGGCGTTCACCAGAAAGGCGAACATGCCTTTGGGCGCAGCGGAGTTCAGCAGGATACCCACCACGCCAGCGACGGCGCCCACGGCCACCGAGCGTGCGGGCACGCGCCGCGCATTGACCTTCACCAGCCACTGCGGCGCATCGCCGTTGCTCGCCAGCACAAACAGCACCCGTGAGCACACGTAGAAGGCGGAATTGAGGCACGACAGCACCGCGGTGAGGATGACAACATTCATCGAGCGGGCGATCCAGGGGTGCCCGGTCGCCGACAGCGCGAGGGTGAAGGGGGAATAGCCCGGTTTGACGGAGGTCCACGGTACGATTGCCACGATGAGGAAAATCGACACCACGTAGAAGATCAGGATGCGGAACATGACCGAGCGGGTCATGGCGGCGATCGCCCTCGATGGCTCGGCGGACTCGGCCGCGGCGACGGTGGTGATCTCGGCGCCGGTCATGGCGAAGAATACCGTGGCAAGTGCCGCCAGCACCGAAATGGGCCCGTGCGGGGCGAAGCCCCCGTGGCCGCCCAGATCGGTCACCACCCGCCCTGGTGGCGCGAAGCCGAACACATAAGCCGCAGCCACCGCGATGAACACGATGATGGCTGCGACTTTGATCGAGGCGAACCAGAACTCGAATTCGCCGTACGATCGTGCGGACATCAGGTTTACCGCGGTCATGGCGGCCATGAGCCCAAGTCCCAGCGCCCAAGTAGGCAATGGCAGCCAGCCGTGCAGCAACACGGCCCCGGCGATGGCCTCCACGGGAATGACCACCACCCAGAAATACCAGTACAACCAGCCCGTCACGAAGCCCACGCCATTGCCGAGCGCCGCGCGGGTGAACTCGCTGAAGGAGCGCACTTCCGGCAGGGCCACCGCCATCTCGGCCAGCATCTGCATGAGCAGCACGAAGATCAGCCCCGAGCCGATGTAACTCAGCACCGACGCGGGGCCCGCGCCCGCGATGGCCACGCTGCTGCCAACGAACAGGCCGGCACCAATGATCCCACCGATGGTGATCATGGTGACGTGCCGGTGTGAGAGTGTGCGACTGAGGCCTGTTTGGCCTTCGGTACCAGGTTCCGAGCTCATGGGCATCTCCAAAGGTTCACCCGTTTCCAGACTATCGAGTCCCGCGCCCCGCCACCTGTAGATGCCGGAGAGAACTGATCAATCGGGCATCTCATCCCGCGGCGGAGCTGCCGTGGCCTCGAGGCGACCGCCGAGGGCGCCGGCGGGCCCGGCCTGCGCGCGCGCCGAGCGCAACATGACCACGGCGGCATACGTCACCACCGCCGCCACGAGCCAGCGCAGCGAATGAAGGGGCAGACTCTTGACGAGGAAGGCCGCAATCAGTGCGCCGGCCACGCCGGCGATGGTGAGGCCGAGCGAGGGTCCCCAGGCGAAGCGACCCGTGCGCAGGAAGCGTATTCCCGCAACCGGCAGCATGACACCACCCGAGCCGTACATGATGGGAAAGGCGGCGAGCGGATTGAGGCCCAGCAGCGCCAGCACCACCATGCTCGGGGCATACCAGCCGATGCCGATGGTATTGAGGGCGCCGAACACGAAATTGGCGGTCACTGCCACCCAGAACCGCCAGCCGGCCAGTCCGTACGCGAGGCCGCCGAGGGGGAATGCGCCGAGATTGCCGATGACGAAAAATGCCGCCGCAATCAACAGGGCTGCGCCCATCAACAGCTGGATCGAGCGCCGTCGCATGCGGCTCACGACACCCGCCCCGAGCCAGGCCCCGGCCGTGGCGCTCGCGATCATGGCGAGCAGCAGCCTCGGCTCGACGGAGATGATGGTCACGAAGATGACCGTTTCCGTGACACCGACGGCGACACTGCCGACATTGAGCGTGCCGGGTATCAGCTCATCGCTCGGCCGGCCGCGGAACTTGTACAGCGCCGTGGTCGGAGCGTATGAGCCGATGCCGAGCGCGTCAAAGAAGTTGGTGAGCAGACCGATGCCGAGGTCGGAGGCGGTGGGCCGCTCACGCAGCTCGCGGCGGCGTGCCAGGCTGGCCCACTGCGCGAAGAACACCGCGCTCAACGCCGCTATGACCGCGAACAGACCGATCTTTGCAGGACTCATGCGAGCCCCGGCCGACGTGGGCGATGCAGGCGTATCATCTGCGGCGGTCGCGAAGAATCTCGCGTGCCGCGTTGCGTCCCACCACAGCTCCCACGCCGCCGCCGGGATGGGCTGAGGAGCCGCACTGGTAGAGCCCCTTGATGGGCGAACGGTAGTCGGCCCAATGAGGCGCGGGTCGCGACCAGAAGAGCTGATCGAGCTGCAGCTCGCCGTGGAAGATGTGGCCGTGGGGACTGCCGATGGCCGCTTCGATGTCCGGCGGTGTCAATACCTGCATGCCGATGATGCCGTCGGAGAAGCCGGGCGCGGCCTCGTCGAGGACGTCGAGCACATTGCGCACCAGCTCGTCCTTGCGCGTGGTCCAATCCCCCTCGCGAAGGTGATAGGGAGCGTGGCCACCGAACAGGTTGACGACGTGCTTGCCCTGTGGCGCGAGTGTATCGTCGACGAATGTCGGCGTCACAGGAGTGACGAACGGCCTGCGCGAGATGTCGCCATACTTCGCATCGTCATACGCGCGCTCCAGGTACTCGATGGTCGGCCCGAGGTGCACGTAGGTCGGGTAAGGCATTTCACACTTCTGCGCGTCGAATGACTTGTATTGGGGCAGGCGCTCACAGGCGATGTTGATCTTGAATGCGCTCGAGAGTGTCCGGTACGTTTCGATGTCACGGACGAATTCCGCCGGGAGCTGTTTCCTGTCGAGCAGCTTGAGAAACGTGATCTTCGCGGACACGTTGCTGACGACGATGTCGGCATGATGTCGCGAGCCGTCGGCCAGCGTGACTCCGGTCACGCGCCCGTTCGAGGTCTCGACGGCCGAAACCTCGGCCTGCGTCTGCACGGTCACACCTTTGTCCGCACCCGATCTCGCAATGGCGGTGCTGATGGCGCCCATGCCGCCGCGCACGAAACCCCAACCGCCCGCGCCAGCGTGCTCACCCATGACGTGATGCATGACGACATACGCCGACCCGGGACTCTTTGGTCCGGCAAACGTACCGATACTCGCGTAGTAGGCGAGGAGCGCTCTGATCTCGGTACGCTCGAACCACTCGGACAGATAATCGTCCGCGCTCATGGTGAGCAGATCGACGAACCGGAACAACTTGCCGCAGACCCGGCGGTATCGCCACAGGAATTTCGCCGTCTCCTTGAACGAGCGCCAGTCGCGGCATGACGGATCCGGTGGGGTCTCGAGCAGCAGCCGGCGCATGACCTTCACCGAGTCCATGAGGTAGCGATCGAATTCGGGATAGATCTCGGCGTCCTTGCGGGAGAAGCGGGCGAAGCTGCGCTGCGTTCGCGCAATGTCATCCGAGAAGGTGATGTAGTTGCCACCCGGCAGCGGCCCGAACATGTCGGTGGCGGGCAGTACCTGGTAGCCGTAGCGTGCGAGCTCGAGCTCCTCGATGACCTTCGGGTGCAGCAGACTCATCAGATAGCTGAACACCGAGAACCTGAATCCGGGTACCACCTCCTCGGTGACGGCTGCGCCGCCGACGACGTGCCGTCGCTCGAGGATCAGGACCTTGAGGCCGGCCCGAGCCAGATAGGCGCCGCAGGTCAGGCCGTTATGACCTGCGCCAATGACGATCACGTCGTACTGCTTCGTCACGGTGACCCCACCCAGGTTCGCTTGATAAATAATTTGTCATACTTTACCATAATATTATTGAAATTCAGACCCCGGAATTTCACTCTGATATCAATACGATCCGGGCGAACTGGCTGCGGCCGGGTGAAACTCGAACGCTGACATGGGGTTGTGCGCGTTATGCTGTGGCCGGGATTTCAGCGTGGGGGGGGTGATGCCGTTCCCATGGGGTCTCACGCAGGGGGTAAATGGCAGCCAATCGGGGGGAACGTTGGCATTCAGACGAGCAGTGATGGTCCACGATGATCCGAGAACATGAGTAGCCGGTACGCCCGCGCACTGACTCAGCCGCCGCAATCCGAAGCCTCAGAGGCCCCCGAAGCCACGCCGAGTCATCTGGGCACCGAGATCCGTGGGTTGCGCAAGGCGCGCAACCTGACGCTGATCCAGCTCGCCGCCTCGAGCGGCCTGTCGACCGGATACCTGAGCATGGTGGAGCGGCAGAAGGCGGTGCCCTCCATCAAGGCGCTGATGTCGATTGCGCAGTCCCTCGGGGTCACCATCGGCTGGTTCTTCGAGGCGGACGCAGTGCATCCGCAGGAGCGCGGCCTCGTGGTTCGCCGCTCGCGGCGACGGCGGATCAACTATTCGACGGGCATCGTGGATGAGTTGCTCAGTCCTTCGCTCAAGGGGAGCCTCGAGTTGGTGCTGTGCCGCCTCGCGCCCGGCGCGACCTCGGGTGAGGAACCGTACTCGCATTCGAGCGAGGAGGCCGGAATGATCGTGCGTGGCCGCCTCGAGCTATGGGTGGACGGCCAGAGCGTGCTGCTCGAGACCGGCGACAGCTTTGGTTTCGAGAGCACGCGTCCGCATCGATACCGCAATCCGGGACCGGACGAAGCCGAGGTCGTATGGGCCATCACGCCGCCGAGCTACTGAAGGGGCGTCCGGTCTTGGCGCATGTACTACACCGACATCAGCGCCTGCAGTAGACGAGCATAGATTCAGCGTCCGGATCGCGCCAACAGACTCCTGATGGATCCATTCAATATTCGCCAGCGGGTGCCAGTTTCAGCTTGCAAGTGATCAAAGATTCGGCTCGGCCCACAAGAATGTCATTTCGGAGGGTTTGCCATGAAATCGAAGGTCTCTTATGCGGTCGCCGCCATCCTGAGCGGCGTATCCTTCCAAGCGATCGCCGGCCTGCCGGCACCCGAGCGGGGCACCCCCGCCGCGCCTCCTTCGGCCTCGCATGCGCACGCCACCCCCGCCGGGACTGACGGCAGCGCTTCGGGCGGCCGCGCCGCCTCCGCGGGGCTCACGGAGATCATCGTCACCGCCACTCGGCGCAGCGAGAACATACAGAGCGTACCGATCACGATGCAGGCCCTCACCGGGCGCGCGTTGCAGCAGTTGCATATCTCCTCGTTCCAGGATTACGTCAGGATGTTGCCGAATCTCACCTCCGCGGACAACGGTCCGGGCCAGAACGAGATCTTCATCCGCGGCATCGGCACCGGCTCCCAAGCCACCCAGTTCAGTGGCTACACGGCTCCCTGGCCGAACGTCGCCGTGTACCTGGACAATCAGTCCGTTCAGATGCCGAACCAGAACATGGACATCTACGCGGTGGACATGAACCGCATCGAGGTGCTGGAGGGCCCGCAGGGCACCCTGTTCGGCTCGGGCGCCGAGGCGGGCGCGATCCGCTACATCACCAACAAGCCCGAGCTCGACGTGATGAAGGGAAACTTCAGTGGCGACTATGGCACCACTGCGCACGGCGATCCGAATACCGCGGTCACCGGCGTCCTCAACCTGCCGATCATTGCGCATCGCATGGCCATGCGCTTCGTGGCGTACAGCGACCGCCGCGGCGGTTACATCAACAACGTGCCGGGAACCTTCACCCGTCATGACACAGACATCGGCATCCACTACGCGAACTACCCGGCCGTCAACGGGCAATGCCCGGACGGGGGCGTAAACAGCGGCTATTGCGTGCCTCCCGGAAGCCCCGTTGCCAACAACGTGGACCTGACGAGAAACCACATCAATCCGGTCAGCTACCAGGGTGGGCGGATCGAGGCGCTCTATCAAATCAATGACGACTGGAGCTTCCTGGTCACGCAGATGTGGCAGAGCCTCGACGCCGAGGGGGTGTTCTTCCAGTACCCGAACGCGCCGGACGGCCAGCCGCTCAATCCGCTCGAGGTCGTGCTGTTCACCCCGACGTACCACGACGAGAGGGACTCGAATACCGCGTGGACGCTCAAGGGCAAAGCCGGGCCCCTGAGCCTCATTTACACCGGTGGCCTGCTCACTCGCAACCTCGAGACCGAGGCCGACTACACGAGTTATGCGCGCGGCGTCTACGGCGATTACTACGAGTGCTACGGCCCCGGGAGCGGCGGGGACAGCAGCCTGCAGTCCACCTGCTTTTCTGCCGTGGCGCCCGTGATATCGAATCAGCAGGATCGGCACTGGCAGCACGAGGTGCGGGTTCAGACCCCCGCGTCCTGGCGCCTGCGCGGCATCGTGGGCCTATTCGAGGAATCCAACACCATTTACGACCAGACTCAGGACCTTTACCGGACCGTGCCCCCGTGCACCTCGAATGGGCCAGCGGGAACCCCGGGCAATACGGGCTGCCTGGCGGTTGAGGGCACGTTTCCGGGCTACGCCAAGTACCCCGGACTCCAGACCAGCAGCACCGCCTTTGGCCTGGACGCCATGCGCGAGGAGCGCCAGGTCGCGGAATTCGCCTCGGTCAGCTTCGACCTGACTCACCACCTGACGTTGACGGGAGGCGCCCGGCACTTCCTCTTCCTGAACAGCGCCGCCGGCAGCGCTCTGGTCGGTTTCGGGTGCTTCGAGGGCGGAGTCCCGCCGGGAGGCTGTCACAACCCCGCCTATTCGATCGACATGAGCGCACAGAATCTCAGGGACACCGAGCAGGGCTGGCGCTACCAGGCGAACCTCTCCTGGCATATCAATCCGGTCCTGTTCGGCAATTCCCAGCACATCCTGACGTACTTCACCTTCTCCCAGGGATTCCGTCCGGGCGGCTTCAACAACGCCGGCACCCTGCATGCTCCCGGTCCCGACGGCGTGCCGCAGCTCATCGTTCCGGAGTCCTACAAGCCGGACCAGCTCGACAATTACGAGCTCGGCTGGAAGACGAACTGGAAGCTGTTCCACCGCTACTTCCAGTGGAACGCCTCCTTCTATCGCGAGAACTGGAACAATGTCCAGATCGAATTCTTCGATCCTGGCCTCACCGGCACCATCTTCTTCAACACCAACGGCCAGAACTTCCGCATCGACGGTGCCGAAACCTCGTTCATCGCCCAGATCTGGCGCGGGCTGAAGCTCGAGGGATCGGGCGCCTGGAACAGCAGCGAGCAGACCAACTCCCCGGCGCTCATCGACAACAATCCGGCGAGTGCGAACTTCGGCAAGCCGATCACCGAGGTCTGCCCGGCCGGGCCCACCAGCTGCGGACCGACAGGCAACCCCTTCGGTCCGCGCGGCGCCCCGGCTGCCGAGTCGCCGCCGATGCGCTTGACGCTCCTCCTGCGCTACGACTTCCCGATCTCCACCGCATCCTACTTCCAATACTTCAACGGCGCGGTGGGGCATTTGCAATTCGGGATGGTGCATACCGGGCATTCCTTCACCCAGGCCGGCTCCAATCCGCCATTCGTCCCGGGTGTGACCGTCGGGACGGCGAGGATCAGGTTCGAGGACCCCGCCTACACGACCTGCGATGCCTCCATCGGGCTGTCGAAGGATCACTGGTCCCTCACCGCCTACGGGGAGAATCTCACCAATTCGAACGCGGTCGTCTTCACCAGTACCGACAATTTCATCGTGGCGCAGACACCGATCAGACCGAGGGTGATCGGGGTAAGGTATGGATACGATTTCTGAGGAGCGGCTCGAGGCGCCGCCGGCGGGGGCGCCGTGCCAGACCGGGAGCGTGCCCGGTCCGTCGCCGGTGGAAATCGAGGTTCAGCGGCTGCGTCGGCTGATCGAGGCGCAGCGGTTTGCCGAGGCGCGGGCGGGAGCGGCGGCACTCCTGGCTGCGGTCCCGGAGAACCGGGACGTTCTCTACGCGTGCGCGCACGCGCAGCGCCGGCTCGGCGATGTCTCCGCGGCCCTCGAGACACTCTCCCGGCTGGAGCATCTGCATCCGCGCTTCAGCCGCTTGTACCAAGAGCGGGGCTTCTGCCACATCGCCCTCAGGCGGGCCCCCGAGGCGATCGAGGCCTTCCAACGCGCCGTGAGCATCAGTCCGGCGCTGCCGGTCAGCTGGAGCATGCTGGAGGGGCTGTACCGCATGACCGGACGGACTGCGGAGGCCGCACAGGCCGCCTCGCAGGCCGCCAGATTGCGCGAGCTACCCGCCGAGATCGTGACGGCAAGCACCCTGTTCTCGGATGGCGAGCTCGCGCGGGCCGAGGAACTCATTCGCGCCTTCCTGATCAAGAACGGCCATCACGTCGAGGCGATGCGTCTGCTCGCGCGTATCGGCATGGAGAGCGACATCCTCGATGACGCGCAGCTGCTGCTCGAAGGAGTCTTGGAGCTCTCGCCGGACTACCATGCCGCGCGATTCGATTATGCGCAGGTGCTCCTCAAGCGTCAGCTCTATGTCGAGGCGGAGAGTCAGGCCGAGAAACTGCTTGCCGTCGAGCGAACCCACCGTGGCCATCGAACGCTCCATGCCATGACTCAGGTGGGGCTCGGCCGGCACGAACGAGCCATCGAGATCTACCGGGAGCTGCTCGCAGGCGCGACGCAGCCTGCGGAGCTGCATCTGTCGATTGCCCACCTGCTGAAGACACAGGGCTTCACCGAAGCGGCCATAGAGGAGTATCGCACCGCCGCGTCGTGTCGGGACGATTACGGCGACGCCTACTGGAGCCTCGCCAATCTCAAGACCTATCGTTTTACCGACGAGGAAGTCACGCGGATGATCGCTGCGGAGGCCCGCGCTTCGACCTCCGGCGACGACCGATGCCACCTGTGCTTCGCACTCGGCAAGGCGCTCGAGGATCGCGAAGACTACCAGCAGTCCTTCCAGTACTACAGCCGTGGCAATGCGCTCAGGCGTGCATCGAGCGCCTATCAGCCTGAGCACATCGAACGCAATGCCCGCCTGCAGATCGAGGTCTGCACGCCTGCGCTCTTCGCCCGCCACCGCGCCGGCGGCGCGCCGGCCGCCGATCCGATCTTCATCGTGGGTCTGCCCCGCGCCGGCTCCACGCTGATCGAGCAGATTCTGGCCTCGCACTCCCGGGTCGAGGGCACGCGTGAGCTCGCCGACGTGCCGCGCCTGGTGGCACAGCTGCAGGGACGCGACTCGCGCTATCCCGGGATACTCTCGAGCATGACCGGGGAGGACTTCCGCCGTCTGGGCGAGAAGTACCTGAGCGATTCCCGCGCATACCGCCTCATGGGCCGACCGCGCTTCATCGACAAGATGCCGAACAATTTCCGGCACATCGGTCTCATCCATCTCATGCTGCCGAACGCAAAGATCATTGATGTGCGGCGGGAGCCGATGGCGTGCTGCTTCGGCAACTTCAAGCAGCTGTTCGCCCAGGGCCAGGTGTTCACCTACGACCTGCGCGACATCGCCCGCTACTACCGCACGTACCTCGATCTCATGCGACACTGGCACGCCGCCCTGCCCGGACGGGTTCTCACGGTCCATTACGAGAATGTCGTGGACGACCTGGAAGGAAGCGTCCGACTGCTGCTCGAGTTCTGCGGCCTGGAGTTCGAGCCTGCCTGTGTCTCATTCCACGAGACCCGGCGCAGCGTCAGGACGGCGAGCTCCGAGCAGGTCCGCCAGCCGATCTATCGCGACGGGCTCACTCAGTGGCGACACTTCGAGCCCTGGCTGGAGCCGCTGCGCGAAGCCCTGGGTGAGGCGCTGACGCGCTACCGTGAATAGCGCGCGTCCTTCCGGGGCGTCTCTGGTATCACACGTTTACAGGGGATCATCATGGAAACCCAAGACACCGCCCAGCTGAATGCCCGCCGCGCCGCCGCCGTGGCGCGAGGCGTGGCGAGCGCCACCCCCGAGTTCGCGGTGCGCGCCGAGAATGCCGAGGTCTGGGATTCAATGGGCCGCCGCTACATCGATTTCGCCGGTGGCATCGGCGTGCTGGCCACCGGACATCGCCATCCAAGGGTGATGGCGGCCGTGGCGGCGCAGCTCGAGCGCTTCACCCACACCTCGTTCCAGGTGATGGCCTACGAGCCTTACATCCGTCTGGCCGAGCGGCTGAACGCGATTGCGCCGTTCAAGGGTCCGGCCAAGAGCCTGCTGTTGACCACGGGCGTCGAAGCGGTGGAAGCGGCCGTGAAGATCGCGCGTATCGCCACGGGACGTGCGGCGGTCATCGCATTCAGTGGCGCTTTCCACGGGCGCACCAGTCTCGGCATGGCGCTCACGGGGCGGGCGACGCCCTACAAACATGGACTCGATGCGGCGCTGCCGGGAATATTCCGCATTCCCTTCCCGGTCGCCCATCGGGGCATCGGCGTGCAGGAGAGCCTGCGAGCCCTCGACCTGGTGCTGCGCACCGACACCGAGCCGGAACGCGTGGCGGCCATCATCATCGAGCCCGTGCAGGGCGAAGGGGGATTCAACGTCGCGCCTCCGGAGCTGCTGCGTGCGCTGCGCCGGGTTTGCGACACCCACGGCATCCTGTTGATCGCAGATGAGATCCAGTCGGGCTTCGGGCGGACGGGCCGGATGTTCGCAGTCGAGCACTCGGGCGTCGAGCCGGACCTGGTGACCCTCGCCAAGTCCCTTGCCGGAGGCTTTCCGCTCTCCGCCGTGTTGGGGCGCGCCGCCGTGGTGGATGCCGTGGAGCCGGGCGGACTCGGCGGCACCTACGGCGGCTCGCCAGTCGGTTGCGTCGCCGCGCTCGCGGTGTTGGATGTGATCCAGGAGGAGAATCTGCTGGCGCGCGCGGAGGTCATCGGTACGCGCATCCGGCAGCACCTCGCAGCGCTGGCGGCGCGCGACGGCGCAGTCGCGATCGGCAATGTGCGGGGTTACGGCGCGATGATCGGATTCGACGTCCTCAAGAGCGGCACCGACGGCGAGGTGGACGGGGCGGGAGCCAAGCTCGTGACCCGGCGGGCGCTCGCGGAAGGGCTGATCGTGCTTACGTGCGGATTGCAGGGCGAGACCATCCGCATCCTGCTGCCGCTCACCATCGCCGATGCCACCTTGCAGGAGGGACTCGGCAAGCTCGAGAAGGCGCTGAGTCCGTGAGGCCTCAGCAGTGCATCAGCGCGAGCTCGGTTCCCCGACAGCGGAGGCGCTCATGTCCAATCGCATTGACCTCAGCACCGGCATCAGCCGTCGCCAGTTCCTGACGGAGGTTACCGCGGCTTCACTTTGCTCGCTCGGCGCGGCCCGGCCGGCGGGAGCCGTCGAATCGCATGAGGCTGCGGCGCTCCCGCGGCAGCAGGTGGCAGGAACGGATCTCGCAGCGCTAACCGCAGTAGATGCTGTGGACGCACTCGCGCATGGGGACCTCGAGGCGGAGGCTTATGCGCACGCCCTGCTGCGCCAGTGCGAGGCGGGAGCAAGTCTCAACGCATTCATCACCTTGCGGCCCGAGCTGGTGCTCGAGGCCGCTCACGAGTGCGACCGCAAGCGACGCTCGGGCGCGAGGCTCGGGAGCCTGCATGGTCTGCCCGTCGCGATCAAGGACAGCGTGAATACGCACGACCTGCCGACGACCGCTGGAACGCCGGCATTGCGCCATTTCCAGCCGCGTGAGGACGCCCCCCTGGTGCGCGCACTGCGCCATCACGGCGCGATCGTTCTTGGCAAGAACAACCTGCATGAGCTTTCCTACGGTTGGACGAGCAACAACTACACCTTCGGCGCCGTGCATAACCCCTACGACCCGGCTCGAATTCCCGGAGGCAGCAGCGGCGGAACCGCCGCCTGCATTGCCTACCGTATGGCCCCGCTGGGGGTGGCGGAGGACACCGAGGGCTCGATTCGGGTCCCCGCAGCGCTTTGCGGGATCGCCGGATTCCGTCCCACGACGGGCCGGTATCCGACGACCGCCGTAGTACCGATTACCGCGCGCTTCGATCAACTCGGTCCACACGCTCGGGCGGTCGCGGATCTGCTGCTGTTCGATGCCGTGCTGACCGGGGGTCCGGCCGAGGCATCGACACCCTCCCTGAAGGGAGTGCGCCTCGGCGTGATTCGCCCGTTCTTCTGGACGCACCTCGATCCGGAAGTGGAGCGTATCGGCGCGGCCACCCTCGACAGGCTTCGCCGGGCGGGAGTCGAGCTCGTCGAAGGGGAGCTGCCTGAGCTGCCTCGTCTCATTGAACTCACTACGGACCCGGTCCAGAACCACGACTTCCGGCCCGCCATGACCCGCTATCTCGCGAACTATCATACGGGTGTGACTTTCGACCAGCTCGTCGCGCAGGCGAGTCCCGACATTCGCCGGATGGTAGAGCCTGCAATCACACCGGGACGGAGGGGCTTCGTACCCGACTCGCAGTACGAGCAGATCGTGAAGGTGCACCTGCCCGCGCTGCACGCGCTGTATCGAGACTACTTTGCCCGTAGCGGTGTTGCGGCCATCATTTTCCCGGCGACGATCCTGCCGGCCCCGCCGATCAAAGGCTCGGCGCGGGACGAAGACATGTACGTCGAAGTCCGGGGACGGCGCGTGCTGTTCGATGAGGCCATCAGTCGCAACATCGCGCCCGGCAGCACCGCAGGCTTGCCGGGACTGGTGTTGCCCGCAGGTTTGACCCACGATGGCCTGCCCGTGGCAATCGAGCTCGACGGACCCTGGGGCGCCGATCGCGACCTCCTCACCCTGGGGCTGGCGCTCGAGGCTGAGCTCGGCCGATTGCCGCCTCCGCCAGGGGCCACCGGGAGGGCATAGCGGGGGCACGATGGGAGGGCATTCCCTCAGATGCGTCTCTCGATGACCGGCCGAACCTCACCGCCCGCTCCGTGGGAGAAGCGGTGAGGTCGCAGCACCTGGGCCGGCAGCGCGCTACTTCTGCTTGCCCTTGACCAGGGCCGGATCCACCAGCGAAACCATGTAGTTGACCGCCCGTTCCACGATGGCGTCCGGCAGCGTCGGGCGTCCGCCCTTGGCCGGCATGGTGCCCATGTGCCCGGTGAATCCATGCAGCGCGTGGTCGTAGAGCGTCGGCAGCCCCTTGGCGATGTGCGGCGCCCATGCGGCTTTGTCGCCGGCCTTGGGCGCTCCTGCCACACCCGGGCCATGGCAGACGCTGCAGGTCTGCTGGAACAGCTGCTGGCCGCTCGTCGGGATGCCCGTGGCGCCGGCGCCGGCACTGCCGCTACCGGAAGCGCCGCTCGCCGCGATCGGCTTGATGGCCAGCGCGGAATTGTTCTGCCCGGCGACTGCCTCCTGAGCGAACGGCGCGACGCGCTTGGACACGTCCTTGATGTATTCGGTCTCCGTGCGGACGTCCTTGCCTTCGGTATGGGCGCCGACGTAACGAGCCAGAACAAATATCAGAATGGCGATCGTCACCAGCATGCCGATCACCAGACTGAATACATTGATGAAGTGCGTATCCTGCTTGCTCACGACACCTCTCTGGGGAATCGGTGAACGCGGAGGCCGCAGTATAGCGGGTCGTGCGCAATCTGGCTGAAGCAGATGCGAGGCCATTGCCGCCCCGGAGGGGGGCCTTCCGGGCTGGGTGGCAGCCCGCCTCCCCAAATGGACGCGCAAGCGGCGATCCGCGTATCATCGCCGACCCCGGCCGGGATCCACCCGGCCCCCGGGCGGCGCGCCCGTAGCTCAGTTGGATAGAGTGGCAGCCTCCGAAGCTGCAGGTCGCTGGTTCGAATCCAGTCGGGCGCGCCAAATCACCTTGCGGAGCAGTCGAGCCGGGCAGGTCGCTGGTTCGACAAATTTGCCCGGAGCAAATTTGGACGGCGCGCAGCGCCGGCCGCGAAGCGGCGAGGCCCAGGATGGGCCGAGCAATCCAGTCGGGCGCGCCAAATCACCTGTGTCCCTGCCAGCCCGGCAGGCCCGAGCCGACGCGTCTGGATGAACAACCAGCCCGCCCGCATGCCTGCACCCGCAGCCGATTCGCCGCTGCGCGCCATCGGCTTCACGCCTGGCATTCGTGATGCGGAAAGATCGACCTCGCCTACTTGCGCCGCGCGCTGTCGATGGCGTAGCGGCCGGCGCCTGTGACGTAGAGCGCCAGCAGACCGCCGATGATGCTGATGTTCTTGAAGAAGTTGATTTCGTTCTCGAAGCGGTCCATGCCGGTCAACGTCCAGTAGTGATGGCCGATGAGCGCCGTCCCCAACGTATAGATCGCCAACAGCACGGCGAGCGGCCGCGTCGCAACACCCAGGATGATGGCGATCGAGACGAAGAACTCCATGACGATCGCGATGAGGGTTGCGAGCGCCGGCAGTGGGACGCCGACATGGGTCATGTACTGCACCGTGCCCGAATAGGCGAGCAGCTTCTGCCAGCCGAAGATCAGGAACAGCAGCGAAAGCAGCACGCGCGCCGCCAGCAGTATGCCGTCCGCGCCCTTTACCTCGGATTGTTTCATGACAGACCTCTGTTTGGTATAAAACGGTTACCAAAGACAAAGTATGTAAGCGTTGGCGGTGGGAACACAATAGGGCACAACTATGCGGCGGAGTGACATTGCTGTAACCGCGTTCTGTCATCTGCCGTTGCAAGTCCCGGCCGCGAGCACCGCGAACCGCTTTCCCGGGGCGATCATACTCCGGCCGGGCTCGCGGCAAGGTCGGTGGTCGTCTATTGGCCGGCGGGCGCGCGCAGATCCTGAATCACCGTGCCCACCTCGAGCGTCTCGCGCTCGTGGCCGGTGTCTCGCCAGGCTTCCGCCAGCGCGGCCTCATACCATTTCTGCATGGCGGGGAGCGCGAGCAGGCGCGCCGCGTAATCCATGGCGGGCTGGCCGAGTTGCAGGCCGTAGGTCTGGATGCGGAAGGCCACCGGAGCGAAGAACGCATCGACGGCGGAGAACTTCGATCCCGCGAGGTATGGCCCGCCGAAGCGCGACAGGCCCTCCCGCCACAGCTCCTCCAGCCGCCGCAGGTCGCCCTGCAATCCGGCATCGATCTTGTGCAGGCGGACCTTGAGGCCGCAGGTCATGCTGCAGATCTGGCGGAGCGCCCCGTAACCGGAGTGCATCTCCGCGGCGGCCGAGCGCGCAAAGGCGCGGGCCGCCGCATCCGCGGGCCACACCCCGGGGTGACGCTCGGCCAGGTACTCGACGATGGCGAGCGAGTCCCAGACCACCGTGGGGCCCTCGTGCAGACAGGGCACCTTGCCGTTCGGTGCGAACTTGCGGAAATCATGCGGGTTGGCGCCCTCGCCGAACGGCATGACCCGCTCCTCGAACGGGATGCCGAGTACCTCCATCAACACCCAGGGGCGCAGCGACCAGGAGGAGTAGTTCTTATTGGCGATATACAGCAAATACATGGGACCTCCCGCGATGGTCACGATTCACATGCCGCCCGCGCCGGCGCCTTTGCCGCCGCGCGCCCCTTCGCATTGGACAGGATCACTCCTCCCACGACAACCGCTCCGCCGATCAGCGTCAGCCCGCCGGGCCGCTCGCCCAGCCACAGCCAGCCGATCAGCAGCGCGAGCGGTGTCGAGAAGTAGATGAAACTGGTCACCTTGCTGACGCTGGCGCGATGGATGGCCATGTTCCAGGTCAGATAGCCGACGAAGGTCGGCGCGAGGCCCAGCCACAGGAGCGCCGCCGTGCGCGCGAACGGCACGGTCGCGAGGGCATGCGGCAGGCCGAGGCCGAACGGCAGCGCCCCCAGCGTTCCGCCGATGCAGGTGACGGTGGTCACTGCCGCCGCTCCATAACGGGCCGACAGGGGTTTCTGTCCCGTGAAATAGACCGCTGCGGCGAGCACGCTGACCAGCACCAGCGCCGCCTTCGGCTGGAAGCTCAGGCTCTTGCCGCTGGTGAGCACCACGAGGATCACTCCCGACAACGCCACGGCCAGGCCGGCGATCATGCGCGCCGACAGCCGCTCCTGCAGCCACAGGGCCGAGGCGGCGGCGGTGGCTGCCGGCGCCAGTGCGATGACGATGGCCGCCGTGCCGCTTGCGATACGGGTTTCGGCGTAGTTGAGACACAAGTGATAGACCCCCAGACCGACCACTCCCAGTGCGAGCAGCGGTGGCCAGGCCGCCAGCGGGGGCAGCGGAAGCCTTCGAATGCGCATCCACGCGAGAAAACAGGCCGTGCCGAGTGCGAGGCGAGCCAGCGCGACCTCGCCCGGCGTGTACGCGCCCAAGCCGTAGGCAATCGCGGCATAGGCCGAGGACCAGGTGAGGATGGCGACGCTGGCGTAGAGGACCGCCTGGGCATCGAGGTGGCCGGACTTTTCCATGGAGGTTTCCCGGGACGTTCAGAGCGAGGATATCGAGCGCATCCTACGCAGCGCAGGCCCGCTGATCGCGCCAATTCCGGCCGCCTAGGATGAGAGACTCGATGCGCATCCTAATAGGGTGAGTCGTGGCGATGAATGTCGATACTGCTTATCATCCGCCTGAATCGCCATCGATTACGCTGGACATCAATATTATGAGCTTCGAATCAAAACCCGTCCTCGACCCCAAGGATTGGCAGCTGCTCGAGCTGCTGCAGGAGGATGCCCGCACGGGGTACGCCGAGCTCGGCCGACAGGTGGGATTGTCCGCACCCGCCACCGCGGAGCGGGTGAAACGCCTGGAGGATGCCGGGGTGATCCGCGGCTACCGGGCGCAGATCGATCCCCTAAAGCTCGGCTATGCGATCGAGGCGGTGATCCGGCTGCGCTGCGACGGCGGAGTATGCGCGCGCATCGGCCAGCTGCTCGCCGACATTCCCGAGGTGCTCGATTACCGCCGGCTGGCCGGAGAGGACTCGGGCTCGCTGCGGGTGATCGCCATGTCGGTGAGTCACCTGCAGGCGGTGTTGGATCGGATCCTGAAGGTCCACTCCAGCGTCAGCACCACCACGCTGGTAGTGCTGCAGGCGCCCTACACCAACCGTGCGCTGTCGCGCGCGAGCTGGATGGACGGAAGGGCCGTGTGCAATGGCGACACCGGCGCCTGAGAGCTGTGGACAAAGCCCTCGGAAGGCTCAAGACCAGCGGTACGCCACCAACAGCCCGAGGACCCCGGCGGCGGTGAGCGCCCAGCCCGGCCAGGCCACGGGTGCGATCGCGAGCCACACCAGCCCGCCGAGCAACACGGTCGCCCCCACGATCACGACGTCGCGCCGCCGCGCCGCCGCACGCATTTCCTCGCGCAACAGGATCACGGCGGCGACCTCCGGATGGGTCTCCGGCTCGTGTACCCGCCGCACGGATTGCGTGAACACCGCCGGCAGCGCTTGGATGGACTCGATGATGTCCGGCAGCTGACGCTTGAGACTCTTCCACAGTCGGCCGACGCTGACGCGCTCGCGCATCCATTCGCGCAGGATCGGAGTGGCGGTATTCCAGATGTCGAGCTGCGGATACAGCTCGCGTCCCAGGCCCTCGATGTTGAAGAGGGTCTTCTGCAGGAGCATCAGCTGCGGCTGGATCGGCATGTTGAAGCGCCGCGAGATCTCGAACAGGCGCAGCAGCAGGTGGCCGAAGGAGATATCCGCGAGCGGTCGGTCGAAGATCGGCTCGCAGACGGTGCGGATGGCCGATTCCATCTCATCGACCCGGGTTCCGGCAGGGACCCAGCCCGACTCCACGTGCAGCACCGCCACGCGGCGATAGTCGCGCTCGAACACCGCGAGGAAGTTCTCGGCGAGATAATGCTGGTCGCGCGGATTGAGCGTTCCCATGATGCCGAAGTCGATGGCGGCGTAGCGTGGTCGCGCCGGATCGTCCGCGAGGACGAAGATGTTGCCCGGGTGCATGTCGGCGTGGAAGAAGTTGTGCCGGAACACTTGGGTGAAGAAGATGCGCACGCCGTTCTCGGCGAGCCGGGCGAAGTCGGTGCCGGCGGCGCGCAGCCGCGCCATGTCGCTGATGGGGATGCCGCGGATGCGCTCCATCACCATCACGTCCGTGCGGCAGTAGTCCCAGAACACCTCGGGTACGTACAGCATGTCGGAATGGGCGAAGTTTCGCCGCAGCTGCGCCGCATTGGCCGCCTCGCGCATGAGGTCGAGCTCGTCGATGACGGTCTTCTCGTACTCGGCGACGAGCTCGACGGGGCGCAGGCGCCGGGCCTCGCGCCAGTAGGCCTGCGCCAGCCCGGCGAGCAGATAGAGCACCTCGAGATCCTTCTCGATCAGCGTGCGCATGCCCGGTCGCAACACCTTCACGACCACTTCCCGGCCGTTCTCGAGACGGGCGGCGTGCACTTGCGCGATGGAGGCCGCCGCGAGCGGCGTCTCGTCGAAGGAGGCGAAGATCCGGGCCACCGGGCGTCCGAGACTGCGCTCGATCGCCTCGCGCGCCATCGTGCCGCTGAAGGGTGGCACGCGATCCTGGAGCTTCGAGAGCTCGTCGGCGATATCCGGCGGCAACAGGTCGCGGCGCGTGGAGAGGGTCTGGCCGAACTTCACGAAGATGGGGCCGAGCGCCTCGAGCGCGAGGCGCAGCCGCTCTCCGAGGGGAGTGCTCCGGCGCGGTCCGAACCAGGTGCCGGGATAGAGGAACAAGAGGAAGCGCAGTGGCCGGTACAGATGGGTCTCGCGCACGAAATCATCCAGGCCGTGCTTGACGAGCACGTGCTGGATCTGCACCAGCCGCGCCAGGACGCGCAGCTTCATGGGCGCTTCGCTGGCGGCATTATTTCGCGCCCGTCCGCTGCTCGAGCAGCGCCAGACGCGCTTCGAAGCGATCGGCGTCCTCGCGCAGAGCGTCCACTGCGCGCAGGAACTGCTCACCTTCCGGGCGTGACACCAGGTCTGCCCGCTCGTGGCTGCCGTACTCCCCGAGATCCCGCAGCAACGTCGTGGCCGCGCGGCGCGTCCACTCGAACGCCCCGTGAGCCAGTCTCGCCACACGATGCGCGGGCACGTCGCCGATGAGCAGCGACAGCTCTTCCTCGGCATCCGGTGACACCAGTCTCAACAGCTCCTGGAATTTCTCCGCGATCTCGGCATCGCCCCGGATCTCGACGTCGCCGCGCCGCAATGGAGCCTGTGAGAAACCGCCGCTCAGGATGCACAGGCTCAACGGGCCGCCGATGATCTGCGCGTCCACCGTGCCTGCACCGCGCTCGACGCTGAGCGAGCTGCCCGTGGAACCGAGGAGCAGACGCGCCAGACCCGGCGCTTCGACGGCGATGCGACGCCCGCTGAGCTCGGCGCACAGCTGACGTGCGCGCACCGAACGGGGCAGGCCGCGGTTGAGAACGTTCTCGAGGGTTGCGCTCAGCATCGGTTCAGTACTTGTAGCCGCGGTGCACCGCCACGATGCCGCCCGACAGGTTGTGGTAGCGGCAGCCCTCGAGGCCCGCCGCCTGCATCAGGCCGAGAAGTTTCTCCTGGGAAGGATGCAGGCGGATCGACTCCGCGAGGTAACGGTAGCTCGCCTCATCGCGCGCCACGAGCCTGCCGATCAGCGGCAGCACGCGGAACGAATAGGCATCGTAGAGCGGCCCGAGGCCCGGGGCCACGGGGTGCGAGAACTCGAGCACCAGCAGCTGTCCGCCGGGCTTGAGCACCCGGTACATGGAGGCGAGCGCGGCGGCCTTGTCGGTGACGTTGCGCAGACCGAACCCAATGGTGAGGCAGTCGAACATATTGTCGCGGAACGGCAGGCGCTCCGCGTTCGCCTGCACGTAATCGACGTTGCCGAGCACGCCGCGCTCGGTGAGCCGGTCCCGGCCGCGTTCGAGCATCGCCGCGTTGATGTCACTGAGCACGACCAGGCCGCGCTCGCCCACCTGCCGGGCGAGCCCCGCCGTCAGATCTCCGGTGCCACCCGCCACATCGAGCGCGCGCTGGCCCGGTCGCAAGCCGGTGAGCGACAGGGTGAAACGCTTCCACAGCCGGTGCGCGCCCCCGGACATGAGATCGTTCATCAGGTCGTAGTTGCGGGCGACGGAGTCGAACACGCCGCGCACGCGGCGCGCCTTCTCGCCCCACGGCACCTGCTCATAGCCGAAATCGGTGGCCCGATGCTCGCTCATCTTGTCCGCCGTCCACGAAATGGCCGGCATTGTATCCCAGGCACACGGTGCGCTCAGGGCTGCGACCGCGCGGTGCCCGGGATCCGATCCGGATCACGACGACCTACTCGTGACGGAGCCCTTCTGTCAAGACCCTTCGGGAAGAGGGAAGAATTTGCTTTTTGACTCACTCGGTGCGAATAATCGCCCCGCGTACGGGGGTCTTGAAACCTTCGAGGCCGGGCGGTGTCAACACCCTCCGGCCTTTTTTATGTCCGCAGTGAGGGCGCATCATGCGCTCCCCTTCCCATGGATCAGGAGAGCCGGATGCAACGACGATTTCTGGGCGCGCACGGCCCCCGTGTTTCCGCCCTGGGCCTCGGCTGCATGGGCATGAGTGAGTTCTACGGCGGGCGAGATGACGCCGAATCGATCGCCACCGTGCGCCATGCGCTGGATCGAGGCCTCACGCTGCTCGATACGGCCGATGCGTACGGTCCGCACCTCAACGAGGAGCTGGTCGGCCGCGCGATCGAGGGGCGACGCGAGCAGGTCTTCATCGCCACGAAGTTCGGGATCGTGCGCGATCCGGCCAACCCCGCCGCGCGGGGCGTGAACGGCCGTCCGGAATACGTGCGCGCGAGCTGCGAGGGCAGCCTCAGGCGCCTGAGCGTGGAGTGCATCGATCTCTACTACCAGCACCGCGTGGATCCGGATGTGCCGATCGAAGAGACCGTGGGCGCGATGGCGGAGCTGGTCCGGGCCGGCAAGGTGCGCCATTTGGGGCTCTCGGAGGCCTCCGCCCCGACCCTCGAGCGCGCCAGCCGCGTGCATCCGATCGCCGCGCTGCAGAGCGAGTACTCGCTCTGGACGCGAGATCCGGAGGACAACGGTGTGCTCGCGGCCTGCCGCCGGCTCGGCATCACCCTGGTCGCCTATTCGCCTCTCGGCCGGGGCTTTCTCACCGGCACCATCCGTTCGCCCGAGGATTTCGAGGCGGGCGATTACCGCCGCGGCAGCCCCCGCTTTCAGGGCGAGAACTTCCAGCGCAACCTCATCCTCGTGGACAAGGTGCGGGCACTGGCGCAGGAGAAGGGCTGCACTCCCGCACAGCTCGCGCTCGCGTGGGTGCTTGCGCAGGGGGAGGACATCGTGGCCATCCCCGGCACCAAGCGCCGCGAGCGCCTGGATGAGAATCTCGGCGCGCTCGAGGTCCGTCTCACCGCCGCCGACCTGGCCGCGATTGCGGCGGACTTCCCGCCGGAGGCGGCCGCCGGCACGCGCTATCCGCAGGAGATGATGAAGCGGCTCAACGGCTGATCCCCCCCGGTGCGGCCCCGGGAGACCTTCAGGGCCGGACAGAGTCCAGACTGTCCGGCTTTTCCACGGGCACAATGCGCCGAGCGGTTGAGCAATGTCGGCCGGATCTGTATGCGGGGGCCGCGCTTGCACTATGATTGTGCACCTTGTCCCATCAGTGGAACATCGTGGACGCCACCGATACTTCCCACCCCGACTATTACCATCGCGTAGTCGATTGCCAGTGGGCCTGTCCGGCCCATACGGACGTTCCGGAGTACATCCGACTCATTGCCCAGGGTCGATTCACCGATGCCTACATGGTGAACCGGCACTCGAATGTCTTTCCGGGCATTCTCGGGCGGGTGTGCGACCGGCCCTGCGAGCCGGCCTGCCGCCGCGGCCGCGTCGAAGCCAAACCCGTGGCCATCTGCCGCCTGAAGCGCGTGGCGGCGGATCATCGGGATGACGTCACGGCCCGGCTGCCGAAGATCCCCAGGATCAAGAATGGCAAGCGCATCGCCTGCATCGGCGCCGGATGCGCCTCCCTCACGGTGGCCAACGACCTCCTGCCGCTCGGCTACGAGGTGACCCTCTTCGAGCAGTTCGCCACGCCCGGCGGCCTGATGCGCACCAATATCCCCGCCTTCCGCCTGCCCGCGAGCGTGCTCGACGAAGAGATCGGCATGATCCTCGGCATGGGAGTCGACCTCAGGCTCGGCCATCGGGTCGAGAGCCTGAAGGAGATGCTCGAGGCGGGTGGCTACGATGCCGTGTTCGTCGGCTCAGGCGCCCCGAAGGGCAAGGAGCTGCTTCTGCCGGGCCGTGAAGAGGCCGCCGCCAATGTGCACATCGGCATCAGCTGGCTCGAATCGGTGGCCTTCGGGCACGTCGAGCGCATCGGCGGGCGGGTGCTCATCATCGGAGTCGGCAACACGGCGATGGACTGCTGCCGCACCAGCCTAAGGCTCGGTGCCCGTCAGGTGAAGGTCATGGCGCGCAAGCCGCGCGCGTTCTTCAAGGCCTCGGCCTGGGAGCTCGAGGACGCCGAAGAGGAGAGCGTCGAGATCATCGTCAACCGCTCGCCCAAGGCCTTCGTTCTCGAGAATGGCCGGCTCGCGGGCATGACCTTCGAGTGCATGGAGTACGACCTCGACCCGAGGGGTCGCATCATCGCCGAGCGCGTGAGCGGTGAGGAGTTCATCCCCGCCGACGATGTGATCCTCGCGATCGGACAGGACAACGCCTTCCCCTGGATCGAGCGCGATCTCGGCATCGAATTCAACAAGTGGGACGTGCCGGTAGTCGATCCGGCGACCTTCCAGTCGACCCGCCCCGGGGTGTTCTTCGGCGGCGATGCCGCCTTTGGCCCCAAGAACATCATCTGGGCCGTGGAGCACGGCCACCAGGCCGCGATCTCCATCCACCGCCACTGCCAGGGCGAGCCGCTCGCCGAGCGGCTGCCCCCGGGCGTCAATCTGCAGAGCCGCAAGATGGGCATGCACGAGTGGTCGTACGCGAACGACTACGCGCCGGCGGAGCGGCGCCTGATGCCGCATGTGTCGCTCAAGGAGCGGTTCCAGAAGATCAACATCGAGGTGGAGCTCGGTTTCTCCGCCGAGCAGGTGGCGCAGGAGGTGCAGCGCTGCCTCAACTGCGACGTGCAGACGGTCTTCAGCGCGAAGCTGTGCATCGAGTGCGACGCCTGCATCGACATCTGTCCGGTCGACTGCCTCACCATCACCCCGAACGCGCCGGAGGCGCAGCTGCGCACGCAGCTCAAGGCCCCGGCGAAGAATCTGTCCCAGCCGCTGTATGTGTCGGCGCCGCTGCCGCAGACCCGGCGGGTGATGGTCAAGGACGAGGATCTGTGCGTGCACTGCGGTCTGTGCGCCGAGCGCTGTCCGACCGCCGCGTGGGACATGCAGAAGTCGCACGTGCGCTGGCCGCACGCCGAGGATGAGGCCCGCTCGCTCGAGCAGCGCAAACCAAAGATCGCATAGGCCGCGTTCCCGGCCGACTGCGCCGCCTTTTTTCGTGATGTGCCCGGATGTCAACAATGACAACACGCCGCGTTAACGACTTCACCATCAAGATCGCCACGGTCAACGGCACCGGCTCGGCGAGCGCCAATACGCTGCTCATGAAGTCCATCTTCCGCAGCGGTGTGCCGGTGATGGGCAAGAACTTCTTTCCGTCCAACATCCAGGGGCTGCCCACCTGGTACGAGATCCGCGTGTCCCGCGACGGCCATGTGGCGCGCTCGGGGCGGGTGGATCTCATGGTGGCGCTGAACCCGGAGACCTACGCCCGCGACGTGAAGGAGGTGGCCTCCGGGGGCTTCCTGGTCTATGACTCCACGTGGCCGCGCCCGGCGCTGCTGTCCCGCCCGGACATCACGGTGATCGGCGTGCCGCTCGCACAGATGTGCAACGAGCGCTTCAGCGGGGTGCGCACCCGCATCCTCATGAAGAACATCTGCTACGCGGGCGTGCTGGCGGCGCTGCTGTCGCTCGACCTCGAGCGCATCCGCGGTCTGCTCGCCGAGACCTACGCCAAGAAGCCGGCGCTCGTCGAGAGCAACATGCAGGCCATCCAGCTCGGCTACGACTATGCGCGGCAACACTTCGAGTGTCCGTTGCCGCTCTCGGTAGAGCCCATGGACCGCACCGCCGGCCACATCATGATCGACGGCAACACGGCGGCGGCGCTCGGCTGCGTCTACGCCGGCGCGACGGTGGCCGCGTGGTACCCGATCACGCCCTCGACATCGCTGATGGATGCGTTCAAGAGCTTCTGCGACCGGCTGCGCGTGGATCCCGAGACCGGCCTCAGGCGCTTCGCCTTCATCCAGGCGGAGGATGAGCTGGCCGCCATCGGCATGGTGCTCGGCGCCTCGTGGAATGGCGCGCGCTCCTTCACGGCGACCTCCGGCCCGGGCATCTCGCTCATGAACGAGTTCCTGGGGCTCGCCTACTACGCCGAGGTGCCGGCGGTGATCTTCGATATCCAGCGGGTCGGGCCCTCGACCGGCATGCCGACCCGTACGCAGCAGGGCGACCTCATGGCCTGCGCCTACGCCTCGCACGGGGACACCCGCCATGTCTGCCTCTATCCGGCCAACCCGGAGGAATGTTTCTACATGGCGCGCGAAGCCTTCGATCTGGCCGAGCGGCTGCAGACTCCGGTCATGGTGCTCTCCGATCTGGACATCGGCATGAACGACTGGATGTGCCCGGACCTCGAGTGGGACGACGCCTATCGGCCCGACCGGGGCAAGGTGCTCGGCCTCGAGGAAATCCTCAAGCTCGAGAAATTCCATCGCTATGTCGACAAGGACGGCGATGGCATCCCCTGGCGCACCCTCCCCGGCGTGCATCCCAAGGCCGCCTACTTCACGCGCGGCTCGGGGCACACCCAGTTCGGTGCCTACACCGAGGACTCGGCGGACTACCAGGTGGTGCTCGATCGGCTGCTCAGGAAGTGGGACACGGCCAAGAAGCGGGTGCCGCGTCCGATCGCCGATGGCGCGGGGAGCGAGCTCGGCATCGTCTCCCTCGGCAGCAGCGACAGCGCGATCCGCGAGGCGCTCGCCGTCCTGCGCGGCCGCGGCGTCGCGATCGATTACCTGCGCGTGCGCGCCTTCCCGTTCGGCGAGGAGGTCGAGCGCTTTCTCGCCGCGCACCGCCTGTCGTTCGTGGTCGAGCAGAACCGTGACGCGCAACTGCGCTCGCTCCTGACGCTGGAGACGGCGGTGGAGAAGGCGAAGCTGCGCTCGCTGTTGCATTACAGCGGGTTGCCGGTGAGCTCGAGCTTCATCGTCGAGGGGGTGCTCGCCGAGATCGCCTCCCCCGCGGCGCAACCGCAAGACATCGCGCACGCGTGAGCGGGAGATCCTGACATGACATTCATCACCAAGCCCAAGGTCGCCCATCCCTCGCTGCCGCGCAACGCGCTCGGCTGCACGCGGCGCGATTACGAGGGGGCGCTCTCGACGCTGTGCGCCGGGTGCGGCCACGATTCGATCACCGCGGCCATCGTGGAGGCCTGCTGGGGCCTGTCGCTCGAGCCGCAGAACCTGGTGAAGCTTTCCGGCATCGGCTGCTCATCGAAGACCACCGCCTACTTCGTGAGCGGCGGCCATGGCTTCAACTCCGTGCACGGCCGCATGCCCTCGATCGCGACCGGCGCCAACGCCGCCAACCGCCGGCTGAGCTACATCGGCGTCTCGGGAGATGGCGACACGCTGTCGATCGGGCTCGGGCAGTTCTGCCACGCCATCCGCCGCAATCTCGACATGCTGTACATCATCGAGAACAACGGGGTGTATGGCCTCACCAAGGGGCAGTTTTCCGCCTCGGCGGACGTCGGCTCGAAGGCGAAGAAGGGTGAGACCAATCTGCAGCCGCCCATCGATCCGGTGCTGCTCGCGCTCGATCTCGGCGCCACCTTCGTGGCGCGCAGCTTCTCCGGCGACAAGCGCCAGCTGGTGCCGCTCATCGAGGCCGGTCTCAGGCACCGCGGCTTCGCGCTGATCGATGTGCTCTCCCCCTGTGTGACCTTCAACGATCATGAGGGATCCACCAAGAGCTACGCCTACACCCGGGAGCATTACGAGCCGGCGGTGCTGGCGGATTTCGTGCCGCGGGAGCGGGAGATCACGGCCGACTATGGGGCCGGTGAGGCGAGCGAGGTGATCTTGCACGATGGCAGCCGGATCGTGCTGCGCAAGCTCGACGCCGATTACGACCCAGGGGATCGCCGGGCCGCGGCGGCCAGGGTGCAGGAGCGGATGAGTTCGGGCGAATACCTGACCGGCCTCATCTACCTCGACGCGAGCGGCGAGCGGCCGGAGTTCCACCAGGTTAGTCGGACCCCGGAGGTTCCCCTGAACAGCCTGCCGTACGAGGCGCTCACACCCGGGGCGAAGGCGCTGGAGAAGATCCTGGCCCGGTACCGATGACCGGCCGGGCAGGCCGCCCGGCAAGGGAATGTCGCAAGGCGCCGGCGCTTGTATAGGGCCGCCAAACTGGGTTATCTTGACGCTCGGTCTGTGACCTTTCCCTTTCCTGCCGCCCGCTCGGCTGCCGAGCCGGCTTACGGAGAAAAGCCGAATCGTTCCCGACCAGGTGGCAGTGTTCCTGCCGGTAATTGTTCGGAAACCCTACCTGTACGCACAACACGATCAAGCGTGCCGGGTCGGCATGTTCCGTTTCTGGAGTTTGATTGCATGACGAAGATTTACGTCGGAAACCTCCCGTTTTCGGCCAGTGAGAGTGAACTCCGCGAGCTGTTCGCGCAGCACGGGACCGTGGAGTCCGTCAGCCTGATCACCGACCGTGAGACCGGCCGTCCGCGTGGCTTCGGCTTCGTGGAAATGGCGCGCGCGGATGCAACCCGTGCCATTCAGAACCTGAACGGCAGGGAGCTCGGCGGGCGTCCCCTGCGGGTCAACGAGGCTCAGGAGCGTACCGGCGGCGGTGGCCGCGGCGGCGCCCCGAAGCGCTGGTAAGCCTTTTCGGCTGTGGCGGCCGGCTCCGGGGTGACCCGGGGCCGGCCCTCTTCATTTCTGCCGAGTCGTTTTGGGCGCCCGGGCGATGCGCTCTGGTACACTGCGCGCCCCTTTTCAGCAACGACATAGGAGCATTCGATGGGCAAGGGTGACATGCGAACCCGCCGAGGCAAGATCTACCGCGGTTCCTTCGGCAAGACCCGGGCAAAAGATCCGGCGAAGAAGGCCAAGACATCCAAGGCCACCAAGAAGTAGAGGCGCGGCCGACGCAATGGCTGAGTTTCCGCATCCCCACTTCAACTGGCGTCCCCATCCCTGGCACGGTCTCGATCCGGGGCCGCAGTGCCCCGAGGTGGTGACCGCCTATATCGAGATCACCCCGTTCGACCTCATCAAGTACGAGGTCGACAAGACCACGGGGTATCTTCGCGTGGATCGGCCGCAGCGCACCTCTTCACAGCCGCCTACGCTGTACGGCTTCATCCCGCAGACCTACTGCGGCGAGCGGGTTCGGCGTCTGGCGCCGGGCTGCGAGCGGGGGGACGGCGACCCGTTGGACATCTGCGTGATCAGCGAGCGGCCGATCACCCATTCGGAAATCCTGCTGCGCGCCCGCATTCTCGGGGGCCTGAAGATCGTCGACCGGGGCGAGGCCGATGACAAGATCGTCGCGGTGCTCGAAGGCGACTATGTATGGGGCAATGCACGCGAGCTCAACGAGCTGCCGGGGACTCTGGTCGAGCGTCTGGAGCACTACTTCACGACGTACAAGCTGGTACCGGGTGAGCCGCAGGGGATCAGGCTGGCCGGCCGCTACGGCCATGCGGAGGCGGCGGAAGTGATCCGCGCCGCGATCGAGGACTATCGCGAGTACTTCGGCGCGATCCAGGCCTAGGCGGCCGGGGTTTCTTTAGGCTCGATCCACACCGCGCGGGCGCTGGCGCAGAGTTCCCGGTCCTCGTCGAAGACCGCCGTGCCGGCCGTGTGCTTGCGGCCATCGGACTCGATCCGCCAGCCGGCGACGGTGCAGCGCTCGCCGACATGCACCAGGCGGTTGACGTGAACGGTGATTTCTCCGAGCAGCATCATGCGGTCATCGAGGCTCACGGCGTAGAAGCCCGGGCAGTCGAGCGCGGCCGACATGAACTCCGGTCGCACCTTGCCGTCACCCTGATCGAGCGAGGAGTCCGGCACCCAAGGCGCCGCCACCAGATCGCGTTCCGGAATGAGGCCGGCGAAGATCCGCATGCCATCGCCGCGCGGGCGACCGGTGCCGCAGACGAAGCAGGTGGGGAAGCGGTGATGCGCGAAACCGACGTAGCGGCGTGATGCCTCGACCGCTTCGAAATACGCCGGGGTCTGACGCAACTCCAGCTCGAGGGTGGCCGGCCGGGCTTCCGCGATCCGCTCATTCCCGAACGTGATGGCCAATTCGCCGCCTTCCAGGTCCCGCACCGTCAGCGGGGTGTCGAGAGGGGGCGGGCGAATCAATCGGACCGTCACGGTGCGCGCCGCGTGGGTGGCCACGCGGCCGGCGAAGTAGCCGCCATTGGCGGACTGTGCCGGCCCGCAGAAGCGGCGGGCGATGGTGAGGGTTGCCATGGTGCGCTCCGACCTGGACGCGGCACCATAGCACAGGCGCAGCGTGGGATCAGGCACGCTCGAGCCCGAGAAAGCACGCATCGAAGCGCGCGTAGGGCTCGCGCCCCTCCCCCCCTGGCGCTGCGGTGAGCAGGCGGAAGGCCTCCGCATTGGGCATCTCGCGTCCGACTCGCCGGCTCTCCTCGCTCACCCGGCGCACCGTGCCGGCGCGCCAGCCGTAACGCTCGAAGAACGCGGCGCCCCCGGGCGGTGCGAAACGCATCTGCACCTCGCCGCTCGCGAAGGATTTGAATGCGGTCCGGCGCAGCCAGTCCAACAGCTCCGGCGTCAGGACGTCGGCAATCCACCGGCAAAAATGGGGCGGGGCGCTCAAATCCTCGGTGAGCGCGGCCGCCTCGTCCTGCGAGAGGTACACGAGCAGCCCTTCGGTGATCACGAGCACGGCGCCGCTCTCGCGATCGACCCGATCGAAGAGGCTCCGGCGATCATCGCGGCGGGTGAGATCGAGAGGAACACGCTCGAGAGCGCATCGAGGCTGCGCGTCGGCGAGCTTGTCCGCCTTGTAGGCCAGGATGTCGGGGAAATCGACTTCGATCCAACGGAGCGCCTGAGGCAGGGGCAGGCGATAGGGGCGGGTGTCGAGCCCCGCGGCCAGATTGAGCACGGTGTCCGCACCTTCCCGAATGGCGCGCAGGATCATCTCATCGAGCACCGCCGTCCTCGTGATGACCGACCAGGCGCCGCTTGCGCCCTGTTCCTGGCTTTTCGCAATCGCCTCGCCGCGCGCGCCCGCCAACCGCTCGGCGTAGGGATCGCGAAACAGCGCGTCATCGCGCCTAGACTCCATTGCGCGATAGACCGCCACCCATAGCGCGGTGTCCGAAACATGCGAGATGTCGGGGTCGGGGGTATCCTGCGTGCGCACGGGCATGTCTGCTGTCGCTCCGGCCCTACCGCCCGGCATTCCGAAGGCTGCGCAGCCACGCGGCGGGATCCGCGCCCCGCTCGAGCACCTCCACCAGTGCCGATCCGATCACCACGCCATCGACGTGCCCACGCAGCCGCTCGAGCTGCTCCCGGCCCCGGATGCCGAAGCCGGCGCACACCGGAACCGGCGACAGGGCGCGCACCGCGTCCAGGTATTGCGTGACCTCCTGCGGCACCGCGACGTGTTTGCCCGTGGTGCCGGTCATGGTGACCGCATACACGAAGCCCTGGCTGTCCGCGCAAATCCGCCGCAGGCGCTCCGGTTGGGTGACGGGGGTGACCATCCGCACCAGCGCGAGACCCCGCGAAGCGAATGCCGCGCGCATCGGCTCGCCTTCATCGAACGGCAGGTCCGGCACGATGAAGCCTCCCACGCCGGCGCGCCCGGCCGTCTCCGCCAGGCGGTCGGCGCCGAAGGCGAGCAGCGGATTGAGGTAGCTCATGAGCAGCAGCGGTGCCTTGGGCCGGGGTGTCATGCGCTCGAGCTCCCCGAGGATCCAACCCAGGCTCACGCCCTGGGAGAGCGCCACGCGGCTCGATCGCTGGATGGTTACCCCGTCGGCCATCGGATCGCTGAACGGTACGCCGATCTCCACGACGTCCGCCCCTTCGGCGACCTGCCGCAAATCCTCGAGGAAGCGCTCGCGGCGCGGGAACCCGGCGGTCAGGTAGGCGACGAGGGCGGGCTCGCCCCGGGCGTTGGCCGCGCGGATGGCGGCGCTGATCGACTCGTGAGCGCTCATTGGTCGCCTTTCAACAGGGTCTGCTGGAGGGTCGGCATGTCCTTGTCGCCGCGGCCGGAGAGGCACACCAGCACGGTGCCGCCGGGATGGCTCTCGGCCCAGCGCTTCGCGCCGGCGAGCGCGTGGGCGCTCTCGAGCGCCGGCAGAATGCCTTCGGTTTCACACAGGGTCCGCACGGCATCCAGCGCTTCCTGGTCGCCGGCGCTCTCGTAGCGCACCCGGCCGATGTGGGCGAGGAAGGCGTGCTCGGGGCCGACGCCGGAATAATCGAGGCCCGCCGACACCGACTGGGTCTCCTGGACCTGGCCGTCCGCATCCTGCAGCAGCAGCGAGTAGGTCCCGTGCAACACCCCGGGGCGGCCGTAGGAAATCGTTGCCGCGTTGTCCCCGAGCGCCGGACCCTTGCCACCGGCCTCAACGCCGATGATCTCAACGTCCCGGTCCGGCACGAACGCATGAAACATGCCGATGGAGTTCGATCCACCGCCGACGCAGGCGATCACCGCTCCCGGCAGCGCCCCGGTCTTCTCCCGGATCTGCGCCCGCGCCTCGCGGCCGATGACCGCTTGCAGCTCGCGCACGAGGTAGGGGTAGGGATGGGGTCCCACGGCGGAGCCGAGCAGGTAGTAGGTCTCGAGCGGATCCGACACCCAGTCCCGCAGCGCCTCGTCGATGGCCGCGCGCAGCGTGGCATCGCCGCCCGTCACGGGGATCACGGTGGCCCCGAGCAGGCGCATCCGGCCCACGTTGGGAGCCTGACGCTCCATGTCGACCGCGCCCATGTAGACGGTGCACGGCAGGCCGAGGCGCGCGCAGGCTGCCGCACTCGCCACGCCGTGCTGGCCGGCGCCCGTCTCCGCCACGATGCGCCGGGCGCCCAGGCGCCTGGCGAGCAGGGCCTGCCCCAGGGCATTGTTGATCTTGTGCGCGCCGGTGTGCGCGAGGTCTTCGCGCTTCAGCCAGATCTTCGCGCCCCAGCGTCCCGACAGCCGCCCGGCGAAGGTGAGCGCCGTCGGCCGGCCCACCCAGCTCGAGAGCTCCGCGGCGAGCTCCTGTTGGAAAGAGGGCGCGCGCAGGTGCTCGCGCACGCCTTCCTCCAGGCGGTCGAGCGCCGGGATGAGTGTCTCGGGGACGTAGCGCCCGCCGAAAGGCCCGAAGCGTCCGCGCGCATCGGGGATCCGGCCGGCGATCAGCTCGGCCAGCGCGTCCGCGTGTTCAGTACTTGAGCTCAAAGTCGCGACTCCTCGAAAGTTCTCTCCGCGGCGCGCGCCGCGGCCACGAAGCGTGCGATCGCGGCGGGGTCCTTCACTCCCCGACTCGCCTCCACGCCGCTCGATACATCGACCCCGAACGGACGGACCGTTCCGATCGCCGCGGCCACGTTCTGCGGATCGAGGCCGCCGGCCAGCACCAGTTGCGTGCGTCGCGCGACCTCGCGGGCGGTGGTCCAATCGCACAATCGACCGGTGCCGCTGACGGCGCCCTCAAACAACAGCCGCCTGGGCAGCGCCCGGGCAACATCCGAATCGCGCAGCACCGGCAGCTGCTCGAGCGATTCCGGGATGCGTCGCTGCGCGAGATCGCCCGCGTCCGTCTGCAGCACATCGGGACGGAATCCTTCCAATATCTCGTCCAGCTCGCGTTGGCCGGGATGGCGGGTGACCGCCACGCAGAGCATCTTTCCACGCGCGGGCGCCGCAAGCCGCGCCGCCTGCTCCGGGCTCACGCGTCGGGGCGAATCCGCAAACACAAACCCGATCGCCTCGACGCCGGCATCGAGGGCCGCCGCAACGGCCTCCGGGGTCGTCATGCCGCAGATCTTGATCCACATCAGGCGCATTCCCCGCCGCTGCGGGCGGACCGCGCGGCGCGCAGCATGGCCTGGGCCAGCGCGGCGGGGTCTGCGTCCCGCATCAGCGCGCTGCCGACGAGGGCCAGGTCGTAGCCAGCCTGCGCCAGTCGGCGGGCGTCCCCAGCCGAGCCGACGCCGCTTTCCGCCACTCGCGGGATGCTGTCCGGCAATAGAGGCGCAAGCGCCTCGAGGCGGCCCGGTACCACCTGCAGCGTGGCGAGATCTCGGCAGTTGACCCCGGCGAGGAGCCCCGTCCCCCCGAGGGTCGACACCAGGCCGTGCAGCCGCTCGATGTCGCGTTCATCGAAGGTCTCGATCAGCGCGAACAGGCTCAACTCCCGGGCGCGCCCGAGGAGGCTCATGGCCTCGGCATCGGACAGCATGCGCAGAATCACCAACACGCCGCCGGCACCGCACGCCCTCGCCTCGATGACCTGGTAGGGGTCCACCAGGAAGTCCTTGCGCATGGCGGGCACGGCGAGCGGCCGCAGCGCCTCGGCGGCGGCGCGCAGATGCTCGAGGCTGCCGTCGAATCGGCTGGGCTCGGTCAACACCGACACCGCGCACGCGCCGGCACGGGCATAACTGTTCACTCGCGCCGCGATGTCTTCGTCGCCCCCTTTGAGTCGGCCCACCGCGGGCGAGCGCAGCTTCATCTCGGCGATCAGCTCGAAGCCGCCGGGTGTCAGGCGCAGCGCGGGCGGCGTCGCGGTGGCGAGCGCACGGCGCAACAACTCACTCTCGGGACAGGCGGCTCGGGCCACACGCACCCGCTCGTGGCTGCAGGCAGCCATCTGCGCGAGAAAATCACTCCCCTCGCGGCCGCTAGCCGACCCGTCCGGTGCGTCGCCCCTCAGGGGTCGCGGCTTCGCCGCGCGCGAAATCTCTCCAGGAGATCTTGTCATGCCCGGCCTCCGACGGCCGTGAGCGCCTGCAGGACCCGCCGTGCGGCGCCACTGTCGATGGCCTGCGCGGCACGCTGCACCGCCTCGCGCGGGGAGGGGGCGAGGCCGGCGACCTCCAGGGAGAGAGCGGCCCCGAGCAGCAGGCAGTCCCGGTGCGGACCGTGATCCTCGCCGCCGAGCACGGCACGAAGCGCCTGGGCGTTGTGCCGGGCGTCGCCTCCGGCCAGCGAGCGTGCCTCGCACCGCTCGAGGCCGTAGTCCTCCGGCGTTCGGGTGTGGGCTGTGACCTGGCCGGGCCGCACATCGAAGACGGTGAAAGGACCCACCGGCGTCGGCTCATCCCAACCCTCCGCCCCGTGGATCACGAAGGCCCGCTCGATCACCATGCCGGAGAGTGTCTCGGCCATGAGCGCCGCGATGTCCGGGTTGAACGCCCCGATCACGCGCAGCGGCGGCTGCGCCGGGTTGGTCAGCGGTCCCAGGATGTTGAATATCGTGCGCACGCCGAGCGCGGAGCGGACCGCCGCCACCGCCCGGGTCGCCGGATGATAGTGAGGCGCGAACAGGAACGTGAACCCGCACGCCGCCAGGCACTCCCCGACCGCTCGCTCATCGAGCGGCATCGGCAGTCCGAGCGCCTCGAGCACATCGGCGCTGCCGGCGCGGCTCGAGACCGAGCGGTTGCCGTGCTTGACCACGGGCAGGCCGCACGCAGCGGTGAGCAATGCCGTGCCGGTCGAGATGTTGAGGCTTCCGGAGCGGTCGCCGCCCGTGCCGACGATGTCGATGGCGCGCACCCCTTGGGGAATGTCGGGCCGGCGCGCCAGGCGCCGCATGGCTTCGGCAAACCCGCGCACTTCATCGGCAACCGTCCCCTTGGCGCGCAGCGCCGCCAGCACCGCGCCGCTGATGGCCGGCGGTGTCTCGGTGTCGGTCAGACATCCGAGCAGCGTCTCGGCCTCGGCCTGGGTGAGGTCGTGCCGCTCGAGGAGTTTCTCGAGCAGCTCACGCACGGCGGGCATGGGTGGCTCCCGCCGGGGCGATGTCGAGGCGTCTGCCGCCGGTCATCTCGAGGAAATTCCGCATCAGCCTCGGGCCGTCCGGTGTCAGGATGCTCTCCGGATGGAACTGCACGCCCTCGACCATGAGCTCGAGGTGGCGCACGCCCATGATCTCCCCCTCTGCGGTCTGCGCACTCACGCTGAGCGCGGCGGGCAGTGTGTCCGGCGCGGCAATGAGCGAGTGATAGCGCCCCACCTCGCACGGCTGCGGCAGACCGCTGAACAGGCCCTCGCCGTCATGGCGGACCGCGGAAGTCTTGCCGTGCATGAGCCGGCCGGCGCGCACCACTTTGCCGCCGAACACCTCCACGATCGACTGATGGCCCAGGCATACGCCGAGCACCGGAATGCGGCCGGCGAAGGCGCGGATCATGTCCATGGATACCCCCGCATCGTAGGGCGTGCCGGGACCGGGCGAGATGCACAGGTGCGTGGGCGCGAGCCGCAGCGCCTCATCGACGCCGAGGGCATCGTTGCGATACACCTGCACGTCCGCTCCGAGCACCAGGAAGGCCTGCACCAGGTTGTAGGTGAAGGAGTCGTAGTTGTCGATGAGGAGCAGCCGCGTCATCAGAAACCCTCCCGCGCCATCTCGAGCGCGCGCGCCATGGCGGCGCTCTTGGCGAGCACCTCCTCGTGCTCGCTTTCCGGAACGCTGTCGGCGACGAGTCCGGCGCCGGCCTGGTAGCTGTATTCGTCGCCACGAAACACCAGCGTACGGATGGTGATGGCGTGGTCCATGTCCCCGCGTGCGCCGAAGTAACCGACGGTGCCGCCATACAGGCCGCGGCTGACGGGCTCGAGCTCCTCGATGATCTGCATGGCGCGCACCTTGGGGGCGCCGACCAGCGTGCCGGCCGGGAAGGCCGCCGCGAACAGATCGAAGGCGTCGCGCCCCGGTGCGAGGCGGCCGTTCACGCCGCTCACCATGTGCATGACATGACTGTAGCGCTCGATGGTGCGGTATGGGTCCACCGCGACGCTCCCGGCCTGCGCCACGCGCCCGAGGTCGTTTCGCGCCAGGTCGACCAGCATCACGTGCTCGGCGTTCTCCTTGGGATCGGCGCGCAACTCCGCTTCGCGCGCGGCGTCAACCTCCGGGTCGTCGGCACGGGGCCGGGTGCCGGCGATGGGACGCAGCTGTGCCACCCCGTCCTTCAGACGCACCAGCGCCTCGGGCGAGGAACCGACCACGGTGAGCTCTCCGAGCGCGCAGTAGTACATGTAGGGGGACGGATTGATGAGGCGAAGCGCCCGATACGCCTGGAAGGGATCGAGCTCGTGGCGCCCCTCGAAGCGCGAGGACAGAACGAGTTGGTAGACATCCCCGGCGGCGATGTATTCCTTGACCCGCTTCACGCCGCCGATGTAGTCGGCACGGCTGCTGGCCGGCACGGGCGCCGCGTACCGGCCGCTGCGCGTGCCCGCAGGCAGAGCGCCCCGCAGGGCGCGGATGATTTCGTGGCGCAACGCGCGCCGCTCGTCCTCCGAGCCCGCATGCAGCAGGGCGATGCCGCGCGTCAGGTGATCGAACACGAGGAGCGAGCGGGGCGCCACGTAGTGCAGCGCGGGCACATCGGGCTCCTTGCCGGGCGTGGCCGACAGGCGCTCGAAGAATCGCACCACGTCGTAGGCGGCATAGCCCACCAGACCCCCGGCGAGCGGCACCCCGGGGATCGCCGGCCCCGGCCGGGGCGTGCGCTCGAGCGCATCCCGAAGCCCCGCCAACAGCTCGACGGTGGTGCGCGGCACGGGCCGCCGCTCGCCCCCGATCAGGAGTCCCTCGTGGTCGAGCCGCACGGTGAGCCCGTCGCCGAACCCGATGAAGGAGTAACGGCCGAGGCGCTCCCCGCCTTCCACGCTCTCCAGCAGGAAGTGCGGTGCAAAGGCGGAGAGCTTCATGAACGCCGAGACCGGCGTATCGAGGTCACCTGGTATGTCGAACGGCTGCTTCAACGTGTTCTCCGGATTTCAAGCGCAACAAAAAACCCATCCCGGTTGACCGGAGATGGGTTCTGGCGGATGAGAGCGATTTCTTGAGGTGAGAAACTAGCAGCCCGCGGCCCACTCCGGTTGCGGAGTGCGCCACCACCAATGCAGGTTGGCCGGGTGCTGAAGAAGAAGCATGGCCGGGAGCCTATCACCGGAGCGCCACGGGATACAATACCCGCCTGTTCCAGCCCAGGAAGCGCCCGCCATGCCCTCGTTCGATGTGGTTTCCGAGCTCAATGTCCACGAGGTGGCCAATGCCGTCGACCAGGCCAACCGGGAGCTGACCCAGCGGTTCGATTTCAAGGACACCGGAGCCCGTTTCGAGCTCGAGGACGTTACCGTGACCCTCGAGGCCCAGGCGGACTTCCAGCTCAAGCAGATGCTGGAGATCCTGAAGCTGCGCCTCGGCAAGCGCGGCGTCGATCTCAAATGCCTGGAGGTGAAGGACCCGCAGACCACCCTGTCCTCGGCCCGCCAACAGGTGCTGCTCAAGCAGGGCATCGATGCGGACACCGCCAGGAAGATCACCCGCCTGATCAAGGACTCGAAGCTCAAGGTCCAGTGCGGCATCCAGGGCGAGAAGGTGCGGATCACCGGCAAGCAGCGTGATGACCTGCAGGCGGCCATCCAGATGCTGCGCGCCGCCTCGCTCGATGTGCCGCTGCAGTTCAACAATTTCCGCGACTAGGGAATCTGCCGGATGTCCACGCCGCTGACGATGCCCAGGCTCATCGCCGACGCGTGGCTCGGGTTCATCCTCCTGTGGTGGATCTGGGCGCTGTTCAACAAGAAGGCGAGCCGTAACGTCTGGCGGGGCAAGGCATGGGCGATGCGCTTGGGCATCGTCGCGCTGATCTTTCTCGCCATGCAGCTCGAGCGCGTGTCAGGCCTGGGCAGATGGCTGGCGCACCGTGCCCCGGTGCTGCTGCACCCGGCCCCTCCGTGGCAATGGGCGGGTGTCGCGCTCTGCCTCGCCGGCTTCCTGTTCGCAATCTGGGCGCGGCTGCATCTCGGGGGGAACTGGGGCATGCCGATGTCGCTGCGACAGGGACACGAACTCGTGACCTCGGGCCCGTACGCGCATGTGCGTCACCCCATCTACACGGGGCTCATGCTCGCCGGACTCGGCACGGTGTTGGCGCTCGGGGTGCTGTGGCTGCCGGCAGTGGCGCTCGCCGCAGTGTTCTTCGTCTCGAGCGCACGCACCGAGGAGCGAATGCTCTGCGAGCAGTTCCCGAAGACCTATCCCGCCTACCAGGCGCGGACCCGGATGCTGATCCCGTTCGTGTTCTGAATTCGCGCGGGCAGGGTCCCCTCGGCGGTTGCCGCGGTGTGAACGGTGGCGCCTCACCGCGCATGGCCGCTGGGCCCGCATTCAATTGGCCCGGTCGATTGCTTGCATAATACCGATAGAGGCCATATATCGATTGACCCTCACCGAGGAGCGCGCCCGTGGCGGACATCAAGCTCAAAGACCTGCGTTACCTGGTCGCCGTGGCCGACACGCGCCACTTCGGGCGCGCGGCCGAGCGCTGCTTCGTCAGCCAGCCGACGCTCTCGGCGCAATTGAAGAAGCTCGAGCAGTACCTCGGTGTGCAGTTGATCGAGCGCCAGCCGAACAACGTGGCGCTCACCGAGGCGGGCGAGCAGATCGTCGCGCGGGCAAGGCACATCCTCGCGGCCTGCGACGAGGTGACCACGCTCGCGCGGGCGCAGCGCGATCCACTGGCTGGCCGGCTGCGCGTGGCGCTGCTGCCCACCATCGGTCCGTACCTATTGCCTCTCGTGGCGCAGCCGATTCACCGCGCGCTGCCGCACCTGGAGTTGCACCTGCACGAGTATCAGACCGAGCCCATGCTCGCGAAGCTCAAGAGCGGCGAGCTGGACATCGGCATCCTCGCGCTCCCGGTCGATCTCGAGGGACTCGAGGCGCGTGAGCTCTACGTCGAGCCGTTCACCGTCGCGCTGCCCGCGCAACATCGGCTCGCGAAGCGCGAGCGGCTGCATGTGGATGACCTGGAGGGCGAGACCCTGCTGCTGCTCGAGGAGGGTCACTGCCTGCGCGATCAGGCGCTCGCGGTCTGCAGCCGGGCCAGCCTCGGGGAACGGCAGGACTTCCGCGCGACGAGCCTCGAGACCCTGCGCCAGATGGTCGCCACCGGCGCGGGCATCACGCTCCTGCCGCAACTGGCGACGCAGGGCGCCTATGGCAATGCCCGCGGCGTGACCGTGTTGCCTTTTGCGCGCCCCGTGCCCACGCGCCAGCTCGGCGCGATCTGGCGCAAGAGCACCGCGCGCCGCCCCGCGATCGAGGCGGTCTGTGACCTGATCACCAAGCGGCTGGGTTGAGCGGCGCACTCTGGCATAATCGCCGCCGTGAGCCGCTCGTCCGTCCCAGCCGACCACATCACGCCCTACGACCGGTTCTGCTGGAGCGATGTCGACGTCGAGCGCATGTTGGTCTCGGGCACGCAGCAGCAGGCGCTCGCCGCCTATTTCGGCGAGGGCGAGTACCGGGTGCTGGTGCGCCTGGCGCGCGCGGCGCAGCGCGCACGCACCGACGAGTCCCTGCCCCATGTCTTTCTGATCCCCGGCATCCTCGGCTCGCAGCTCGGGCAGCGGCGCCGGGCGCCGCTGCCGGATGACGTGCTGTGGCTCGATCCCCTCGACATCCAGAGCGGACGCCTCACGCTGTTGAGTCCTGACTGCGGGGCTCCCGTCGTGCCGCTCGGCACGATGCTCTATTCCCACCTCCGGTTGAAGTTGCATCTGCGCGCCCGCGGCTTCGCGGTCACGCTGTATGACTATGACTGGCGGCTGGACATCACCGTCTCGGCGGCGGCGTTCGCCGAGAGGCTGCGCGCCCACGGATCGGGCCGCGCCGCGATCGTGGCGCACAGCATGGGGGGGTTGGTGAGCCGCGCCGCGCTGGCACTGCCTGGCACGGCGCACGTGGAGCGCGCAGTGCTGCTCGGCACCCCCAACCTCGGCGCCTTTGCGCCGCTGCAGGCGCTGCGCGGCTCCTACTCGGTCGTCCGCAACATCGCGCGACTCGACCGCCGGCATACCGCCGAGGAGCTCGCCGCACAGATCTTCAGCGGATTCCCGAGCCTCTATCAGATGTTGCCCGCGCCCCGCGACGGCCTGGATCTGTTCGACAGGTCGCAGTGGCCGCGGTTCGGGCCCGCGCCCCGGCGGGGCCTGCTCGAGCTCGCGCGCCGCTTTCGCGCGAGCCTGCTCCCGCCGGATGGTCGGTTCACGACCATCGCGGGAGTGGGTCAGAAAACCGTCACTGCCGCATCGCGCAGGCGTGATGGGTTCCTCTACACCATCACTCGCTCGGGCGACGGCACGGTTCCCGCCGCCAGCGCCGCGCCGCCGGGCGCCCACTCGTATTACACACCGGTCGCGCACAGCGAGCTGACTCGTGACAGCCGGGTGGCGGCCGCGGTGGTCGACCTGCTGCGCACCGGCGTAACGCGCCGCCTCCCGGATCGCTGGGTGACCCGGAGCCGCGCGCAGGCGCGTATCAGCGACCGCCGCCTGTATGCGCTGCGGACCGACAAGCTCGATTGGGCGCGGATGAGCGCCGCCGACCGTCAGGCGTTCCTCGAGAACCTGAACGAGCCGCCGTCGCTGCCGCTGCGCGTACCGCGCAGCGGCAAGCGCTGAGCTCACACGAGCTGCGGGTCCGTGTCGAGCACGCTCGCGGAGCCGCCCGCGACGACCTCGGCGAGGCCGGTGGCCGCGGGCAGCACCTGCCTCCCGTAGAAGAGCGCGGTGCGGATCTTGGCGCGGTAGAACTCGCTCTCGGGCCCATCCCGGTGGGCTGCCGCGAGGGCGGCGGACCGGGCGAGCAGCCAGCCGCCCAGGGTGAGGCCGCAGAGCTTGAGGTAGGGCACTGACACCGCCAAGCCATGCGCCGGGTCCCGCGCGAATCCCTCGAGGAGAGAGCGTGTCGCGGTCTCGAGATGATCGATCGCCCGAAGCGCTGTGTCGCGCGTGTCCCGTACCGCCGGGTCCCGGGCCTCCAGCGCCTCGAGCTCGCGGCGCATCTCGGTGATGAGGACGCCCATGGCGGCCCCGCGGTCGTGGGCGAGCTTGCGGCCGATCAGGTCGTTCGACTGGATGCCGGTCGTGCCCTCGTAGATCGTGGTGATGCGCACGTCCCGCACGTATTGCGCCGCGCCCGTCTCTTCGACGAAGCCCATGCCGCCGTGCACCTGTACGCCGGTCGCGGCGGTCTCGTTGCCGGTCTCGGTGCTCCAGGCCTTGACGATGGGGATCAGCAGCCCGCCGCGCGCCTCCGCCGCCGCGCGCACCGTGGCATCCGGGTGATGGGCGCCCAGATCGAGTTGCATGCCGGCGTAGAGCGCCAATGCCCGGCAGGCCTCGGTGCACGATTTCATGGTGAGCAGCATCCGCCGCACGTCCGGGTGCTGGATGATGGGCGAGGGGCCGGAGGTCTTCGCGCCCGGCGCCTTGCCCTGCAGGCGCGTGCGCGCAAACTCGGCCGCCTGTTGGAAGGCGCGCTCGCCCACCGCATAGCCTTCGACACCGACCGCGAGGCGCGCGGTGTTCATCATGACGAACATGTATTCCAGTCCGCGGTTCGGCTCCCCGACCAGGTGGCCGACCGCGCCCCGCTCATGGCCGTACTCCATGACGCAGGTGGGGCTCGCGTGGATGCCGAGCTTGTGCTCGATGGAGACGCAGCGCACTTCATTGGGCCCGCCCAGGGAGCCATCGCTGTTGACCAGGACCTTCGGCACGATGAACAGCGACAGTCCCTTGACTCCCGCCGGCGCGCCGTCGATCCGTGCGAGCACCATGTGGATGGTGTTGTCCGTGAGGTCGTGATCGCCCCAGGTGATGAAGATCTTCTGCCCGAAGAGCCGATAGTGCTCCGCCTCCGGCACCGCGCGGGTGCGCACCAGCCCGAGGTCGGAGCCGGCGTGCGGCTCGGTGAGCACCATGGTCCCGGTCCACTCCCCGCTCACCATCTTCGGCAGGAAGAGCCGCTGCTGCGCCTGCGAGCCGCAGAGCTCCAGGGCGTGCACGGCCCCGTGCGTGAGCATGGGACACAGCTTGAACGCGAGATTCGCCGAGGCGATGATTTCCTGCATGGCGCTGCTCACGGACTGGGGCACGCGCTGGCCGCCGAAGCGCGGATCCGCGCCGAGCTGCGGCCAGCCGCCCTCGGCGTAGCGCCGGTAGGCGTCCTTGAACCCGGCGGGCGTGCGCACACCCTCGGGGCTCCAGCGAGCCCCTTCGCGATCGCCCGGCCGGTTGAGCGGCTCGAGCACCGTTTCGGCGAACTTGCCGGCCTCCTCGAGAATCGACGCGCCGAGCTCATCGGAGTAATCGGAGAGGGCCGGACAGGCGCTGAGCCGCCCGATCCCGAGCAGCTCCTCCAGCACGAAACGCAGCTCTCTCAGCGGCGCGCGATACATGATGCGACTCCCCTCGGACGATGTATTGCCGGTAGTTTACCTGTTTTCGGGCGTCATCCTACTGTCCAGTAACATTCCTTCCCGCCAGTAGGGTGGGGGCGCAGCGGCGCGCGCGCGCCGGCTGTGCGCCCGCGGGCCGGCCAATATGTCAAAGCTCGAGCTCGAGTCCGGGCGCCCCCGGACGGTGGGGGCTTGCTTATGACAAGCGGCTATGAAGAATCACCCCTATCGGAGTGCGTCATTGCGGATCCGCCGAGTGGAACGCGAGGGAATTCACGGCGGCGCATCCGGTATGCTGTCACTCTTCAGAGACACGAGAGATTCATGCGCTCCTTGCTGGGAAAACCTCTGCAGCCACCACTCGCTCACGCCGTGAGCCGCGCCGAGGGGTCGCCGTCGGGCGGCGCCGGGCCATTGACCGTGGAGGCGCTGGGCTGGGAGCTGCGTGCCGCCTTGCCGCCGCTGCGGCTGCACTCGGTCTCGGTCTGTGATGGCCACGGTAATGTGCTGTGGCTCAGCGAAGGCGCGCTCGGACCCGACGAGCATGCGCTGGTCGTGGACGCTCTGGAAACGTGGGGTGGCGACCAGCGGAACGGGGGCTGCGAGCGCAAGCTGGAAGACGGGCGGTCCGCGGCATTGCTGCCGATGCGCGCCCCGCAGGGGGCGCTGGTCGGGCTGGTGATGGTCCTCGCTGAGTTCAAGGCGGGCGGCGAGGGCTGGATGGACCGCATCGCCACGGCGCCGGTCCGTGCGATCCTCGAGAAGCTGGCGGCGCTGCTGCGCCCCGCCGGTCCGCGCGCCCCGGAGCCGGATCCCACCTCCCTGATGCTGTCCCTGGCCGACGAACCACCGCCGGCCGCCTCGCTGCCGGCGGGACCGACGGTCGAGGGTACGCAGGGTGAGCCCACGCTCAGCAGCACGCTGACGCCCAAGGCCGTGCAGGAGATGCTGGAGGTGGGAGGCCTGTCGCTGGAGCTCGAGGCGCCGGAGCCGGTCGCGGAGGCCGCCGTCGCATCGCCCGCCGCGCCAGCTGCCCCCCCGTCCGCCGTTGAGGCGCGAGGCGCGGCCGAGTCTTCGCTCACGTCTGCCCACTCCGCGCCGGTCCAGGGCGCGGCCTCGTCCGAGGTGATCGTGGCCCTGGAGGTGCTGCCCTTCGTCAAATTGCGCGCCGGTGGCAGAATGCGCCGGTTCGAAGTGCTGCCCCGGGGGACCCCGCGCCAGAACCGCGACCCGGCCACCCTCGATGTCATGGCCGTCGAACGGCTGCTTTCCTGGCTCGCAGCGCATCGCTCCGCCTGGGCGCAGGAGCCAACCAGTTTCACGCTCAATCTTTCCATCGCCACGCTGGAGGATGACCGGTTCCTGCGCCACCTCGCCGTGCAGCTCGAGAAGAGCGGCATCTCCGCCGACACCGTGGGGTTCGAGATCGCCGAACCGTTGTGCACACAGCGGCGAGCCCACGTCGAGCGCTTCATCAGTGGCTGCGAGCGGCTGGGATGTTTCGTCGTCGTCGACGGCTTCTCGTTCGATTCCGCGGTGGTGCCGCTGTTGCGTTCCAAGGCCGTGCGCCTGGTGAAAATCGATTCGCGGCTGACCGCAGCGGTCATGAAGGACAAGCTCTCACAGGCCCTGGTGGTTGCGATCGTGCAGGCGGTGAAGGTGCTCGGCATCCATTGCGCGGCGCAGCACCTCGATACACAGCTCGCCGTGCGGTGGCTGACCGCGGTCGGCTGCGACTTCGCCCAGGGTCCGATCCTGGCGCGCCCCATCCCGATCGGGCGCTTGGCCCAGTCCAGCGTCGGCTGACGCGGCGGCGGACGGCGCAAATTAAGGTACGATTCAGGGTCCGCGGCCGGCATCCGACCCCGCGGCCTTGGCACTTATGAAGATCAAGACCGTCATCGTCGACGACGAGGCGCTCTCCAGGCGCGGCATCCTGCTGCGCCTGCGCGCCACTGCGGATTTCGAGGTGGTCGCCGAATGCGGCAATGGCCGGGACGCCGTGCGTGTCATCCAGCAGGAGCGGCCCGATCTGGTGTTTCTCGATATCCAGATGCCCACGCTCTCGGGCTTCGAGGTGCTGGCGCAAATACCCCAGGAGGATATGCCCCTGGTGGTGTTCGTGACCGCGTACGATCAATACGCTCTGCGGGCTTTCGAGGCGCAGGCCGTCGACTATCTGCTCAAGCCGATCGACGAGCGGCGCTTCGAGGTGACGCTCGAGCGTGTGCGGCAGGGCGTGCTCGCCCGCCACGCGGTCGATCAGCGGGACAAGCTGATGGCGGTGGTGGCGGAAATCACCGGCTCAGGGGAGCTCGAAATCGAGACCCTGCTGGCCCAGGGCGATGCGGCGCTCGACTCGCGCTACCCGCAGATCCTGCCCATCCGCCAGGGCCGTCACACGGTGCGCGTGCCCGTCGCATCGATCCAATGGATCGACGCGGCGGGCGACTACATGTGCGTTCACGCCGAAGGGGATACGCACATCCTGCGCGGCACGATGAAGGAGCTCGAGGAAATCCTCGACGCCAGGCTCTTCCAGCGCGTCCACCGCTCCACCATCGTGAATCTGCGCTTCGTCAAGAGCCTGCGGGCGCACATGAACGGGGAATATTTCCTGACTCTGGACGGAGGCCAGGAATTGAAGCTGTCCCGCACCTACCGCGACAAGATCGAGTATTTCCTGGGCGACGGCGCGCCGCGGCGCAATGCCGCCGGCGAATAGCCGTTGACGGTCGGCGGCCACATTCCGCCCACCGACGCAGCGAGCTAAACTGACCGGACCCGCGTCGGCTCCGCCAGCGGGGGAATCCCGCCGAACGTGCGAACTTCGAGGGGACGATGAGCTGATGAACCGCATCTGGTTGAAGTCCTATCCCGCGGGCGTGCCGGCCGAGATCGAGACCGGGCGGCTCACCTCGCTGGCGCAGCTTCTGAGCCACGCCTGCTCGACATACAGGGATCGCCCGGCGTATGAGCAGTTCGGCAGGGTGCTCACGTATGCACAGCTGGATGAGCTTTCGCAAGCGTTCGCGGCATGGCTGCAGGCGGCCGGCCTTGCCAAGGGCGATCGCATCGCCCTCATGCTGCCCAACACGCTGCAGTATCCGATTGCGCTGTTCGGCGCCCTGCGCGCCGGTCTCATCGTCGTCAACACCAATCCCCTGTATACCGGCCGCGAGCTCGAGCACCAGCTGATCGATTCGGGCGCGGCTGCGATCGTCGTGCTGGAGAACTTCGCCCATGTGGTGGCGCAGGTGGCGCCGCACTGCGCGCTGAAGAAGATCCTCGTGACGGCGGTCGGGGACTTCCTTCCGTTCCCCAAGTCCTGGGTCATCAATTACATCGTTCGTCACCGGCGCAAGCAGGTGCCGCCGTGGCACATTCCGGATGGCGAATCCTTCCGCGACGCGGTGCATGCCGGCCGTCAGCTGACGTTCCGGCCCCCCGAGATCGGCCCGGAGGACATCGCCTTCCTGCAGTACACCGGCGGGACGACCGGTGTCGCCAAAGGGGCGATGCTCACGCACGGCAACCTCTGCGCCAACATGTTTCAGGCCGAGGCCTGGCTCGGCCCGCACTTCTCCAGTGAGCCCGGGGTGCTGATCACCGCGATACCGCTCTATCACGTGTTCGCGCTCACGGCGAATTGCCTGCTGTTCGCCTATCTCGGCTGGAAGAACGTGCTGATCATCAATGCGCGGGACTTTCCGGCCCTCGTGGCGGAGATGAAGCGGCATCCATTCGAATACTTCAGCGGTGTCAACACCCTGTTCAACGCACTGCTGCACACCCCGGGCTTCGAGAAGGTGGATTTCAGCCACCTGAAGATCACCCTGGGCGGCGGCATGGCGGTCCAGGCCTCCGTGGCGGCGCGCTGGAAAGAGGTCACGGGCAACATCCTGACTCAGGCCTGGGGCCTCACCGAGACCTCCCCGGCGGTTGCGATCAACCCCCTGGGCGAGGATTTCAACGGCTCGGTCGGGCTGCCCGTCCCGTCCACCGACATCGCGGTCAAGGACGATGCGGGGAACGATCTGCCCATCGGCGAGAGCGGCGAAGTCTGCGTTCGCGGGCCGCAGGTGATGCGCGGCTACTGGAACCGTCCCGATGAGACCGCGAAGGTCATGTTGCCCGATGGCTGGCTGCGCACGGGCGATGTCGGCTACGTCGATGCGCGCGGCTACGTGTACCTGCAGGATCGCAAGAAGGACCTGATCCTGGTGTCAGGGTTCAACGTCTATCCCAACGAAGTGGAGGAGGTTGCGGTGACCCATCCCGGGGTCCTGGAGGCTGCCGCCGTGGCGCACCAGGATCCGCACTCCGGCGAGGTGGTCGCGCTGTACGTGGTGCTGAAGGATCCCAACGTCACCGAAAAGGACATCATCGAGCACTGCCGCAAGTCACTTGCCGGCTACAAGGTGCCGAAGTTCGTTTATTTCAGGCGAGAACTGCCCAAGAGCAACGTGGGCAAGATACTCCGCAAGGAATTGCGGGCCGATACGACTCAATGAGATAAGCAAAAGCCGGCGTTTGCGTCGCAAACGCCGGCTTCCGTTGATCAATCAGCGATCAGCCGTTGCCGCAGATGCCGGAGGGTATGTTCACTTCAGGCCACTCCCGCCGACGCCAATTGCCGCCTTCGACTTGAAGCCACTGCCACCGACACCGATCGCAGTGCTTGACTTGAAGCCGCTACCACCGACGCCGATCGCGGCGTTCGTCGTGAAGCCGCTGCCGCCGACGCCAATTGCCGCCTTCGACCTGAAGCCACTGCCACCGACACCGATCGCAGTGTTTGACTTGAAGCCGCTGCCGCCGACGCCAGTCAGGGACACCGCGCTCT